>NZ_QICQ01000005.1 GCF_003201195.1 Nitrosomonas eutropha | reverse complement strand
CCACTGGCAACATTATCCAACCCGCCATAAAGCACAACAAGATGTACTGCAGTATATTTCCATGTTCTATAACAGCCAGCGACTGCATTCATACCCGGGTTACAAAAACCCGAATCAATATGAGATGGAAATGGAAATAGTGAAAAATGTTGCTTAACTAGAGTGTCCGGTTTTACTTGACCAGGTCAGTTCACTTGACCCGTGGGTGCGGCTTTACATGGTGAGAGATTTAGCCCTAACAAGGCAAATCACCGGCAGGCAAAAGCGTCACGTCTTTTGCTGTCGCAAAACCCGCGCCACTTTTGCCTGCCGGTGATTTGCGGCGTTATGCGGCAATCCATAGCACAACTACAAAATAGTAGACAAACTAGAGAGAAAACATGGCTGATCCAAACTGTAATTATTGCAAGGGAACCGGACAATTCAAGTGCAATCGATGCGCAGGGAGCAAATCGATTGCCTGCGATTTCTGTCATGGCCGAGGCGGAGATCCAAATCCCGGTGGAGCTACCTGTCCGCGCTGCTTAAATTCCGGGAAGGAAAAGTGTCCCGATTGTAGTGGTACCGGCAAAGGTCCTTGCCCGGCGTGCTAGATCACGAGTGATGATCTGTGCCGCCATAACCAGGGTGTCAATTTTGTTCCGGCGCTGCGCCGTACCACCTCCAGCGGATGTACAAACCTGCGATCCGCACACTGCTTACACCGGCGTTAGGTTATACGCGATGACAGCTCACGCCATGAACAGTGGATAACGAGTTTTATCTATATAGTCATCCTAGTCATCCAGGACCTGAACCAATAATCCACATCGAAATTCTTGCTTGGAGGGGGAAATCAGGTGGTCGTTCGGATTGAAAATACTGTGGAATATCCGGGTACTATAATTTGTGCAGCAGTTCTTTCTCTGAATAGGAGAAATGATGAAGGTTTTATGGCGCACTGGATTGGCCAGGTACTGACCGTAAAAAATCAATACCTGGAATACATCAATATTATTTTGCTCGGGCAAAACTGCCTGAGTTATTAGATTTACTGTCTCTGAGTGGACGTCTGCGAGTATCACGAGCAAAAGGTTGGCTAAACTCGCTTTTTTTGTCTCCTCTGAAGCCTTGGGCAGTTGTGCGTGTGCTGGCGTCATTTGGCCATGAACGTCTGGTTTTGTGTGCGGCAGAAGAGGGTCTCTTTCCGGACTTATCGTCATTACGGCTGAACCTCGGTTTTGTGCGAGGTTCCATACCAGGTACAACTTGGAATTCAAAGTGATTGCCGGTAAACCGCTCTATTCTTTTGAGGTGAATGCCATCTTTACCAGATGCAAACGAGACGGCAATGCCGGAAGCTCCTGCCCGGCCAGTTCGTCCAATACGATGCACGTAGTCTTCTGCAAACTTAGGCAGGTCAAAATTAATGACGTGAGTAATATCAGCAATATCAATTCCGCGCGCGGCGACATCAGTAGCAACCAGTATTTTGAGCCGCCCCTGACGCAATCCGGTTAAAGTACGCGTGCGTTCACGCTGGGTCATATCTCCGTGCATGGCGGCAGCTTTGTGTCCTTGAGCAGAAAGATTGTCTGCCAGAGAATCAGCATCACGTTTCGTTGCAGTAAATACGATTGCCTGTTTGATGGTTGTATCACACAGCAAATGATCAAGTAACCGGTTTTTATGAGTGAGATCATCCACGTAATGCATACGCTGTTCAATATGATCAAGTTTTGCGTGCTGAGATGCGATCTGGATACGTTTAGGCATTTTCAGTAAACGTGTAGCAATTTTTTCGATTGCAGTATCCAGTGTTGCCGAAAATAGCAAGGTCTGCCTGTTTGTCGGTGTTGAGGAGGCAATACGCTCGACATCATGAATAAATCCCATGTCCAGCATGCGGTCAGCCTCGTCCAGCACCAGCATTTCCAGCCGTGAGAAATCGATCCGCCCCCGCTCAATGTGATCAATCAAGCGCCCTGGTGTGGCAACCAGTACGTCAACAACTTGTGATAGAAGTTTATTTTGCAATGGATAGGGCATCCCACCCAGAATACTGACAACATTGACGCGCGGCAGGAATTTTCCGTATTTGCTGGCAGCTTCGGAAACTTGCAGGGCCAGTTCGCGCGTGGGAGTCAGAACCAGTATGCGTGGACCGCGGCCCTGAATTTTTGCTGGAGTGGCAAGACGATGCAGTGCCGGCAGCATGAAAGCAGCTGTTTTTCCGGTTCCAGTCTGTGCGCTTGCCATTACATCGTGGCCAGCAATTAATTCGGGAATAGCTTGTTGCTGGATAGGGGTGGGAGAGGTATAACCCGCTGCCAGTACGGCTTTTACAATTGCGGGATGTAGATTCAAATTTTCAAATGACATGTCGGTTTTCCTGATGATAAAGAAATTCAATGCGCAAACAGGAACGTACCGCAACAAATAATTGCTGGTACCACTGGCGCATACATAAACACATCGCTGCTAACCAGGGATACTGCACAATTTCAAGAAGAAACAGAGGAATCTGGAGAGGTCAGGAACGATGAAACTAGATAAACCCTACCTTGAGGCAGGGTGGCAAGTATACAGTAACTACACAAAAGAAAAAGTTAAATTTTTGTGTGGTGTGGTTGGAACGAGTGGTCGATTAGCGTTCGATAGGCTTGAAACGGATACGTTTGGGTTTTGCTCCTTCTTCACCAAGACGTCGCCGTTTATCAGCCTCGTATTCCTGATAGTTGCCCGTGAAAAATATGACTTGCGAATTGCCTTCAAAAGCCAGCATATGTGTTGCGATACGATCCAGGAACCATCGGTCGTGCGAGATTACCAACACACATCCGGCAAATTCCAGCAGTGCATTTTCCAGTGCTCTCAAGGTTTCAACGTCAAGGTCGTTGGATGGCTCATCCAACAATAACACATTTCCTCCGGATATCAGTGTTTTGGCCAGATGTAACCGGCCTCGTTCTCCGCCGGAAAGTGTTCCTGCAATTTTTTGCTGATCAGGACCCTTGAAGTTAAAGCGGCCAAGATAGGCGCGTGACGGGATCTCGTGTTTGCCAACGATAAGCAGATCATTTCCATCTGAGATGACCTGGAATACAGTCTGATCACTAGGTAATGCATCACGTGATTGATCTACATAGGCAATTTTTACGGTTTCACCTATCTTAATCTCGCCTGTATCCGGTTGTTCCTGTTCAGTAATCATGCGAAACAGAGTGGATTTTCCGGCACCATTGGGACCGATAATTCCGACAATCGCGCCGGGTGGTATCCGGAAATTCAGGTTGTCAATCAGCAGGCGATCGCCAAATCCTTTGGAAACATTGTTAAATTCGATAACTTCATTTCCCAGCCTATCTGCGACAGGAATAAAAATTTCCTGTGTTTCGTTGCGCTTCTGATATTCCTGCGAGCTGAGTTCTTCAAATCGGGCTAGGCGAGCTTTAGATTTTGCCTGCCTGCCTTTAGGATTTTGCCGTACCCATTCCAATTCTTGCTTGAGTGATTTCTGGCGAGCAGATTCTGCGCTATCTTCTTGTTTCAGGCGTGCTTCTTTTTGCTCCAGCCAGCTCGAGTAGTTTCCTTTCCAGGGGATGCCATGACCACGATCAAGTTCCAGTATCCATTCCGCTACGTTGTCCAGAAAATATCGATCATGAGTGACGGCTACTACCGTGCCTGAGAAACGTGCAAGGAATTGTTCGAGCCATTCTACAGATTCTGCGTCCAGATGGTTGGTAGGCTCATCTAGAAGTAGCATATCCGGCTTGGATAGAAGTAATCTGCACAGGGCAATACGGCGTTTTTCCCCTCCTGAGAGATTCTGGATCAAAACATCCCACTCCGGAAGGCGTAGTGCATCAGCAGCTATTTCCATCTGTTGAGTCAGATTGTCTCCATTTTGTGCAGTTAATATTGCTTCTAGCCGCGATTGCTCGGCTGCCAGTGTATCGAAGTCAGCGTCCGGTTCGGCATAGGCTGCATAAATGGCTTCCAGTTGTTGTTGTGCATTGAGTACTTCTCCTAATCCTTCCTGGATTGCTTCGCGAACGGTGAGATCGGGATCGAGTTGTGGTTCTTGTGGTAGGTACCCGATTTTGAGATCTGGCATAGGGGTGCATTCCCCTTCAAAGTCTTTATCTATTCCGGCCATGATCTTTAATAGCGTGGATTTGCCAGAGCCATTCAGGCCAAGCAGACCAATTTTTGCGCCTGGGAAAAAACTGAGTGAAATATCTTTAAGAATAACGCGTTTGGGAGGAACAATTTTACCAACGCGATTCATAACTAAAACGTATTGAGCCATAAATGCTTTTCTAATCCTGAATTTGAATTGATCTGGACATTCTAGAATCTGGGAAGATTCCGCAGAGGGTTATACATGAAAAGAAAGGAAGGCCGTTCGTTTAATGTCGGCATTGCAGGGTAATGATTTACATAGAGCTATATTAAGAGGCAAATGTGTAAAAGGCAAATGTGTAAAAGGCAAATATTGGGGTGAGTTGTTTGTCTGGGCAAATACAGGCTATCAGGGAAGAGTATGAAAATTACAGTGCACTATAAATCAGGAGTTTCTCAGGTTTTTATTGTTCCTGCAGAAATACAGGTTACTGAATTTCGGAAAATGGCGGAGGAGGCAGGAGGAGACGTGCTCAAAGTTGAGTTTTCATCTTTTAATCCAAAATCTTACCAATATTATGCTGGCGAAGGGAAATTCTAGGAGATGCTCTGGAAAAACGTATAAAATACACTTATCTTCCCTGTTTCGATTGGTTTGAGTATTGTGGCGCCTGGTAATTATATGCTTGTTAATAAAGATTAAATTTAATAATTCCTGAAATTTATTAAGTTAAAGATAATAATTGGCCAATCGATATAATCTAGTTCCTGTGGTTTGCCTGCGGGCCTCATTTGTGTGCATTAGAATGCTGACGCTTTTTTCTGATAAAAATGAATGATGTTAACTATGCTTGGTTTTTAAATGGTAGACACATTCAGTACTCCTGTAAAAAGATAAAATTACTTTTACAGTCTGGGTGAATATTTATCCATTTGATAAATAAACGTTAATGTGACGTTCTGATTATAGATACATAATGTATGTTGTCACCATTGTTATAGTGAAAAAGTTTGGGTGAGGGCGCTCTAGTCTTTTTATTGAGGGTTTCGTGTGAATATTTCTATTAAAACCTGGATAACTAATCTGTCGGTTATTTTTTATCTGTTTTTGCTCAGTAGTTGTACGACTTATCCGTTACTTGGTACACAAGGGGAGCAGGTCCCGCATGATTATCTGATTGGGCCGGGTGACACATTAAACATTATTGTTTGGCGCAATCCAGAAATATCCATGAGTGTTCCGGTTCGTCCAGATGGAAAAATTACAACGCCTCTGGTAGAGGATTTGCCGGCAAGTGGAAAGACCTCAACTGAATTGGCGCGTGATATCGAAGAGACGCTTGCAAAATATTTGCAGCAGCCAGTAGTGACAGTTGTCATAACTGATTTTGTCGGGCCATTCGGTGAGCAGATCAGGGTAATCGGTGAGGCTTCACAGCCACAGGCGCTGCCGTACCGGGAGGATATGTCGCTGATGGATGTCATGATTGCTGTGGGAGGTTTGACTGATTTTGCTGCAGGAAACAGGGCAAGGATCATTCGGAGCGTTGATGGTAAACAGCAGCAATTTCGCGTCAGGCTGGATGATTTGATCCGGGATGGTGATATTTCTGCCAACGTACCGGTTTATCAGGGAGATGTGCTGGTTATTCCTGAAAGTTACTTTTGATTAATTTGCGTGCAATCGTGATAAATGGCGAGGTGATCCGATATGAGTGATTTGATTGCTCAGATACTGGTTTACATCAAAGGGATTTGGAAATACAGATGGGTTTCAGTTGGATCTGCATGGATTATTGCGGTTGCGGGTTGGTTTTTCGTTTATAAGATGCCGGATAATTATCAGGCATCTGCGCGAATTTACGTTGATACTCAGAGTATTTTGCGACCATTAATGGCAGGGATGACTGTATCACCCAATCCAGATCAGCAAATCACCATAATGAGCCGGACGCTTATTAGTCGGCCAAATGTCGAGAGAATTGTTCGTATGGTAGATCTGGATATTAAGGTCGCAGATGATAGTGCCAAAGAAAAGCTGGTGACCTCATTAATGAATGATATCAAGCTTAAAACGACAGGTAGCGATAATATTTTCATGATTTCGTATGACGACAAGGATCCCAAGCTGGCCAAAGATATTGTTCAAGCTCTGTTGACTATTTTTGTTGAAGGCGGGCTGGAAGGAAAAAAGCAGGATTCTGCTTCTGCGTTACGTTTTATTGATCAGCAAATTGCTGCTTATGAAGAAAAATTGGTTGCTGCTGAGGCAGCCCTGACTGCTTTCAAGCAAAAGAATCTTGGTTTTTTACCCGGGCAGGGTGGAGATTACTATAGCCAGCTGGTTGCGGCGGCTGAAGAGCTGGAAAAAGCCAGGCTTTCCTTGCTTGAAGCTGAGCAAGCTCGTGATGCGGTCAAGAAACAGATAACGGGGGATGAGCCGATGCTGTTACTGGAGGTAGGTGAAGCATCACCACAAAGCATTGTCAATCCGGAAATTGATGCACGAATTCAATCCCTGAATACTAATTTGGATAACCTGATGCTGAATTTTACTGATCAGCATCCGGATGTAGTTGCTACTAAGCGGTTGATTGCTCAACTTGAAGAGCGCAAAGTGGAAGAGGCCAAGCTGATGGGCCCAGTTGGTAAAAATTATGACCCAATGATGCAACAGTTGAATATTGCATTGACAGAATCTGAAGCGCTGGTGGCCTCCATGAAGGCGCGAGTGGGTGAATACGAAGCACGTTACGAACGATTGAAATCAATGAGTAATACTGTTCCTGCTGTAGAAGTGGAAATGCAACAACTCAATCGGGATTATAACGTGAACAAGGCTAATTACGAGAAATTGCTGGAACGCAGGGCGTCTGCTGAAATCTCCGGTGAACTGACTTCTACTTCTGGATTGATGTCTTTCAGGATTGTTGATCCCCCTACAGTTCCAGAGCTGCCATCTGGACCAGATCGGAAAAAATTTCTTACGCTGGTCCTGATTGGAGCTTTGGCTGGGGGGGTTGGCCTTGCATTCGTTATCAGCCAGATTCGACCTACTTTCCATAGCCAAACCACCTTGCGAGAGCTGACAGGTTTGCCAATTCTGGGGGTAGTGCCGATGGTATGGACAGAAAAAGAAAAGGTGAAAGATAAAAGACAAATTTATATATTTGGCATTTCTTTGATAATACTAGTTGCGTGCTATGTAGTGCTGTTAGTTTACTACGTAAAACCGCATGTTATGCAGACTACTTAGATTGTTTGCATATAAATCGTTACCGATATTATTCAAGAAAATATGTGGATTTGCCAAGGTACGGTTCGAAGGATAATGGAGTGGATATGAGTCTTATTGAAAGAGCTGCTGATAAGCTTTCAAAAAATGAAATAAGCAATTCTATTCCGGGCAAGATACCGCAGACTGTGAAAACTGGCCTGGATCCATTATTTCTCTCTGACAATATGTCAGATCAGAAAATTGGAAAAGAGGTGAGTGTTAATAATAGCCCTGTGGTTGATCTGGCTAATAGAGCGAGCGCTAACAAGAAAACAATTAAAAAAATTGAAATTGATCTGGAAAGCCTCCACCGTAAAGGCATTGTCACTTTGGATCACTCCAGATCCGAGATAGCCGAGCAGTTTCGATTGATAAAACGCCCCTTGATTGCCAATGCATTTAATCCAGATAGTGGTATTAAAAATGGCAATCTGATTATGGTTACCAGTTCTTTATCCGGTGAGGGGAAAAGTTTCTGTTCAATCAATTTGGCAATGAGTATCGCGATGGAAATGGATCACAGGGTGCTATTGGTTGATGCAGATGTTGCTCGGCCTTCAATCCCTGCAAGTCTTGGTTTCAGCCCGGAAGAGCCAGGTTTGTTGGATCTCCTCCGTGACCCTCAGTGGAAGATACCCGATGTAATGATGAAAACCAATGTGAAGAAACTCACGTTGATTCCGGCAGGGAGACGCCATACGCATGCTACCGAATTATTGGCTAGTCAGAGCATGCATTCTATTTTAGCTGAGCTTGCCCAGCGCTATCATGACAGGGTAGTCATATTTGACTCTCCACCTTTGTTGTTGACCAGTGAAGCACGCGTGCTTGCGGGCCAAATGGGGCAGATCGTGCTAGTGGTTGAAGCAGAAAGGACAACTCAGCAGACTGTGAAAGAAGCTTTACAGCAAATTGAAGCGTGCGATGTGATCAATCTGATTTACAACAAAGCCAGAGCACATAGCGGCGGCGGATATTACGGCTACGGCTATTATTGATGAAATCACTTGGTTATGCTGACAGCAGCTTCTCGCGCTGGATAGCGTGCTTGTGGGGTGGCTGTATTGTAGGATTGGGCAGCTCGGTTTTTCAGGTCAATGCAGCGGAATGGAATATCCAGCCACGATTAATGGTTAGTGAAACCTATACTGATAATGTGAGGTTGGGCGGTGGAATCGGGTTTGGGGGAGGAGGAGTTGGCAGCCAGGGGGGGGGGAATTTATTACGCAGATTAATCCTGGAATAAATATTACGGGTGAGGGACGTCATTTTAAGGCAAATCTTGGCTATACGATGAATAATCTCATCTATGCAAAGAATGAACGATACCTCATACGACATCAGTTAAATACTAATGGTACTGCAGAAATAGTCAAAAATCATTTTTTTGTGGATGCCCGTGCTGTAGTTACTCAGCAAAATGTTTCCCTATTGGGATCGCAGGCACTGGATAACGCTAGCTTGACGGGTAATCGAAGGGATGTACGTATTTGGAGTATCAGTCCCTATGTGCGTCAGCGTTTCAAGAATCTTGCTGCAGGAGAAATTCGATATATCCATGGTGAGGTGAGCTCCAATACACGCAGCTTTTCTGATAGCACTTCTGATTCAGCAATCTTTTCACTAAATAGTGGTTCAGCTTTCAGAATACTTGGCTGGGGAATGAATTTTAGCCATACAGAGATTAGCAGAAAGTATTCCGGACCCAGGCTAGGAGCTTTAAGAACGATAGAGATGGATCGAGCATCAGGCTCGCTTAAATACATTGTGACGCCGCATTTTAATCTGATTGGTACAGCAGGCTATGAGCACAACAGCTTTGTTTCGATAAGGGGAAAACCTTCCAGCCCCTTTTGGACTGTAGGTTTCTCTTGGGCGCCGACTGAAAGGACCGATATCAGTGCATCAGGCGGGAAAAGATTTTTTGGAGATACTTATGCAGCTTCTGTTGATCACCGCACTCGCAGTACAGTGTGGAACTTAAGCTATATTGAGGATATTACTACTTTTGGTCAACAATCTTTATCTGGTGGTTCGATTTTAAGTGCTGACATGTTGAGCCAACTCTTGTCAGGTACTCAGAACAGCGAAGCATTATTGAATCAGGGGCTTTCATCTTCATTTTCTGACCCAAATAATTTTCTGACTAACCGTTTATTTTTACTTAGGCGTTTACAGGCCTCGTTGGCTTTGAACGGCAAGAAGAATTCGCTGGTATTCCGGGCCTTTAATTACTCCAGAAAATCATTTAGTCCGGATGAAGAAGATGCTGATCTAATTGGTGCTACTAATGCCATGTTGACTAGAAATACTACTCAAACTGGCGGGAATGTATTATGGAATCACCGGCTGTCTCCCAGAAGTAATGCCAACATCAATTTCGGCTATATCAAAAGTCGTTATAGTGTAACTAATCAGGAAGATGACAATATAATTATATCAGCCAGCTTGAATAAGCAGTTTGCTTCTAATACCACTGGATCAATCAGGTATTCTCACCTGCGTCGTGAATCTGATCGCAGCAACGGTAACTACAATGCTAATGTAGTAACGGCGACAGTAAATATAAATTTTTAGAAATAAGAAGCTTATGTATCTTACTTATTATGGTTTTACCGAGAAGCCATTTCAGTTAAAACCTGATCCAAGCTTTTTTTTCCCCAGCCGGGGGCACAAGCGCGCGGCAGCGTATCTTGAATATGGTCTGTCGCAGGAAGATGGTTTCATCATTATTACAGGAGAAGTGGGCGCTGGTAAAACCACGCTGATGCGCTGCCTCTTTCAAAAGTTGAAGCGAGAACGGGTTGTCGCTGCACAGCTGGTTAGTACTCGACTGGATCCAGATGATGCTTTGAGAATGGTAGCTGCTGCTTTTAGCCTGCCTTACGAAGGTTTATCCAAGGCAGCATTGTTACTTGATCTTGAACGATTCATGCGCAAGTGTGAACGGGAGGGGACAAGAGTATTGTTGGTAGTTGATGAAGCACAAAACCTTCAACCACAGACACTGGAAGAATTACGGATGTTGTCTAATTTTCAATCAGATAACAGGCCTTTGTTGCAGACTTTTTTACTTGGCCAGCCAGAATTCAGAAGAACATTGCTTGGCAATCAGATGCAGCAGCTTCGTCAGCGCGTGATTGCCACTTATCACTTGGGTCCACTGGATCAGGCTGAAACCAGAGCCTATATCGAGCATCGATTGCAAAAAGCAGGCTGGAATGGAAATCCCGTGTTTCAAGATGAAATTTTCGAGATAATACATAATTTTTCTACTGGAATTCCACGTAAAATCAATATGTTTTGTGACAGATTGTTGATTATGGGATGTCTGGAAGAGTTGCAGGCTCTGAGTAAAGCCGAGGCAAACGAGGTTATGCTTGATATACAGAAAGAATTTGATCTAACCGTTTCTCCTGAATAAATCCTATGATTCGTAATGCGTTGACTATTGATGTGGAGGATTATTTCCAGGTATCGGCTTTCGCCCAGTATATCCCCCGCTCATCCTGGGATAATTTGCCGTGCAGAGTTGAACGCAACATTGATCGGATTCTTATGGTGCTGGACGAGCATAAAATCAAGGCGACCTTTTTTACACTGGGCTGGATAGCGGAACGTTACCCATCCATGGTCAAGCGGATCGTTGAGAATGGTCATGAGCTAGCTAGTCATGGATATGCCCATCATCGTGTTACTGAGCTGAGTCGCAAGCAGTTTTATGATGATATTACCCGCAGCAAAGCGTTACTGGAGGATATTGGTAACCAATCTGTATGGGGTTATCGTGCTCCGAGTTTTTCTATCCGCGGAGATAATCTCTGGGCGCTGGAATGTCTTGAGGAGGCTGGATATCGATACAGTTCGAGCGTTTATCCAGTAAAACACGACCATTACGGGATGCCAGATGCACCTCGTTTTGCTTTTAATCCCGAGAATGCCCCAGGGTTGCTTGAATTGCCGGTTACCACTGTACGACTGTTTGGACGTAATTTCCCAGCGGGAGGGGGCGGCTATTTTCGCCTTTTCCCCTATGCAATCTCACGCTGGTTTCTGCAAAGAGTGAACATGATTGATCTCCAGCCGGCTATCTTTTATTTTCATCCCTGGGAAATTGATCCTGATCAACCCCGGCAGACGGGGATCAATTTTAAAACACATTTTCGTCATTATCTTAATTTAGGTCGTATGGAAAAACGATTGAATGCCTTGACCCAGCATTTCGAATGGGGGCGTATGGATCAAATTTTTTTACAACGGACAATGTGAATCTCGACAGTACAACTGTGCAAAATACCAATGATCTGTTCCTTGGTAAATTACCAGATATTTCTATCTTATCGCCAGATAAGTTCCAGGCATGGGACGAGTTTGTTAGAGTCTGTCCTGATGCAACCTTTTTCCATCGTTCTGGGTGGAAGCCTGTCATAGAACAGGCCTTTGGACATAAAACCTGGTTCTTATACATAGAAGAGGATGGATGTATTCAAGGCATACTTCCTCTAGCAGAAATCAACAGCTTACTATTTGGACACAGCCTGAGTGCCTTGCCGTTTTGTGTATATGGTGGTATTGCAGCTATGTCAGACGGCGTACGAGCCAAGCTGGATCAGGCGGCGCAAATGCTGGCAGCGCATCTGCAAGTCGATTATCTGGAATATCGCCATGTAACTCCTTTTCATCAGGATTGGCCAACCAAGGAGCTGTATGTTACGTTCCGCAAAACGATAGATCCGGATGTGGAGCAAAACATGCTCGCTATCCCGCGCAAGCAGCGCGCAATGGTGCGCAAAGGGATCAAATATGCGCTGCAGAGTCATGTGGATCAGGATATCGAACGTTTCTTTCATGCTTATTCGGCCAGTGTGCATCGCTTGGGTACCCCGGTTTTTTCCCGAAAATATTTCCGATTATTAAAAACTGTTTTTGCAGAAGACTGTGAGTTGCTCGTCATTACCAAAGATGATCAAACGGTTAGCGCGGTCATGAGTTTTTATTTCCGGGATGAGGTACTGCCGTATTATGGGGGAGGGGCGGATGCAGCACGTGATTTGGCTGGGAATGATTTTATGTATTGGGAGTTGATGCGGCGTGCCTGTGAGCGAGGTTACAAGATTTTTGATTTTGGACGTAGTAAGCAGGGTACCGGATCGTATAGTTTCAAAAAAAACTGGGGATTGGAACCGCAGCCGTTATTTTATGAGTATCAGCTTCTTCGGGCGAAGGCTGTACCTGAACATAACCCACTCAACCCGAAATATCGGCTCTTTATCAAAGCCTGGCAGAAGTTACCTTTGACGTTTGCCAACTTGATTGGCCCTCATATTGTTAAGAATCTTGGATAAGAAGGATGCAAGGACTGCTTTATCTGACGCACAGAATCCCTTATCCACCCAACAAGGGCGACAAAATACGTTCCTTCCACCTCCTGCAGCACCTGAGTAAACACTATCGTGTATATCTGGGAACATTTATCGATAATGAAGAGGATTGGCAATACGAGAGGGAAGTTCGAAATTATTGTCAGGATGTATGTGTTGTCAGGTTGGATCCACTACCAGCCAAAATAAAAAGTCTGCTTGCATTATCTGGAAATGATCCACTGACGCTGGCTTATTATCGTAATGCGAAACTGATGCAGTGGGTTAAAGCTGTATCACATACTGAGTCCATACAGAATATTGTGATTTTCTCTTCTGCGATGGCGCAGTACGTTGAACATTTATCTGATCGCCGTCGCATTATCGACTTTGTTGATGTGGATTCGGATAAATGGCGGCAGTATGCGCTATCAAAACCCTGGCCCTTCAACTGGATTTATCACCGAGAATCAAAACGTTTGCTCGATTACGAAAAGAAGGTGGCAGGAGAGTTCAGCAGCGCAACCTTCGTTTCAAAGAAAGAAGCTGAATTATTCAGACAGCTTGCGCCTGATTCAGCGAATAAAACAACATTTTTTAATAATGGTGTTGATACTGACTTTTTCTCTCCCGCGCGCGATTATCCCAATCCTTATCCGGCTGGGAAGAGAATATTGGTTTTTACCGGTGCCATGGATTACTGGGCTAATGTCGATGCGGTAAGCTGGTTCGCAAATTCAGTATTTCCTGCTATCCACACAAAATTACCGGATGTTGATTTCTATATTGTGGGTGCCAAACCAGCCAGACAAGTACAGCTGCTGGCAGATCTGCTTGGTATCCGTGTGACTGGAGCAGTTGAGGATATCCGCCCGTATCTTATGCATGCCGCAGTAGCAATTGCCCCTTTGCGGATTGCGCGCGGTATCCAGAACAAGGTACTGGAAGCAATGGCCATGCAAAAGCCGGTGGTTGTTTCTATGCAGGCGATGGAGGGAATTCACGCCACACCGGGGAAAGAACTGATGGTGGCAGGAGATGCCAGGGATTTTGCTGACCAGATTCTTTTTCTTCTTGATTCTAACGATCAAACAACTATGGGGCGGGCTGCCCGGAACCGGGTTTTGCAAGACTACACATGGTCAGCTAATTTGTCACGGATTGATGCGCTCTTGCAGCCCTCTATCCCGGCTAAGGTTTAAAGAGAGTATGCCGTTCACATCCATCAATTAAACGATAACAGTAAATCATTTTAACTGACAGTTCTACTATGGGTACACAGGTGCAGTTACGAAATGCCGCGCTAAGCAGCAATACCATAAACGGGCGAAGAGAGGCAGTATTGATTACACTGCTGGTGATTGCTTTGGTGCTTGGTATTTACCACGAGACTATCGAATCAATCGTGGCGATCTGGAACAGATCTGAAACTTATGCGCATGGTTTTCTGATTGCCCCCTTCAGTATCTATATGATCTGGAAAAGGCGTGCAGTACTGGCTACAGTTAAGTACCATCCTGATTATATGCCACTGCTGGTATTGGCCGGACTGGGGATAGGCTGGTTGCTCGCCTCAGCAGCCGGTGTTATGGTGGCGGAACAATATGCTTTGGTAGCGATGATACCGATGATCGTATGGGCCATGCTCGGTTTTCATGCCTTTAATACGATTATTTTTCCGCTTGCCTATCTTCTGTTTGCTGTCCCCTTTGGCGAAGTATTCATCCCGCCACTGATTGATTTTACTGCCGATTTCACTGTCAGTGCACTACAGGCAACCGGTATTCCGGTGTATCGTGAAGGGAGTTTTTTCAGTATTCCCAGTGGCAACTGGTCAGTGGTGGAGGCTTGCAGCGGTGTGCGTTATTTGATCGCTTCGGTAACACTGGGAACGCTCTATGCGTACCTGACTTACCATAGCCTCAGCAGACGGCTGATATTCATCGCTTTTTCTATCGTGGTGCCGATTATTGCCAATGGGCTGCGAGCCTACCTGATTGTCATGACGGGTCATCTGAGTGATATGCGGCTGGCAGTCGGCGTTGACCATCTGATATATGGCTGGATTTTCTTTGGTCTGGTCATGTTGCTGCTGTTCTGGATTGGTTCGCTCTGGCGGGAGGATCACCTTGATGAAAGCATGTCAGTCGACAATTCTTCCTCAGCTGACCTGAGATTTCCTTCCGTTTCTGTTAAAGCAACGCTGGGTATGGTTGGGCTGGTTGTGGCGATTGCCTCGATCTGGCCAATGTATATGAATTATTTGAATGATGAATCTAATCCGCAGCAGATGCCTGAAATCAACATTGTAGATCCTTCTGGTAAATGGGAATCTGATTCCACTCGATCCCCCAACTGGACGCCGAGGTATATCGGTTCCCCGGAGCAATTCATCGGTCATTTCCACCATGAAAATCAGCGTGTCAGTCTCTATGTGACTTATTATCGCAACCAGCAGCAGGAGAGTAAGTTGATTAGCTCTAGTAATACCCTGGTTACTGATCTGAGTAGTGGGTGGCGCAATGTAGGCGAGAATGAGAGAAAATTACCGTTAGGTGCTACTGAACTGTCTGTCAATCAGGATTTGCTGCATGCGGCGACAAGCCGGTTACTGGTATGGAGATGGTACTGGCTGATCGACCAGGAAACAGCCAGTCCTTATCTGGGCAAGGCGATACAAGCGATGAACTGGATTCTGGGGAAGGGGGATGACGGGGCAGAAATCATTGTTGCTGCTGCTTACGAGCATGATCCGGAAGAGGCAGCATCAGTGTTGCGAGAGTTTATCGGTGATATGAAGCCAGTGATTAATGAGAGGCTCCTGGCTGTGCACAGCACGTACCGCGACTAAGCGAAGTGCAGCCCAGGAAGATATTTCGCCCCCCATTGATTGCCCATGTAATTTTTCATTTTGGAGTGGGCGGACTGGAAAATGGTTTAGTGAATCTGATCAACCATATTCCTGAGAACCGTTACCGCCATGCCATTATTTGCCTCAAAGGATTTTCAGAATTTCACAAGCGGCTTAATCGGAATGATGTCGAGATCATTGCGCTGAACAAGCGCGAGGGTAATGATTTTAGTATCTATGGAGAACTTTACCGGATATTTAGGCGACTCAATCCGGATATTGTACATACGCGCAATCTTGCAGCGATGGAGGCTCAGGTGGTGGCAGCCGTAGCAGGTGTGAAGGCGCGAATACACGGAGAACATGGGCGCGATATCTTTGATCTTGATGGCAAGAATCGGAAATACAATCTGTTACGCAAGATAATCCGCCCGTTTGTTCATTATTTTATTGCTGTCAGCAAGGATTTGGAGCGTTGGCTAATTGATACGGTAAATGTGTCGCCAGCACGAGTACACCAGATTTATAACGGCGTGGAACATTTACGTTTCCATCCCGATAGCACCACCCTACCAATTGAAGCGTTTCCTTCCGGTTTTTTTGATGGAGGACCGTTTGTTGTGGGTAGTGTTGGCAGGATGGTGGAAGTTAAGGATTTCCCGTCTCTAGTGAAGGCTTTCTTATTATTGCGTGAAAAAATACCTGTAACAGGCAGGCCGTTGCGCCTTGTGATCATAGGAGATGGCATTGCGAAACCACAATGTGAAGCCATACTGCGCTCAGCCGGAGTTGAACAGCTTGCCTGGCTTCCGGGCGAGCGTTCGGATATCCCTCAATTGATGCAGGCGATGGATCTGTTTGTGCTCCCTTCGCTGGCAGAAGGTGTTTCCAATACCATATTGGAAGCCATGGCAAGCGGCTTGCCAGTCGTAGCGACCCGGGTAGGTGGTAATGCCGAACTGGTTTTGGAGGGAGAAACTGGTTGCCTGGTCTCCTCAGGGGATCCTGCCGCTCTGGCTCAAGTAATTGATAAATATTATCAGGATGATGCGATGGCGCACAGGCACGGGCGACGTGCACGTGAGATTATTGAGCAGCAATTCAGTATGCATGCCATGACGAATGGCTATCTTGCAGTGTATGACCAGGTATTGGGTCATAATGCTGCTCACGATTAAAGATTGGAAAGATCAAAAAGATCAACTGACTGGATAGGAATATGTGCGGCATAACGGGGGTATTTGATACGCGCGGCGGGAGTGGGATTGATCGTAATCTGCTTCATTGTATGAATCAGACACTGACACACCGTGGGCCGGATGAGGGGGAAATGCATGTTGAGCCTGGTGTTGGATTAGGACATCGTCGATTGTCGATCATGGATATATCCAGTGGCCAACAACCCTTATTCAATGAAGATGGCAGTGTGGTCGTCATATTCAATGGCGAAATCTATAATTTTCAGAAGCTGGTCAGTGAGTTGACAGCTTTGGGACATCAATTTCGTACGCATTGCGATACCGAGGTAATCGTGCACGCCTGGGAGGAGTGGGGTGAACGCTGTGTTGAACGCTTTAGCGGGATGTTTGCCTTTGGCGTATGGGATCGTAATCAGCAAACGCTATTTATGGCACGTGATCGGCTGGGCATCAAACCGTTTTACTATACCTTGCTGGATAACGGATTGTTTCTGTTTGCCTCGGAGCTCAAAGCATTGCTGGTTCACCCGGATTGTGACAAAACATTGGATCATCAGGCGATAGAAGATTATTTTGCCTACGGTTATATCCCCGAGCCGAAAACCATTTTTAAAAACACGTTTAAGCTGAGTCCCGGATATTCATTATTATTGCGTCAAGGGCAGCAGTCAGCCTTGCCTCGTGAATACTGGGATATACCGTTTGCATCACATGGCGCATTGAGTGAGCAAGAAGCGGCAGAAGAGCTGATTGTCCGGTTACGAAATGCAGTAGATAGTCACCTGATGAGCGAAGTGCCGCTGGGCGCATTTCTTTCCGGCGGAGTGGATTCCAGTGCTGTCGTGGCGATGATGGGCGGCCTGATGAAGGAGCCTGTTAATACCTGTTCGATTTCTTTTGCTGATCCTGCTTTTGATGAATCAGATTATGCTCGGCTGGTTGCGGATCGCTACCAGACCCACCATTTTACCGAGCAGGTCAAACAGGATGATTTTGATCTCATTGACCGGTTGGCTACGCTGTACGATGAACCGTTTGCCGATAGTTCCGCCATCCCGACTTATCGTGTGTGTGAGCTGGCTAGAAAACAGGTGACGGTAGCCCTTTCAGGCGATGGAGGTGATGAGAATTTTGCCGGTTATCGCCGCTATCGCTGGCACATGATAGAAGAGCGGTTGCGTTCTAAATTACCATTAGGATTGCGAAAACCCTTGTTTGGTCTGTTGGGTAATATTTATCCCAAAGCGGACTGGGCACCGAAGTTTTTGCGTGCCAAAACCACGTTTGAATCGCTTGCGCGCGATTCTGTGGAAGGCTATTTTCACAGCGTATCCATTCTGGATAATAAACTGCGTAGGCAATTGTTTACTCGGGATTTTCACCATAGTCTGCGGGGTTATCAGGCAGTTGAGGTACTGCGTAGTTATGCGGACAAAAGCCCGACGCAAGATCCCTTGTCGCTGATTCAGTATCTGGATATGAAAACCTATCTTGTAGGCGATATCCTGACTAAAGTGGATCGTGCCAGTATGGCGCATTCACTGGAGGTGCGCGTCCCGCTGCTGGATCATGAACTGGTCGAATGGGTTTCAGGATTGCCTGCCTCTATGAAATTACGCCAACAGGAAGGAAAGTACATTCTGAAAAAGTCGCTGGAACCGTATTTGCCGCATGAAGTGCTTTATCGGAACAAGATGGGATTTGCCGTGCCGTTGGCCAGCTGGTTTCGCGGCCCATTGCGTGAACGTGTGCGTGCTGCACTGCTTGGTAATACGCTGGCGAGCACAGGGATTTTTGATATGGTCTTCATCAAAAAGATGTTGGATCAGCATCAATCCGGCAGACGGGATTATAGTGCTCCTATCTGGACATTGCTGATGTTTGAGGCTTTCTTGCGCAATACCCTCAATGTGGGAAATGTGTCATATACCGAACAAGGCCAAAAGGTTGCCTGATATCAATTCAATGCAATACAGATTTCCCGGCCGGGATGCAGAATAGCTCAATGCTGAACGTCTACCTCACAGTTGATACCGAGTTATGGCCTTATTCCGAGGGTTGGCCGGTGACGGCTTTATCACCGGATAAAACAACGTTTGATGAAGAAATTGCAGCATGCTTTTATGGTAAAACGTCCGAAGGTGAATTCGGGCTGCCTTTTCAAATTGAGCAGCTTAACCGGTACGGCTTAAAAGCTACTTATTTTCTGGAGCCACTGTTTGCTGATCGGGCTGGCAGTAATCATCTTGCTGATGTGGTTGATTTGATTCAGCGTAATCATCAGGAAGTCCAGCTACACCTGCATACCGAATGGCTCAGTGAAATTCATGATCCGACTCTTCCTGCCTGTTTTAAGCAATACATGCATCAATTCACTTTGGACGAGCAGGTGGCTTTAATTGCAAAGGGAATGCGCAGTCTCCAGGCAGCAGGTGTAAAGAAGCTGCATGCTTTCCGAGCCGGAAGTTATGGTGCTAATCGGGATACGTTACGCGCTGCAGCGCAAAATGGGCTGTTATTTGATTCCAGCTATAACCCCTGCTATTTGGGTGAAGACTGCAAGATTGATCTGGATGGGCAGCTGTTGCAGCCACTCAGGCTTGAGGGCATATGGGAACTGCCAATCACCTTTTTTCAGGATTATCCTGGACATCAACGGCATGCTCAACTGGCAGCATGTTCTGCAAAGGAAATGGAAACAGCCCTATTAGATGCCTGGCGGCAAGGCTGGTTTTCATTTGTGATTGTCTTGCATAGTTTTGAGTTGATCAAAGGCAGAGGTGCTGGCAGATTGAGTTTGTCAGACAGATTGAATATCAAGCGCTTTAATCATTTATGTGAATTTTTATCTAACCATACTGATAAGTTCAGAACTGCTCTATTTTCCGAGCTTGATCCAGCGACAATTCCTGAAATAAAGTTACCAAAGATGTTGCGTTCCCGTCCGCATCATACGATCAGACGTTATACCGAGCAGATCTATTCAAGGTTTTTTTGATGGAGAAATGGTCCAGACAATCAATAAATTTTACCGTGCGATTGGGGGAAATCAGACTTCTTACCTGGCCACTGAGTGCCTGTGTACTGAAAAGGCACTTTACTGAGCTGCCGACTCATCCGGTTGTGCTAGCAGAGCTCCCAGAGTTTTTTGGGAACTCTATTGATGTGGTGATGATACGCTCTCACCCAATAGAATCACCTTTACCCAGGCTAAACATATTGCCGCAAGCGATTCGGTATATTCCTTCAAGCTATCAGCGATACTGGGTTGTGCTCAATGGTGGCTTTGAAAATTATCTGAAGAAATTTTCTGCCAAATCCAGAAATACGCTCTTACGGAAAATAAAAAAATTTTCTGAATTCTCAGGAGGGGAGATCGACTGGAAAGAATATCGCAAACCGGAAGAGGTGCACGAATTTCATAAGCTGGCAATGGAAGTTTCACTGAAAACTTACCAGGAACGATTGCTTGATTGTGGTTTGCCTTCCGATCAGCAATTTCAGGAAAGCATGCTGGAGCTTGCCGCGGCAGATAACGTACGCGGCTATATTCTTTTTTTTCAGAAAAAACCGGTTGCCTATATTTATTGTCCAGTACACGACGAGATTGCGCTCTACGAATACGTGGGCCACGACCCGGAATATCAACGCTGGTCGCCCGGAACTTTACTTCAGTACTATGCTTTGCAATGTCTATTTGCAGCGAATCACGTGAAAATATTTGATTTCACGGAGGGCGAGGGCGCACATAAGGCATTTTTTGCAACTAATGCACAACATTGTGCGGATATTTACTATTTTCGACGTACTTGGCGTAACCTGATTAAGGTGGCATTACATGCTGGCAGCGATGAATTATCGCGTGGCGTTGTCTGGGTACTGGAAGGATTGGGTGTAAAAGCGACCATAAAGAAATTATTCCGGTCCAGAGCCTAGATTAAAATCAGAGAATTTTACCCAGGCTAACATCATTTTTATTGATTAAACCGGTTTTAAATATTATGAAAGTATTATTGCTCTGTGAATCAGGTCCACTGGGGTTGAAAGTATTATATTGCTTGAAAGGCATGAATGCTTTTGTTCAGACAACAGGGCCGCGTGGCGCACGAATGCTTAAATATTCTCGCTATGCGAATGGACATAGTGAGGTTCAATTTTGGCAAGATGGTGTGCCATCTACAACAACTCAGCAATTACTAAGAGAGAGGGTTGAAGCTGAAAATTTTGATGTGATACTCCCGTCTGACATGGCAAGTGCAGCGTTCTTAGCAGCAACAAAGAAGGTCTATCCAGATTTACCATGTTTTCCTTGTGGTGATCAGGTAACGCTGGATACCTTGCACAACAAATGGTCTTTTGCTCAAACTTGTACAAAATATGGATTGCCCATTCCTCCGACAGTGCTATTGGAGTCTATCGATCAACTTGATACGAGTATTCTTGATCCAGTAGGTTTTCCACTCATTATCAAGCCATTAGAAGCTGAATCTAGTCATGGGGTAGTACGTCTGGATAATCTTCAAGCTTTACGTATGTATATTGAGCGAGATACAGGTTACGCACGATTACCTTTAATCGCACAAACATATATACCAGGGCGTGATATTGATATCAGTATTTTGGCTGCGAATGACCGAATATTGTGCAACACTGTTCAGTCATGGTTAGATGGTGGAGTACTTGAATTTACTCAACACCCAGAAATGTATGCAATTGCTACACGGCTGGTTAAAACTTTCCACTACGAGGGATTGGCACATTTTGATATGCGTATTGATACGCGTGACGGAAAATTATATGTAATTGAATGTAATCCTCGAGCCTGGTACACCATTTCTGCTTCAATGTGGCAGGGATTGAATTTTATTGAAATGGGTATTCACTATACAAAAACAGGAACTATCCCAGAGCTTTCCGCGAAAGCAGGAGAAGGGCGTTACTGTTTGGCTGGTTCTTTGTGGAAGCAGTTATTATCGCCACGCACAGGCTGGAAAAATATCTCAGCTGGTAGCGTGCTTGGATTTATCCAAGCGATAACTGACCCGCTACCACATCTGTATTCAAAAATACGTTGACACTGAGAATCATCATGCGATTACAAAAGCTGTATTCTGCTATCAGGCAGATCAATGAGGTAGCCAGTATTAATCACTATCCTAAAATGGTGAGCTATATTCGTTTTTTCCAGCTGGCGACATCAGGGCAGTATTCGCCAGTGGAGATATTTATGGAGGATTTACTTAACCCAGCCTGGAGCGATGAAGAGCGTAACGGGATGATTAGTAAAGAATGTTTTCTGCGTTTTCAAGAAAAAATCAATCCAGCTTCTCATCGGTATTTGACAGAAGATAAAATTGCATTCCATCACTACTGCACCAAGAATAATTTATCTGTCCCTGAATTGGTCGCGGTTTTTGATCCGAATGGTCAATCATATTGGGAGAATGGGCAAAAAATTGGAACTGAAAGTGATTTGTTGAATGGATTGTCTTTTTATCCATTTGACATTATTGTAAAGCCTGCTTGTAGCTGTCATGGTGAAGGTGTGTTTGCTCTGGATTTTGTGGATGGGAAACATTGTCTTGCGAGTAATCCTAATTTGCCTCTGTCTGATACCTTTAAAAAGGCCATTGGCAAAAATCCTGACCAATATATCTTACAAAAAAGATTGTACAGTCATCAGGCACTTGCAGGGCTCACAGGTAATACTGTTTTACAAAGCTTGCGTTTAATTACTTATCTGGATGAAAACAATCAACCTCAGCTGATGATTCGAAAAATCAAGTTTCCTAAACAAGGAAGTTTGATTGATAATTTTGCGTGGGGAATCAATGAAGGGCGTCTGTGTCTAATCGATCAGCACGGAATCATCGAGAAGACTGTCAGATATAGCCATGCAAAAAGAGGCTTGGTGTGGCATGATCATGTTGAGGATGTTAACGGACAAAAGGTTAAATTTAAAATCCCTTTCTGGGAACAATGTGTCGCGCTTGTGCTGGATGCTCAAAAAGTGTTTGCTCCATTAAGGACCATAGGTTGGGATGTTGCGGTAACCGACGATGGCCCTTATTTAATTGAAGGAAATATTTTTTGGGATCCGTTGAAGCCTCAAGAAGGGAGTATGCGAAGTATCTGCCAGCTACTTACGAAGTTGCATGAACCTTTAGCAAGATAAACCCAGTTTGCTTCAGTCAAGATTTCAGTTTGTACTGTTTAAGTTTATTAGCACTGATATCAAAGGGTACAACAGGTACCCAGTTGTTATTACCTTCAAGAGCAACGGGACCTTCATTCGTAATAGCAATATCCCATCCAACTGCCCGTAATGGTAAAAATGCTATAGCTAGTTTCTCAGCTAGCGCCAAACATGCTTGCCAATGAGGAGCAGTAAAGCTTAGCAAATTTGCTTGTGTGACAGCATGGCGAGTGATTTCTACAAGATAGCCTTGCTGCTGATCCATTGCGTAAACCTTGCAAAACCTGCCTGTGGCTGGATCAATTTTTGCCAGCATATTACCGGTTCTACCAAGATTAAAGGCGTCAGCTAAACCTTCCTTCCCTGCTAGTTTCATAAATGCGAAAAGAATCTCAACCTGATGATCATCAGTTACGTACGTGCAAACTCTAATGGTTTGCAGCATTCTAAAACTGGTTAGTTTTGTAATTTCTGGATGGTTGGCTAGACGTTGTTGAAATAGTAATCCCTCGAAATCCCTATCAACGGAATCTCCCTTACTCGATGCAGGAAGTACGGTTTCGATAGAACATAATTTTTTATAGAGATCATCTGCAGTAATAGGTTCGTCTTGAAATTTTAGATCGCTTTGATCTTTTATCTCCAGCCTGAACAAGCCTAGCCCAAGCATTCCATTATTGGGTTTAAGTAGATAGGCTCCAGGCTTTAATTCTCGAATAAAATCCCGAAAGTTGCTTAATCCTTGAAAAAATTGCCCATCCAGTTTTTTTACGATGCCTTGTTTGAAGATGCCATAAGTTGCGGGAATAGGCAGATGATGTTGTATGCATAAGGTGATAAAAACAAATTTGTCCTCAATATTTGGTACTGCAGATTTGAGGTTATATTTACGGTAAAAATGGTCTGCCATTTCCTTGGAGACATACTGCTGGATGCGGTTTTCGCCATCTTCAGGATTGGCAAGTCCGTATAATCGAATTTCTCGAGCTGAAAATAAATCTTTGCGAAATGCAGTCAGCCAATTAATAATTACATGTATGGTTGAATGTTCGTAGCGTTTGGTTTCGAGTCTGATAGCTGTAAGTGTTTGTATCAACTTTCTGATGAAATTTGCCATGACCAATAAATCCTAATGCTGTTGCACGCTAGAAATATACATGTCTATTAAATAAATAAGGTAATCAAAATGCTTCACCGACTGAGAGCAAGGGTGAAAGAGTTTTATGCCATGTTTTCCTGGCGTAAACGTTTGTTGCTGGCGTTTACACAGGCAAAGCTACACCGGTTAAGTCTTACTCAGACACAGTTTATTGGTATAACGGGCAGTGCGGGTAAAACAACTACCAAAGAGCTATGCAATCTGATTCTTTCCGGTTCATACTCTGTCATGACTACCCCCCAATCATTGAACACACCCATCATCGTAGCAGAAACGATGCTAGCAACAGAGAAAAAACATAAGTTCTGTATTATGGAGTTAGGTGCTTTCAAACCTGGCGCTCTTGATCTTCCTTTAAGGTTGTTTAGACCAAAAATTGGTGTACTGACTAACATAGAAAAAGATCATTACAGAGCTTTTAAGGGGCAAGGGGTGGATGGTATTGCTGTTGAAAAAGCAAAATTGATTGAAGCTTTATCAAAGAATGGCACTGCGATTCTCAATATGGATGATCCGCGCGTAAAAGCAATAGGAGAACGCTGCAAAGCCAGGGTTATCTGGGTGGGGAAAAATCCAGAATCAACCATCAGGTTGTGTAAAGTGACATCACGCTGGCCCGAGCCCCTTAAATTGACAGTCACATATCAGGGTAAGTTGTATGAGGTCCCAACCCACTTATATGGGACACAGCTTGCATTATCCATACTTTCAGCACTTGGGGTAGCAATTGCTGCAGGTTTATCAATTGAAGAAGCAATTAATAAGCTGGTAGAAGCTGTTCCGACAGCAGGACGTATGCAGATTGTTACAGGTGAAGATGACGTAACATTTATTCGCGATGATATGAAAGCACCTTATTGGTCGCTCCT
Organism: Nitrosomonas eutropha; assembly: GCF_003201195.1. GTDB lineage: Bacteria > Pseudomonadota > Gammaproteobacteria > Burkholderiales > Nitrosomonadaceae > Nitrosomonas > Nitrosomonas eutropha. The sequence goes on along the minus strand of NZ_QICQ01000005.1, from coordinate 79,772 downwards.
GGCCCCTTTTAAATTCCTGAAAGAGGCTGATGCATTGAGAAAAATTGCAGTAGTAGGCTCCATATCCGATTTTTCTGGTGATAGCACGATGATCTATAAAAGATGCGCTAGAGAATTGAGAGAATATGCAGATATGGTCATTTTTGTTGGGGATAATGCCCATCGTGCTTTACGCGCCAGGAAGGACGAAAATGATTCCACCCTGCAGGGGTTTTTGACATTAAAGGAAGCTTCGTCGTTCTTGCAGAAGACGCTACGGCCGGGTGATCTGGTTTTGCTGAAAGGATCGAATAAATCCGATCACTTGCAGCGTCTTATACTAGATCGTTACAAGCCAATTCAGTGCTGGCAAGAACGTTGTGGACTTGAGCATTTTTGTAATCATTGCTCTCAGCTATATCGAGGTGATTCAACAAATGAACAAACCGGTAATCTGGTTGATAAAGTAGAAATACCCGTCTCCATACCGGTGAAAGAGACTGGGCGGATGGCGCCAGTCATTGTTGGGCTGGGTAATCCTGGCAAGGAGTTTGAGAACACTTTGCATAATATTGGTTATAGTGTACTTGACAAACTTGCAGTGGATTATGGCGGGATCTGGCAGAATGAAGAGGAAGGGCAGACAGCTTGGATTATATTGAATGGTGTTTCAGTTGTTCTGTTTAAATCAGATGCCTATATGAATAAAACTGGGCTAAGGCTGAAACATTACCTCGCAAGAACCGGGCGCTTACCTGAACATTGTTTGCTTATTTATGACGATATGGATATTGAATTTGGGACGATAAAATTCAAACCAGATGGAGGAGATGGCGGGCATCTCGGGCTGCGTTCCTGCTTAAAATCGTTAAGGATATATACACTTCCACGATTAAGGTGTGGAGTCCGTTCTCCGGGTAATACTGCAAAAGCGAAAGAACAGGTGCTTGCTAAATTCAACAAGAAAGAACTGGAACAGCTGCCACAAATTCTGGATCAGGCGGTAGACATGGTGATCAAAACAATACCGCAACTGCAGCCGGAGTCATTATCGGAATTACCAGCCGCATAGATTTATTCTGAATTAGAAAGTTATTCCTGATTTTAGTAATGAATCGATATAAAGGTGCTACTCAGAATGAGCTTGAAGGAACGGTACGGGGATGTAAAGTGGAAATATCGAGTCGCGAGCGCCTATTTTAATGCATGGCTGCATTTGTTAAGGCTGAGGCATACTTCATTTATTGGGATCACAGGTAGCGCAGGTAAAACGACCACCAAGGATCTTTGTTACCTGATTCTTTCCGGTTTTTATCCGGTTGCACAGAGTTACAAATCCCTTAATGTGGTTAAGGCAACAGCAGATTTTGTATTGGAAGTTGAGTCAAAACATCGTTTTAGTATTATCGAGATGTCAGGAAATAGGCCAGGTGCACTGGATCTTCCCTTGTGGCTGGTTAAACCGGAAATCGCTGTTTTAACCAATATAGAAAAAGATCACTTTAGAGCCTTCAAGGGTGAGAGTGTTGATGGAATCGCCCGGGAAAAAGCAAAATTGATTGAGGCTCTGTCAGAGAATGGCACTGCAGTTCTCAATATGGATGATCCGCGCGTAAAAGTAATAGGAGAACGCTGCAAAGCTAAGGTTATCTGGGTGGGAAAAAGTAAGGGGGCAACCCTTCGTTTGCTTAACGCTACTTCCAGCTATCCACAACCACTTACACTTACCATCAAATATGAAGGTATTACTCATGAAGTAATAACCGGGTTGCATGGTACCTATCTTGCCACATCAGTATTATGTGCGTTGGGTGTGGCCCTAGCAGCGGGAATTAGGCTTGACCAAGCGATTCCACGGCTGGCTCTGGCTGTTCCTGTGGAGGGTCGCATGCAGCCGGTTGTTATGGGTGATGGCGTGACGTTTATTCGCGATGATATGAAAGCGCCTGCCTGGTCATTGCCAATGGTGCTGGATTTTTTGAGTGAAGCAACTGCTGTCAGGAAGATCGCAGTCGTCGGGTCAATTTCGGATTTTTCGGGTGATCGTTCTGATAAATACAAACAATTTGCCAGACAGGTACTGCAACATGCTGATATGGTCATTTTTGTTGGGGATAATGCCCATCGTGCTTTACGCGCCAGGAAGGATGAGAATGATTCGGCCCTGCAGGGGTTTTTGACATTAAAGGAAGCTTCGTCATTCTTGCAGAAGACGCTACGGCCGGGTGATCTGGTTTTGCTGAAAGGATCGAATAAATCTGATCACTTGCAGCGTCTGATACTGGATCGCTATAAGCCAATTCAGTGCTGGCAAGAACGTTGTGGACTTGAGCATTTTTGTGATTGCTGTGTTTATCTTTATCGTGCTGATTCTGTTGCAGACTTGGGTTCAGATATTCGAACAGAGTCTAAAATTCAATCAATAGCAGTTGTTTCTAAAGAGGAAGGGGTGGCGATCCCTATAATTGTGGGTCTGGGTAATCCGGGTGCTGAATACAAGAATACGCCACATAATATAGGGTATTTTGTACTGGATAGCCTTGCAGAAAATCATGGGGCCATATGGCAAGAAACAGATGAAGGTCAGATCTGTTCGATTCAACTTGAAAGTAAGCCAGTTAGTCTGTTCAAGGCTACTGCTTACATGAATGAAACTGGCCCTAAGCTACAACGTTACCTAGCTAAAACAGGCTGTTTGCCTGAGCAGTGTATTATCGTTCATGATGATACAGATATTGAATTCGGGAAGATTTATATTAAATCAGATGGCGGTGATGCCGGGCATTGGGGTGTCAGATCGTGCCTTGTAGCGTTAGGCACAGATCAAGTTAAAAGGCTAAGACTGGGTGTGGGAGTGCCAGGAAAAACCGGAAGCGCCAAAAGGAGAGTGCTAACAAATTTTTCCCAGGAAGAGCAGCAACGGTTACAACAAATTGTGGAAGATGCAGTAGTAATACTGGGTAAAACGCTATCTGCTTTTAATTCCATATAGGAATGTGATATTTGTTCATTGCGCCCACGTCATCGAGAATTGCTATTGTGTTATCAGGTTTGGATGAGAAGTGTCATCTGCGAATCAGATCAACAACCTCACGGTAGCCGCGCTTATTGAAAAGTAGTGTCAGACTGGTATAGATCAGTACGCCTGTAGTAATCAGGATCAATAGCTTTGTCCATTGATCAATATTGTTTGCGAGCAGTGTAGCTGTTGCCCGCACTGCCAGATACATTCCAATGGTGGTGCCCATGGCTGGCATCATGGCATAAAAAAAATCAGACAATCGTAGCTCTATTACCCGGAGCATACGCTGGATATTGATAAAAAATACTAATGGATAAGCAATAACCCAGCTTAGTGCAACGCCCTCCAGCCCCCAGTTGCAGCCAATCAGAAAAGCAATCGGCATAACGATTGAGGCCAGGAGTACATTTCTCATGGTGACATCAGGCCTGCCCAGCGCATCAACAGCAGAAGGCAGGAAATTTGCGATCATACGTAAAGGCATCATTAGTGCTAGCAGTTGCAGCGGCAATATTGCGTTATGCCATTTTTCTCCAAGAAACAGCTGGACTATTTCATCAGCAATACTGGAAATTCCCCATAGTATGGGGAAAGCTACCAGGCTAAGCATTCGGGCTGCTTTAAGTATAAAACTACTAAATTGTTCACGATTATCCTGAATTCTGGAAAAGACAGGAAATGCAACCTGATTAATGATTGCGGAAATTCGCTGTACGGGTAATGAAGCAAGCTGCATCGCAATAGAATAAACCCCGAGCGTTTCCTTGCCCAACAATTTACCGATAATGGCAATGTCTGCCTGGGTATAAAAAAACCAAAGTAAACGCGATAAAGTGACATTTCCACCAAAAGACAGAAGATTACGCATACCGGCTACAGAAAATTTTGGGAAAAAATGCAATGGAGCTACTACGTTCATTGCGATTACGCTGAGTATGCCGGCGAACAGATTTCCCAGAACGAGCGCCCATACACCAAATTGTGCGAATGCCAATATCAGTGTCAGTATGCTCCCAACGATTGTCGTTAAAAAGCTAATCAGTGACAAACTTCTAAATTTCAGCTGGCGATACAGCTGAACGCTGGGAAGTGTACCGAAGATAGTCAATAAAAATTGAAGTGACAAAACATGCAAAATCAGTATTAATCTTTCTTCATCAAAAAAAGCTGCGATGAAAGGGCTCAACAGATTAAGCAATAGCAGCAGACTAATATTTGCGATGATGACGATGGCAAATACACTGCGTAAAGCAGTTTCGTCAAGATCCTGTTTCTGAATCAGTGCAGGGCCGAGTCCAGCCTCGGACAACATCAACATGAAAGCAACAAATACCGATGCCATGGCCAGCAGGCCGTAGTCTTCTGGTGTCAGTAAGCGCATCACAACAAGCGTGATTGCCCATGTAATGACCTGTGCTCCTAGCTTTCCACCCGCCGTCCATTTGAGCCCTGTCAATACCTGCTCGCGCACTGTCGTCATATGATGGCTATTTCCCATTGATCCGATGAAGTTAAATTCAATTTAAAATCTGCGGATAAACATTCATCAAGATTTTTAAGTTCGGTACCTATTGGTAAAAGAGATGAAGTGCGGTGGTGACGAGTACAAGAATCTCTCTTTTCTTGTTTGGCGCTATTAAATTTGATTCTTATTATTTGGTGCAACTTTAGACCAGTATCGATATAAAATTCTTGGGGTTTGGAGCAGATATGAGCGATCACTTTGTCTGAACCGCATCAGAATTGTCCATAGGCGTAGGTAAAAAAGGTTCAAATACTGGTGTGAGAACACCGAATCTCGACTAAGCTCTTTTGCATATTTCAATGCATGCAGTTTGTTCTGTCTGGTTGCTTCAGTACTTGAATTCCATTGATATGTAAGGTCCTCTGGTTGGGGCAGTGGGCAAGGCATGTGACCTGGATATGCTTGCCATGGTACTTCCAGCGCTGCTTTAGGAAAATAGCTCAACCATTCCATATAGAAAACATGGCGTAGAAAGGGATCTATCGGGAGTTTGATGATTTCTGCAATAAAGTTGGAATCAAAAAATGGGAGCTCAAATTCCACCCGTCCCAAATCTATGTTCTCAAAATGATTAAACATATGTCGACGCTGATCATTGAGCATCAGAAATAAGTAAAAAATCCGTCCAGGATCACCTGAATGGATTGAGTCCAGCTCAGATTGGATTCCATCATTGAGGAAATTAATTAGGGTTGAGGCTATCTTCGGTTTCAAAAGCTTAGTGCTTATCCCGCAATTATTATAGGTAAAAAATTCTTTCTTTGCCCTTCCCATATCCTTCTTTCGTGAGGCTTGGATAATATCTAGATTTAGATATACATGCCCAAGGCCTACGCTACCTCCATCACCAGACCAGATAACACGGGGCTTAGGTAGCTTCTTGTCCGTGTAAGTCGTTGAATTTATCCATTTGTTTACGGATAACTTGTGGTATGAATCTCGCTCATCTTGTTTGCCTATCTGCAGATGGGTGTGATGAGTTCCCAACATTTCAGCGGCAAGTTGCCCAAATACCTGATCCTGACTACCAAGTGGGGCAAAATTGGAGGTGACTATCTCTACATCAAGACTTTTCAGTGCGCCAACGATGGCGCGAGAATCGAGACCACCACTTAAAAATGCTGCGACAGTTTTTTGTTCCTGCAGCCGTATTTTGACCGAATCAATGAATATTGTATGAAGGTGTTTAGCAGAAGTACCTATGTCACTATCACTAGTTTTCTCGATGGGTAACTTATCCCATTCCCAGTACTTTTGCCGGTTGATTGTTTCATTTGAGAAACTGATTGTTTCGCCAGCATAGAGCGTAAATATATTTTCATAAGGGGAACGATCGGATAGCGGATAGCCAAAACACGCAATTTCTGCCACTCCCTGAAGATTCAACGATTTTTTCTGGAAGGATAAAGCTTCCAGAATTCGTAATGCAGTCGAGAAAATGATGAAATCGGGCAATACCCAATAGTAAACAGGCCGGACACCAAGCTTGTCTGTTACTAAGTGAAGTCTACTGTTTGCATGTTCGTAGATGACCGCGCAGTAGGTTCCGCGACAAGCATAAAGAGCATCCAGTTTTCCGGCTGCCAGATCAAATGCCAGATTTTGCAGACTTTCCGCACGTGGCCCTGGCATCATACTAGGGTTAGTTTGATATAAGGGGTCACCCGCCGCAAACGCAGTCAGCTCCTTGTTAGAAAAACTTCCTGGCTGTTTCAATACATCGATATCAACTTTTGCGAGATAAATCCCGTTATCAGTAAATTCTATTACAGCATTTTTATCATCAGGATGACGTGATATTACCGTTCGAAGCTCACTTATTAGCGAATTAGGTATGGTTTTGTCTTTATGACGGGCGAGAATCCCTGCAAAAATTGTCATTGGGAAGTAGTAAAAAGTGAACAAGTAAAAATAGAAAATATACCCATCAATTGTTTTCTAATTGTAGAGAGCTCTTGCTGTAAAGATGGTTGCAGCCAAGGTATGGCAATCGTGCCATTTCAATAAATTTAAAGATATTGATATATACCCTATCTTATACAACTTACACTAGAATCATTTTAATAAAGACTGGCATCTTTCTGCAGATATTATCGTTCTAAAATTAATACAGTTTTTTGTTAAATAGCCCGTTTAGATGAGGATTTTATTCTATCCTGTTCGATTTTAACTAGGAATTTTGGGAGCAGTCAGTCAAGTTTTTTTAGAGCAAATAGATTTGACGAGGGATAGCAGGTAATCCTCCAGGATGGATCGCTCGATGCAAAATTAGATTTGAACCTGTGTTTGTGCTTGATACCATGGCTGATGAGTAGTAAGAATTTAAGTTTTTTCTAAATAGTAAAGCACAAGCTAATGATTGAATGGAGTTTGAATGTTATATAAAGCGAAAATAACAGCAGTATTGTTTGCTTTTTTTTCTAGCATTTTAGGGACATATATTTTTTTTGACTGGCATTCTGACAATAAAAAATTATTAGATTTTGCTAGAACGATCGTACATGGTAATAGTGTCACTGGCTATGATATCGAGCAATTGAACGATCTTATCTACCATACTGGAAGTTTTGCTAAAAATAATGACTATTTTCTTTTGCCGTCACTTGGCCCGACTCCTATCCAGATATTACAGAAGGGAGGAGATTGTTCCGATAAATCCAGATTATTAGCAGCGATCTTGGACGAGATGAAAATTTCTGCAACATTGGTAATGTTGGCCCCGTGTGATGGTTGCCCATTTGGACACACCGTTGTGGAAGCTCAAGCTGCTGATGGTGCTATAGCCGTTGATCCTGTTTATAACATTTCTTTTCCTTCATCAAACGGGCATTACTATGGAATTAAAGATTTGCGCGATAATTCCAGCATTCTTCAGGCAAGACTTGATGAGCTTATTTTGAAACGTGGTTCTAGGGATAAGGTAGCATTCTATCGAGGAGGGGCTGATGGTATACATTATTCCTATCCAGTTACCATAAATTGGGAGAAGAATTTTTTGACGCGATCTATTGGCAAATTTTTGATGTGGTATACGGATGATGCTTCTTTAGTTTATCGTCCAAGATGGCTTGAAGATCCTAAACTTTTGATGTCTGGTGTCCTTGGAGTTATTTCCATTTTTAGCTTTCTTGTTTTTCTGGTGACCATTCTTCTTCCCCACCCTAAGGTTATAACTAACCGATAACAGCAGATTTCCACCTTGTCTTTGCGAGATATTGTCTTAGGTATCATTATCCTTGTTGCAGGTTTGTATGCACTGCGCCGAGCATGGATTGGCGTGTTGTTGTGGACTTGGATCAGTACCATGAATCCTCATCGTTTTGCTTGGGGATTCCTTGCCTCTGCTCCTGTTGCAGCATTTTCTGCAGGGGTGGCGTTACTCGGCCTAGCGTTTACTAAAGAACGACGATCGCCTTTTATAGGTTTGCCTGTCACCATTTTAGCTCTCTTTGTCGTGTGGATGACTATATCCTGGCTTATGAGTCGTGATATTTCAGAGGAGTATTGGACTTGGAATCGATCTGCAAAGATCTATCTGATGATATTTGTCACTCTGGCCGTGCTCCAAACCAAAGAGCACATCATGGCGTTTGCCTGGGTTCTGATTGGATCACTGGCAGTATTAGGTGCTAAGGGGGGGTTCTTTACACTTATAACATTAGGGAATTACCGTGTATGGGGTCCTCCTGATTCTTTTATTGCGGGTAATAATGAGTTTGCTTTAGCTTTGATCATGATTATCCCTTTGGTATATTTTTTGCAACTTCAGGTTACACGAAAAATGTGGCGTCATACGCTTAGTGTGGTGATGTTACTGTGTGCTGTTGCTGCTTTGGGATCGTATTCTAGGGGCGCTTTAGTGGCTATTGTTGCCATGGGATGTGTGTTTTGGTGGCGTAGCCCAAAAAAAGGAGAAGTTGCGGTATTTATCTTCCTCATTGCGATTGTAATGATTCCAATGCTCCCGGAAGAATGGTGGGGACGGATGGATACTATCTCAGAATATCAGACAGATGCATCAGCTATGGGGCGGATAAATGCATGGGGAGTAGCATGGGAAGTAGCTAAACATCATTTTTTTGGCGCTGGAATGAGCTATCAGTATCCGGATTATTTTTTACTTTATGGAAAATATGAAGCGATTGTACGAGCTGCGCATAGCATATATTTTGAGATTTTAGGTAATCATGGTTTTATAGGACTGTTTCTTTTTCTTCTTTTGTGGATAACCACCTATCGCGATGCTGGATGGTTAAGAAAAAATGCACATAATGAACCGCATACTTTGTGGGCTGCTCAACTGGGAGCTATGGCGCAAGTCAGTCTAGTTGGGTATGCAGTGGGGGGGGCTTTTTTAAGCCTAGGCTATTTTGACCTGCCTTATAATCTTATGGTATTGGTAGTAATGACTAAAAAATGGGTAACTTCTAAGACATGGCAGTGTGAAAAGGTAAGTCATAAGCCTTGATTTTACTTTCTTCCTAAATTTTGTATAGCTTGTTTCGCTTGTCTTATGTACTCGCCTCCGGAAAATCTATTATCCCCGATGAAATGGATAAGTTTTGCGTGAGCAATATTGATCCCAGGCTTCCAGTAGGGATAGTGTTCGAAAGGTAGCATAAGAGCTTGATCGGAGTTAGCGATCAGAAAATTCGATGCAACTTGTTCACTTCCCCACTGTTTCCATGTATCCAGTCCACCAAGTAGTTGCTCCATCGACTTTGAGAATTGTTTCAAATCCTCAATCATTACTGAATTTCTTCCGAATCCGGCAAAACCAGAGCATCCCCGGACATAGCGTAAACTCTCGGCACTCGGGAGCTTTCTCATGGCACGCTCCGCCAAGATTTGCACATGGCTGCTATCAATGTTGTCGGCAAAAGTTGCTGTCTCTTGTACAGGTGCCACCGTACGTCCTTGAAGAGTGGAGAGCGTAAAGCATCTATTTTCTCTGACACAAACCGCAACTTCATCAGGATAATCGCGGGTTACAGTATCTGAATCGAGTTGAACGATATAATCATCAGTGCAGCGGTTTATAATGCTCACTAACCTTTCCCATGTCCCTCCTGTTGGACAACCCTCAGTTGAAATATTATGAGTCGATATGAACTCAGCTGCACCCAAATGATGAGATATGATTTCTTTATCTGATCTTGTAAACCCATCGTCAATCACTATAAAACTTTTCGGCCGTACAAAATAAGCGAACGATTTTGCTGCGATTAAAAACATAAAGAGATCACGGTGGTAACTTTGACTCAGTATAACTAAGTTGCTGGTTGGGTTACAATTTACAGGCGGTGTTTTAAGAATATCTTTTACAGTAAAATCGAAAATCTGTTTTTTGATCCTTTTTAGAGAAATCATTTTTGCATTATCCTAATTTAGGTTATAGCAATTACCGGGGAAAAGTGTTATCTGGTGAGTTCTTTCTCAAAAATATGCCTTAATAGCCCCTGACTCGCATTTTCCACCAGGTCCAGCACTCTTTCGAATCCATGACTGCCCCCGTAGTAAGGGTCAGGCACTTCCTGGTGAGTACTCCATTGATTGCCGTATTGTAAGAACAGTCCTAACCGGTCAACATATTGTGACGGACAATCTTGCTGCAGTTCTTCCAGGTTGTGATGATCCATTGCCAGGATATATCGGAAGCGTGAAAAATCTTCTGGTGTGACTCTTCTGGCGCGCAAACCTTGCATGCCATAGCCGCGTTTTAGGGCAGCCTGTTGTGAACGCCGATCCGGTGGTTCGCCAATGTGGTAAGCGTGTGTCCCAGCAGAATCAACATGGATGAGGTGTTCCAACCCGGCAGATCTGACATGATGCTTGAAAACTGCATCCGCAGTAGGGGATCGACAAATATTTCCCATGCAGACAAACAACACGTTGATTTTTTCTACCTTCAGATGCTCCATTTATCTTGCTGTTATAATTAATTAAGGGTTCTGCAATTATACCTTTGATCATAAAAAATCATAATTTCCATTTCTGACTTCTTTATCTGCACGATCTGAGATTTACCACCAGGATTTATTCACGATGAGCAATCGTTGGCAGGCTGTTTTGAAAACTGCTGCTTTCCTTAAGCCCTATAAATCATCGATGGGTTTCAGTCTGCTGGCATTATTTCTGACTGCCGGGATTACACTTTCGATCGGGCAAGGCATACGGCTACTGGTGGATCGGGGGTTTGCCACGCAATCTCCTGAATTGCTGGCTCAGTATGTTTTAATCTTCCTGATGCTCGTAGTGCTGCTTGCAATAGGTACGTTTACTCGTTACTACTGGGTGACTTGGCTGGGTGAACGGGTAATCGCAGATATACGACGTAAAGTGTTCGCGCATCTGATTGATTTACATCCGGGGTTTTTTGAAACTAATCGCAGCCTTGAAATTCAGTCTCGTCTGACTGCAGATATGACTTTGTTGCAATCTGTAGTAGGTTCTTCTATTTCCGTTGCATTACGTAACCTGATTATGTTGATTGGCGGTGTGATCTTGCTATTTATCACTAATGTCAAACTGACCATAATCGTTATGCTCAGTATTCCGCTGGTCATCATACCTATTTTGCTATTTGGTCGCCGTGTGCGTTTACTGTCGCGCCAGAGCCAGGACAAGGTGGCGACTGTTGGTGCTTATGTTGGAGAAATGCTCGGGCAAATTAAGACGGTACAGGCATACAACCATCAAGCAGTGGATAAGATACATTTTAATCAATATGTGGAGGATGCATTTCTCATTGCTCGTCAACGGACATTACAGCGCGCCTGGTTGATCGCAGTGGTGATTGTTCTGGTATTCGGTGCAATCGGTGTGATGCTTTGGATCGGTGGTATGGATGTAATTGAAGACAAAATCAGCGGCGGGGAGCTGGCAGCATTCATTTTTTACAGTATTATCGTTGGCTCGGCAGCAGGATCGGTTTCGGAGGTGCTGGGTGATTTACAGCGTGCTGCGGGAGCCGCAGAGCGCACCATGGAGTTGCTGGAGGAGCCCTGCCAAATCTATTCACCCGCTAATCCTTGTCAGTTGCCAGTGGTGACAGGCAATATTGTGTTCCAGCAGATATGTTTTGCTTATCCGTCAAGGCCGGAAATACAGGTCATCAATGATTTTTCACTGACTGTGCGGTTAGGTGAAACGTTGGCACTGGTTGGCCTCTCAGGTGCAGGTAAGTCAACTTTGTTTGACTTGCTACTGCGTTTTTACGATATACAGTCGGGTAGTATCAAATTAGAAGGCATAGATATCCGTGATCTGGATTTGTCTGATCTCAGACGCAGCTTTGCATTAGTGTCCCAGAATCCAGCATTGTTTCACGGCAGCATCGAACAGAATTTACGTTACGCACATCCAAATGCTACAAATGCCGAGATTGAAGCAGCTACCAAGGCAGCCTTCATACATGATTTTATTCTGTCATTACCACAGGGTTACCAAACCAATCTGGGCGATACTGGCTTGGGGTTGTCTGGTGGTCAGAAACAGCGATTGGCCATTGCGCGGGCTATTCTGGTGGATGCTCCAATTTTATTACTGGACGAGGCAACCAGCGCATTGGATAGTCAGAGTGAGAGCTGGGTGCAGCAGGCGATTACCAGATTAAGTGCAGATCGGACCACTCTTGTTATTGCACATCGTCTAAGTACAGTTGTTACTGCTGATCGCATTGCTCTTATCCATCATGGTCATCTGGAAGCGTTGGGGACGCATGCGGAATTGATGAAGTCCAGTGATCTCTATGCGCGCCTTGCCATGTCACGGTTCCAAACATCTGGTTGATATTATTTATTAAATATTAGCTATTTTTTCGCTGAAGCTGAGCCACATGCAGGACATTGTGGATCTTTTTTCAGTTTGAATGAGCGCAAGCGCATGGCTAACCCGTCCAGGAGAAGTAGGCGGCCATGGAGTGTTTCACCGATTTCCAGTAAAACCTTGATAGCTTCGGCAGCCTGAATACAGCCGATAATGCCTGTTAGTGGGGAAAATACACCCATTACGGCGCATCCGGGATCATCACTATCTCCCGAGTCAGGAAATAGGCAATGGTAACAGGGGCTATCACTCTGACGCAGATCGAATGCGGCAACTTGCCCGGTGAACCGGACAGCTGCGCCTGATATCAAGGGTTTACGATGATCCAGGCAGGCTTGGTTGAGTATGTGGCGTGCCGAGAAATTATCACTGGCATCAATTACGACATCGACACCACTAATTTCCCTGTTTAATAAATCAACAGTGGCATGTCGTGCCAGGGGGATAATTTCTATTTCTGGATTGATGCGCTGCAGTGTATTTCTAGCGGAATCAGTTTTAAGCTCACCAACCGAAGCCGTGTCGTGCAGGATCTGGCGTTGCAGATTAGTCAGATCAACCCGATCATGGTCACAAATAACAAGTCTTCCAATCCCGCTGGCGGCAAGATAGAGAGCAGAAGGAGAGCCTAATCCACCAGCCCCAAGAATGAAAACACTGGATTGTATTAGTTTTGTTTGACCGGAAAAATCAATTTCCGGTAACAAAATGTGGCGGCTGTAACGTAACAGTTGTTGATCATCCACGTTGCTCCGCCACCTTGTTCGGAATGAATTAGCCTTTCGTTGCCTTGGCTGTTTTGTGTTTGGATTTTTGAGACATGGATTTCAGGTGATTAATTGCTTTGGTCAACAGCTGGTCATCACTGGATCCGAATTCCATAGGCTCATGATTTATTGGTTTCTTGTTTGTCTTATTCTTTGATTCTTTGGAAGATTCAGTACCTTTTTTCTTGAGGGTTGATTTCTTACCGGTACTTTCTTCTTGATTATTGTTTAAATGGCGGTTGAGATCAACTTCTCTTAACAGACGAGAGTTGTTATCAGTATCTTCATCCAATATATCCGGCGTGATACCTTTAGCCTGTATCGACTGACCATTAGGCGTGTAATAGCGCGCTGTTGTTAGCTTAATGGCAGTGTTATTGCTAAGAGGCAAGATGGTTTGTACCGATCCCTTGCCAAAGGTTTGGGAGCCCATGATGATGGAGCGTTTATAATCCTGCAACGCACCTGCAACGATTTCCGATGCGGAAGCAGAGCCACCATTAACCAACGTTATCATTGGTATGGTCTTGATACTCTGCGGCAAACCTGCTAGAAAATCGCGACCAGTACTGCGGAGATAATATTCGGGGTTTGCACGAAGTTGCATTTTGGCGTCATTGGTACGTCCCTCTGTATAAACTACCAGTGCATTACTTGGCAGGAAAGCAGCTGAGACTGCTACCGCACTATTCAGTAAACCACCTGGGTCATTTCTTAAATCCAGCACCATGCCTTTCATGGGAACCTTGCTTTCACTGTAAAGCTTGGTAATGGCTTCAGCCAGATTTTCTCCCGTACGCTCCTGGAACTGGGTAATGCGTACATAGGCGTAACCCGGTTCAATGAGTTTGGATTTGACACTCTCAATTTTGATCACATCTCGAACAAGCGTGAATATGAGGGGTTCAGCTTCCCCTTCACGAATAATGGTGAGTGCAATCGAAGTATCTGGTTTCCCGCGCATCCGTTTAATGGCGTCGTTGAGTGTCATGCCTTTAACAGCTGTATCATCAATTTTTATGATGAGATCACCGGTTTTGATGCCCGCACGGTATGCGGGTGTATCTTCAATCGGGGAAATGACTTTGACCAGCCCATCTTCCATTGTTACCTGTATGCCTAATCCGCCAAATTCCCCTTGCGTCCCGATTTGCAGTTCTTTGTACTCTTCACTGTCCAGGAAAGCCGAGTGCGGATCCAGTCCGACCAGCATTCCATTAATCGCCTCGGTGATCAGTTTCTTGTCTTCAACAGGCTCAACGTAGTCACTCTTGATACGCCCGAAGACTTGTGAAAATGTGCGCAACTCCTCAATCGGGAGTGTTTGCAATTCTTGCTTGATTTCCTTATCAGCAATGGCGGAGAAGTTCAAACTGACCATGACCCCGGCAATGATGCCGACAAAGACTAAACTGATTTTATTCATAAAATTACGCATGTGGTGTATTTGCTCTGCCCTTTATCTTTTCGGAAGAATTTATATGTACTTATTAAAATATTTACTATCAGCTTTTTGAAGCTATTCTATTTTTACCCAGCCCAGTGGATCAAAAGGCTTGCCTTGATATCTGAGTTCGAAATACAAGCCTGATTCAGCATTTCCACCACTGTTGCCGACTATTGCTATCGTATCACCACTTTTAACTTTATTGCCCACCCGTTTGTAAATCGCTTCGTTGTTGCCGTATAGGCTCATGTAATGGTTGCCATGATCCAAAATCATTAAATTTCCAAACCCTCGTAACCAGTCGGAAAATATAACTTCCCCACTTGCAATGGCCTTGACTTCATTGCCTCCTGAAGAACGAATAAACAATCCTTGCCATTTTATACCACCATTTTCGCGCGGGCTGCCGAAGCGGTTAGTTAGCTCCCCCCGGACGGGTAGTCGCAACTTTCCTTTTAGTGCAGCAAAAGAACCCTTTTGTTCAATGGCATCAGGTAATTTATTATTACGCAATGCAGATTTATTGTTTTTGTTGTTTGATTTTGTGGGAGTGCTTTTTTTACGAGCAAGCTGTTTATTGAGTTTCTCAATCAGCTTGGAAAGACGCTGTTCATCTTGTTTCAGTTCGTCAATTTTTTTTTGCTGACGAGAAACCTCATTGGAGAGTGATGCGAGGATTTCTGATCGTCGATTTTTCTCCAGTTCGAGTTGTTGCTTTTGATGGAGCTGCTCGTTCCGGATTTGTTCAAGAGATTGATTTTGAATGCGGCTTGCATGAGCCAGTGTATCCAGATCAGCCAACTGGTTACGTAAATTATCGATATTTTTGGAGCGAGCCTGTGCTATGTATCTATAGTAGTAAAAGTTACGAGTAGCTTTGCCTGGATCTTGTTGCTTGAATAATAATTGTAAATATTCCCTATGTTTTGTCAGGTGCTGATAATAAATTAGCTTTCCAAACTGCGTTTGTCCGGCGTTGGCTTTATCCCGGAGCTGTGCTGATTTTTTTTGTAAGCGGGCAAGCTTGTCTTGTGCGTTTTTTTGCTGGCGCGTAAGCTGGGAAAGTTTGTTGTGCAGATCGCTTATTGATCGTTCGGAATCACGAAGTGCATCAGCTGCTCTGATCTTGGAAGATTTTTTATCAGTCAGGTCTTTTTGCAGGACGTCGATACGAGTGCGCAGATCATGCAGCTGTTTTTGATTATCCAAATTGGTTTGAGGAATCGCATACAGCAGAGGAGATGAAAATATATTTACTAAAAGCAGAAGACAAACAGTCCTGGATAATATCTTCCCTATCCCCGGGAAGTAATGTGGCGCTAATGTGAAATCTGCAATGAAACCAGCAAACATTAAGCTCCGGCTTTATCCTGATTCGCGACAGCTGATATTGCTTCCCCAATTACACTGTCATTACCCAAGTAGTAGTTCGTTAGTGGTTTCAGGTTGTTATCCAACTCATAAACCAGAGGAATTCCTGTCGGTATATTGCAGTTCAAAATATCTTGATCTGAGATATTGTCGAGATGTTTAATCAGAGCGCGTAGCGAATTCCCGTGAGCGGTGATAATCACTTTTTTTTCTGCCTTAATTTGTGGGGCAATTGACTGATTCCAATAGGGAAGAAATCTTGCCACGGTATCCTTGAGACTTTCAGTAACCGGAATATCACCGGAGGGAAGGCCGCGATAACGCATGTCAAAACCAGGGTAGCGCTTATCATCGGTTGTAATGGAAGGAGGGCGAGTGTCATAACTGCGTCGCCATATGAGTACCTGTTCATCACCATACTCCTTGGCTGTTTCTGCTTTGTTCAAGCCTTGCAATGCGCCATAATGACGTTCATTGAGCCGCCAGTTAAGTTCGATCGGAGTCCACATCTGATCCATTTCATCCAGTGCGATCCACAGCGTGCGGATGGCTCGTTTGAGTAGCGATGTATGCGCAATGTCGAAGGTAAAGCCATTTTCGCGAAGTAGTCTTCCGGCATTTCTAGCTTCTTTGAACCCTTTGGGTGTCAAATCAACATCGGTCCATCCTGTAAAGCGATTTTCCTGATTCCAGGTGCTTTCTCCATGACGTAGGAGAACAAGTTTTTTCATGTCGGCCTTAGAGTTGAGCGGGGGGAGAAAATTACATATAAGTAACTTTTGTAGTTTAATATATTTTACCTTAAGGTGCAGCAAATCAGGACTGATCCGATCTTAATAATCCCCCATTTAGTTGAGAAACTCGGGCATTGACGCGATCCGGTTTCGCAGGTAGCATCCTTGGGTTTATGGATTTAAAGCTGAGGGACGGGATGACGCGTGCGGGGTTTGTGGCGGGAAACTGGAAAATGTATGGTAATTTGGTTCAGAATCAAGAATTGCTTGCCGCAATTGTTTTGGGTATCCCATCATTGCAGAATGCGTCCTGCGCGGTATGTGTGCCTTATCCCTACTTGGCGCAAGCGCAGTCAGTGTTGAAGGGTACGCATGTGGCATGGGGGGGGCAGAATATCAGCCAGCATCATCAAGGTGCTTATACCGGAGAGGTATCGGCAGGTATGCTGACCGATTTTGGTTGTCGTTATGTAATTGTGGGCCACTCGGAGCGGCGGACGCTATACGGTGAAGATAATCAGATGGTTGCGGAGAAATTTCACTCCGCCCAGGAGCAATCGCTAGTACCAATACTCTGTGTCGGCGAAACGCTGGCGCAGCGTGAGGCAAATGAGACCGAACAAGTGATAGCTAGGCAGCTTGATGCGGTGATTGGTCTGGTAGGTGTTAATGCGATAAAGCAATCAGTTATTGCATATGAGCCGGTATGGGCAATTGGTACAGGAGAAACTGCTACTCCCCAGCAGGCGCAGGATGTTCATGCATTTGTAAGGAATCGAATAGCTGCTCATAACAGCGAAATTGCAGCAGATATCCAGATAGTTTATGGCGGAAGTGTGAAAGCAAATAATGCGTCTGAATTATTTGCGATGCCTGACATTGACGGAGGGTTGATTGGGGGAGCTTCGTTAGTTGCTGCAGAGTTTATTTCGATTTGTTTCGCAGCGCAAAGTTGAACGGGGATAAAGTATATTGTGGAAACACTTATTTGGTCAGTACATATCATTGCAGCAGTAGTTGTTGTTGTTTTGGTTCTGTTGCAACAGGGGAAGGGCGCAGATATGGGGGCGGCGTTTGGAGGCGGTTCTTCCGGGAGTTTATTTGGTGCTAGTGGATCTGCTAATTTTTTAAGCAGGATGACTGCATTGGCAGCTACAGTTTTTTTTGTTACCAGCCTGACGCTAACTTATTACTCAAGTGGTGATAAAGACGAAGGAAGTGTCATGCAAAAACTGGAGATAAAGTCGGATAAGGCGGCTGATTCGACCGGAAATGTTGAAAGTTCAGGTGCGGAAAACGAAAGTGGCTCCACATCAAGAGCTGGTGAAATTCCGGAATAACCTTGTATTTCCAGTATAGAGGCATTGGAAATAATAGAATAAGTTTATTCGCCGACGTGGTGGAATTGGTAGACACGCCGTCTTGAGGGGGCGGTGGCGAAAGCTGTGCGAGTTCGATTCTCGCCGTCGGCACCAGGCGAGCATATTTACAAATAGGAATTAAGCGAAAATCAATTTTATTTCCATGGTTTAGTAAGGAATTGGAGATGCTGGATACCATGCTTGGGAATTATTTCCCTATTTTATTGTTTATTTTGGTGGGTCTGCTAGTTGGCACATTATGTTTGGTGGCGGGTTGGTTGCTTGCGCCAAACAAGCCGGATGCCGAAAAATTGTCGACCTATGAGTGTGGGTTTGGTGCATTTGAGGATGCGCGCATGAAATTTGATGTGCGCTACTATTTAATTGCAATCCTGTTTATTTTATTTGATTTAGAAATAGCTTTCTTATTTCCTTGGGCAGTAGCGCTGAAAGAAGTGGGATTGTTTGGTTTTATTGCGATGCTAGTATTTCTTGGATTGCTCGTCGTCGGCTTTATTTACGAGTGGGCTAAGGGTGCTTTGGAATGGGATTAAATAATGGGTATTGAGGGTGCATTAGACAAAGGATTTGTTACCACAAACCTTGATTCCTTGATTAATTGGGGACGCACAGGATCAATGTGGCCTATGACATTTGGGCTGGCTTGTTGCGCAGTTGAGATGATGCAAACCGGTGCATCTCGCTATGACTTGGATCGGTTTGGAATTGTTTTTCGTCCGAGTCCCCGTCAGTCAGATGTCATGATCGTTGCGGGTACGCTATGTAATAAAATGGCACCAGCTTTGCGCAAGGTTTACGATCAAATGGCCGAACCTCGTTGGGTAATTTCCATGGGATCCTGTGCAAATGGTGGTGGGTATTATCATTATTCCTATTCGGTTGTCCGAGGGTGCGATCGGATAGTGCCTGTCGATATTTATGTGCCGGGTTGTCCTCCTACTGCAGAAGCTTTGCTTTATGGGATTATTCAGCTGCAGAATAAAATCTGGCGTACTAACACAATCGCGCGTTAGAGAATAAAAATGACAGATAGTCGCGTAGATAAACTTGCAACAAATTTACAGCAAGTACTGAGTGATCAGCAGGTTGATATGAGTCATGCGTTAGGTGAGCTAACTATTTTAATTCATTCCCGAGATTTGCTGGGTATTGCTGAAACATTAAGAAACCATACTGATTTGGCGTTTGATACGTTAGTTGATTTATGTGGCGTAGATTATAGCGAATATACGACAAATACGCATGCTGGATATAAGCGGGGTGACAAGCGCTTTGCCGTGGTGTATCACTTGCTTTCCGTTAAGCATAATCACAGACTGCGGATACGTGTATTTGTAGACGATAATGAATTTCCCATGCTTGATTCAGTGATACATATATGGCCTTCAGCTAATTGGTATGAACGAGAGGCATTTGATCTGTTCGGGATTGTTTTTAATAATCATCCAGATTTAAGAAGAATTCTTACAGATTATGGTTTTATAGGAAATCCATTTCGTAAAGATTTTCCATTGTCGGGGCATATGGAAATGCAATATGATCCAGAGCAAAAACGAGTGATATATCAGCCTATTACTATTGAGCCTCGTGAAATTACGCCATATATCATTCGCGAAGAACAATACGGTAAGGAAGAAACATGACACGCTCTATGATTAATCAGCGATCCTCACGAAGTTTTTGGGAAGGGTGTTTGTGAAATGGCTGATATTCGTAATTACACTATGAATTTTGGGCCGCAACATCCCGCAGCGCATGGGGTTTTGCGCTTGGTGATGGAGCTGGATGGTGAGGTTATTCGGCGTGCTGATCCGCATATCGGATTACTTCATAGGGCGACGGAGAAGCTCGCGGAGAATAAGACCTATATACAATCTGTGCCCTATATGGATCGGCTGGATTATGTGTCCATGATGGTCAATGAGCATGCGTATGTAATGGCGATTGAAAAGCTATTGCAGATAGATGTGCCCATAAGAGCGCAATATATTCGTGTTATGTTTGATGAAATAACGCGTATTCTCAATCACTTGCTATGGTTAGGCGCCCATGCACTGGATGTTGGGGCAATGACTGTTTTTCTATACACCTTTCGAGAAAGAGAAGATTTGATGGACTGCTATGAGGCAGTATCAGGCGCTCGGTTACATGCTGCCTATTATCGGCCAGGAGGAGTTTATCGGGATCTGCCGGATAGTATGCCGCAGTATCGATCATCAGCAATACACGATGAGAAGACAACGACAGCGCGTAATGAGAATCGGCAGGGCTCTTTGTTGGATTTTATTGAGGATTTTACTCATCGATTTCCAGGTTACGTGGATGATTACGAGACATTGCTGACAGACAATAGAATCTGGAAGCAACGCTTAGTTGATATTGGCGTGGTTTCACCTGATCGCGCTAAAGCTTTGGGATTTAGTGGGCCGATGTTGCGTGGATCTGGAGTGGCGTGGGACTTACGCAAAAAGCAACCTTATGAAGTTTATGACCAGGTAGATTTTGATATACCGGTTGGTGTCAATGGTGATTGCTATGATCGTTATTTGGTACGCATTGAAGAAATGCGTCAATCTAATTACATAATTAAGCAGTGTATTGATTGGATGAGAAAAAATCCCGGTCCTGTTATTACCAGTAACTTCAAAGTTGCACCACCTCCACGGCTGTCCATGAAACAAAATATGGAAGAAATGATTCATCATTTCAAATTATTTACAGAAGGTATGCATGTTCCGAGAGGGGAGGTCTACGCTGCTGTGGAGCATCCAAAAGGTGAGTTCGGTATTTATATTATTTCGGATGGCGCTAATATGCCTTATCGACTAAAAATACGTGCACCCGGGTTCGCACATTTAGCTGCAATGGATGAGATGGCTCGAGGGCATATGATTGCTGATCTTGTGGCAATTATTGGTACCCAGGATATAGTGTTTGGTGAAATAGATAGATGAGTTCGCTGATGTTAAGCATGGAAGCTCTAAAAAAGATTGATCGGGAAATTGCCAAATATCCCACGGATAAAAAGCAGTCGGCTGTCATGTCTGCGCTGGCCATTGCTCAAGATGAAAAAGGCTGGTTGGCAACTGAAACAATGGATTTTATTGCAAACTATTTAGAGATGCCTGCAATTGCCGTCTATGAAGTTGCTACTTTTTACAATATGTATAACCTGAAGCCGATTGGAAAATACAAATTGACTGTTTGTACCAATTTGCCTTGTGCGTTATCAGGTAGTAATCAGACTGTAGATTATCTTAAGAAGAAACTTGACATAGGGTTCAATGAAACAACTGTGGATGGATTGTTTACCCTCAAGGAAGGCGAGTGTATGGGAGCTTGTGGAGATGCGCCAGTACTTCTGGTTAATAACAAGCGTATGTGCAGCTTTATGACTGAGGATCAAATAGACAAATTGCTTGAGGAATTAAAGAGATGACTCAACCTACTCAAGTCATCATGGCGGGTGTCGATTCTGCAGATCCAAATAATTGGCGGTTAAAAAGTTATTTAAAACGTGACGGATATGTTGCGTTAAAAAAAATTCTTTCGCAAAAAATTCCTCCGGAAGTTGTGATTGAGGAAGTGAAGAAATCCGCACTACGTGGGCGCGGTGGTGCTGGTTTTCCTACTGGCTTGAAGTGGAGTTTTATGCCAAAACAGTATACAGGTGAGAAATATCTTGTCTGTAACTCTGATGAAGGAGAGCCGGGCACTTTCAAGGATCGCGATATCATGCGTTACAATCCACATGTCCTTATTGAAGGTATGTTGATTGCTGCCTATGCGATGGGTATCCGCACCGGATATAACTATGTGCACGGTGAAATCTGGGATGTTTACGAACGAATGGAGGAGGCTGTCGAGGAAGCCAATGCGGCAGGATTTCTCGGGGAGAATATTCTGGATTCTGGGTTCGTTTTTCAGCTCTACAATCATCATGGATATGGCGCCTATATATGTGGAGAAGAAACCGCGCTATTAGAATCGATAGAAGGTAAAAAGGGACAGCCACGCTTTAAACCTCCGTTTCCGGCTAATTTTGGCTTATACGGCAAGCCAACTACGATCAACAATACAGAAACGTTTGCTTCAGTTCCTTGGATTATGCGTAACGGGGGCGAAAGTTACTTGCAGCTGGGAAAACCGAATAATGGAGGTACCAAGATATTTTCGGTTTCCGGTCATGTAAATAAACCGGGTAACTATGAAGTGCCTATGGGCACTCCGTTTTCAAAGTTGCTGGAACTTGCCGGCGGAATGCGCGGGGGGCGGAAATTGAAAGGATGTATCCCCGGTGGTTCATCCATGCCAGTTTTACCTGGCAGCATCATGATGGAAACAGACATGGATTATGATTCAATAGCAAAAGCAGGCTCCATGTTGGGTTCGGGGGCGGTCATTATTATGGACGATACGACTTGCATGGTGCGTGCACTAGAACGCCTTTCCTATTTCTATTATGAGGAATCTTGTGGCCAATGTACTCCATGCCGAGAAGGAACAGGGTGGCTTTACAGGATCATCAATCGGATTGAGCATGGTAAAGGAAGGATTGAAGATCTGGATGTACTCAACAATCTTGCAGATAATATCCAGGGAAGAACTATCTGCGCGTTAGGTGATGCTGCTGCGATGCCAGTACGAGCTATGTTGCATCACTTCTGGGATGAATTTGTTTTTCATATTGAGCATAAAAAGTGCATGGTCTAGGTGAACCATGGTTTTAGTGCTGTATTTATCCAACTCCCGATAATCTTGGGAATTATTGCTGATGATTAATATTGAAATTGATGGCAAGCAAGTAGCCGTTGTACAAGGTAGTACCGTAATGGATGCTGCCAAGCAGGTTGGGATATACATCCCACATTTTTGTTATCACAAAAAACTGTCAATAGCTGCCAATTGTCGGATGTGCTTGGTTGAGGTCGAGAAAGCACCTAAACCTTTGCCTGCTTGTGCGACACCAGTTGCTGAAGGTATGAAAGTTTCAACGCACTCTCAGCAAGCTGTCACGGCACAAAAAGGGGTAATGGAGTTTCTGCTTATTAATCATCCGCTAGACTGCCCCATCTGTGATCAAGGAGGTGAATGTCAGTTACAGGATTTGGCTGTTGGATATGGTTCAAGTGGTTCGCGTTATCAGGAGGCCAAGCGAGCAGTAACCAACAAAAATCTTGGTCCACTCATATCAACAGATATGACTCGTTGTATCCATTGCACGCGATGTGTTCGTTTTGGGCAGGAAATAGCCGGGATCATGGAACTTGGGATGGCCGGCCGTGGAGAACACTCTGAGATTTTGACGTTTGTTGGTAAAACTGTTGATTCAGAGCTATCGGGCAATGTAATTGATTTGTGTCCGGTGGGAGCTCTGGTCAGTAAGCCTTTTCGTTACTCGGCAAGAACTTGGGAGTTATCACGCAGGAAATCAATCAGTCCACATTGCGGATTGGGAAGTAATCTGGTTGTACAAGTGAAGAATAATCGGGTTATGCGGGTGTTGCCACGTGAAAATGAAGCGATCAACGAATGTTGGCTCTCGGATAAGGATCGTTTTTCTTATGAGGGATTGAATTCTGAAGATCGTTTGACTGTCCCGATGATCAAAAAATCGGGAGAATGGCAAGCTTGTGGCTGGCAAGAAGCATTGGCTTTTACTGCGGAAGGTATCAAAAATGTAATTAATAAGTATGGTGCGCAGGGTGTCGGTGCCTTGGGGTCTGCTCATAGTACGCTGGAAGAGCTCTATTTATTGCAAAAATTGATGCGGAGATTGGGTAGCCATAATATTGATCATCGGGTACGCCAATCTGATTTCCGTGTAGATACCATGTCGCAGGGAGTTCCATGGCTGGGGATGCAAATTGCTGAGGTTTCACAACTGAAATCAATATTGGTTATTGGCAGTACATTACGCAAAGATCATCCGCTGCTTGCTCAGCGGATGCGTCAAGCAGTAAAACAAGGTGCGCAGCTGAGTGTCATTAATCCAATTGGAGATGATCTGTTTACCAAGCTCGCTTATCAAACTATTGTTGCACCATCAGCAATGTTGAATGCGGTATTACAGGTTCTTAAAGCAGTTGCAGAAATTAAAAATATGCCCATATCTGAGCAGATTGCATCTGCAGTAAATCAGGTTAATGTTTCAGAAAGCGCACGAGGAATGGCAAGTAGTCTTATAGAGCATTCTCCAGCTGCTGTTTTTTTGGGTAATCTCGCTCAACATCATCCCCATTATGCTGATTTATTCAGTGCAGTACAGGCAATTTCAGAGATGACGGAAGCAAGATTTGGTGTTTTGGGAGAGGCTGCAAATAGTGTGGGTGCCTATTCTGTCGGAGTTGTACCGTGGGATGTCGGAGCGGAATCTGCTAATAAAACTGAATCAAGGAAATCTGGTCTGAACGCGGGGCAGATGTTAGGACTGGGTGCGTCAGAGGAAGAATCTGTCTGTAGCGCCTATATACTATTGAATCTTGAGCCGGAGTTAGATAGTTATGATACGCGCCGAGCATCGCAGGTAATAAATCGTGCCGAGTTTGTGGTTTCCTTGAGTAGTTATAAAGGTAATGTTCCCGATTATGCGGATGTTATTCTGCCTGTCTCTCCTTTTACGGAGACATCTGGTACTTTTGTTAACTCCGAAGGAAGAATACAGAGTTTTCAAGGTGTGGTATCTCCTCTTGGCGAAACGCGTCCTGCTTGGAAAGTATTGCGTGTACTAGGAAATTTGCTGCAACTGGAGGGATTTGATTACGACTCATCAGAACAGGTTCGTGCAGAAATCATTTCTGATAAAGAGGAATTTGTGCAAAATTTGAATAATTCACTGGATGTACTTTCTATCAAAGATTTCAGTCAGAAAGGTAGTGAGATAGAAAGGATTGGTGAGGTACCAATTTATCAGGCTGATCCAATCGTAAGGCGTGCAGTATCTTTGCAAAAGACACATGATGCTGCTCCACCTACTGCATTTGCTTCTTCTGCCCTACTCAATAAAGCTGGAATTCTGGCGGGTGAAACAGTCAGAATAGATCAACAAAATGAGGAAATTCAGTTGGTGATTTCTGTGGATGATAATTTGCCTGATGATTGTATTCGTTTGGCATGCGCTCACCCGCAAATATCCAGACTGGGAACGATGTTTGGTGAAATCAAACTGGAAAAATTATAAGAACCTGGATTTGGAATCTGATCAATGGATAGTTTTCAACCATTATTTGAACAATTATTTGGCAGCGAGTGGGGTGTTTCCCTCTTTCTATTGGCAAAGAATCTGCTGTTGATTCTGGCAATCATTATTCCATTATTGCTGGCAGTCGCATATCTTACTTTTGCAGAGAGAAAGATTATTGCATTCATGCAAGTCAGAGTAGGGCCAAACCGGGTAACATTTTTTGGTATTCCTTGGTTGGGTGGATGGGGGCAGCCTATTGCCGATGCGGTTAAGGCTATCATGAAGGAAATCATTATTCCGACCGGTGCCAATAAATTTCTATTTCTCCTTGCGCCAATACTTGCTATAACGCCTGCATTAGCGGCATGGGCTGTCGTTCCCTTCTCACCAGAACTAGTATTGGCTGATATCAATGCTGCACTGCTATATATTCTGGCTATGACATCTCTGGGTGTCTATGGTGTCATTATTGCTGGATGGGCATCTAATTCAAAATATGCTTTCTTGGGTGCCATGCGTTCTGCTGCACAGGTTATTTCATATGAATTAGCTATGGGATTTGCCTTGGTTTGTGTGTTGATGATGTCCTCTAGTCTCAACTTGGGAGATATCGTAGCGGGGCAACAGGGAGGGAGTTTTCTTAATTGGTACATGATTCCATTATTTCCGATGTTTCTAGTTTATTTTATCTCTGGAGTAGCCGAAACTAATCGATTACCTTTTGATGTGGCTGAAGGAGAATCGGAAATCGTGGCTGGTTTCCATGTGGATTATTCGGGAATGGCTTTTACCATATTTTTTCTTGCCGAGTATGCAAACATGATTCTGGTTGCAACCTTAGCCAGTATCATGTTCCTTGGAGGGTGGTTGCCCCCGGTAGATATCATTCCCTTCAATCTGATCCCGGGTGTAGTTTGGTTGTTGTTAAAGATAGCCATCATGTTGTTTTTCTTTCTTTGGTTCCGTGCTACTTTTCCTCGTTATCGCTATGATCAAATTATGCGGTTGGGGTGGAAGGTATTTATTCCAATTACGTTAATCTGGATTGTTTTATTGGGCGCAGTAATGCAATTGCCTGAAGCTGCATTGCAAAGCTTTCCATTGAATCTTTGGTTCTAGTCAAGAGGAATTTCAAAATGGAACGCATTAAACGGTTTTTAAAATCCTTTTTGCTATTTGAGTTGTTAAAGGGAATGAAAGTAACTGGACGCTATTTGTTTGCGCCTAAGGTTACTGTACATTATCCGGAAGAGAAGACGCCGCAATCACCTCGTTTTAGAGGGTTACATGCTTTGCGTCGTTATCCTAATGGTGAGGAGCGCTGTATAGCGTGTAAGTTATGTGAAGCAGTTTGTCCGGCGTTGGCGATCACTATTGAGTCAGAACAACGTGATGATGGTACACGGCGTACCACACGTTACGATATTGATCTGATTAAGTGTATTTTTTGTGGTTTTTGTGAAGAAGCTTGTCCAGTAGATGCAATTGTCGAGACACGTGTGCTTGAGTATCACGGCGAAGTTCGTGGCGATCTGACTTATACCAAAGAAATGCTGCTGGCTGTGGGTGACCGTTATGAAGAGCAGATAGCCAAAGACAGAGCAGCAGATGCTCCTTATCGTTAAACATTTAGATATAAATTTATGATTTTCCAGGATTTTGTTTTTTACAGTCTGGCTAGTGTGGTGATAATTTCTGCACTAGGAGTAATTACATTACGTAACCCCGTTTACTCGGTGCTGCTATTGGTACTTGCTTTTGTGACATCTTCCGGATTATGGATTTTACTCGAAGCGGAATTTTTAGCGATAGCTCTAGTAGTGGTATATGTAGGCGCCGTCATGGTGCTGTTTCTGTTTGTGGTTATGATGCTAGATATTAATTTAGATCAGATGCGGGAAGGATTCTGGAAGTGGTTTCCATTTGGTGCAATATTGGCTTTTATTATGACCGTTGAGATGAGTATGGTACTGATGAGCAAACAATTTAGTTCTGAAATCATACAAACTCCGGAATATAAATCAGTTGATTACAGTAATACTAAAGAATTGGGTCGATTGATTTACACTGAATATGTGTATGTTTTCGAATTAGCTGCAGTCATTTTGTTAGTGGCAATGGTTGCTGCTATAGCTATAACCTTGCGCCATCGCACCGATAAAAAATCTTCTAATGCCTCCAGGCAGATAGCTGTTAGCCGTAACGAGCGGTTAAAAGTAATATCTATGCCTGCAGAAAAAAAAGAATGATTTTTCCCCAGGGATTTCAACTATCTCAAATATTTTCATTTGAAGGGTAATCATCTTGGTATCACTATCACATTATCTTGTGCTGGGCGCTGTTCTGTTTGCCATTGGGGTTGTAGGTATTTTTCTCAACCGTAAAAATGTCATTATTTTGTTAATGTCCATTGAGCTGATGCTACTGGCAGTTAATATAAATTTTGTCGCTTTCTCATATTATTTACAGGATATAGCTGGGCAGATTTTTGTATTTTTTATTCTGACTGTGGCTGCAGCCGAGGCTGCTATTGGTTTAGCGATTTTGGTCGCTTTATTCAGAAACATACGTACTATCAACGTAGATGATTTGGATAGACTTAAGGGTTGAACGGCAGGCAGTTTTATATCCAGTCAGTTTGTTAAACAGTATTGTTAATTGATACCTTAGATGGAAAATCTTTATTTACTAGTACCAGCGGCACCCTTGTTAGGAGCAATCGTTGCCGGGCTGTTTGGGCGACAGATTGGTCTGATAGGGAGCCATCGTGCGACGATTGCGTTAGTGGCACTGTCATTTATTGCATCTGTTGTAATTTTTATCGATGTATTACAAGGAAATCTTTATAACGGTAGTGTCTATACCTGGATGACATCAGGCGAGACTGTAATTGAGATAGGATTTTTGATTGATACGTTGTCAGCCACGATGATGATGGTAGTAACAGGTGTATCGTTAATGGTACATATTTATACTATCGGCTATATGCAGGGAGATCCAGGGTATCAGCGATTTTTTAGCTATATATCGCTATTTACGTTTTCGATGCTGATGCTGGTGATGTCAAACAATTTCCTGCAATTGTTTTTTGGCTGGGAAGCAGTCGGACTGGTCTCTTATTTGCTAATCGGTTTTTGGTACACTCGCCCGACGGCAATTTATGCCAATCTCAAAGCATTTCTGGTTAATCGGATCGCTGATATAGGCTTCCTGCTGGGTATCGCTTTAATACTGGCAAATGTCGGCACTTTGGATTACGAGCTTGTATTTACCCATGCGGAATACCTTGCATCCCGTACTATTGAAATCATGCCTGGTGAATCCTGGATGTTGATGACAGTAATATGTTTGCTGCTTTTCATAGGTGCGATGGGTAAATCTGCTCAATTTCCCCTGCATGTCTGGTTACCGGATTCAATGGAGGGGCCAACACCCATTTCGGCTCTGATTCATGCTGCAACCATGGTAACAGCTGGTATCTTCATGGTAGCTCGCATGTCTCCTCTGTTTGAGTTATCTGTTACAGTGCACTCGGTTATTTTTGTGATTGGTGGAATTACTACCTTGTTTATGGCGCTGGTAGCGGTAGTACAGAATGATATCAAGCGAGTCGTTGCGTATTCAACGCTATCCCAGCTCGGATACATGACGGTAGCACTGGGCGCATCTGCTTATTCAGCGGCTATCTTTCATCTTATGACGCATGCCTTTTTCAAGGCATTGCTGTTTCTGGGTGCAGGGTCCGTCATTATCGCCATGCATCACGAGCAGGATATGCGCAAGATGGGTGGACTTAAACGATATATGCCGATTACATTTGGCACCATGTTTGTTGCTGCATTGGCCAGTGCAGGAGTGCCAGGTTTTTCAGGTTTTTTCTCTAAGGATGCGATTATTGAAGGAATTCTCCTCTCGGAAATTCCTGGGGCAGGATTCGCCTATTTCTGCGCGTTAAGTACAGTATTCGTTACTGCGCTGTATACCTTCCGGCTAATATTCATGACTTTCTATGGCGAACCAGGTATGGATAGCCATACACGTGATCATTTGCGTGAATCCCCTTGGGTAGTGACGGTACCACTAGTTTTATTGGCAATTCCTACTGTGGCGGCTGGCTGGCTGATTGATCCAATGCTTTTTGGAGGTTTCTTCACTGAGGCTATTTATATAGATGCGCAGCATGATGTCATGGCCAAGATGGGCGAGAGCTATACAGGAATATTCGGCATGATGATACATGCTTTGACTGCCCCTCCGTTCTGGCTGGCGATGTCAGGAATTTTTACTGCCTGGTTTTTGTATCGTTATCAAACTGCATTACCCGGTAAAATTAAAAAACTGGCTAATCCGGTTTATGTTCTGCTTGATCGAAAATATTTTATTGATGAGCTGTACAGCTGGTTATTTGCGGGCGGTTTACGTACGCTAAGTACCGTGCTGTGGAAATATGTAGATGTGAAAGTCATAGATGGTTTGATGGTTAATGGCACGGCAAGAGCGATGGGTTGGTTTGCGATGGTGGGACGTCGCTTTCAGTCCGGGTATATCTACCATTATGCATTTAGTATGATTGTGGGTGTATTTGTTCTGATGAGTATATGGCTGTTTCCTTTTTAGGCTTCAGGGAATTGAAAACGGACTGAACTTCTTTCTGTTCTCTGGGATAACTAATACGCATTGAAATGCGATTTAAGACGAAAAAAACATGTTATTTGGATTTCCGCTGTTAAGTCTAATTATCTGGTTACCAATTGTTTCTGGTTTAATCGTATTTTTGATGAGTGACCGGAATACTCAAGCGGTACGCTGGGTTGCTCTGGCTGGATCTGTGGCCGGTTTCCTCGTAACACTTCCGCTTTATAGTGGATTTGATACATCCATGGGTTCGATGCAGTTTATCGAGCGGAATGTATGGTTTGAACGCCTCAATGTCTATTATTATTTGGGGGTTGATGGCATATCAATGCCATTAATTTTATTGAACAGTTTTACGACCCCGCTGGTCGTGATTGCCGGATGGGAGGTGATTCGTGAAAAGGTTTCCCAATATATGGGAGCTTTTTTGATCATGTCCGGTGTTCTCAATGGGGTGTTCGCGTCACTGGATGCCATATTGTTCTATTCTTTCTGGGAAGCATCACTGGTTCCAATGTTTATCATTATTGGAGTCTGGGGAGGGCCTAACCGGATTTATGCAGCTCTAAAGTTTTTTCTTTATACATTTCTGGGATCTCTATTGATGCTGGTGGCGCTGATTTATTTATATCAGGCTTCTGGTGGTAGCTTCTCAATTCTCGATTATCATCATCTTCCTATACCGATGGCCGCACAAATCCTTATTTTTATAGGATTTATGGTCGCCTTCGCGGTTAAGGTGCCGATGTGGCCAGTGCATACTTGGTTGCCGGATGCGCACGTTGAAGCACCTACAGGTGGTTCGGTAGTACTGGCAGCTATCCTGCTTAAACTGGGTGGATACGGTTTTCTCAGATTTTCTTTACCAATTACGCCAGATGCGAGTCATGAGTTGTCATGGATATTGATCGCTTTATCGCTGATTGCCATTGTATATATTGGCATCGTTGCGTTAATGCAGCGTGATATGAAGAAGCTGATTGCCTATTCTTCAGTTTCTCATATGGGATTTGTTACGTTGGGCTTTTTCCTGTTCAATCCTATTGGAATAGAAGGAGCCATGGTGCAGATGATTTCGCATGGATTCATTTCTGGCGCTTTGTTTCTATGTGTTGGTGTTTTATATGATCGCTTGCATACTAGGATGATCGCAGATTATGGTGGGGTAGTTAATAAAATGCCAGTTTTTGCTGCTCTTTTTATGTTGTTTGCAATGGCTAACTCCGGGCTTCCAGGCACCAGTGGTTTCGTAGGTGAATTTATGGTGATTATGGGGTCCATGGAAGTAAATTTCTGGTATGCATTTTTTGCTGCGCTGACATTGATTTTGGGGGCGTCTTACAGTCTGTGGCTATATAAAAAAGTTGTGTTTGGTGCCGTGGCAAATCCCAATGTCGAGGGAATGAAAGATATTTCCGCACGTGAATTTTTGGTTTTGGCTATCCTGGCGGTTGCAGTTCTAGCTCTGGGTATTTATCCGCTGCCACTTACCGAAGTTATGCATGTTACGGTTGATAATCTGCTGGAGCATGTTGCACGTACCAAGCTTTAAGATATTTAGCTAAATTTTTGGATAATAAAAATACTTTCCTGATCGGAAATTAAGGATTTTTCATGGATTTTTTGTTACCTGACTTCACACCAGCTTACCCTGAAATTTTCCTGCTGTTCATGATTTGCGTGATCATGCTTGCTGACTTGTTTGTAGGAGAAAAAAATCGGCTTCTGTCATTTTATTTGTCATTATTGACACTGGCCGGATGTTCATTCATTACGTATGACATATATAGCACAGAAGTTCGTTATACTTTCTCAGGCATGTTTGTCGGTGACGCAATGTCAGATACGCTAAAACTGATGATTTATCCTACTGTTGCGGCTGTGTTGATCTATTCCCGCGCATACATCAGTCTCCGGGGTCTATTGAAAGGGGAGTTCTTCAGTCTCACATTGTTCGCCACACTGGGTATGATGGTTATGGTTTCTGCAAGCCACCTTATTACCCTTTATCTGGGAATTGAACTGTTATCCCTGTCGCTTTATGCCATGGTAGCGTTGCAACGTGAATCGGCTGTTGCTACCGAAGCTGCCATCAAATTTTTTGTTCTGGGCGCACTGGCTTCCGGGTTTTTGCTTTATGGCATGTCAATGCTATATGGCGCAACTGGAACATTGCATATTTCGGAATTAACGAAGAGCATCCAACAAGGTACGGCAGATCATGACATCTTTATCATCGGTCTGGTTTTCGTTGTTGCCGGTATCAGCTTTAAACTCAGCGCAGTACCATTTCATATGTGGGCTCCAGATGTTTATGAAGGAGCGCCTACTGCAGTAACATTATTTATCGGGTCAGCACCTAAGCTGGCGGCTTTTGGTTTTGTTATGAGATTGCTGGTGGAGGGCCTGGGAGAGCTGGCTACTGATTGGCAGGGAATGCTGGTCTTGCTGTCAGTGGCCTCGATGGCGGTTGGTAATTTTGTAGCGATAGCTCAGCTAAATATTAAGCGGATGCTGGCTTATTCAACAATTTCGCACATAGGATTTGTTTTGCTTGGTTTTATTGCGATAGGAGAAAACGGCTACAGCTCAGCCATGTTCTATGTGATTGCTTACGTATTAATGACGCTGGGTGCATTTGGAATTATTATGTTGCTCTCCCGGGAAGGATTTGAGGCGGACAAGATCAGTGATTTTAAAGGTCTTAATCAACGCAGCCCGTGGCTTGCATTTATGATGTTGTTAATAATGTTTTCTATGGCGGGAGTTCCCCCCATGATTGGATTCTATGCAAAACTAGCTGTTTTCCAGGCTGTCCTGGAGGCAGGGTATGTCTGGTTAGTGGTTGTTGCAGTTATACTGGCGCTAATTGGTGCCTTTTATTATTTACGTATCGTCAAGTTTATATATTTTGATGCACCGGAAGATACTCGACCGATTTTATTCAAACCGGATGTCAGGATACTCATCAGCACAAACGGATTGGCCATAGTACTTCTGGGCATGTTCCCTCAGGCACTTATGGGTTTGAGCCTGTCTGCCATTCAAAACTCCATGTAAAAATCATGGCAGGTGGGAGAGTTATGGCTGATTATAGCTGATACGATAAATCACACCTGCCATATCATCCGTGATCAGCATCGCTCCATCCGCTGTTATTAGTATGTCAACCGGTCTGCCCCAGGCTTCGTTATCCTGCAGCCAGCCTTCCGCAAAAGATTCTTTTTTAGTAACCTTATTTGCCTCAAGCTGTACCCGTTCAATACGATAGCCTGTTTTTGTACTGCGGTTCCACGAACCATGCTCTGCAATAAAGATGTTGCCATGGTATTCAACGGGGAACATGGTGCCGGTATAAAATCGCATTCCCATTGGCGTGACGTGAGGATCAAGTTCAGCGGCAGGAGGAGTAAACTTATTGCAGTCATGTTTTGCCCCAAGTTTGGGATCAGCTACTTCTTGACCATGGCAGTAAGGGAAACCGAAATGCATTCCTTTCTCTGGAGCATGATTCAACTCATCTGGCGGAAGATTATCTCCCATCCACGCCCGACTGATATCGGTGAACCACAATTCCTTTGTGATGGGATGCCAGTCAAATCCTTCCGTGTTACGTACCCCTTTCGCGAATACTTCATAGTTTGTACCATCCGGTTTTATGCGTGAAATTAGAGCAAAACGATCCAGATCCGTTTCGCAGATATTGCAAGGCGAGCCAACAGAAACGTACAGCCAATCATCCGGACCAAACGCTATGTTTCTCCAACCGTGATAGGTTTCTTTAGGGTAATCAGTCGTTATAATGTGCGGTGGTGCTGGGTGATCGAGCGTATTTTCAATGTCATCAAAACGCAGGATTCTGTTAACCGATGATACGTATAAAGCACCGTCATGAAACGCTACTCCGGAGGGCATTTTGAGCTTGCTGGCAATAATGCGGACTTGGCGTTTTCCCTCGTTTTCTGTGATGGCATAGATATTACCTGCCGATTTGGAACCTACGAATACTGTTCCTTTATCGCCTAATGTCATGGCTTGTGCATCCGGTACATGTGCCCAAATACTGATTGAAAACCCGGAGGGTAGCTTGATTTTATCAAGTGGAAGCTCTAATTCTTGAGCATTAACTTGGAAGGTGACTGCACATAGCGATGCCGAAAAAACAAAAGATAAGAATTTCATACAATCGAACAAGTAAAAATTAAGAAATAGAGGTTTCGAGATTGAAGTAACTTGAAATCGGGAAACCTGATCCCACAATGTTAGCGCATTTTTTAAGGAGGAAAGTATGCAAACTGCAGAAAACGTCGAACACTTGAATTTTCAGGCTGAAGCGAAACAGCTTTTGAGGTTGATGATTCATTCCCTTTACAGTAATAAGGAAATTTTTCTACGGGAGTTGATTTCGAATGCTTCGGATGCCGCAGACAAACTGAGGTTTGAAGGATTATCCGATACGGCATTATATGAATCCGATCCGGATCTTAAAATCCGTATTGCTTACGATAAAGAGGCGCGTACTATCACGATCAGCGATAATGGTATCGGTATGTCCAGACAGGAAGTGATTGATAATATTGGTACTATTGCCAAATCTGGTACACGGGAATTTATTGATTCGCTGACAGGTGACCAAGCTAGGGATGCCAACCTAATTGGACAGTTTGGCGTAGGTTTTTATTCGGCATTTATTGTTGCGGACAAAGTAACGTTGACTACTCGCCGTGCAGGCCTGACTACTGAGCATGGAGTGCGCTGGGAATCCAGTGGTGAGGGTGAATACACGCTGGAAACCGTGGAAAAAAGGGATCGGGGTACAGAGGTTGTTTTGCATCTGCGTGAAGACGAGGATGAGCTGTTAAGCAGCTTTCAGCTGCGTTCTATCATCCGCAAGTATTCAGATCACATCACGCTTCCTATCATTATGAAGAAGGAGGTATGGGATGACGAGAGCAAGGCATACAAAATAAGTGATGAAGAAGAAACAGTCAATCAGGCCAGTGCAATCTGGGCACGGCCTAAAAATGAGATTACGCAAGAACAGTACGATGAATTTTATAAACATGTAGCGCATGATTTCGAGCCGCCGCTTGCTCATGTACATGCCAGAGTTGAAGGTAAGCAGGAGTATATTCAGTTGTTATATATTCCCGCCCATGCGCCGTTTGACCTGTTTGATCGCGAGCATCGTCATGGCCTCAAACTCTATATCAAACGTGTGTTTATCATGGATGATGCGGAGAAATTGTTGCCAGGGTACTTGCGTTTCGTTCGCGGCATTATTGATTCAAACGATTTACCATTGAATGTTTCCCGTGAAATCCTGCAAGAATCGAAAGATATTGACAGCATTCGTGCCGGCTCGGTGAAAAAAGTACTGGGGTTGATTGAAGATCTTGCAACGAGTGATAAGAGCGAGGATCAGGAAAAATTTAAAATCTTCTGGCGTGAATTTGGCCAGGTACTGAAAGAAGGAGTTGCGGAAGATTACAGCAACCGTGAACGTATCGCTAAATTGCTGAGATTTACTTCAACACATGATGAACAAGAAGAGCAGACGGTCTCGCTGGATGATTACATCGCCCGGATGAAACCAGAACAGGAAAAAATTTACTACATTACTGCAGATGGTCTGAAGGCAGCCCAAAGCAGCCCACATCTGGAAATATTCCGTAAAAAAGGGATCGAGGTTCTGTTGTTGCATGATCGTATTGATGAATGGCTGACAGCCAATCTAAATGAGTATGCGGGTAAATCTTTACAATCTATTGCCAAAGGTGATCTGGATCTAGGCAAGCTGGAAGATGAAGTAGAAAAGCAAGAGCATGAAAAGGAAGCAGGAGATTTTCAGGAATTAACAGCAAAAATGAAGGAAGTGCTGGGTGAGCTAGTCAAGGATGTCCGCATTACCTACCGTTTGACGGAATCGCCAGCCTGTTTGGTAGCTGATACACACGATATGAGTGGTAATCTCGGACGACTACTGAAATCTGCTGGTCAGAAAGTTCCGGATAGTAAACCGTTTCTGGAAATCAACCCGCATCATCCCATGGTTCAGCGCCTGAAATATGAAGAAGCCAAATTTGCTGACTGGAGCCATATTTTGTTTGATCAGGCATTGCTGGCCGAAGGGGGGCAGCTCGAAGATCCAGCTAGTTTCGTCAGACGATTGAATGATTTGCTGCTGCAAAATATTTTAAGCGGAAAATAAGATATCGAGGATTGGTTGTGCGCACACTATAAATTTGTCTAACAGTGTTTTTAAAATCCGGTTGTATAGAGTGAAAGCACAAGGTGCGCGAAGTTCAGCAACGAGATGTTACTCAAGGCAGTGCTTACCGTGCACTGCCTTGTTTTGCCTAAAAAAACCAACTTTAGAAGTATTCTCAAATAATATTGGCAAGTTTAGCGTGTTAATCTGAAGAGGAGAAATAGAGCGAACAGCGGTTCTATTTCTTTATCTTGACACTCCAGTAATTCATCATATACCCTCCTAATCTCAAAAAGAGAACGATTGGTTTACTTTTGTCCGGAGAGGAGAAGCAGAATGAGAGATAACTCTGTTATAAAACTTTGTTCCACACTACCGATTCTAATGCTGGCCAGCAATCTGGCTTATGCCATGCCTGGTATGCATGGAGCAGAAGGTGTAGCTGAGCCACCAGCCGCATCAAAAAGTATGGGGGCTCCTATTAACTCGCCCGGTACTGAAATAGAGATAACCTACAGTGCGGATGGCAAAACAGCTATTTTCGTTTCAACGCGCGAAGGTAGTATCAAATCACCGGGCAGTGCCTATAACTTTGATATATGGATGTCTCATAATATAGATGGTATATGGCAGGAACCTGTTCATCTTGGCCCCGATATTGATCCGACTGTAGGCCCTAATATCAATACTACAGCCTGGGAGTTAGAGCCAAGTCTTTCAGATGACGGAAATGTTATTTATTTTACGAGATATGAGCCGGACAACCTGTTGTCGGGGGATCTTTATGTTGTTCAGAGAGTGAACGGCGTATGGCAAGCACCCAAAAACTGGAATGATGTGCCGGAGCTTCCCAGTATCAATACATCAACTGGCGAAGAACACTGCCCGATTATTGCCTCTGATAGTCTAATTTATTTTAACTACAGCCAGCCTGGGGTAACTCAGGAGAGTGATATCTGGAAAGTTGAGAAAAAAGATGGTGTATGGCAAAAGCCGGTAAGCTTGGGATCGAAAATAAATTCTCCGCAGCGCGACCACATGCACTGGACTGGCTTGTCAAAAGATGGCAAAAGTCTGGTTCTTACCAGTATGCGGACAAATCTGGGTTCGCGGGGCGGGCATGATATGTGGATTGCTCATCAGGATGAAAAGGGTGAGTGGCAAGAGCCGGTCAATCTTGGTGATGTTATCAATACCTCGGGAGAAGAAATGTGCTGGACTTTTACGCCCGATGGCAAGAAGTTTACCGGTAGCTGGGGACCACAAGGTACGTTTGATACGGATATCCACTGGATAAGCAAAGAAGATATTCCTTTGTTAAAAACATTCGAGCCGATGGGACCTCCACCCAATTTACTTATCAACAGCAACGGCTAAACAAGCTTGCCTCTGGTTTTTCCAAGCGGGCCACTTTTCAATAATACAGAGAGCTCCAAATTTATTTGGGGCTCCCTGTACAAATACTTCAGCCTGAATATCGGTATGTGTGAACTCCTCAATTTCATCAAAACTGTTGCGTGACGAAGATATTTGGGAAAAATTGCTGGAAATTCTGATGGATGATCTGGATTATGAATAGCTGATGATTGATGCTAGCCACTGTAAAGTTCATCCACATGCCAGCGGAGCCAGAGGTGGCAGGATATGAGCTGGACAAAAAGGGACTCAACACCAAAATATATCTGGCCGTGGATGCGCATGGTATGCTGGTCAAAATCCTTGTTACACCAGGTGTCACTACTGATTGCACGCAAGTTAGGTACCTGATTGAAGAAGTTGGTGCAGATTACCTGTTGGCAGATCGTGGCTATGATAGTAATGCAATCATTGATCTGGCGAAAAAACAGAAGATGGAAATTGTTATCCCGCCCAAAAAGGATCGAAAGATAAAAACGTCTAATGATAAAGCGCTGTATGAACTGAGGCATCTTGTCGAAAATGCTTTCCTTCATTTCAAAAGATGGAGTGGCGTTGCCACAAGGTACGCCAAAAACACCTCTTCTTTCCTTGCCGCCGTACAAATTAGATGTATCACCCTCTGGGCGGGTGTCTCGTGACCACGATGTCTGGGATGTGGCTCACATTTTCCTGAAAATATTTTTCCACTGAATATTTGCTATCCATCTTATCAATATTCAATATTCAATATTCACTTTGAACCCCGATAAAAGACAGGATCAATCTGTATGTTTATCAAAACTGCACTAAAATACCGCCCGGTATGAAAGATATGAAATGCAGCATTTGATTTGGAGCAATAGCGGAAAATAATGGAATCTTCACATAGTAGAACCTATAAGATCTTTGCCTCTTGTACCAGCTTCTGCTATCGCCATGCTCTCTGGGTTTTATTAATCTCATTTATTTTTGTTGCGATAAGCGCGGTATATACCACTCGTAATCTTGGCATGAATACTGATACAACGGATATGCTTTCTGAGCATTTGCCGTTTCGTATCAACAGTGAAAAGTACGACCAGGCTTTTCCTCAGGACACGAATATTCTGTTGTTGGTACTCAGTGCTCCTACCCCCGAGCAGGCTTATTCCACAGCACACCGGCTGGTAGCACTCCTGAAAAAAGATAACAAAAATTTTTCCGATGTTTATGCGCCAGGCGTAGAAGATTTTTTTGGGCGTAACGGATTGCTCTATGAAGATATTCCTCAACTGGAACGCATCACGGATCATTTGGCTGAAGCTCAGCCGCTGATTGCGCAAATTACCCGGAACCCCACACTGCACACATTTATCACGCTACTCACGCAAGCGACTGATGAATTAAACAAAGGCCAGCACCTGGAGTTGGAGTCGGTTTTCCAGGGAGTGAGCGAGACTATCGATGCACAGCTTACTGGCAAATCGCGCCCCCTATCATGGCAGACATTATTTCGTGGCGAACCGTTAAAGGCTAGTTATCAGGAAATAATTATTGTCAAACCCATCCCGGACTATTCAGAGCTGCTTCCGAGCAAGCAACCTGTTATGGCGGTGCGCGCAGCCGCAGAAGAAGCAGGTTTGACCGACGACGGGCCAATTCAGTTGCGTATTACCGGGGACATGGCGTTGGCTGATGAGGAACTCAAGAGCTCGCTGGATGGGATGGAAATTGCCGGGGTCGTTACATTCATCATGGTGGGTGCAGTACTTTATTCGGCTATGTATACGGTTGGTATGACTATAGCTGTACTGATTTGTCTGGTGGCGGGTTTAGTGCTGACAGCCGCGTTCGCAACGGTTGCTATTGGTCAGCTGAATGTGATTTCCATTGCTTTTGCGGTGTTGTATATCGGCCTGGGGGCAGATTTTGCTATTCACTTTCTGCTTCGTTATCGGGAAATGCAAGAAAGTGGTTTGCTCACAAAAACCGCTGTATATCGGGCGGGTGGCGAAGCCGGGGTTGCGCTGACTGCCTGTACGGTTGCAAATGCCATTGGCTTTTATGCATTCATCCCCACCAGTTACAGCGGAGTGGCAGAGCTTGGGATTATCTCAGGTACGGGCATGCTGATCAGTCTGGTGGTTACTTTTATTGTCGGATCGGCACTGCTGCGCTATTTATCGGGGCAATCAGCTGTTAAACCCAACGGCAGGAAAATGTTGGGTAAAGTACTTGAGGTTTCGCTGAAGTGGCGAAAATTGACACACATTTTTGTTTGTTTAGTGTTGTTGTTGGCAGCAGTATTGTGGCCACAAATCAGGTTTGACTATAACCTGCTCAATATGCAGGATCCAAAGGGGGAGGCTGTTCAGACTTTCCGGGAATTGCTGGCATCACCCGATCATTCACCGTGGTATGCGGTTGTGCTAACTGAAGATCGCAATGAAATTCAACAGTTGAAAGAAAATCTGAGCAAACTGCCAGAAGTAAGTAAAGTGGTTTCAATTAAGGATTTTGTGCCATCCGAGCAGGAAGAAAAGCTGGCTGCAATTGAAGAAATGTCACTTATCATCGGCCCGGAACTGTCAATGACAACGCCATCCGCGGTTAAGCAAACAGCATCACAACAACAGCAGGTGCTCGCCTCTCTGCATGCTACGTTAGAACGTTTTACTGTGGGTTATCCAGATTCCTCCATTTTAGCTTCTGCATTGGCACTCAGGAATTCAGTGGGATCGTTGCTTCACCGGCTAAACAAGGCAGATCCGGATGAGCAGGATAAATTACTACAGTTGCTGGAAGAAAACCTGCTGTCCACACTGTCTGTTGCGCTTCAGCGTTTATACAATCTGATTGAAGCTACTCCTTTCGGTGAACAGGAGCTGCCCGTGCCACTGGCCAGTCGCTGGCACAGTCATACAGGGGAATATCTTGTTGCCGTATATCCGTCTGATGATATTGGTGATAATGAGTCATTGCGCCGTTTTGTCAGATCGGTGCAGCAAGTGGCACCGCATGTAACCGGGATACCTGTAATCAGTCTGGAAGCAGGCAATGCGGTAATCGATGCATTTATTCAGGCATTCTCACTGACTTTTGTGGGGGTGGTAATTGCGCTTCTGCTCATGCTGCGCAGCATAAAATATACCGTACTGGTATTGATTCCACTGTTGTTATCCAGCATATTTATCGGCATTTTTACTGTCTTGCTGGATACACCATTCAACTTCGCTAATATCATTGCTCTACCACTTTTGTTGGGTCTGGGGATTGACAGCAGCTTGCACATGGTACATCGCAGCATGGATAACCAGGTTGGCAGCGAAATTTTGATCCATACCAGTACGGTACGAGCTATCTTTTACAGTGCGTTGACCGCGCTGGTTGATTTTGCCAGCCTCATGTTTTCACCACATAAAGGAACGGCCAGCATGGGCACGTTGCTTACCGTCGGGCTGGCATTTACCCTGATCTGTACGCTTGTTATTCTGCCTTCTCTACTGGGGAATTCCAGCCGACGGATGGCATCATGAAGTCCTCATTATCCGGCATGTTTGAACAGGGCAGGTCAACCTTGGTCTGGTTTGTTCTTTCCGTAGCGATGTTTAAGGTATTCAATTACAGGTGGGATGATCGATAAAATAATGATCGCAACAATAACCAGCTTGAAGTTTCTTTGTATAAATGGGAGTTGCCCAAAATAAAATCCAGCGTAAACAAATATCCCGACCCACAGCGCAGCACCAATGATGTTGTAAGTAAGAAAGGTGCGATAAGGCATAGTGCCAATACCGGCCACAAATGGAGCAAAAGTACGGATGATAGGGATAAAGCGCGCGATG
Organism: Nitrosomonas eutropha; assembly: GCF_003201195.1. Lineage (GTDB taxonomy): Bacteria > Pseudomonadota > Gammaproteobacteria > Burkholderiales > Nitrosomonadaceae > Nitrosomonas > Nitrosomonas eutropha. The sequence goes on along the minus strand of NZ_QICQ01000005.1, from coordinate 38,467 downwards.
ATAATCGTTTTGCCACCGTATTTGAGATAAAAGGCATGCGTCTTATCAAGATGCTCCTGTTTAAGGAAGCGAAACTTCTCCGGGGTAAAAACCTTTAGCCCGAATTCTTGACCTATCCAGTAATTAAGGCTGTCACCCAAAATACCAGCCAGGCATAACCCGGCAAACAGGATATGGGGATTAAGCTGTGATCCTTGTATCGATGCGAGTGATCCTGCAGCAAACAGCAAGGAATCACCAGGCAAAAAAGGAAATACAACCAGCCCGGTTTCACAAAAAATGATCAGAAAGAGAATGCCATTGACCCATATTCCATATTCCAAGACGAGCTCCCGCAGGTGGCTATCAATATGGATAATGAAGTCGATAAGAAACATGGGCAGGGGGATATGGGTTTGTTGTGGAGAACGAGGTTACGGTTTGTAACAATCAGTGCAAGAATACCGCACCAGATTACCTCGAAGCATGAATAAATCTGAACAATAAAAAAGGCACTTGCCCATTTTCTGACCAAGTGCCTGTGTCTGGTAGGCCGTGCGCGATTCGAACGCGCGACCAACGGATTAAAAGTCCGCTGCTCTACCGGCTGAGCTAACGACCCGAAGGCGGCAATTATACCAATTCATTCCTCATTGGGGAACACTTTATCGTGATTAGAAGAAAGTGATCACATATATTGCCGGGTTATTCTGCTGAAACTGCGTATGCCTGAGCTGATAATGATAATGAAACCGGTTTGTACCAGGCACCAGCGGGTAAATAATTCTGCTTCGGGCAGAATTTGCTTACGATCAGGGCCAAGCAGAAATTGGGGGCCGGAAAAAATATATCCATATTTATGCACTTCGGACTCCAGCCCAAGAGAGAGTAGCCACCATCCTATTGGCAGCATTATGAGGGATAGTACTATCCCTAAGATCCATTCCATAACGTTACCGGATAGATTGACAAGTATGATGGCGTTAACGCAGAGAACAAAGAGTAGAACGTAAAGATAAAAACCTCCTCCCATACCTATGGCACCAGTGCGGGCGATTAACTCATTCAGGTTGTCAGTTGAGGACCAGCTAAAGGTGATGGTTTTGGCCAGCCAGAGCCAGGGTAGCGCGCTGATAACCAGAATAAGCATTTTTCTTGTGACTTGTGCACGCTGTTTACGTAGGCTGAAGAAACTGATAATCAGCGCCAGAAAGATGACAAGGGGTGCATACAGCGCTGTATAGCGAACTGGTCTTTCCAGTGTGGAAATCAATGTTGGCCCAAGCCATTCAAAGATATGTCGCCAGCCTTCCCCCCAGATGTCTTTGTTAATAACGAACCAGTAAATATTGTTCGATCCAGTGATATCGGCAATACTTTCCTGGGTTACGCTGATTGAAAGTAACCCCAGGCTGATAAGACTGACTGTGAGTACCCATCCTGGCAAGCTTATAAAGGGTCTGGTGCTGGAAAGTATTCTGGAGCTGATCCATGCGGCTCCTGCTCCGATCCATAGTAGTGTCAGAATAAAAATGAATATAAATAATATATTGCCATCAAACAGAAATAGCTCTTTGAGGTTGTAAGGTATTTGGGGCAAGTGCAAGATCAGCCAGAGCAGGCTTGTAGCTCCCATTGACAAAAGAATTACGGGAATCCATGCACTGAATAAAGACAGATTTGTAGGGGAATCAGTCCGGTGAGAGTGGGGTGTGAATGGAATGGGCTTGTCCGGTACAGGGTTAGCTATGGGATGAGGTATTTCAATACGGCACTCAAGTTGTCTGGATTCACCCAACCCCCATGCAATCAGTCCGATCAGTAGTGGCTCGGTAATATCTGCATTACGCCCTAATAACGCCATTTGAATCAGTTCGATGACTATCGACCAGAAGACCAGTGCCAGGACTATGCCACGAAAATTTCCACCGGTATATGGAGCGAACCATAACAGGGCAGAATAGATGTAAAGAGACAGAACCAATGCCATAGCATTGGTAAGCATGGAGCCCTCAAGCATGGTGGCGAAGGGGATAAAATTGAAAGTGCCACCTATCGTGAAGGAGAAAGGTGTCAGGGCATGAATAGTCCAAGCAGTCAGTAGCGACCAGAAAGCGACGACTATCCTGGTGTGTGGACTGGTTTTCAGTAACAAAACGCTTGCCAGATAACCCGCCAGTAACCCCGATATGGTTGATGTGTCAAGGAGCTGATTTACAATCGTAATTTTTCCGGCCAGAATGAATAGTAGTGCTCCTGTCAGCCAGACTAGGGGTTTTGGGGCCAGTAAAGAAAGTATGCTTCCGGCTGTTATGATGCTTGCTGCATGTATCCAGATAGAGGAGAAACTGAAGTCAAGTGTTTGCAGGGGTTTGACAGCATCCTTGAATTTTTGCCAGTCCAGGGATGGAACGAGAGGTAATAATTCACTGCATAACCAGAGCAATAATATTGCTAAAGGGATGGCAGCCTTGCCACCCGGGAAAGACTGCCTGCCTGGCCATAATAAGGATATCTGTTTTATCAGGACACTTACTCCGATTCCTGTGAACAGGCCTGTTATGTTCCAGAATACATCCACTAATGCTGCGGATCGGGTAGGTAACCATATTTGCAGGATTTGTAGAATCAGTGAGAATATAAAGCTGATTATGGTTAATAACAATAAACCGGGTATCTTGTTTTGCGAGTGGATTACTCGTTCTCCGGCAATGCCAAGCGGGAGAAATAGTACGATATTGCCTAATATGTCACCGATGGACGTTGTCCATCCCGGATTTATAAAAAATTGTTCAAGTGCTCCAGGAGCGGCGTGTGTGAAATTTCCTGGGTAAAGTGATCCATAAGTGATAAGTAGGACGAGAACAGTCAGTACTTTTGTGCTGAAGGATAAATGTCTGCTGCTATGGCTGATTATCATGGGTTTTTATCCGGTATTTCGTGTCTGTTATCTGCCGCAGATTTCAGTGATTCAGATTCAGGTTATAACGTTAAAACATCCAGTTCTTTTGCAGTAGCCGGGTAGACAATTCTCTATAATTATTGGAGTGTACGGTCATATCAAAAATCTCTGGATAAATATGAAATGTTTCTGTTTGTGTAAAATAATTATCCGGATTCAAGGGCAAGCGATCGTACTGATTACTTAAAACTTTTCCGGTCCCTGACTTCTTCTGATTTTAAACCTGATATTTCACAATGCTCTGGATTAAATCGTTACATATCATTTCTATGGTGACCTGGTTTGCCGGGTTGTTTTATTTGCCCAGGTTGTTTGTTTATCACGCCATGTGTACGGATGAGGCGGGCATAGATCGGTTCAAGGTAATGGAGCGCAAGCTCTATTATGGCATTATGACCCCAGGTGGGTTATTGACGATCATTTTTGGTTCGTGGTTATGGCTTGGTTACGGTTTTTCTGGAGGGTGGCTGCACACCAAGCTGGTACTGGTGGTTTTGCTGATCGCTTACCATTTCTACTGCGGGAAGTTGCTGGTCGATTTCAAGCATGATCGTAACCGGCATGGCCATGTTTACTACCGCTGGTTCAATGAATTGCCGGTACTGGCGCTGTTTGCGATTGTTATCTTGGTTGTGGTCAAACCTTATTAACAAGGTAGTGCAAAGAATGAATCAGTCTTCTGCGATTGTCTGGCCTGGGAATAGTGTATCGGTATAACCGAATTTTCGCAGATCATTGATTCGCATAGGATAGAGTATCCCATTCAGGTGGTCACATTCATGCTGTACCACGCGCGCATGAAACCCGGCGACTGTTCTGTCGATGGGAGTAGCGGTTTCATCCACCCCCTGATAGCGTAAGTGAGTGTAGCGGGGAACCAGTCCGCGCATGCCCGGAATACTCAGACAACCCTCCCAGTCTTCTTCCTGTTCTTCGGTCAATGGGGTGAGTATGGGGTTGATCAGCACGGTAAATGGCACACTTTCAACATCCGGATAGCGCGGAGAGTGTTCTATCCCGAAGATGACTACTTGCAAGCTTATGCCGATTTGCGGGGCAGCGAGCCCGGCGCCATTGAGTGCAGCCATCGTATCTTGCATGTCCTGCAATAATTCTTTGAGTACAGGTGTGTCAAATTGCTCAATTCTCTGCGCAGGCTGCAACAGGCGTGGGTCCCCCATTTTTAATACGGGTTTAATCATCATTATTCCTTACCAGATGCTCCAATATATTTCTGACATTCATCATCGCATCTTCCAGTGCCTTGTGCGCAGCTTGCAGCGGGATAGCTTGTTTGCTTTCCCCGCGTCCGGCTGCATGATTAGCAATGGCGGCAATGGTCGCGTAGGAAATACCTAATTCCCGCGTGAGAATTGCCTCCGGCATACCCGTCATCCCAACTATATCTGCCCCATCACGTTCCAGACGATTGATTTCTGCTGCTGTTTCAAATCTGGGGCCCTCGGTTGCAGCATAAACACCTCCATCAATAACTGATTCACCCGCATCCTGTGCAGCCTTTAGGAGACAGTCGCGTGCAATAGGGCAATAGGGTTGTGTAAAATCTGTATTGGTGATGGCTTTGTCAGATCGATCATGAAAAGTAGCTTCCCGGCTATGGGTGTAATCAATAATCTGGTCAGGAATGACGATTTTTCCAGGTTCCATATCTTTACGGATACTGCCAACTGATGTAACAGCAATGATTTTTTTGACTTGCTGGGTATGCAGTGCCCAGATGTTGGCACGATAGTTGACCATGTGCGGCGGAATGGTAATACCATGGCCGTGCCGGGACAGAAAAACAACTTCGTGCTCGCAGATCGTGCCAAAAATCAATGAACCGGACGGTTCTCCATAAGGGGTCCTTATGACCTGACGATGGGTAACTTCTAGGCCGGCCAGTTTGTTCATACGTCTGCCGCCGATAATTGCAATCATATTGATCCTGATGGTAATAAGTTATTTTTTTACACTTATATTATAACTGGCTACGTACGCGTAATACGCGTGCAAGAGAAGATAACTGCAATCAAGAAGATTGTTATTGATCAATTACCTTACTGTTGTGCACCTGTCGAGATATTTTGCAGCAGTGACAGTAGCTGATCTTCATCCAGTACAGAAATGCCTAACCCGATTGCTTTAGCGTACTTGCTGCCGGGATCTGATCCCGCAACGACATAACTGGTGGCAGATGAAACGCTGCCGGTTACCTTGCCGCCTTGTTGTTCAATTTTGATTTTGGCCTGATCGCGCGTCATGGTTGGCAAAGTTCCGGTCAGAACGAAGGTTTTACCGGAAACAGCTGAATTGGTTTGTTCTGATTGTTGTACGCCATGGTTTGGTATTTCCCACTGCAACCCGCTATCAAGCAGTTGTCTGATCACTTCCCGGTTATGTGCTTCAGAAAAAAAATCTATAATACTTTGCGCAACTATCGGGCCGACATCCGGGATTTGTTGTAACTGTTCAATATCCAGAGTCATCAGCTGATCGAGATGGCTTGCCTGGTTAGCAAGCGCCTTGGCAGTCGCTTCACCAACATGACGAATACCCAGCGCATAAATAAAACGCGGCAACGTAGTTTTTTTGCTGTGTTCAATTGCGGTAACGAGGTTGCGTGCGGATTTTTCAGCCATGCGTTCCAGGCTCGCGAGCGTATCAATGTTCAGTTTATACAGATCGGCAGGGGTATGCACCAGTTCGCGGTCAATTAATTGATCAATCAGTTTTTCCCCCAATCCATCAATATCAAGGGCACGGCGGGAAGCAAAATGCCAGATTGCCTGTTTACGCTGAGCTGGACAATATAAACCTCCGGTACAGCGGGTCACTGCTTCACCTGGTAGACGTGCCGCTTTTGATCCGCATACCGGGCAATGATCCGGCATGATGAACGGTTGGGCGTGCGCAGGGCGCTGTTCCGGTATTACCGCCACCACTTCCGGGATGACATCGCCCGCCCGGCGCACGATGACGGTATCGCCGATCATGATCTGTTTGCGTTGAACTTCATCTTCGTTGTGCAGAGTGGCATTGGTAACTGTTACTCCCCCCACAAATACCGGGGCCAGGCGTGCAACCGGCGTCAGGGCACCGGTTCTTCCCACCTGGATTTCGATTGTCAGTAATTCGGTACTGGCTTCTTGCGCCGGGAATTTATGTGCAATAGCAAAACGGGGAGCACGTGAGACATAACCAAGTGTTTCCTGTTGCGTCAGATTATCGACTTTGTACACCACACCGTCAATTTCATAGGGAAGGGATAAGCGTAAGGCACCCATTTCATGGTAATAGGTTAATAGTCCAGCCACGCCCGTTGTCGTACCATTTTGCTGCGCCACCAGAAACTGTTGTGATTTAAGATAATCTAGTATTTCGCTATGTTTGGAAAAAAACGGCTGATCTTTATGAGAGAGCACGGCATCATAAGCAAAGAAAGTCAGTTTGCGTGCAGCGGTGATATTGGAATCCAACTGACGTAGCGAGCCGGCAGCGGCATTACGTGGATTGGCAAAGAGCTTCTCCCCCTTGTTTCGCTGTTGTTCATTGAGATGCTCAAAGTCTGCTTTCAACATAACCACTTCGCCACGTACCTCGAACTGATCAGTGACAGTGGCTGTCTGCAGGCGCAAGGGTATGGATGGAATTGTGCGCAGATTCAGTGTGATATCTTCCCCGGTATAACCATCTCCCCGGGTGGCTCCGTTTGTCAATATTCCATTTGTATAAACCAGGCTGACAGCCAGTCCATCAAATTTGGGTTCAACTGCGTAGTTAACCTGATCCACATTCAGCGCTTCACGAATGCGCTTATCAAAGGCAATGGCCTCATCTTCTGTAAAAGCATTGGTCAGTGACAACATGGGTGTCTGGTGAGTGAGCCGAGCAAATACTTTTAGCGGGGGAGCACCCACCCGCTGGGTAGGTGAATCCGGTGTGATCAGATGCGGATATTGCTGTTCCAGTTGTTGCAAGGTGCGAAAAAGCTTGTCGTAATCTGCATCTGGAATAATTGGCGCATCCTGCACGTAGTAATGAAAGTCATGCAACGCAATGGTTGAACGTAATGCTTTCAGGCGTTCTTCAATTATTTTTTCGGATTCCATGTCAAGAATTACCATGTGAGGGGAGTAGAATAGGAAAATCCCGGTTGTAGGATAATAGAAATAGATTGCGCGGAGAGAGTTTCCGGGTTTTTTCATAAACTTTGCGCAAGACAGATTGTCTAAATATTTGTAATTTTATTTACAACAGGAGAAGTAATATGAATATCAGATTGACCGGATTATCAATCCTCATCGGCGCTTTATTTGCCATTCCCGCTACCACGGCAACAGCTGTTTCTCCGGTTGCTGAAACATTAATCCAACGAGGAGAAGCAGTTACCCTTATCCTGGCACAAGCTCAACAAAACCAGAGCAAGGAAGGAGAAGGTAGGGCCCAGGAAGAACAAGGAAAGGGTAGAGAAAAAGGCGGAAGTGATGCAGGCCATTCAGATCATGATGGCCATAATCAGGGAGATCAGGCGAAACAAGAAAAGGGAAAGTGCAAGGGAAAAGATAAGAGTAAAGATAAGGAAGGATATGATCGAGGAGACAAGGCCGATCATGAGCACCATCATCACAGCTATGCACATAATGTTGTGAGGCAAGCGGAAGCACTTGGTCTTTCCGATGAACAGCTTGGCAAAATCGTACGCATTCATCTGAAAGAAGATCCTAAAGTGCATGATCATCTTAAAAAGAAAATGAAAGAAAGCATGAAAGCTTTCCGTAAAGCGGTTGCTCAACCCGCCGTTGATGAAGAAACTTTACGCAAACTGGGGCAGGATCTTGTTGATAGCTTCAATGAAATGGTTGCCCACCATATTGAAGAGCGAAAAGCTATTCGCAGCATATTGACGCCTGAACAGATCAAAAAATTGAAAGATGTAAAGACAGAGCATGATCATTGATCTGATCTGGCAACCTGGTGTCGGCAGTAGTAAAGATATACTGCTGGCAGTAATTTTGTGTTCTGACTACGGCTCTTTATGGCTGGCTGAAGGATCCCGATAAAACGGATATTCTTCAGTCAGCCGTATTCATTTCAGCCCCATGCGTCCATTCGGGATTGGAAGCCTGCCATAAACCGCTTTATGATCGAATCTGGTGACTGACTAAATGGTCATCTGTAATTAACCGGCAAAGGTGTTTACACAAAAAGCTTTACAGGCTCGTCTTCTCCACTTATTGCCTGTTATTTCTGCTTTCGACCATAGAGTCCTTGTTTCGTAAGGATCTGTTGTTTAGCCAAATGTACGTGGTGATCCAGAATATCATTATGTATCTGTCTGGTAAGTCTGTCCCAGTTTTCGTTTGTGGTCGTGGTTGGTCAGCATATTTTGCAGGTGTGTCATTCGAGGTTCGGTGATGGTGCGGATTTCAGCATCACGAGCGAGTATCTGCTGGATAAGGTCAATTTTTTTTTTCTGTTGAGTTTCACTTAATGGCTGCCGGGTGTGCTGTTCCATCAGTCGATTGGTCAGGTACTTACAATCGTGCTCCAGTGCCACCAGTTTATCCCAGTCGCTGTTTTTTGCTGCTTGCAGCATCTGGTTGGTGATTGTCAGGATTGCTTCATACGCGGTGATCATTTGCATACCGTCGTTGCTGTCATCCGGTGGAGGTTTGGATGAGTTGTTGAGATTCATATAGTTGCACCTGTTTCAACTGTTTGTTCAATCATCGTGTTGACAGCTACTTTTGTATCTATTTTGCCTACAGGTTGCTTTTCAATGGAAGCCCAGGCTTCTTGCAATTCGCCCAGCAGCTGGCTGACTTCTTCGATGATGGCCGGATCATTCTGAAGGTTGGCGGTAAGCAGTCGGGTGGTCATGTAGTCGTAGAGCTGATCGAGCCGCGTGGCCAGTTCTCCGCCTGCTGTTTTGTCCAGGCTGGCTTTCAGGCCGTGATCGATAATCATAATCGCCTTGGAGATCATCTCCCCTTTGGCAGCAATTCTATGTTGCTGCATGTATAGTCGGCCGCAATCTAACGCCTGCCGTGCGCCTTCAAACAACATCACGATCAGCTTGTGTGGATCGGCAGATGCCACGCCGGATTCAACTCCGACACTCTGATAGTTCTTGATCGCTCGGCCAGGTGATTCAATGAACATGATCGTTTTCTCCTTTTCGAAATGAGAATATTGGTTAATGATCGTTATCTGGCGCGATTATTTGTCGCCAATCTTGGGCAAATTTGCCAATTGCTGCTGCAGGTAATTGTTGGTCTGAGTCATGCTGGCAACCATCGAATCCAGCGCGGTGAATTGCGCTCGCAGGCGTTTTTCTACTTCCCCCAGACGATGTTCCAGTGCCTCGCGCTGTCTGCCGATGCCTTTGATTGTGCTGTTAATGCCGTCCATGCGGTTGTTGATCAGGCCATCGCTTCTTGCCATGCCATCGAGCAGCTGATCCAGCTGGGTAGCAAAACCTTCTGTTCCTTCCATTGTCTGTGTGGAAAAAAATGCAGCCACGTTCTTGTCCGGATCAACCAATACTGCGCTCAGTTTGCCGTTGTCCAGTTTTAATGTGCCATCTTTTTGGAAGCTGATACCTAGTTCGGATAGTGAATTGATTCCCCCGACAGCTGATTGGTTGCCGGTCAGCATGGCTCGTACCCTGTTTTGCACCATTCTCACAGTGGAGTCCCCGGTTAATACTGAGGCCTGTTTGTTGGCGGTATCGTAACGAGAGAGATTACCAATGCTTTTCTCCAGTTCGTTGTATGCTGTGACAAACGCCTTTACCGCTGTTTCTACACTGGCCTTATCCTGCTCCACTGTCAGTGTCATGTTTGTGCCTGGATTGGCCTTGAGCAGATTGAACGTTACGCCTTCCAGTGCATCATTAATAGTGTTGGAAGATTTTTCCACCGCTATGCCATCAATCTTCATTTTCGCATTTTTTGCTGGTACCGCCTCGGCCATGTTGGTAACGCCACCAGTAGATGACGCATCAAACGCCAGCTTTGATAACCCGGTGTTATTGGTGTGATTGCCATCTGCATCGTCTACCGTAATTTTCAGTGCATTGGTTAATCCGGTATCTCTGGAAGCAATTACCAGTCGGTTCCCGTTGCCATCGTTAACGATGCTTGCCGTTACTCCGGTATTTGCTTCATTGATCGTGTTGCGAATATCACTTAGTGTGGATTTGGCTGGATCAATCGTAATAGTTTTAGCAGCCTTCTCTGTATTGGCGGTAAACGTATCGTCTTCGTTATAGGTGCCGAATGCAATAGTCAGCGTACCGTTACCGATTATCGTATCTGTCGTGACAAAAGCTTCTGATTTGATTTTTTGCGCCTGCGCCAGTGATTGCACTTCAATTTCGTGCACACCTGCTGCTACTTTGGCAGATGTACTTACTGTGGCCACTGTCGTATCTGTCAATGTGGCCTTAAAGCCGGTGAATAATGCGGGTTTTGCCAGCGCCTTTACACTTTCTTGAAACGACGATAAGGCACTTTTTAGACTACCAAAGGCAGAAAGCTGTGCCTGTTGTTTGGCTTCCTTAGTATTAAGCTGAGTGAGCGGGCGCTGTTCAACCTGCATCAATTTGCTGATAATCCCACTGATATCTAGCCCCGAACCAATTCCTGGTGATGAAAGCATAATCTATACCCTTGGTGTGATCTGTGTTATTTCGTCAATTTTTACCATTGCCAATTTTCCTGTTGCCTTTGGATTACTTTAGTGCGTCATCTCGTAAAGACAGCGCTTTTTTCTCCGTGCACTTGTTGTGTTCACAAGATCGTTAATTAAGCTGTGGCGACGCTGAGACACCATATCGGCAAGAACGAAAGCGACTTTACACATTCTGTTAATATCGTTTCTGGATTACTTCGCGCCGTTTACGTTCGCAATATCAGGGATTTTATGTACAGCGGGTGAGGATGAAGTAGGTGTTTGTGTAAAAGTGAGCCGGAAGGGTGTAGTTTGTCGAGGTGGAGATATGCTTTAAGGGTACCTTAGAGCCAGCGTCGTACTCTGGTTTTGTAGTCCCGATAGGCATCTCCGAATCTGGCTTCGAGGTGCGCTTCTTCATGGCGGATGACGCCGTAGCGTAACATTGCCCAGATCAGCGGTGCGAAGAATAGAGGCCACCAGGTTGACAGTAGTATTGAGGTGCCGATGAAAATTAACCAGTCGCCGAGATAAATCGGGTTGCGGCTGTAACGGAATGGCCCGGTAGTGCACAGGCTGGAGGCTGCTTTATAGGGGTTGACGGTAGTTCGATAGCGCCAGAGTGTGATGGCTGTCCATGTAAGCAGCGCCAATCCAGCGATTATGCCCAGCCAACCGAGTGGTTGAGTTGCCGTACTCCAGCCCCAGTGGAGTGCTTGAATGTTACGATCGATCCACCAGCCGGCGAGTATGGCTGCAGCGTAGGGTACGGGCGGGAGAATTAATGTGCGTGGACGATGAATGTTGTGATCCATGATGATTCAGTCAGTTTGTCAGGATGGAGAAGATTCAGGATTCGAATTAAATCGGCGTCTTCAGTATATGGCAGCATACCTGATGCAAAAAAATGTGCAAAACGAAAGAAGTAGCTTTATGTTGTACTTTAAGGATGATGGACGACAAACTGCTCGACCACATTTTCTTTTTTGTTGCGGATGGCGAGTAAGGGAAAAACAGCAAGCCGTTCGTTTTTAGATGCAACAGTAATGAATTACTTGATAGAATGTAGCCGGTTTGTATTAACCATAGCCGATGAGAGGGATGAAGTGTCGGCTGGTGATCTGTGCCGATGATTTGAACCGGTTTTTCAGGCCGGGAAATACTGATCAGGGGGCGGATCGCAGGGAGGCCTGAAAGGTTATCAGGTAAGAGATTTGTTTTAGGAAATTTGAAGAGGAGTGCAAATGAACAAGGTGATCGTCGCAGCTTTCGTTTCAATTTTTGTACTGGGTTCCACAGCAACGTTTGCAAGTGGTAACTTGGAGTCTTCCTTAGCACCGATCAGTGCTAAGGATCTGTTGAATTATCTGGCTTGCAAAGATAAAAAACCAACTGATGTCGTGAAAAGCCATACCGATGTTGAAAATGGAAAAATCGTCAGAGTAAAATGTGGCGATGCTGTAGCGGTTGTTCAGCAAGCGAGAGAAAAATCGGGTGACGCCTGGAAAGGCGGTTATTGATCCGTTTTGTTTACATAAAAAAGGCCTGTTAATCAGGCCTTTTTTAGCCACTTCTTTAGTATTTCAATGAATATTTTGTTCCAGCGCATCAATCATTAGCCCTGCAACATTTATTCCTGTTTGATCAGAGATTTCCCGCATACCGGTTGGACTGGTGACATTTATTTCCGTTAGATGGTTGCCGATGACATCCAAGCCTATCAGCATCAAGCCGCGAGCATAAAGGATTTGTCCGAGTTCTTCAGAAATTTTCCTGTCACGTGCTGACAGCGGTTGTACTTTACCGGTGCCACCAACCGCCAGATTGCCACGCGTTTCTCCCGGTTTGGGGATGCGTGCGAGTGCATAATCGACAGGTTTTCCAGCAATTAGCAATATACGTTTGTCTCCTTCGCGGATTTCCGGTAGAAAGCGTTGTGCCATGATAGTACGAGTGCCATAACGTGTTAGCGTTTCGATGATGACGCCAATATTATGGTCGGTGTTCTGCATGCGAAAAATACCAGCACCTCCCATGCCATCCAGTGGTTTCAGGATAATATCCTTATGTTCGGCAAGAAACTGGAGAATCAGCTGTTCCTGGCTGGTTACCAGTGAAGAGGGTATAAATTGTGGAAATTCTGTGATTGCCAGTTTCTCATTGTGATCACGAATGCCCCGTGGGCTGTTCACAACGTAAGCACCCTGACGTTCAGCCAGTTCGAGTAGATAGGTGCTGTAGATATACTCGGTGTCGAAGGGAGGATCCTTGCGCATGAGCACGGCATCAAATTCGGTCAGTGGAATTTCTTCTATAACGCCTTCCTCATACCAGCGATGGGGGTTATCCGGAGGATCGATGAGTGTCAGTGATCGTGCGAAACCAATTACCTGGTGATTTTTCCAGGCCAAGCCACTTTGTTGCAAGGTATACAGCTGATGGTGACGGGACGCCGCTTCACACATCATGGCATAGCTTGAATCCTTGCCAATTTTGATACTGTCGAGCGGGTCTAGAATAAAAGCCAGTTTCATCGGGTTTCGGCCATTGCCAGTGTGGACAATGGGGTTTGAATATACCGTTCCAGCTCGATGGCAGAGGCAAGTAGTGCCAGCCTGGCGATTACACCATAGGTATAAAAACGATTAGGGATTGCATCCGGAGGAGCGGAGGGATCGGTCTGCATACAGGTGGTATCAAATGCCAATGGTACAAAATGCATGCCTGGTGCATTCAGGTTTTCATTAACACCCCGACTGGTATGGACCCGGTAGAATCCTCCCACTACGTGATGATCAATCATGTAGATAACGGGCTCCGCTACGGCCTGGTGAATGTTCTCAAATGTATGCACTCCTTCTTGCACCAGTACGTTTTTCACAACCAGCCCCTCCTTGATTGTCGTCATTTTGTTGCGCTGTTTGCGGTTAAGTTTGTAGACTTCAGTACCATCTTTGATACTCATGATTCCCATGCCGTAAGTGCCTGAATCAGCCTTGACGATAACAAACGGCTCTTCACTGATTCCATATTGTGTGTATTTTTCCCTGATCTGGTTCAGAATTTCATCTACGGCTGCAGCGACACAATCCAGTCCCTCTTTTTCTTGAAAATCAACTTTTCCGCAAGCGGTAAAATACGGGTTAATAAGCCAGGGATCAATATCAATCAGCTCTGCGAAATCCTGTGCTACGTTGTCGTAGGCGCTGAAATGCCAGGATTTACGGCGAGTGGCCCAGCCTGCGTGGAGAGGTGGGATAATTGTCTGATCCAGATTTTGCAGGATTTCAGGTACTCCGCTGGATAGATCGTTATTCAGAAGTATGGCACAAGGGTCAAAATCCTGAACAAACAGTTTGTTCCCCTTGCGCTGTACTGGCTCCAGTAACAAAGGCTCACCGCCAGGTAGTGGTACGGATACAGGATGATCAATTCCTGGCAATAGTGAGCCGATGCGGATATTCATACCAGCCTGCTGCATGATGGACTGCAACATGGCAATATTTTGCAGATAGAAAATATTGCGGGTGTGATTTTCTGGAATCAGCAAAACATTATGTGCGTCCGGGCAGATTTTTTCGACGGCATTCATCATCGCCTGAATGCATAGCGGGATGAAAGTCGGATTAAGGTTGTTGAATCCACCAGGAAACAAGTTGGTATCAACCGGTGCCAGTTTGAAACCGCTGTTGCGCAGATCTACCGAACAATAAAAAGGCACGGTATGGAGTTGCCATTGTTTGCGAAACCAGTGTTCGATAGTTGGCTTGGCTGTCAGAATACGTTTTTCCAGATCAAAGGTGGGTGCATTCAGGGTATTGGTGAGATGGGGTACCGGCATGAGAGATCCATTACTTGGAAATAAACCGGCTGATTATAACACCGCACCTGAATGGGCAGATTCTGTCTATAAAAAAGGCAATAAGCACACTTGAAAGAGTGCATATTTTAAATGTTGTATGTCGTGGCACGATTGAATTTATTACACAAAATCCACGTATGTTATTATAATGCGCGGTTCTAGGACGGGAGATGGAATATGTACGCAGTAATCAAGACAGGTGGTAAACAGTACCGAGTTCAGATCGGGAATAAATTGAAAGTGGAAACACTGCCCGTGGAAGTAGGAAGTGATATTCAGCTGGATCAGGTGCTGATGGTTGCAGATGGAGAAATTGTTTCTACGGGTGCGCCGTTACTTGATCAGGCAAAAGTTAGCGCAACAGTAATCAGCCACGGGCGACATGACAAAATACGTATATTCAAAATGCGCCGTCGCAAACATTATCGGAAACAACAGGGACATCGTCAGAATTACACTGAGATCCAAATAACAGGTATTTCTGCATAAGGAGATTAATTCATGGCACATAAAAAAGCGGGCGGAAGCTCCAGGAACGGGCGTGATTCTCATTCCAAGAGACTGGGTGTGAAGCGCTACGGTGGTGAAGTGATCAGGGCGGGTGGAATCATCGTGCGTCAGCGTGGTACTCAGTTCCACCCGGGTGATAACGTAGGAATCGGACGTGATCACACTCTGTTTGCTAAAGTGGATGGTAAAATTGTTTTTACCATCAGAGGTCGACTGAATCGGAGAACAGTTGCAGTTATTCCTTCCTGATGATCCGATTGATCGGACCGGATAGCTGGAAAAAAGCCCCATTGCTTGAATGGGGCTTTTTATTTTGTATAGTTTTTACCAGGATAAATTTTTCCGTCTGCAATCGCAATCGAAATAGTTGCTGCGGAGCACTCATGAAATATATAGATGAAGTAAAAATACAGGTCTTTGCAGGAGATGGCGGCAACGGTGTTGCCAGCTTTCGCCGTGAAAAGTTTATTCCCAAAGGTGGACCGGATGGAGGAGATGGGGGCCGTGGCGGCAGTATCTATGCATTGGCGGATCACAACCTCAATACATTGATCGATTACCGTTTTACGCCAGTTTTTCGCGCAAAACGAGGAGAAAACGGACGTGGCTCTGATTGTTATGGCAAAGGAGCAGAAGATATTGTATTGCGTATGCCGGTAGGTACAATCATAACCGACTATATGACAGGCGAGCTTGTGGCAGATCTCAAGCAAAATCAGCAGAAAGTGCTGCTGGCCAAAGGCGGTAAAGGAGGGTTGGGTAATCTCCATTTCAAATCCAGCACTAACCGTGCCCCCCGGCAATTTACTCATGGTGAGGCAGGAGAACAGTTTGAACTCAAGCTGGAGCTTAGGGTGCTGGCTGATGTAGGATTGCTTGGATTACCGAATGCCGGTAAATCAACCTTGATCCGTGCCGTTTCTGCAGCGCGGCCGAAAGTGGCTGATTACCCGTTTACTACGCTTTATCCCAATTTAGGGGTGGTGCGGGTCGATGCCGGGCGCAGTTTTATAATGGCGGATATTCCTGGCTTGATTGAAGGTGCTGCGGAAGGGGCCGGTCTCGGACACCGTTTTCTTAAACACCTCAGCCGCACTCATTTATTGCTGCATATTATTGATGTGGCTCCTTTTGATGAGAATATTGATCCTGTTCAATCAGCTAGGGCACTAGTAGACGAGCTTCGCAAATTTGATGAAGTGCTTTATCGTAAACCACGCTGGTTAATATTTAATAAGGTAGATTTACTGCCTGAGGATGAGCAGCAAGCTGTTTGCACGCATTTGCTGCAGGCGCTTGACTGGGAAGATCGCTGGTTTGCCATTTCTGCTCTAACTGGGAGAGGGTGCCAGGCGCTGACCTATGCCATTATGGGATATCTGGAGCAACTACAGCCTGTTACCGAAGAAACTTGATTTTTATGACACGATCAATTCTGCAATCTGCACGCCGGATTATTGTAAAGGTTGGCAGCAGTCTGGTGACAAACGAAGGAAGCGGCCTTGATCGTCAGGTGCTTGGAGGCTGGGCTGGACAAATTTCCCGACTCAAAAAAATGGGCAAGGAAGTCGTGCTGGTTTCCTCCGGAGCGGTTGCTGAAGGTATGCAGCGCCTGGGCTGGAAAACGCGCCCCGCCGCGCTCTACGAGCTGCAGGCGGCAGCGGCAGTCGGTCAGATGGACCTTGCCCAGGCCTATGCAGATTGTTTCAGTGAATATAAATTGCTGACTGCCCAGATTTTGCTGACTCATGATGATTTATCGAGTCGTAAACGCTATCTGAATGCCCGTTCGACGATTCTCACATTGTTGAACCTGGATATTGTTCCAATTATCAACGAGAACGATACGGTGGTTTCTGATGAAATCCGGTTCGGTGACAATGATAATCTGGCGGCACTGGTTGCCAATTTGATTGAAGCTGAGGTGCTGGTTATCCTGACTGATCAGGAGGGTCTGTTTACGGGGGATCCACGTAAGCATGCCGATGCAACACTGATTTCCGAGATCAGTGTCAGTGATCCGCATATCGAGACCATGGCTGGCGGAACGAGCAGTGGTATCGGTCGTGGTGGCATGCAGAGTAAAGTGATGGCGGCCAGACGGGCTGCTCGCAGTGGGGCTCATACAGTGATTGCATCAGGCAGGGTGGAAAATGTGCTGGTTCGCCTGGCGAATGGAGAGGCAATTGGAACCAGTCTGCTGGCCGATATGCCGGTGAAGGTTGCGCGTAAGTTATGGTTGGCCGATCATCTTCAGGTGCGGGGTAGCGTAGTATTAGATGATGGCGCCAGCAGAGCATTGCTGTCTGGAGGCAAAAGCCTGCTGCCTATCGGTGTGGTGGAGGTGAGAGGAAATTTTGAACGAGGTGAGGCCATATCTTGCCTGAATACCAGTGGCCGCGAAATTGCCCGTGGCCTGGCCAATTACAGCGCACGTGAATCACACAAGATCATGCGTCGCCCCTCCAGCCAGATCGAAGCTGTACTGGGTTATGTAGGTGAATATGAACTTGTTCACAGAGATAATCTGGTTATTCTGTAATGGCTTGATCTGCTGGATTTACCTGTTTAGAAGGTTTAATACTATTTATAATGACTACCCATTTCTCTTTGCTCGGATCCCGGTTACTTCAGTCTTATCATGCCCCCGGATGGCTTCCCGGAGGAAACGCGCAGACCATTTTTCCTTATTTCGTTAATCTGAATCCGACAATTCGTTACCAGCGTGAGCGCTGGGAGATGGGTGATGGAGATTTTATTGATATTGACTGGCTGGAGGGGGAGCCGGATAAACCGTTGGTAGTTCTGTTTCATGGTTTGGAGGGCAGTTCACAAAGCCATTATGCGTTGAGTATCATGCGATTCTTAAAAACATTGCGCTGGCGTGGTGTTGTTATTCATTTTCGTGGTTGTTCTGGATCCCCCAATCGTTTGCCGCGTGCTTACCATGCGGGTGATTCGCAAGATATTGATCGTATGTTGCGCTATGTGACGCAGCAGAACGATTCGCACAAACAAAATACTACCTGTTATGTTGTCGGCATATCGCTTGGTGGTAATGCGTTGTTGAAATGGCTGGGTGAGCAAGGTACCCAGGCAGCCAGATTGATTGCAGGTGCCGTTGCAGTTTCCGTTCCGCTTGACTTGGCAGTAGCTGGAAAGGTGCTCGATTTCGGTTTTAACCGGGTTTATACCCGTCATTTTCTTATCACCCTTAAACGCAAGGCGTTGAGAAAAAATAAACAGTTTCCTGGGTTGCTGGATGCCAGGGCAGTTGCGGCCTGCAATTCATTGTATGAGTTTGATAACCTGGTTACAGCACCGTTGCATGGTTTTCGGGATACGGATGATTACTGGCGCCAATCCAGCAGCAAGCCGTGGCTTGGATCTGTTCGTGTGCCAACACTGCTGATCAATGCGCGCAATGATCCTTTTCTGCCTGAAAGTGTGCTACCACAGAAATCTGAAGTATCATCTTTCGTTTCACTGGAGTTTCCGCGGCAAGGAGGGCATGTTGGCTTTATGTATGGTGCTTTTCCGGGGAAACTGGATTGGCTGCCGCAGCGCATCGTAAATTTCTTCTCGCTTGTATAAGATCCGGATAATATTCCAAGGTGAAGGCTGAAGTTGGAAAAACGGATACTGCTGGAGCTGTACTGAAAAATCAATCCTGTCACTGCTCATAATTACGTGAATACCTTTTGGCTCAGTCTTGCTCCCATTTTATGGCTGACTATTATTGCTGCATTGACGGGGATGATATTTGATATAGCAATCGTACTGGGTCTGTACAGCGTCATCCTGCTCGGGATTGTTATTTATCATCTTTATACATTATATTGCCTGGATCAATGGTTACGCCACTCGGATTATTCCTATTCGACAGTGCCCGATAGATCTGGTTTGTGGGGAGTCGTTTTTGCCAGATTGGCACGTTTCGTCAGGCGTAGCGATAAGGAACGCCTGGGACTGAATCTCTCGCTGGAGCGACTGCAGCGCGCGACATCTGCTTTACCGGAAGGAATTGTCATCCTGGGCGACAAAGATCAGATCGAGTGGTGCAATTCGTCTGCCGAGTTGCACCTGGGCCTCAATCTTGGGATGGATGCCGGCCAGCATATTACTCGCATGGTACGTCAGGTGCGATTTGTGGCTTATCTTGATGCGGGAGATTTCAGCAAGCCTTTTCTACTCAATCAGACACGTTTTCGCGATACGCTGCTTTCTATTCAGATAGTGCCTTATGGTGACAGGGAAAAATTACTGATCAGCCGGGATGTAACACGTTTTGAAAAACTTGAAATTATGCGGCGTGATTTTGTCGCGAATGTCTCGCATGAATTGCGTACACCCTTGACAGTAATTGGAGGGTTTCTTGAAACGCTGCTGGAAGAAAACAAGGTATCCGGTGACATGGAGAAAAATGCACTGCGACTGATGTTTGACCAGGCTACCCGCATGCGCCGTCTGGTAGAGGATTTGCTGACGCTATCCCGACTGGAGAATGCCGGAAATAATCTGGCTGAAGAAAAGGTAGATATCGTTAAGCTGTTACAGGGACTTTATCAGGAAGCCCAATCATTAAGCGCTGGCCGCCATACTATTTCCCTTGATCTTGCCAGCCATGCCATGCTGCTTGGCAGTGAAGATGAGCTGCGCAGCGCATTTGAAAACCTCATCAGTAATGCTGTGCGGTACACCCCTGAAAATGGGGTGATTTCCCTGAACTGGACGGTGGAAAATGGGAAAGGATTGTTTTACGTTCAGGACAGCGGGATAGGCATTGAGCCGAATCATATTCCCCGGTTGACAGAACGTTTTTATCGGGTGGATCGTAGTCGTTCTCGCGAAACCGGTGGCACCGGTCTCGGACTTGCTATCGTCAAGCATGTTCTGAACCGCCATCAGGCGAGTATGGAAATTACCAGTCAGCCTGGGGCAGGCAGTATTTTTAGGATGTGGTTCCCTGAAAGCCGAGTATTGCCTGCTGAAAATGTGACTGAGTAATATCTGGGTGTGTAGAGTAAGCTTTTCTGGTCAGGGACTTGTTCGACGTTCCATGTCGTCTGATATTAGCTCGCTGTTGTTTTTATTCCACTCCTTAAACTCCTTTTTTGGATAAAACATAAAAACAGTGCTACACGAGTACCATTATAGCCGTGTTAGACTTATGGTTTTTCGCATCATATTTTGACAGCGTCAATACCCACAAGATGAATTTTTATGCATTCTAATTTTTTTGTTGATCTGATGATGCGGCAGGTTTAGGATCTTGGCAAAAACACTGCCAGAACCAGTCAGTTTACCCATGAGGGTACTTACTTTAACCAAATAACTAGAAATTCAACCAGGGAGGGTAAACAGTGGGCGTTAAAGGACAGTTATTGCAAGATCCATTTTTGAATGTTTTGCGTAAGGAACATATTCCAGTCTCCATCTACCTGGTCAACGGTATCAAGTTGCAGGGACATATTGATTCCTTTGATCAGTACGTGGTTTTATTGAGAAATTCTGTTACACAGATGGTTTATAAACATGCTATTTCTACTATAGTACCAGGTAAGGCAGTTTCAATTCCGGTGCCAGCTGAAACACTGCCCGAGTAAGATGAATCATGACATCGGAACGGCAGCGGATAATACCGCAATATTAGTAGATATCAATTTTGGCAAAAATGATAAGGAAAGTCTGGATGAGCTGAAAGAGCTTGCTTACAGTGATCAACTGTCCATAGTTGCGGTGGTCGAAGGAACACGAAAGCAGCCCGATCCTGCTACTTTCATCGGAAAAGGCAAGGTGGAGGAAATCAGCCAGATAGTGGTGCAAACACAAGCTGCAATGGTGATATTCAACCACGAGCTGTCTCCAATACAGCAAAGAAATCTTTCCACAGCACTGGCCTGTCGCATCATAGATCGTACCAGTCTGATTCTGGATATCTTTGCGCAGCGTGCCAAAAGCCACGAAGGTAAACTACAGGTTGAGCTGGCTCAGCTGGAGTACCTTTCCACACGGCTGGTGAGAGGATGGACACATCTGGAGCGCCAAAAAGGTGGAATTGGTCTGCGTGGCCCCGGGGAGACCCAGCTGGAAACTGACCGACGCTTGCTAGCAAAGCGCGTAAAATTCCTGAAGGAGAAGCTGGCTAAACTTAAACAGCAACGAGATGTGCAACGGCGCGCGAGAAAACGCTCTGAAATCATGTCCGTTTCCATTGTGGGTTATACCAATGCTGGTAAGTCAACTTTGTTCAACCGGCTTGTTCGGTCGGATGCATATGCTGCAGACAAGTTGTTTGCTACGTTGGATACGACTACCAGGAGACTTTTTCTTCCAGAACGTGGTTTGATCGTAATTTCTGATACAGTTGGTTTTATTCGGGATTTGCCGCATACGCTTGTCGCCGCGTTCCGTGCCACACTGGAAGAAACCATACAGGCCGACCTGCTTTTGCATGTGGTTGATGTATCCAGTTCCAATCGGGATGTGCAAATCAGTGAGGTTAATAAATTATTGCAGGAAATTGGGGCAGATACTATACCGCAAATCCTGATTTTGAATAAAATCGACCTCATTGAGCAGGGTTCGTCAGAAAATTACATGCGCGATGAGTATGGTAGAATCGCAAGAATTCATCTCAGTGCAAGGACGGGAGCAGGTTTTGGTTATCTCTATGAAGCGCTGGTAGAAGCGTTTGATCAAAACTTGAATAAATTAAGCAGCATTCAGCAACATCCGTAAGCATGAACGACAATGTCCGTGCCACTTCTATAAATAATGAAAAGGACTAAATCAACATGGGCTTGAATGATCCGCAATGGGGGAAAAGGAGAGGTAATTCCGGTCCTCCTGATCTTGAAGAAGTTATGCGCAGCTTTAATCAAAAAATAAATGAGCTTTTTGGTCGGAAGGGCAGAGGCGATAGTAACGGGGATTCTGATGGGAAGGATCCCGATGGACCAAGTAGTACAGGTATTGGAATCATTGGGTTCCTGCTCTTGGTCGCGTGGGCGGGAAGCGGATTCTACATCGTTGATGAAGGCCATCGAGGAGTCGTGCTGCGATTTGGTAAACATGTAGAAACAACGCAGCCTGGGCTGCGCTGGCATGTTCCTTCACCAATTGAATCTGTTGAGGATGTCAATATAGCTCAGGTGCGTACAGTAGAAATTGGATATCGTAATAATGTACGCAGCAAGGTGCTAAAGGAATCATTAATTCTTACAGATGACGAGAATATCGTTGATATTCAGTTTGCTGTGCAATATATACTTAATAGTCCCGAAGATTTTCTGTTCACTAATCGCGAGCCGGAAGACAGCGTTTTGCAGGTAGCGGAAACAGCTATTCGAGAAGTGATTGGTACCAGTAAAATGGACTTTGTCCTTTATGAAGGACGTGAAGAGGTGGCTGCTAGAACGACTGTATTAATGCAAAAAATTCTTGATCGTTATCAGATTGGTATTTCTATCAACAGGGTAACTATGCAGAATGCACAGCCACCTGAGCAGGTGCAGGCAGCTTTTGATGATGCGGTCAAAGCCAATCAGGATAGAGAACGGCAAAGAAACGAGGGACAGGCCTATGCAAATGACGTGATTCCGAGAGCCAGAGGTGCTGCAGCCCGTTTATTAGAGGAAGCCGAAGGATATAAACAAAGGGTAATCACAGCCTCAGAGGGTGATGCCAGTCGTTTTGAACAGGTGCTGGTGGAATATGCCAAGGCGCCGGAAGTAACACGTGAGCGTATGTATATTGATACGGTTCAGCACGTATTATCTAGTACCAGCAAAATCCTGATTGATCAGGAAAAAGGAGGAGGGAATCTGCTTTATCTGCCATTGGACAAATTGATTCAGGCTGATTCTGGGGTGGCGAAATCATCTACGGGGACAATTAAACAACAAAACGAAAATCAAGATTTTTCCTCAGATATAAGCTCGCGCTCGCGTGAGTCTTTTCGCAGTCGTGAACGGGAGGTGAGATAATGAAAGCGATTTCATCTATATTTGCTGTACTTTTGCTGGTTTTGGCAGTTGTGGGTAGTTCTGCTGTTTATATTGTTGATCAACGTGAACAGGCATTGTTATTTCAGCTGGGGGAGGTTGTAGGGGTAAAAACATCTCCTGGTTTATATTTAAAAATACCTTTTGTCCAGAATGTTCGTTTTTTTGATTCACGTATTTTGACGATGGATTCAGAAGAACCTGAACGTTATATCACTTCAGAGAAGAAAAACGTTCTAGTGGATCTATTCGTCAAATGGCGTATTGTAGATGTAAAGCAGTACTACGTTAGTGTGCAGGGGGATGAAACGTTAGCACGAGTACGTCTTGCACAAACAATAAATTCTAGTATGCGTGATGAATTTGGTAATCGGACGGTGCATGATGTGGTTTCTGGCGAACGTGACAAGATCATGGAGGTCATGCGCCAGAAAGCAAACACAGATGCAGAAAAGATTGGTGTAGAGGTTGTGGATGTACGGCTTAAGCGCGTGGATCTTCCTCAGGAAGTCAGTGAATCTGTTTATCGCAGAATGGAGGCAGAGCGTAAGCGAGTGGCAAACCAACTGCGATCAACAGGTTTTGCGGAATCTGAGAAAATACGGGCAGATGCTGATCGTCAGCACGAGGTAATTTTGGCTGAGGCCTATCGTGACGCACAAAAAATCATGGGGGAGGGTGATGCTCAAGCTACGGCAATTTATGCTGAAGCTTTCCAGAAGGATGCAAAATTCTATGGATTTTACCGCAGCTTGGATGCGTATGAAAAATCCTTTAGAAGTAAGGAAGATATTCTTGTTGTGGAGCCAAACTCGGAGTTTTTTAAATATATGAAAGATCCGACAGGCCATAAAAAATAAAAATGGAAGCAAAGCTATACCTTGAGTTGAAATATCATGCTAAAAATCAGCATTTCAGGTATTGGAGGATGGCTGATATAAATAGTTGTTTATATAGAATAATATTTTATTAATGATTGGGATTTAATATGTGGGATACCTTTCTGAAGGCAATTGCACTGATGCTGATTCTGGAAGGTATCTTTCCTTTCTCGTCTCCAGGTGCCTGGCGAGAAGTTTTTCAAAAACTCCTGCAGCTGAATGACGGCCAGATAAGATTTATGGGTCTCAGCACGATGCTTACTGGTCTCATTATTCTTTATCTGGTTAGTTGATTGATTGATATCTTTCCTCTGATAATTTTGACTGTTCCTGTTATTGATCCAGGTTTAATTCATTCTGGGCAACATTAAAAATGCGTAACTGGTTGCTTCCTGAATATATCGAAGATGTACTGCCGCGTGACGCTTATCGTATAGAAAAGATTCGTCGTCTTGTCATGGACAAGCTGTTTGTTCATGGATATCAGTTTGTGATGCCACCCCTGTTGGAATATGTGGAGTCTCTGCTGGCCGGGAGTGGCAGTGGCATGAATCTGCGTATGTTCAAGGTTGTCGATCAACTGAGCGGCAGGATGATGGGGTTACGGGCAGATATGACACCGCAGGCAGCCCGGATTGATGCACATTTGCTGAACACCAATGGTGTGACTCGGCTTTGTTATGCCAGCAGTGTTGTTCATACGGTACCTGATGAAATTACCCGCACACGAGAGCCATTTCAGGTGGGGGCCGAATTATATGGGCATTCCGGTATCGAGAGTGATCTTGAAATCCAGCGTTTGCTATTGGAATGCTTGTCTGTTTCCGGTATCCAGTCGATTCATCTTGATCTTGGACATATCAGAGTGTTCCGCAGTCTGATTTATGGTTCAGGAATCAGGCCCGAGTTTGAAATGGAGCTTTATGCTGCATTGTGGGCCAAGGATACGAGTGCTCTTAGGGAGCTGGTGTACACTGGCCTGAATGACTTGGATAAGACGGTTCGGGAAGCATTGCTGCTGTTGCCGGAGTTGTACGGAGATGAAACTGTTCTTTTACGCGCACGCAAATACCTACCGAATTTTCCGGAGATCAGGGAGGCTCTGGATCAACTGGAGCATGTTGCGAAGGCACTTGAACCTTATGTTGACAGGATAATTTTTGATCTGGCCGACTTGCGAGGTTATCACTATCACACGGGGATGGTGTTTGCCGCATATACACAGGGAAGCCCTGTCGCGATTGCATTGGGAGGGCGCTATGATGAAATCGGTAAATCATTCGGTAGAGCGAGACCAGCAACCGGATTCAGCCTTGATTTGAAACAATTATCACGTCTGACTGATATAAATGATTATCCCCGAGGAATACTGGCACCGTGGAAGCCGCAGGATGATGAACTTGCAGCAATGATCAAGCAGCTGCGTATCGCAGGGCATATCGTGGTGACAGAATTGCCTGGAGAGAACAGTAAAGAAGTAGCCAGGTGTGACAGAAATCTGGTTTTACGGAATGGCAAATGGGAAATTTGCCCTGTTTCAGGGTAAACAGACATCTGTAGTAGGGAATCTCTCTTTAAAGATAGAGGGCTCCGCGCTGTTGGAAGAATATGTCTAAAGCACCACGCTGTAAACAGCGTGGTGCTTTATTTTGGAAATAATTTCTGAGAGATCGATGAGTGTATGGTCAGGAATGTTGTAGTCATTGGAACGCAGTGGGGGGATGAGGGTAAGGGCAAGATTGTCGACTGGCTGACCGATCGGGCTGCAGGCGTTATCCGTTTCCAGGGAGGACACAATGCTGGGCATACGCTGGTAGTAAATGGTGAGAAAACTGTGCTGCATTTGATCCCTTCAGGAATATTGCGCAAGGATGTTATTTGTTACATTGGTAACGGTGTGGTTTTGTCTCCTGGTGCATTGTTGGACGAAATGAGTATGCTGGAGCAGGCTGGTGTGGATGTGTCCGGCAGGCTACGTATCAGCGAGGCTTGTCCGTTAATTTTGCCCTATCACATCGCAGTAGATGGCGCTCGTGAGCTGGCAAAAGGGCCGGAAAAGATTGGCACAACTGGCAGGGGGATTGGCCCGGCTTACGAGGACAAGATTGCGCGGCGCGCAATACGTCTGCAGGATCTGTTTTACCCAGAACGATTTGCCAGCAAATTGAAAGAAGTACTCGACTACCATAATTTCTTGCTGAAGAACTATTACCATACAGCAACGGTAGACTACGACCAGATACTGGATGAATGTCTGAAAAAAGCTGAAAGAATTCAGCCAATGGTCGCAGATGTTCCTAAACTGCTGTTTGAAGCCAACAAAGCTGGAAACAATCTGTTGTTTGAGGGTGCACAGGGAGCTTTGTTGGATATTGACCATGGCACCTATCCTTTTGTTACTTCCAGTAATTGTATTGCTGGTGCAGCTTCAGTAGGCAGCGGTGTCGGGCCACAGTTGCTGGGTTACGTACTGGGTATTACCAAAGCCTACACCACTCGCGTAGGTTCGGGGCCTTTTCCTACTGAGTTGGCAGATACGACTGGTGAATACTTGGCACAGCGAGGCAATGAATTTGGCTCCACTACCGGGCGCCCGCGCCGTTGTGGCTGGTTTGATGCAGTGGCTACCAGACGTTCAATTCAGATCAACGGTGTTTCAGGATTATGTATTACCAAGCTTGATGTGCTTGATGGCTTGGAGAAATTAAAGATTTGTACGGGTTATAAGTCAAAACAGTCAGACAGATTGTATGATGCTTTGCCATTTGGTGCGGATGATCTGGCTGATATTGAACCAGTTTATGAGGAATTGCCAGGATGGCAGGCATGTACGGCGGGAATCAAGGATTTTGATCAACTTCCCAAGACCGCACAAAATTACCTCAAACGTATAGAAGAAGTCTGCCAGACACCCATATCGATGATTTCAACCGGTCCTGATCGAATAGAAACAATCGTTTTTCATCATCCTTTCGGATAAATGCAGCGTAATCTGAGCTGGTGGGCACTGCCTGACAATCTCCCCGTATGGCCTTATTCCCTAATTCCTATTGATGCCATTTCTGGTAAAGCTCTTCGGAATAGTCACTCCATCTTTTTTTGGCTGCTGTCAGATTTTCTTCAGCTTTTTGTGAAGCCTGTTGTGCAGCCTGGAATTCTTTCTTGGTTTCAGTTACTTTTTCCTGGTAGTAACGCAAATTGTCCTGCTTGATCTGCATCTCCTTTTTTGCCTTACTGGCTTTGCTTTCAGCCTGTTTCATCTGTTCATAAGCTGTATTGGTTTGTCGCTGCAAATTGGATAGATCGCTGGCTGCAAATGAAACAGGAGCAGCCAGCAATAATAAAATCAGGATAGGAAATTTCATTTTTTATTCCATTTTCTTGTAAAACTGAAGGATTATAAGTCGTGATAATGCATCAATAGAAGAATGAGATGGTACATGGGTTCCATCAGGCTGAGAACAATGCTCGATCCAATAGTCGATCATTGCAGATCTAATCATGATCTTTCAGAACGGGTGCTGATAACTAATTTGGAATGTCATCATCCCGGTTCTTCCGCGAGGAAATGGCGTATTCTTTGTAAATCGGCATGAATGGCAGCCTGTTTTCGTTTTAACCAGTGAGCGAGCACTTTTGAATCAGTTGTCTTCAAGATGATGCTGGTTTCGAGTAACTGAAGTAACGCTGGTGGGAGATTTTCCTTGCTACCAAAGTGACTGATCAAATGGGCAACGTGCATTTTTGCGCGCCGCAGCTGACCTGTTTCGTACACGGATGAGTAATTGTTCTGGTAGTGGAAAGGGGAAGTGCTTGTCGTGTTCTGTGCTTCGTTTCCCATAAGGTTTTCTCCTTGTATGAGTTGAACGTGTCAGGATTGCGACTGCGATCGGACAGCAATATGGCAGATGAAAAAAAGCTGCCTGATAATTTAACTATAACTCGGATGACACTTAATGGCTATGCGACAAATTGCCGCTGCTACAAGAAAAGTAGGTGGCAGCGGCTTCTTGTCTTCAGGACGATTCCTGATCGTTGTTGTCAGATGCGTTAATAGAAACATCCAAGGCTGCCCGAATAGCATCATCAGCCGTTTCCAGAAAAACAAACTGCATGGTTGTGCGTATTGCTTCGGGAACATCATGCAGATCCTTCCGGTTCCGGGCAGGCAGCAGCACGGTTTGAATACCGGCGCGTTGTGCTGCCAGTATTTTTTCCTTGATACCGCCAACCGGCAAGACCAGGCCTCGCAGGCTGATTTCACCCGTCATTGCAACATCGTGCCTTACCAGTTGATTGGTGAATAACGAAGCTAGTGCGGTAAACATTGCTACCCCGGCACTTGGTCCATCTTTAGGAATGGCACCGGCAGGCACATGCAAATGCACATCGATTCCGTCAAACATTGAAGCCGCAATATTCAAATCACTCGCACGTGCCTTAACCAGCGTGAGAGCGGCCTGTGCACTTTCTTTCATCACGTCGCCAAGCTGCCCGGTTAGGATCAGGCGGCCACTGCCACTAACGCGCGTAGCCTCTATAAACAGGATATCTCCACCGGCCGGTGTCCAGGCTAAGCCAGTTGCCACCCCCGACAAACTGGTGCGAAGTGCCAGTTCATGTTCATATTTTTCAGGGCCCAGGATATCCATCAGATTGTTCGCATCAATTCGTACCTGTTGCTGCTCACCTTGCGCGATTTTCAGGGCAGCGTGGCGCATGATCCGGCCGATTTCACGTTCGAACTGGCGTACGCCCGCTTCACGGGTGTAATTGGCAATAATGCTTTGCAAGGCTTCAGGTAACAATATGCATTGATCCAATTGCAAGCCGTTGGCTTCGCTTTGTCGTTGCACCAGATAACGTTGTGCGATTTGCAGTTTTTCTTCCGGTGTATAACCAGGTAGATCAATGATTTCCATACGGTCGCGGACCGGCGGTGAGACTTGGTCAATAACATTGGCAGTGGCGATGAAAACCACTCGGCTTAAATCGAACGGGACACCCAGATAGTTATCACGGAATGTTGCATTTTGTTCCGGATCAAGGATTTCCAGTAATGCTGCTGAGGGATCTCCATGTGCGCTGGCGGTCATTTTGTCAATTTCATCCAGCATCATCACGCAGTTGCGTGCACCAGCCTTGCGTAGATTCTGCACAATATTGCCCGGCATGGCACCAACGTAGGTGCGGCGGTGACCACGCATTTCCGCTTCATCATGTATACCACCCAGCGATACCCGGACAAATGGACGTTGTAACGCGCGGGCAATGCTTTGTCCGAGCGAAGTTTTTCCGACACCAGGCGGACCGACGAAACAGAGAATCGGTGCGCGGCCTTGTGGTTTCAATTTTTGCACAGCGAGAAATTCGATGATGCGCTGTTTGATTCGTTCCAATCCAAAATGGTCAGCTTCAAGAATTGAGCGCGCAGCATCAAGGTTTATCGGTGTTTCCTCCGGCAACTTCCAGGGCAATTCTGTTATCCATTCAAGGTAGGTATGCAGCATGGAAAATTCGCTGGAAGCAGCAGGCATCCGCTGTAATCGCTGCAATTCTTTGCGGGTTTGCTGTTCGATATCTTCCGGCATGCCGGCAGCAGTAATGGCTTCATCCAGTTTGGCGACTTCCTGTTCATTTTCACCCTCTTCGCCGAGTTCTTTCTGGATTGCTTTCAGTTGCTCGCGCAACAAAAACTTGCGTTCGCGATCTTCCATTTGCTCCTTGGTACGCTCGCCTATTTCTTGTGAGAGCCGCAGCACCTCAATACGCCGCGCCAGAATTTGCAGCACTTTATGCAAACGTTCTTCAATATCAATTGTTTCCAGCAGCGCCTGCTTTTCAGCTACTTCAGTATCGAGCAGACTGGCAGTAATATCTGCCAGATCAGACGGTGAGCGGGTTGCCTGCAGTGCATGCGCCAGTTCAGCCGGTACACCAGGTAACAGTGACAAAATTTCCATGGCACGCTCACGCAATTGCAACGTGAGTGCTTCTACTTGCGTGGTATCTGGTATGGTTTCCGGGATGCGTTGTATCCGTGCGGCAATGAAGGGGTAACCTTCAACCAGTTCTTTGATCCGGAAGCGCTCAATGCCCAGACAAATTGCATGATGCGTGCCATCTTCGGATGTGATGTGGCGCACGACATTAGCGAGGGTGCCTACCGGGTAAAGTACATCCAGTCCAGGTTCTTCAATTGCAGGATCTTTCTGTAGCACAATGCCGATCGGTGTTTTTGATTGCAGGACATACTGAATGGATGCAATCGATCGCGCCCGACCAACCGTGACAGGCATAACGACATGCGGAAACAGTACGACATTCCGCATCGGTATCAGGGCGATGATATCGGCGGGCAGCTCAAACGGGGTTACAGCGGATTGTTCCATGTGGTGTTTCCTCTCAGGAATTGTTAACTGGTCTCAATATTGAGCGATTCAGTGGAATTTCAAGAGAGCGTGCGAGAAGTAAGCCGTAAACCTGCCCTGTAGCTGCCATGTTTATGACAGTTCCATTGACAAGCTTCTGGTAAAACTAGTCAGGGGCGATGACGTATTTCTTTTTTATGCTCGTACCGGATCAATTTTGCAAGATCAAGCACTTCTTCCGATAGTATTTCCATAATATCGTCTGTTGTGAGGATTCCGACCAGCTCACCGTTATCGTTAATAATCGGCAAACGGCGGATAGTTTTCCGGCGCATAAAATTAATGGCATCGTGTATGGCAGTATTTTCTTTTACGGCAAACAGTTCCTGTGTCATGACATCGTCGACAGTAATTGCTTCTTTATCTAGCCCGGTGGCGAGAACTTCCACTACAAGGTCGCGATCAGTGATGACTCCGACCGGTATTACACGATCGTTCACTTTATCGATCACAATAAGCGCGCCAACATGATATTGGCGCATCATCCTGGCCGCTTCTAGTACAGATCCGTCGCGTTGAATGGTTCTGACTTCCCGGTTGCAAATTTCACTGACAGTCATGGCAGTCTCCTGTATGTGTTTTGAGAACAGATTGATTGGTTAACGGTTTAACGGGACCAGTACACACGCAACAAGTTTTCATCCTGGTTATATTGAAGTTCCAGGCCGCCTTGATAGGCATCATGAATCGCCTCACCAATGCCACGTGCCAGATGGATGTCTGTGGTCGTAATCAGCAGGCTGTTATTTTGTTCTTCTGTTGCGATAATACGTTGTAGTGGATGTTGAGATTTTTTCATTTTCTCGAAATTCTGCACAAGACGTAAAATTTCATCATGATGAGACTGGAGAAATTCTCCTTCTAGTGTTAAATAACCAGCCGGGTAATGATCAAGTATGCGCTGGCAAGCTGGACAGAGATGTTGCTGTGCCTTTACGGGCATTTCAAGCCATTGCCAGCGACCTTTCTGGAATACTGCGCTGCATTGTGGACACACTGTTGGTTCTGGCAGTTTTCCTCTAATTTTGTAGGCATCATCAACGCGTTCCTGAAAGATAGTGTAGTGTGACGAGACTTGACGGAAACCAGGCTGAATATTACGAATACTCATGATGGCATTCTCCTTTCATACGGCAGACTTGTTTAGCAGCGGACAGTTTCAGCCCGTTACTAGAGTTGACAACTTCACTTCTCTCTTGTGTGCTGTGTTCTTATCTTGCGCCGTTTGATGATTTTGTCAAGAATTTTCAGAGTGTTTATCCGGGATTGCAGTACCGTGAAAAGTCAGTTGTGTAAACTGATCACAATGGTTTTCGGGGCTGAAAAACTATGTGTCCCGGGTATTTTTGTGGTCAGCTTGACAATCACCGGCTCAGGTGATGTCATCGGGTGATCTCTTCGAAAGATTTGAAGTTAACTATTTTTATAGGGCCGTGCCAAGCACTGGCAATCCATGTATCACATCGCGTTGAAAATGCTGACGGGGGACAGGGGAAAGTATCTGGGTATCATTATGGGGCTGACTTTCGCTTCCCTGATCATGACCCAGCAACCTGCTATTTTTCTCGGACTGATGACCCGAACCTACAGTTTCATAACGGATGTGAGCTTGCCCGATATCTGGGTAATGGACTCTAAAGTACAATTTGTTGATGACATCAAACCTTTGCAGGATACCGAGCTCTACCGGGTACGGGGAGTTTCCGGGGTGGAATGGGCGACGCCAATGTACAAGGGGCTATTGAGAGCTCGTCTGGCTAATGGCACATTTCAAAGCTGTTTCGTCGTCGGGTTGGATGATGCTACGCTCATCGGTGGTCCACCCATCATGCTGGAAGGCAACATCGAGGACTTGCGCCGCAGTGACGGCGTCATCGTTGATATTGATGGGGTGCGGGATAAACTTACAAGGCCATCACGTGAACCTGGCGGAAAATCAGTGCCCATCAAAGTCGGTGACAGTTTGGAGGTGAATGATCACCGGGCGGTCGTCGTCGGTATTGCAAAAATCTCGCGCACTTTCCAGGCGCAGCCTATTATTTATACGACGTATTCGCGGGCAAAAAGTTATGCGCCACGAGAGCGAAAACTGCTTTCCTTCATTCTGGTCAAGGCAAAATCCGGACAGGATTTTTCCATGCTAACCCGTCGCATACGCGAATCCACCGGCTTGGCTGCCTACACTCGTCAGGAATTTATGGATCTGACCTACGACTATTTCATGAAGAATACGGGCATTCCGATTAATTTCGGGATTTCGGTGCTGTTGGGATTTATGGTGGGCGCAGCCATTGCCGGGCAAACTTTTTATAATTTCACGTTGGATAACTTGCGCCAGTTTGGTGTGCTGAAAGCCATGGGGACCAGTAATAGAACTTTGCTAAAAATGATTTTGCTCCAGGCCATTCTGGTGGGAAGCATCGGTTACGGGCTCGGTGTAGGTTCAACCGCGTTGTTTGGCTATTTCATGCACGATACCATACTTGCATTCAAATTTACTTGGCAACTGCTGATTTTTAGTGGTGTGGGAATTGGCCTTATCTGTATATTTGCTGCGGTCATCAGCATACTCAAGGTGATCCGTCTGGAACCTGCTGTTGTCTTCAAGAGTTAATGAGCGTACATACGCTGGCAGTGCGTTGCCGGAATATCGTTAAAGTCTATGAGACTGGTGGCCAAAAAGTGACCGCTCTTGATGGTATTGATCTTGATATTGCAACAGGTGAGTTGATGATGCTGGTTGGCCCATCTGGGTGTGGGAAGACCACCTTGATTTCGGTCATTGCCGGTATTCTTGATCAGGATGAGGGGAGCTGCGAAGTATTCGGTAAAGATCTGGCTGCGATGTCGGATCAGAAAAAATTAGCATTCCGAGCCAGTCATATCGGTTTTGTTTTTCAGGCTTTCAATCTGCTGCCGTCGCTCACGGCGACTGAAAACGTGTCCGTACCGTTACTCATCAATGGTGTCAAGCGTGTCGAGGCTGAACGCAGAGCAAATAGCATTCTCGAAGAGGTCGGCCTCGGTGATCGTACCACTTCCCTACCTGCACAGCTTTCCGGTGGACAGCAGCAGCGCGTGGCAATCGCCCGAGCGCTGATTCATGATCCTGGGCTGATTGTCTGTGATGAGCCGACCAGTGCGCTGGATCATGAAACGGGGCACACGATCATGCAATTGCTCAAAAGTACCGTTCTGCAAGCAAACCGGGCATTGGTTATTGTTACACACGATTCCCGGATTTTTGATTTTGCCGATCGTACTGCCAAGATGGATGACGGTCGTATCCTGAAAATAATGTAAAGCTCTGCAACATATTGAATATATGTTGGTTTGTCATAAGTGTTGTACCTCTGAAAATCCGGTTGTGCAGGATGAAGCGCAACAATGAGACATATCAAATGGATAGGCGAGGTAGTGAGTATCGCGTAATGCCGCGGTTCACCTGGAAAATAATTTTTAGAGGTACCCTAAAAAATCATCATGAAAATTGGACATACCTTGCCTATATTGGCAATTGGTGGATTTCTGTTCGCGTCCTATACGATCGTCAGCAGTAACCAGTCGCTCCCAGTGGCCCTTGCTGCAGCAGAGCCAGCTGCCTCGCCTTACGAATCATTTATTGCAGGAGCGGGTATCATCGAGGCGAAAAGCCGGAATATTTCTGTTGGTACCGCTCTGTCTGGGCTGGTTACTCGAGTTGCTGTCGAAGTGGGAGATAAAGTTAAAGTAGGCACTCCGCTCTTTTACCTGGATGATCGCGAAGCGCGTGCGGAACTCGCCATCAGAAATTCTGATCTTGCCAGGGCCAGAGCTGGTCTTATGGAAGCCAGAGCCATGCTCGAGGACAGCAAATCGTTAAGTGATCTGATTGAATCCCTTGCCGATCAGCGCGCCGTCAGCAGCGAAGAAATGCTCAGGCGGCACAACACCTTGCGTATTAGCAAAGCTCGGCTGAGCAGTGCGGAAACCGCTGTACGGCAGGCGGAGGCCTTGCTGGCCAGCACACAGACTACGCTTGATCTGCTGGTTGTCCGGGCACCAGTGAGCGGCGAAATCCTGCAAGTCAATATTCGCCCGGGTGAATTTGCACAGGTGGGTTTCCTGACCACGCCGTTGATGCTGTTGGGTAATCTTGATCAGTTGCATGTGCGGGTGGATATTGACGAAAATGATGCCTGGCGATTCGACCGACATAGCAAGGCCATGGCTTATCTGCGGGGAAACCGGAACTTTAGCGTTGAACTAACGCCAGCTTATGTGGAGCCCTACGTTATCCCCAAACAGTCCCTTACCGGCGACAGTACCGAACAGGTCGATACACGGGTATTACAGGCGCTTTATAGCTTCGATCGAGAACAATTGCCTGTTTATGTAGGGCAACAGATGGATGTATTTATTGAAGTGCGGGACCATGCAGACAATGGTAGTCCCGCTATCTGATTTCCAGCATTATCCTTTGTGCATATTTCCAATAACTCCAATATTTGCATCATGCTCAAAATATGAAGACCCCATTTCTTCTTGCGATAAGCGTAAATCATTCATTGTAATGATTTTTATGAATAAGTAGTAAAGGGAAAGCAGTTAACGAAAACTGTAATAATCTCTGGATCCCTACCTGATTTATTAGCTGGGCAGCGTAGATAAATTGCGTCACTGTGCATCAGAGTTATCTGCCTTGTTGTGTGAAGGTGGTACCAGCGCAATGACGGTCCAGCCATTTCGTGGTTCCGTTTTATATTTGTCATTGGCAATTTTTAATTGTCCGGTGGGATCAATGCCGAAGAGCAAAATAGCATCTTGACCGTGTTGTGCTAGAAATTCAGGCCAGCCAAATACGTTGGTCAGCTCATTGGATTTGATCGTCCATCCTTGCGAGAGTAATTCGTTGAATTTGAGTTGCGTCATGTCGGGATTAAATAACACCTTGCTGCGCAGTTTGCCAGCAAATGTTTGACGATCCGTAGTATCGTCCGGCTTCAGAACACGCATGCGATAAACCGCTTCGCGTCCCAGCTCCTCGCGGTAGTGCAGACATGCCAAATAATTGAGTTCTCGCCGGCCGGAAATTGCCAAAAAATGACCAATGGGAGTCAGATCCAGATGTAATTCAGCGGTTCTTGAGGTCGGATTGCCAAAAAATGTTTTTAATCCCTCCATGCGTGCCTGGCTGATCATATTCCAGTTGTCATCCGCAAGAATAACGTCAATTTTTTGTTGATCGAGTGCCGTAGCAATCGTTCGGGCAGCTGTGTCTGAGCCGAAAATCAACACTCCTTTGGGTTCTGGTGCGAGTACCCCAAGCCAGCGTGCCAAGTGGTGTGCCGTGGCACTTTGTAATACCACGGTGGCAATAATTAAAATAAATACCAGCGGCACCAAGGCGTCAGCACCCTCTATGCCCAAATCATCCAGGTGTAGTGCAAAAAGTGAGGAAATAGCAGCGGCAACCACTCCACGCGGCGAAACAAAACTCAGTAAGGCTCGTTCACGCCAACTGAGTTGGCTGCCCAGGGTAGCAACGAATATCGATATCGGACGGATGATTACTTGTGCTGCCAGAAATATCAGAATGCCGGCCCACAGCACACCATTGGGCAGTGGCCATTGGAGGCGTGCAGACAATATCACGAACAGTACAGAAACCAGCAAGGTAGACAAATCTTCCTTGAAAGTCATGATATGGTCGATGTGAATGATTCTTAAGTTGCCCAGTACAATGCCCATGACGGTAACTGCGAGCAAGCCGGATTCATGGATCAGTGTGTTTGACAGTGTGAATATACCCAGCACGGTAGCCAGTGTGGCATAGTTCTGCAGATATTCTGGAATCCACTGCTGATAGATCAGAGTAGCCAAAATTGCGGCGGCACCGAGTCCGGCCACTACACCGACTGCTACCATGACTAGAAACGTGCCCGGTGAATGGTCTTGTAGCTGCGTCAGAACGGCTTGAAACACCAGTACGGCGAACAGTGCTCCCAGTGGATCCAGAACAATCCCTTCCCAGCGCAAGGCATTAGCAACGTGTGCTGTGGGCCGTAAGGTGCGCAGCATCGGTTGGATTACTGTTGGCCCGGTTACGCACGTTAGAGCACCAAATAGAAACGCGATCCCCCAGGTAAGATCTGCAATCCAGTGTGCCGCTACTGCTAGCATTATTACAGCCAGTGCTGCGCCGTAAGTGATCATGCCGTGAACAGCGCGACCTATTCCATGCAATTCTGAAAAACGTAACGTCAGGCTACCTTCAAACAAGATAATAGCGACGGCAAGTGATACCCCAGGGAATAAAAGAGGACCAAGTGTTGCATCCGGATCAAACCAGCCGGTTACCGGACCCAGCAGAATGCCGATTAGCAAAAGTGGTAATATTGCCGGCAGGTGAGTGCGCCAGCCCAGCCATTGGGCCAGAAAGCCGATAACTAGCAGTAACGTTAAAGTGGTGCCCAAGTCCAGCGTCATAAGGATCCTGTTTTTGATAAATTGGGATAGATTAAATTCATCTTACGAAGATCCGCAATCGAATCTGGTAATTTGAACTGGTGATTTTTATTTACTACATAACCGTATCAGATAAATTTCAGTGCTCAATATTTGAATGGTGTCGATTGGTGGTAGCTTATAGGTAGTTGTTGTCTCGATCGTGTGCGTCACGACCGATAACCCCGATATCCGTACCATATTCAAAGTATGACAAACCCATTTTTTTGTGATTAACGCAAATGGTTCATTGTAGTGATTTTGCTGGCTGGATTATCTGTTTTCCATAGTGGTTACAGGTTTATAAAGCAGCAGGCTATAATTCCCGGCTGGATAACTTGTGCGATAGAAATGAATTCAACTGAGGAGATTGGCAAAAAAGCTGCTATACATTGGTCTCATGTATTGCTGATTGTTTTAGCCACGATCGTTCTGACCGTGGCGGGTACTTACTGGGTGCTCAGAACGTATATTTTCGTTTCGTCCTTTGAGCCAGTTGAATTGAGTCAAAGAGAAGAAAAGACATTACAGCAAAAGCTTCGGTCAATCGGTTATGACTTTTCATTTTCATCACCGAAAGCAAGCCAAAATAGTAAATACAAGGAGGGTTTCCTGAAACCGGAGGCATATTCTGAACAGGGCGCAAAGCGTGAAATTAGCTTTACCGAGCGAGAAATAAATGCGTTGCTAGCCAAAAATACCGATCTGGCGCAGAAGCTAGCAATTGATTTTACGAATGATCTTGTCAGTGCCAAGCTGCTGTTACCGCTGGAGGAGGATTTTCCGGTGCTGGGCGGGAAAACGCTGCGTCTGAATGCTGGTCTTGGTATGGCTTACCGGGATAACAAGCCGGTCATCGTCCTCAAGGGTGTTAGTATCATGGGGGTCCCCATTCCTAATGCCTGGCTGGGTGGATTGAAGAATATTGATCTGGTTAGCGAATTCGGGGTTGATCCTGGTTTCTGGCAATCTTTCGCCGAAGGCGTGGAACACATTCAGGTTACAGACGGCAAAATTGATATCCGGTTGAAAGAATAATTTCTGGTTGTGCTGACCTGCTATTTGCTACCACCTATTGATATAAAATCCGGAAGTATAGTGGCCCCAATTTTCGGACAGCAAATTAAGATGGTAACCTGCCGTAAAAGGAGCAGGAGATGAGTGTTAAACTTGAGCACTTATTAGTCAATTCAAGGAGTAAAAACCATGCGAATTATATCTACTACACTTTCAACAGGAATTTATAAGTGCTCAGAACCTGTTCAAAGTTTTTCTCGGCGCTTCTGAATAAAACTAAAACGGAATACTCTTTACCGTTATTTTTAAGCTCAATTCTCGTCAATACAAGGGTTCCTTGGATTTTTACTTATCCTGTTGTCATTGCATGTATCCGTTTGAGGTTCTAAGCCATAGCAACCCAACCAGTTTCCATTCGCCAGCTGTTACTTGAATCCCCCGCATCAGGAACTGGCGGAAGCCTAATTGTTTAGTCCCACGGTGTGCTGGAATGGGTCAAAGATAAAACGATCTGGCTCATTTTTCCAGATTTTGCAGATGTATTCATAGGGTGTTAGGCCTTTGAGAGCTTTTAGTCTTTTGGCGAAGTTATAAGCCATCACAAAGCGATGGAGATGGGCCTTCAGCTGATCGTGTGAGTCGTAATAATACCGTTT
>NZ_QICQ01000004.1 GCF_003201195.1 Nitrosomonas eutropha | reverse complement strand
AAACGGTATTATTACGACTCACACGATCAGTTGAAGGCCCATCTCCATCGCTTTGTGATGGCTTATAACTTCGCCAAAAGACTAAAAGCTCTCAAAGGCCTAACACCCTATGAATACATCTGCAAAATCTGGAAAAATGAGCCAGATCGTTTTATCTTTGATCCATTCCAGCACACCGTGGGACTAAACATCTCTAAGAAGAGGGGTAATCAGACCCGTTGACACACCGTTTTACCAGTATGTCAAACGCAGATCAGAATCGGTTTTAGGTTATGGCACGTTCTCGCAGGATCAGCTCAGCCAGCTTCAAATCCTGCGGGTAAGTCACTTTGAAGTTATAGGCATTTCCTACTACTAGCTTAGGAGAGAGTCCCAATGCCTCTACTGCACTGGCATCATCCGTGATACCCGCTGGGGCCTTTTCCAGCGCTTCAAGCAGCAGCTTCATGCGAAACATTTGTGGAGTCTGCGCCTGCCACAGCCGCTCTCTCGGTTCCGTACAAATTACCCGACCAGCATCATCCGCACGTTTTAAAGTATCCGCCAGCGGCACCGCCAGCAAACCACCGACTTCGTCATCCGCAAGCTGGTCAAGCAACCGCTCAACCAGGGTTGTACTTAATCCCGGGCGCGCTGCATCGTGTACTAGTATCCAATCCTGATCCTGTACATGATTTGCAGCACGCAATGCCTTTAGTCCATTGGTAACGCTTTCCGCACGAGTTGCCCCACCGCAGTTAAATATCTGGATCTTGCCGGCAAATTCACGCCAGTTATGCCGAATCCATTCAGTATCTTCAGGTGCCAGCACAATGCAGACTGTGGAAATACGGGCAATGCCACACAAGGTACGCAGTGCGTGGTAAATCATAGGTTTACCTGCTAGTGGCCGGTACTGTTTGGGGATGTCTTCTCCCATACGCGAACCGGAACCGGCAGCTGTAATCAGCGCAATAAATTTAACCATGCAAGAATCCTGTAAAATGGGCCTGTTTATTATCAAATACGGTTATTTTATCAACGGGAGGGTTATTATGAAAACTGTCAGATCTTTGTTACAGGAAAAAGGACACGATGTTGTCGTTATTGGACCGAGTGATTCCGTATCCGACGCAATGCAAAAGATGACAACCAACAACATCGGTGCGCTGCTGGTTGTTAAAGACAAAAAACTAATCGGTATTCTAACTGAGCGGGATTTTTCCAGAAAATACTGCTTACTGAATAGATCGGTAAAAGATATGCGAGTAGAGGAAATTATGACCCGTCAGGTAGCTTATGTTGGACTGGATTACACGAATGAAGATTGTATGGCACTGATGACTGAAATATGCGTTCGCCATCTTCCCGTCTTGGATGATGGAAATATTGTCGGAATTCTTTCGATAGGTGACTTGGTAAAAGATATCATCTCACAACATGAATTTGTTATTCAACAGCTTATACAATACATTTATGACGCGCGGGAAATTTAACACTTTTAGGTTTAATCCTCAT
Organism: Nitrosomonas eutropha; assembly: GCF_003201195.1. Classification (GTDB taxonomy): domain Bacteria; phylum Pseudomonadota; class Gammaproteobacteria; order Burkholderiales; family Nitrosomonadaceae; genus Nitrosomonas; species Nitrosomonas eutropha. The sequence goes on along the minus strand of NZ_QICQ01000004.1, from coordinate 111,658 downwards.
CTCAGAGAAATAAAAAATTGAATCCTGAGATATCAGGAGATGGAGTTTTCATGATCGATTTGTGACAGATGCCGGGCAACTGACCAGCGCGCCCCAATCCACCCTAGTGCACCGGAGAATAGCAGTAAAATCAGACTATCCCGCCAGGAAAGATAATTGAGCGTAAATGTGGTGGCATATAGCCGGGCCAGTTCGGACAGAGCTTCATTCAGTTTGAGGATTGCAAAATAAAGCAGCAACCAGGCCAGTACAGCGCCCGCCACCCCCTGTAGCGCACCAAAATAGAGAAATGGTCGACGGATATAGCTATCTGTGGCACCAATCAGTTTGGATAGCTCAATCTCGTCACGCCGCGTCAATATCTGCAGACGGATGGTATTGAATATAACGATCACAAGCGCCGCGCCGAACAGTGATGCCAGCATAATGACGACCAGTCTTCCTACATCAAGCATGGCATCCAGTTTTCTGGCCCAGTCAGTATCTACCAATACATGCGCTACCCTGGGCCAGGTCTGTACCATGGCTTGTATTTCTTCTATTTCATTGGCAGACATATGGCCAAGGTTGATTACAAACGCATCAGGCAATGGATTTTGTTCGAGATTATGCATCACCTCCACCATCCCACTTTCCTGTTTCAGTTCCTGTAACGCAATTTCCTTTGAAATAAACTGAAAACCTTCAATTGTGGGCATCTTTTCCAGCCGAGCATTGATCAGCTCAACGTCGGCCTGGCTAGCTGCCGTATCCAGCATAATGGTCATTTGTTGCATGTCTGTTGCCTGCCCTGATACCTCGCGCAAGTTTTCCAGCAGTATAAAAATACCCGTGGGCAAGCTCAGAACAATACTGAAAACGATGATACTCAGCAGACTGGCAACGGGAGCAGCCGCAAGTTGTCTGAGTGCACGCAACAGCGCATACCCATGTTGAGACAGCCAGCTGCTCATGTGACCAGCTTTCCGTGGCGCAGCTCAAGTACACGATGTTGTGTCATATCAAGCAACATTCTGTCGTGTGTCGAGATAAGAACGGTAACGCCCACCTGATTGAATGATTCGAAAACAGCCATGATGTCTCGTGCGTAACCGCTATCAAGATTGGCAGTAGGTTCATCCGCGATCAGAATGGTCGGGCGATGAACAACAGCGCGCGCAATACACAGCCGTTGTTTTTCTCCTCCCGACAAAGTAACTGGATCTGCCTTCTCCTTATTCAGCAGACCAACTTTATCTAGCGCCGCACGCACACGCGAAGCACTAGCTCTCGTATCAAAGGCCGTCACCTGCAACGGCAACATGACGTTAGCAAAAACATTACGATCATACAGGATTTTTTGTTCCTGAAAGATCATTCCTATATTCCGGCGCAAGTAAGGAATGGCACTTCGTCTGAGTGAATCAATATTTTGCTGCCCTACCACAATACTCCCGGAAGTTGGACGTTCTATCGCGGCCATCAACTTCAGAAGTGTACTTTTACCAGCACCAGAGTGCCCGGAAAAGAAAATCAGCTCTCCCTGGCTAATCGACAGGGTAATACTTTTGAGTGCCTCATACCCTCCTGGATAAAACTTGCTGACATTGTTGAAGTTGATCATTGCAGCCATACCAGACACTCAAACAAAACAGAGGATTAATCGAACAGTGCTTCTGCAAATTCCCGGGCATTGAAAGGCCTTAAATCATCCAGCCCTTCCCCCATCCCTATAAAACGTAGGGCGAGCGGATTATCGACAAATTGTGCAGCAATGGCAGCAATTACTCCGCCCTTGGCAGTTCCATCCAGCTTAGTCATGACCAATCCAGTAACACCCAGAGCATCATTGAAGGCCTTTAACTGACTGACAGCGTTTTGACCAGTATTCGCATCCAGCACCAGCAGTACCTCGTGCGGTGCATCAGGTATGGCTTTGGCAACGACGCGCTTGATTTTCTTGATTTCTTCCATCAAATGGAGCTGGGTAGTTAGGCGCCCAGCGGTATCGGCCAGAACGATATCTATTTTTCTTGCAATAGCTGCATTGACTGCATCGAAAATCACAGCGGCCGGATCACCTTTTTTGCCCGGATCACTTTCCTGGGAAATAACTGTGATCTGGTTGCGCTCGCCCCATATTTTAAGTTGCTCCTGTGCTGCCGCGCGAAAAGTATCGCCAGCCGCCAGCAACACCGAATGTCCCTGTGACTGGAAATAATGAGCAAGCTTACCGATGGTGGTAGTTTTACCAACACCGTTTACGCCAGCAATCATGATCACGAAGGGTTTATGCCCAGTTGTAACCAGTGGTCGCTCCAACGGCTGCAGTAGTTCAGTCAGTGCATCCTGTAAGGCTGTTTTAAGTTGTTTTGAATCGTCCAGTGCATCACGCTTAACGCGGGTACGCAGTGATTCCAGCAACCGGTTTGTCGCCTGGATTCCAGTATCTGCTGTCAATAAAGCGGTCTCAAGTTCCTCATACAGATCTTCATCGATTTTCCTGCCCCCAAACAACCCGGACAACTGCTTGCCAAACTGCTGTCGTGTGCGTGTCAGGCCCTGCCTGATCTTATCGGCGAAACTGACTGACTCGACTTCAATCCGAGCAGGATTTTTTTCGTCAGAGTTCTTTTTGGATTTAAAAATGCTAAACATTCTGGTAGGCTGTTTCTGTTTCGGGGAAACAAACATCATACCATCAACCAATTGCCGAGGTAATGTCAGTCATCCGCCCCAGGCCAGTTCAACTTTCAGCACAATATGAAAATCAGTTTTTGCCCCAGTCGTCTCATTATTTTTCTTTGCGTTACATTATTGGTATCGCCACTACCAGCTTCAGCCAATCCACACGAATATCTGCTTGATAATGGCCTTAAACTGGTTATCAAGGAAGATCATCGTTCGCCAGTGGTCATTCAGCAGGTCTGGTACAAGGCCGGCAGTATGGATGAAGTCAACGGGACAACCGGCGTGGCACATGCACTGGAACACATGATGTTCAAGGGAACTGACAGTGTGCCTACCGGAGAATTTTCCAGAAGAATTGCAGCCGTTGGCGGTAAGGAAAATGCTTTTACCAGTAGTGACTACACTGCTTATTATCAGCAGCTGCACCAGCGCCACTTGCCAATGGCAATGGAACTTGAATCCGACCGCATGCACAATCTGCGGCTGACACAAGAAGAATTTGCCAAGGAAATACAGGTTGTAATGGAAGAAAGAAGGCTGCGCACGGATGATCAGGCACACGCGTTACTGTACGAAAAACTAATGGCGACAGCCTTTCAGGCACATCCCTATCGTCGCCCTATTATTGGCTGGATGAATGATCTGGAGCATATGCAGGTAAGTGATGCCCAGGATTGGTATAAGCGCTGGTATGCGCCCAATAATGCGGTACTGGTAGTGGTAGGTGACGTTGATCCGGAAAGCGTACTCGCACTGGCAAAAAAATATTACGGAAGATTCAGCGCCGGTAAAATTCCATCTCTGTCCGAACGCAAGCCACAAATTGAACCGCCTCAAATAGGAATCAAGCGACTGGTAGTAAAGGCACCTGCAAAACTCCCGCATCTGATCATGGGATACAAAGTTCCTGTACTCAAAGATCCCAAAAATGACTGGGAGCCCTACGCACTGACCATTCTGGCTGAAGTACTGGATGGCAACGCCGCAGCAAGACTTAACAAAGCCCTGGTACGTGAAACACGCGTTGCCATCTCGGCTGATGCCGGCTATAGCGCTATTGAGCGTGGCCCTGGTACTTTTTATATTGATGGGACTCCCAGTGAAGGCAGAACAGCAGATGAACTGGAACAGTCGATTCGTACTGAAATTGACAAAATTATACAGTCCGGAATCACCCAGGAAGAACTTGCTCGCGTCAAGGCACAAGTAGTGGCAAGCCGTACTTATCAACTTGACTCCACTTTTGCGCAGGCGATGCAGATTGGCAGACTGGAAAGCATCGGACTGTCCCACCGAGATGCAGATATCATTCTGGAACGACTACAGGCAGTTACGGCAGAGCAGGTCAGGAATGTCGCTGAGAAATATCTGATAGATGATTCGCTGACTGTGGCCGTACTGGATCCGCAGCCTTTATCGGAAACCTCTTCCTCCCGGAACAGCAACATTGAACTAAAACACTAACCTTGCCTATCTTCTCGAAAGACAAAGGAAAGGTAGCTGTGCTAGCAGTTGCTCATTACTATTTCCAGGGCGGCACCATCTGTAAACTGTTGATTCTTTTTCGATTCCCTAACCTCAATTGTACAAATGTATCGCCCGATTCGTGCTCTCATTGACTGTACTGCTTTACAGCACAACCTTTCTGTTGTCCGCAGCCACACTCGCCAGGCTCGCATTATGGCTGTTGTCAAAGCCGATGCCTACGGCCATGGCTTGCTCCGTACCACACAAGCATTAAATACAGCGGATGGATTTGCTGTACTTGAGCTGGAAGCAGCGATCCAGCTAAGGGAAGCCGGATTTAATCAACCTGTTTTACTTCTGGAAGGATTTTTCTCGGCAGAGGAGCTTGAGGCAATCGATCATTATCAGCTCAGTACGGTTATTCACAGTCATGAGCAGCTATCACTACTGCTGGCACACAGAAAGACAGGAAAACCGGATATCTACCTCAAGATCAATACTGGCATGAATCGCCTTGGTTTCAGGCCTGAAGAAGAAAGTTACGTATTCAACAGAATCAGGCAATGGCGTTCAGATACCAGTATTACACTGATGACACATTTTTCCTGTGCGGATGACGCTCTGGAAGCAGATCAAGTTAATCAGCAACTGGATCAGTTTGCAGCACTTCACGATGTAAAAGAAAATAATCTACCCCAAACGCTAGCTAATTCTGCAGCAATTTTACGTTACCCCGGAACACATGCGGACTGGGTACGTCCTGGTATAGTCCTCTACGGAGCATCGCCCCTGCCGGACAAAACAGGTATTGAACTGGGGTTACGGCCTGTCATGACACTGACCAGCCAGATCATCGCTGTGCAACAGCTTGATCCATCAGACAGAGTAGGCTACGGCGGGCAGTTTATCGCAAACCAGCCAATGCGTATCGGAGTTGTTGCAGCCGGTTACGCAGATGGATATCCACGTCATGCCCCTACCGGAACCCCGGTACTGGTTAATGGCCAGCGCACGCGGCTGGTCGGGCGTATTTCAATGGATATGCTAACTGTCGATCTGAACGGGATTAGCGAAGCCGGGGTGGGAAGCCCGGTAACCCTCTGGGGAGAAGGACTACCGGTAGAAGAAGTTGCAAAATCGGCACAAACTATCAGTTACGAGCTACTGACAGCACTCTCTCCCAGAGTACCGAGCATCAGCATAAGCTAATGATTACAGATTTTTTGTTAATACCTGATTATTCAACTTTGGCATTTTTACGCAACGACTCAACCACCGCTGCAAACTTGCGCTGTAATACCCGCTGCTGCATATTTTGTTTTACTTCGTCAAAAGAAGGTGGAACAGCAGTACGCACATCATCCAGACGAATTACATGCCAACCAAAGGGCGTTTGTACTGGCTGACTGGTTGTTTCGCCTTTTTTCAGTTTGGTCAATGCATCGGAAAAGGGCTTAACATAAACTGCCGCCGAGCTCCAGCCCAGCTCCCCACCATTACTCTTGCTGCCGGTATCAATGGAGCGCTCACCAGCCAGTTTCTCAAACACGCCACCCTTTTTCAGAGAGGCAACCAAATCCTTGGCTTCTTGTTCGGTTTCCACAAGAATATGGCGTGCTTTGTATTCCTTATCACCCATCTGTGATTTTACTGATTCATATTCCTTGCGTAATTCATCATCGCTAACCGGATTATTTCGCATAAAATCAGCCTGATACGCCCTGATCAATATTCCCTGGCGCGCCAGATCAATCTGTGTGACAACATCCGGATTACGGTCAAGCCCCTTTTTTATTGCTTCTTGTGTCAGTACTTCTTCCGTGATGAGATTTTCGCGCAAAGCATTTCTCATTTCAGCTGAATCGGGTTGACCCTGCGCTGTTGCTGCCTTGATCACCAGGTCAAGGCGTGATTGTGGTATCGCTATACCGTTAACTTTGGCGACTGTACCACCGCCCTGGGCACTTAAGGGCGTAGTACATACAAATCCCAGCACAGCAAGTGGCACACAGAGAAACTTGGTTAAGCGCATAAAATTTCCTTTAAATAGTAAAGTAGTTGACAAATTTTATCTGAATAATCTAAAAAGCATACATTTTAACAAAACACGGATAAGTTCTTTTTGAAAACAAACAAGCTTTTACAGATTCCTTTTGAAAATATTCAGGCCTGAATAAACTGGAAAAATCTCTGGCCACCACCAATTTATTCAGGCAGAACCTTCCTGAACGGCTTTACGGCCACTTTTGCATAAATACCGGCTGCCAGGTATGGATCAGCATCTGCCCATTCCTGAGCCGCATTCAGTGACGCAAACTCTGCCACTATCAAGCTTCCGGTAAAACCCGCCGGCCCGGGGTCCACGCTATCAATTGCCGGACAAGGGCCTGCCAATAACAGTCTCCCCTGCTCCTGTAATTCCTGGATTCGCGCCAAATGTGCAGGCCGGTTAACTACCCGTTGCGCCAGGCTATCCGGAACATCTTCACCGTATATTAAATAGAGCATGTTATTTTCTCTTAGTCAGTACAAATCTCATACGGTTCTGGTTCTTTGTGGCAGGCCTGAATATCATTTGGATACACAAGCTTTATTACCACAGATTAGTACCAATAATTTCCTAAGCCAATACGGGCGGCAGAAGGGCAACCAAAGCATTACGTTCATTTGTTGCCGTTCCCAGCAAGGCAAAACCATGTAAATTACCAGCTTCATCCTGATACAAAGCTTTCATGCCATTCTCAACAGTTTGAATTTTCCACTCACCTTCTACCCCAGGATCGGGAGGCGAGATAACCGCCGGGCAGGCAGGTGTTTTGACCATTACCGGCATCGCCGGGTAGCGCAGTAATGTCTGGTTACCGGCAATTGTTGCAGCCAGAGCTCGACCAGCATGCGAAATTGGCAGAATAAAAGGTAATACTTTCCCGGCCACTTCTGCACAATCACCCAAGGCATAGATATTCTGAATACTGGACTGTAAATAACGATCAACCGTAATTCCACGATTGATCTGAATTCCTGCTGCCTCAGCTAAACCAGTACGTGGCTTCAAACCAATGGCAGACAGCACCATATCGGCCTGAACAACTCCACCTCCTTTGTAATATAAATGATAATATCCATTCTCCTTGCTTATCTTCTCAACAGTTGTACCGAGCAGAAATTTAACACCTGCCGTTGACAATTTCTCACGGAAAAAGTGTCCGGCTTCGGAAGGAAGCAACCGACCTAATGGTTGCGGACTCAAGTCAAAGACGCTTACCTGATAGCCTTTTACTACAAGATCGTTGGCAAACTCGCAACCAATCAAGCCGGCGCCCAGTATAGCGACATGACGCTTATTTTCCAGGTTCTCACGAAATCTCCGGTAATCATCCAGATCATTAATGGATAGCATATCATCCGCACCGCTTCCAGGTATCGGCAGGCGCATCGGATCAGCTCCCAGCGCCAATACGAGCCGACCATAAGTCAGCTGCGTACCATTTTCGAAATAAACATTATTCGCAGCCACATCAAGTGTATCGACGCGCGTATAAGGCTGCACTGTGATACCCAGTTGTCCGGACATCTGTTCTGAGCTCGCACTCAGAATGGAATCAGGTGTTTTACCTGTTGCCAAAGCATTGGATAACATAGGCTTTGAATAAAAACCGCCATGATCGGCAGATAAGAGAGTGATTGGCACGGCAGAATCCAGTCTCCGCAGCTCGCGTACAACCGTATAACCCGCCAACCCGCTTCCTATAACTACGACAGGCAATTGACTCATATTGATATACCCTGTTTGATCACAATCAATTTATCTCCTTTCTTTTCGCCCAAACCAGCGAACAACCGAATTCACACAAGCATTCCCACCCTTCAGGATTTCGCAACCACGCGACAACCCGCACGTACCTTGGCTTTTTATTGTACCTTAACCCCAAAAATTCCAGCGACATATAGGATTACATTACATAGAAATACCTTATCCCGACACTTGATGTTGTGAAATATGTCACCATATATCGGTTTGCTTTGAACGATTGTTTTTTATTACATTCAAAATCAGACACGTGTACTAATAAACCTGAAGGAAGAGGATAATGAAACGGATTTTTCTTTTTATTGTAACGAACTTGGCCATACTGGTAATGCTGAGTATAACCCTGCGTTTGCTCGGTGTTGACCGCATACTGGATGCTGAAGGCAGTGGATTAAATTTTAATGCTCTACTGGTTTTATCGGCTGTAATAGGATTTGGCGGTTCGCTCATTTCGCTTGCCATGTCCAAATGGAGTGCCAAGCACATGACTGGTGCCACGGTCATTGAAATTCCTTCAAATTCCACCGAAGGTTGGCTGGTAGAAACTGTCCGCCGGCAGGCCAAAGCAGCTGGCGTGGGTATGCCTGAAGTGGCCATTTACGATTCACCCGATATTAATGCATTCGCAACAGGAATGAATAGAAACAATGCGTTGGTAGCAGTCAGCTCAGGATTGCTGCAAAAAATGAGTCGTGATGAGGCTGAAGCGGTACTGGCTCATGAAGTCAGTCATATTGCCAATGGCGACATGGTAACGCTGGCATTGATTCAGGGCGTGGTGAATACATTTGTGATTTTCCTCTCCCGTATCATCGGCCATGTAATTGATCGCGCTGTCTTCAGAACGGAAGAAGGACATGGCCCCGCCTATTTCGTTACCAGCCTTGTCGCACAACTGGTACTGGGCATACTCGCCACGATAATTGTGATGTGGTTCAGTCGTCAGCGTGAATTCCGCGCAGATGCCGGGAGTGCACAGCTTTCCGGAAGAAATAAAATGGTTGCCGCACTGCGGCGATTGCAACAGGAATATGAGCCATCTCATTTGCCAGATAAGATCGCTGCTTTTGGAATCTCTGGACAAAAGAGCCAGATTGGGCGTCTGTTTATGTCACACCCCCCTCTGGAAGAGCGCATCCAGGCATTACAATCTGCCTGATGATAGAGCAGCCGGGGCTGGTGAATCCTTACACCAGCCCCGGCAAAAATGTAAATAACCATCTTATTGAATCAATCATCAATGATTATTTCCTCGTCATCAAAATCCACTGACTCTTCCGCAGATGAAGTACCGTTGTTTTGAATCAGGCTATCACGCCTCTGTAAATAAGCATCGCGTACAAACTCGTACTTATCCAGCGAAGCTTCCTCCAGCGTCTTATCCAGATCCAGCAACTGCTCACGCCTATCGATAAATTCCATAGTAGCAACAGGCATACGCACAGTCAGCAGATCAAAGCCGGTATAAATAGCTCGCGCAGGATGAATGAACGTGCTATCCACACCAAGCCCAACTGCATCCCTTACAGTACTGGGCCCTAGTATCGGCAATACAAGATAGGGTCCGCTACCAACACCATAAAAACCCAATGTTTGGCCAAAATCTTCATTGCGCTTATTGATGTCAATATCGCTCACCTGAGTGATATCACTGGCCAGATCAATAGCTCCCAACATCCCAAAGGTTGTGTTAATCACTACACGTGTTGTACTCGCCATTGCGTCCATAAATTTCAGCTGCAGCAGGGAGTTCGCAACAATGACAACATCATCAAGATTGGAAAAGAAGTTTCCAACAATCATTCTGAGTGGAGATGGTAGAAATCGCTGATACCCCCTGGCAACAGGCTCCACCACAATTTCATCAAGCTTTTCATTAAATGAAAATATTGCGCGGTTCATGGATTCCAAAGGATCGTGCCGGTTATCCGTGGTAGCACAACCTGACAGTGCGCTGCCTAATGACAGAATCACGAAAAATTTTCGGAAATAAAGAGAGCAAACAACCATAATTCGTTAATTATTCTTTATTATGAATTTGACATTTTGTCACGAATACAAGAATCGCAACAAGCCGATTGGAAAAATATAAACGGCACCCAACCTCACGAATTGAATCTTTTATTTATATGTCGTGAATTGCACTCTTTGGTATCTCTTACGCTTTTTGACTGAAAACCCGATCAGCTGCTTCCAGTGTTTTGTCAATTTCCACATCCCCGTGCGCAGCAGAAACGAAGCCTGCTTCGAAAGCTGAGGGTGCAAAATAAATACCCTCTTTCAGCATGGTATGAAAAAAACGGTTAAACGCATCACGGTCACTCTCCATTATTTCTGTAAAACTTACTGGCGGTGTTTTCCTGAAATAAATTCCAAACATTCCACCCACTGCCTGTGCACTAAACACCACGCCATTTTTTATGGCGACAGAAGTCAGGCCGTCTGTTAACTTACGTGTCATCATTGACAACTTGTCAAAAAAACCAGGCGTCTGTACTTGACGCAAAGTTTCCAACCCGGCAGCAACTGCAACTGGATTGCCGGAAAGTGTACCTGCTTGATACACGGGTCCCAATGGCGCAAGGCATTCCATCACATCACGTCGTCCACCAAACGCTGCCATGGGTAACCCCCCACCGATTACTTTCCCTAGAATGGTTAGATCTGGCCTGATGCCATATAGCCCTTGGGCACATTCCAGTCCAACGCGGAAACCTGTCATCACCTCATCCAGAATCAGCAAACTGCTATGCTTTGTACATAGTGTGCGTAATGTTTCCAGAAACTGGGGGGTTGCCTTAATCAAATTCATATTGCCCGCCACTGGTTCGACGATCACAGCGGCAATTTCAGAACCCAGTTTGCTGAAGGTTGCTTCCACTCCGGCAACATCGTTATAGTTCAATACCAGAGTATTTCCTGCTGTTTCAGCGGGAACCCCTGCTGAACTGGGATGGCCGAAAGTCAATGCGCCTGAACCTGCTTTAACCAGCAAGGCATCATCGTGCCCGTGATAGCAACCTTCAAACTTGATAATCCGGTTTCTGCCGGTATAACCACGCGCGAGCCGAATGGCACTCATTCCAGCCTCTGTGCCGGAACTTACCAACCGTACCAGTTCCAGGGAAGGCAACAACCGACATAACAATTCGGCTATTTCCAGCTCTGCTGCCGTTGGAGCACCAAAAGAGGTACCACGGCTTGCCGCATCCTGAACGGCCCTGACAACATCGGGGTGCGCATGCCCGAGAATAAGCGGCCCCCATGATCCAACGTAATCAATATAGGATTTTCCTTCCACATCCCAGAAACAAGCACCCTGCCCGCGCTGAAAAAAAATAGGCGTACCTCCTACGGATTTAAAAGCACGTACTGGTGAATTAACGCCTCCCGGAATGTATTGCCTGGAGCGCTCGAACAATTGTTGATTAGTGATCGTCATTGGAATATTTGCTTAAAAGTTATCGAAATTGATGGTTCAACAGAATAGCTTTGAAAAATGCCGGGCAGCAGATTGGATATCTTGTGCGCTGAACAGCGCCTGACTGACAGCAACGGCATCACATCCACGGGCAATCAGCGCCTCGGCATTGTCCAGATTGATGCCGCCGATTGCCACAATGGGAATATTCAACGTTTTTTTTGCAGCATCAAGCAGATGAATCGGCGCCTGATATGCATCAACTTTAGTCATTGACGGATAAAAAGCACCAAATGCAACATAATCTGCTCCCGCCTTTTCAGCTTCAATTGCATGACTGAGCTGATTGTAGCAGGAGACGCCAATGATTTTATTCCGACCGAGATAGTGTCTAGCTGCCGCCACAGAAGTATCTTCTCCACCCACGTGCAAACCTTCGGCATCGATCTCCATGACTAAATCCATATGATCATTAATAATCAGGGGAACTTGAAACTGCTTGCAGAGAAGATGAATTTCCAGGGCCTGCATCAATCGCAGCCGACTGTTGGCCTTTTTATTCCTGTACTGAAGCCAGCTTACGCCGCCAGCCAATACGTGATAAGCCATCTCACACAGCCGATCGATATTTTCAATATCAGGCGTGATTGCATAAAGGCCGCTCACCTTAATCCGATCCATAGGAGGATCAATCATCGGAGCCGCCGGCTTCCTCTTCCAAATTATCACTTTCCATCCAAAAAAATCTGTCTGGTATATATTGTCCCATTCCGGGGCGGAAGCCTGCCTTGAGCGTATGCCAAGTAAATTCCTGTGCCTCGTAGACGCTGTCCGTAATTGACATACCATGAGCAAGTGAAGCCGCTATTGCGGATGACAAGGTGCACCCTGAGCCATGAAACGATCCAGGCAAGCGCTGCCATGCATCGGACCGGACGATACCATTGACATCGTAAAGTACGTTAACCACTTGCGGTGTATTTTCATGAGCTCCCTTGATAAGCACGTAACTGCAACCCCATTGCAACAATTGATCTGCACTTTGCTTCAAACCCAGTATTTCCGGATCATCTTCGTGATCAAGCGCAATACGCCTGGCCTCAAAACTGTTAGGGGTAATAATTGTCGCCTGGGAAAATAACATCTCACGCATGGCAGAAATTACTTCTTCATTGGCAAACATGTCGCCACGACTGGAAGCCAGTACTGGATCAAGTACCAGTGGAATATCCGGATAATCCGATATAACTTCAGCAATAGCTGCGACAATTTCAACACTGCCCAGCATCCCAATCTTGAATGCTTGTACCGGCATATCTTGCAACACGGTTCTTGCCTGATCAATGACCCATTCAGCATCCATCACAAATATGTCCTCGACACCGGTTGTATCCTGGACAGTTACGGCTGTGAGTACAGTGAGTGGATGACAGCCCATTCCGGCAAGAGTCAGTATATCCGCCTGAATACCGGCGCCCCCGCTTGGGTCACTGGCAGCGAAGGATAGTACAATTGGAGGTGGTAGTGACATGCATTAATACCGTAAAATGTTATTTTAACTTAAGCAAATCTACTTATCTATTATGACTACAGAAAGTAACCAGGATTATTACCGTTATATGTGCATGATTTGTGGCTTTATATACGATGAAGCAGAAGGATGGCCACAAGATGGTATTCCTGCCGGAACCCGCTGGGAAGATATTCCCATGAACTGGACTTGCCCGGAATGTGGTGCACGAAAAGAAGATTTTGAAATGGTGAAAATATAATGCGCATTCTTCATACCATGTTGAGAGTAGGTAATCTGGAGCGTTCGATCCAGTTTTACACCGATGTCCTCGGAATGCAAATTCTGCGCCGTAAGGATTACCCAGAAGGAAAGTTCACATTGGCATTCGTCGGTTATCAAAGTGAAGCGGAAGGTACCGTTCTGGAGCTGACGCATAATTGGGAAATCGACCATTATGATCTCGGAACAGGTTTTGGACACATTGCAATCGAAGTAGACAATGCCTACGAAGCCTGTGAAAAGGTCAGAAACCTGGGAGGTCGCGTCACGCGAGAGGCTGGACCGATGAAACATGGAACTACCGTGATTGCTTTCATAGAAGATCCGGATGGTTACAAGATTGAATTTATTCAAAAGAAAACAGTGTAACTGATGTTGCCATGGGGAGCTTGGCTGTAGCATAGTGCTCAGCCATTCAAAACGATACTTACAGTCTATGCTGAACATAATCCTCAGTTTGCTGTCTGGCAAAGAGGGTACAGATAAATTTCAGAACCACCAAAGCAGCAGTAATCGCTTAATATCAGAATAATCAGTTACATAAATAAGTGAATAAAATGAACACGATAACCCATGAAGAAGCAAATACAGTTCAACCCCCGTTATTTTTTACCGATAGCGCTGCCAGCAAGGTAAAAGAACTGATTGAAGAAGAAGCAAACCAGGCACTCAAACTGAGAGTTTTCGTCAGCGGAGGGGGATGCTCCGGATTTCAATACGGTTTTACATTTGATGAAATTATCAATGAAGATGACTTTGTAATAGAAAAGCAAGGAGTTAGGCTCCTGGTGGATTCAATGAGCGTTCAATATCTGCTGGGAGCGGAAATCGATTATCAGGAAAATGCCCAGGGTGCACAATTTGTCATCAAGAATCCAGCTGCAGCCAGTACCTGTGGATGTGGCTCCTCATTCTCGGTCTGAAAGAATTTTCAGGCAGGATAAATCGCGCCCAGTACCCGCCTACCGGTTGCGCCGGTCACGGCGGGAAGATTTCCAGGAGTGCGTTCAATTGATTGTCGCGCCAGCCATGCAAATGCACACGCCTCCACCCAATCAGCATCGATACCTAACACATCGGTTTTCCTGATCTCGCGATCTTGTAATTCCTGCTGTAGCCGAGCAACAAGGGTCTCATTATGCGCCCCTCCCCCACACAAATAGAGTTCACGGGCTGTTGGATAGTAAGCTCGTATCGAGTCGGCAATTGTCTGTACAGTCAGTTGCAGTAACGTGGATTGAACATCCTGTGCAGCTTCCTTACCTGTCAAATAAGACAGCAACCAATTAAGATCGAATGTCTCCCTGCCTGTACTTTTAGGGGGCGGCATTGAGAAATACGGAAAACTCAACAGATCTTTCAGCAGGTAGTCAATCACTTTGCCTGACTTTGCCCATAATCCGTTTTGATCATAGCGCTCGCCTGTATGCTGCAAGCACCAAGCATCCATCAACATATTTCCGGGGCCGCAGTCAAAACCACTTACGCTATTTTTAACAGGCAGGCTGGTAATATTGGCAATTCCGCCAATATTAATGATTAGACGATGAACATCCGAGTGAGAAAACATCTGCTGATGAAATGCAGGAACCAGTGGCGCCCCCTGCCCGTTGGCAGCAATATCACGATTCCTGAAATCCGTTACAACAGTAATATCTGTCAACTCCGCCAGCAGAGCGCCGTTCACCAGCTGGATACTATACATATACTCCGATTGTGGACAATGTCTGATGGTTTGTCCATGACAGCCGATCGCCACAATCCCTCCGGAATCAACCTTGGCTTTTTCAAGCAAGCACACCACCGCTTCTGCATATAACCTTGATAATCGATTACCTGATAAAGCCGCGCGATGTAATTCATTTTCACCGCTCTGATTCAGGCCTAATAATTCCGCCTGAAGAAACGGATCGTAAGGAACATAACAGGTATCAATGAGTGAAAATGACGATCCGGAGAAATTTACCAGTACTGCATCGACACCATCCAAACTGGTACCTGACATAATGCCGATGTAATACATTTCACCTGACTTTATAGACGACTATCCAGGCTGAATCAGTTCAATGCAGCAAAGCTGGTATTGCGCAGCAAATCAAGCCGGGAAGTTAGTTCCCTGGTTTGTCTGTGAAAAGCCGAATAATATTTTTTACTGACGGGCTGTGCTGCTGGCATTACGATTTTAGAAGGGTCGCGCTGAACCCCGTTTACCCGCAACTCATAATGAAGGTGGGGGCCGGTCGCCATCCCGGTCGATCCAACAAAGCCAATAATATCGCCTTGTTTGACGCGCATTCCTTTCTGCAATTTTCTATTAAAGCCCGATAAATGGCCATATGCAGAGCTGTATTGAGCATCATGCTTGAGTATAATCAGATTACCATAGCCACTCTGCTTGCCTTTAAACTCAACAGTACCATTTGCTGTCGCCATCACGGGTGTTCCGGTCGGAGCAGCATAGTCAATCCCTCTGTGGGCTCGCCAGCGTTTCAAGATGGGATGGTAGCGCGCATGAGTAAACCCAGAACTGATCCGGGAAAACTTTAAAGGTGCCATCAGAAATGGTTTGCTCAGACTTTCTCCCTCTGGCGTATAATAACCGCCCTCCTCACCCGGTGGCCGAAAATAGACAGCGCGCCTGGATTTCTCCTTGTTGAAAAACTCTACCGCAAGCACACGCCCGACTTGTGTTTTCCCGCTTTCATCCTGTGCGGATTCATAAACAACCGTAAAACGATCACCCTTTCGGACATCACGGTGAAAATCAATACTACTGGAAAATATATCAATCATCTGGGAGGCGATTGTGCTCGGTAAGTCAGCCTTGTCAACGGCTGCAAACAATGATGAACTGATCACTCCCGAACCCACCAGGACACGCGTATCACCTTCAGCTGACTGCTCGTTCAGCTCAAATGTCCCATCGATTTTTTCGACCTGAAACTGCTCACCATTTCCGTAAAAGTAGCGCAGTGTTAACAATTCTCCGTTCGGCCGGGTTTCCGCATGAATGATTTCCCCCGGCTTAAGCTGGCTCATCGCCCGACTCCCCCGGACAGTATCTAGAAAGCGATTCTTGTCTTTTTGACTGATTTCAAGACGAGCAAGAATCGCCGAAATGGTATCTCCCCGACGTATACTTTCCTGATGCCAGAAAGTCATTTCAGGATCAGAAGATGCAAACTCTTCCGGCAATGGCAAGGCACGAACTATTTTTTTATTGGGTATTTCCTGAAAGGAGGAATCGGGGACAATTCCAAAAGCGGTAACCATCCCGAATAACGGTAAACTGGACAAGATGGTGATCCAACGTACCTTTTTTTGTGCGAAAACAGTGAGTTTTTGCGCTAGAATGCTTTTTCTTTTACGAGGTGACTGGTAGTAAATCAAATGCCATCACTCCTATTCGTCTGTTGGAAATTTTTCAAGTCTAACACGGAAAAGCATAAATATAATGACGACTGATTTTTTACTGGCTGGCCGTGTCTGAGTCAATTATTCATCAACTTCAAGTAATCAAACGGGGCTGTCAGGAGCTGCTGATTGAGGAAGAACTCACACAAAAACTCACCAAAAATCAACCCCTAAGGATCAAAGCCGGCTTTGATCCTACCGCACCGGATCTGCACTTGGGGCATACCGTTCTGCTGAACAAACTGCGCCAGCTTCAGGAGCTTGGCCACCATATCCTGTTCCTGATTGGTGACTTTACTGGAATGATCGGCGACCCCAGCGGCAAAAACGCCACGCGCCCACCGCTGACATGTGAGCAGATTGCACAAAATGCAGAAACCTACACATCTCAGGTATTCAAGATACTTAAACCTGAGCAAACAGAGGTGGTTTTCAATTCAACCTGGATGGATAAATTCAGTGCAGCTGACCTGGTCAGACTGGCCTCCACTTATACCGTCGCACGCATGCTTGAACGGGATGATTTCAGCAAGCGCTATCACGAGAATCGGCCGATCGCCATCCATGAATTTCTTTATCCGCTTGTGCAGGGTTACGATTCAGTAGCGCTGAAAACCGATCTCGAACTAGGCGGCACTGATCAAAAATTCAATTTGCTGGTAGGGCGTGAATTACAGAAGCACTACGGCCAATCTCCGCAGTGCATACTGACCATGCCACTTTTGGAAGGGCTGGATGGTATCCAGAAAATGTCGAAATCGCTCAACAACTATGTCGGTATTAATGAATCGCCTACTGAAATGTTCGGCAAGCTGATGTCAATCAGCGACACCCTGATGTGGCGTTACATCGAATTACTGTCTTTTGAATCACTGGACACCATACACCAGTGGCAGCTTGAAGTGGAAGCAGGCCGAAATCCGCGTGACATCAAGGTGCAGTTTGCACAGGAAATTGTGGCGCGCTTTCATAGCCGAACAGCTGCTATTCAAGCTACAGAAGATTTTGATGCTCGTTTCAGAAAAGGTGCCATTCCTGATGATATTCCAGAAAAGAAACTGTATGTTCAAGGCACAGAGCTGGCTGCACCTCAACTGCTCAAGCTGACTGGATTAACCGCCAGTACCAGTGAAGCCCTGCGTATGATTGAACAGGGTGGCGTAAAGCTCAATGGCAACAAGGTCAGTGACAAAACCCAAACTGTTCCCGTCAATACGACAGTTATTGCCCAGGTCGGGAAGAGGAAATTCGCAAAAATAATACTTTTGCCCGATCAAGATGGCATATAAAATCTGCTTCTCTGTAAAATCAATTCCAGCTATATAGCTTATATGACAACATTGTTTATCCACCCCGAAAAATATTAATATGTAGACTTGGTTGTAACGGTGCTACTAATTTCTCTACTGCCATCTCAAATAATTCATTAATAAGTACAAAATGCCAACTATCGCAGATTTAGCTGTGCATATATGTGGTTCGGATCAATAAAAGAAAACCGGGGTAGTGTGGAGGATAATCTAGAAATAACTGAAATGGATATACAGAGAAATACCTACAATGCTGTCCACCCTCCATCAATGACCAGATTTGCACCCGTCATATAACTGGATGCATCCGAAAGCAAAAAAATAATTGCTCCTCGATACTCATCTTTTTCTGACATACGTCCCAGAATGGTTCGCGACGAATAGCTACCGATAAACTCGGGGTCATGTTTGTTCCAAACTCCACTGGGCGTAAGCAGATTGATACGAATCGACGTATACATGTAATAGGCGGCAAGAAATTTTGTGAGTCCCAGCAATCCTGCCTTACACACCGAATAGACTGCCGGTTTATACGTCTGTATCTCCTGCCCTGCCTTTTTGTAGATACGCTGATCCGGCCCAACGAGACCGTAATTGGATCCAAGAAAAACGATGGATCCCTTGCCGGATTTCTCCATGATGCGGCATGTAGCCTGAGCCAGCTGAAACGCACCGGTCAAATTAACATCCAGTGACGTCTGCCAAAGTGCCAAAGGAAATTCAGTAAACTTTGAAAAACGGGAAGTATCAGAATCTTTCTCAAATTTTGGGTCGATTGCAGCGCTGTGGATCACTGCATCGAGCCGGCCAAACCAGTTTTCACATGACTGCGCGATGGACTGGCATGAATCCGTACAAGTGACATCCAGAGTCCGCACCAGGATTCGTGTATCCGGGTATGAAGCAGTTATTTCATTTTCCAATGATTTCAGCTTGTCACCATCCAGATCACCCAGTACCAGGTCCGCACCAGCTGAAGCTGCTGCAAGCGCGAATTCCGTGCCAAGAAGCCCGGTTGCACCGCTGATAAGTACCGCGCGGCCGGTCAAATCGAAAGGGGTACCTTTGTAAGGTTGATTCATAATCTGACCTGCCGTCCGGTCTGAAGAGATTTTCTGGCTGCAAGCGCTATATTCAGCACATCCATACCCTCCTGTAAAGTGACTCGCGGAATCGATCCGCCGGGAATACCTTCGATAAATTTTTGCATCATTGACAGAAAAAGCTCATTCCGGTCCCAGGAAGGCACCAGAGCCACTGCTTCCACAACCTGCCCATTCTGCTTCAGCGTAGTGAGACGCGAAGGATAATCCCAGTCAACGATCCCTTTTTCAGCCACGATATTCATATGCCGGACCGGTGGTTTACGCCAGTAATCCATGCGAAGCTGAACACAGATCCCCTGTTCCGTTTCAAACGAGATGAGTGCGGTATCTTCTGCCGTCACTTCCAAAGAGGTTCGATGTCCGCCAATAGCAAAGACATGTTTTGGCTTACCGAAAAGCCAGTATAAATAATCCAGTTCATGGATCAGTGTAAGTATGACGCCTCCACCCTGATCAGCCCGTGCGGCATAACTCTGCCGATAATCCTCCCAAGGATGCCAGTCAGGCAGATATTCCCCTAGATCGACCTGTACGGAATAGATTTTTCCCAATCTGCCTTCCCGCATCCACGCCTCAATCTTCCGTAATCCGGGATGCATCCTGAGCTGGCAGCCGACCAGTACGCGAGATCCGCGTGGATCAACATAACGTGTCAATCCGGACAGATACCGTTTTTCGTGCGCGACAGGCTTTTCCACATAGACATGACACCCTGCCTTGAGCGCTTCGATAAGCGTTTTCAGGTGTAATGAAGTCGGATTGGCCACCACGACCAGATCAAAGTTTTGTTTGAGTGCCTGATCGAGGCTCTGAAACAATTGTACATCTTCCGGAATGATCTGTGCGGGAGGTGGCAGATTGCGAGTACGCACTGCGCCCAATTCCCGAACCCCGAGTGCATGCAGATTATTGAGATGCCTGACTCCGATGGAGCCCAGTCCGACTACCAGAGCCTTCAACGGATGATCCCCCGTTTTTCCATTAGAAATTCAGCGAGCTGGAACGAGAATTCATCATCGATATCGATCGAATCCCCGCTTTCGATCTTCAATGGCAGTATGTGGGCACCTGTGAGTGATTGCTTCTCCAGAATCGTCCGGGTACGTATCAGATCCAGATAACCGACCTGCCAGTAAACCTCGGGTAAGCGCTGCCTTGGTTCGTTAAAAGGCTCCGGGACACCAGGAATACTCAGCAGAGCCTGCATAAAACCATCATTACCGATGGTCCACATCTTGTAAGGATTCTGCGCCGGTTCGGTCACTCCACGGACGGAATCAGCATCTGGATGTTTTTTCAGCAGTCCGACCGCTTCCTCTATTTTTTCAACCCTGCGCGCAGGAGAAGTGGGCCGAAACTGGAAAATGGCATCAGGAAGAGGCACATGGCGCTGCTCCAGCCAGCTCAAAAAATGCAGGAATACCGGCAGATCCCGCGTATCATCCTGTGCCAGATCAACCGGTCTCAAAAAAGGAACCTCCGCTCCGGCATTTCTTGCAATTTCTGCAATCTTCTTCGAATCGGTGCTGACAAAAGTTCTCTGAATAGAAGGTGATCTGAGCGAAACTTCAATTGAATGGGCAATCAGCGGCTTGCCACATAAAAACCGGATATTTTTATGCGGAACAGCTTTTGACCCGCCTCGCGCGGGGATGAGGGAATAAATTAACATTGGCTGAAATTTATCAAATCAGGTATCAAATAAACAAATAAATGGGTGAAGTCAAATTCTGATGATTCACAAGTTGGTATTTTACAAACCGGCTACCAGCCTTCCAACTGATAAATGTAAAAATGACTGGTAATTCTACTGTTGAAGTACGCCTGCTGCACATGAACCATAAAATGGTTACAATTCAAGATCTACATTCAAAAGAAAATCACCACATAAGCCTCAAGTAGTATTGACATACTCCATCGGTATAATTCTTTATATCCCCTGTCATACAGACCCGGCAATCATAATCTTCACCGAACAGGATTTGCAGCATGCGTATTGAAAAAAGGATCAAGGACTATCTGGTTTTTTCTGGGGATAGTATTCTCGATGCCCTGAAACACATCAATGATAACCAGTCCCGGATCGTTTTCGTTGTGCAGGATAACGGCGTATTAATCGGGGCAGTCAGCGACGGTGACGTGCGACGCTGGATGACCCAGGCGACCGAATTTGATCTGAATCTGCCGATCGATCATGTGATGAATCGTAATTTCATCGCCCGGCCCGTTGCCGAATCCCAGAATCAGATTGCAGACTATTTTGATCACAAACGCGACATCATCCCGCTGATCGACGAACAAGGGCGTTTTGTCGCCCTGGCACGAAAATCAGCTACAGGGCTCCAGATCGGGGATTTCCTGATTGCCGACCAAAACCCCACATTTATCATCGCCGAAGTCGGTAACAATCATAATGGGGATATCGGCCTTGCGAAAGAACTGGTAAACCTAGCGGTGGAAGCCGGGGCCGATTGTGTCAAATTCCAGATGCGTGATCTTTCCTCGTTGTATTCGAATCAGGGCAGGAATGCAGAGGTGGGTTATGACCTGGGATCACAATACACGCTGGATCTGCTCAATAAATTCCAGTTGAGCCATGATGCACTTTGTCAGATATTCGATTATTGCAGGCAGCAGGATATTCTGCCCTTGTGCACGCCTTGGGATATGGTGAGTGTCCGTGTATTGGAAGAATACGGACTGGAAGCCTTTAAAGTGGCTTCAGCCGATTTTACCAACTATGAAATGCTGGAAGCGCTGGCTAAAACAGGTAAACCGCTGATCTGCTCCACGGGCATGAGTTCAGAAGCAGAGATCAAGGGCTCGGTGAGTCTGCTGCGCCGGTTGGGTGCCCCCTTTGCCTTGCTGCACTGCAATTCGACCTATCCTGCCCCCTTCAAGGATGTAAACCTCAACTACCTGCCGCATTTAAAGCAGCTGGCAGGTACGGTGGTCGGCTATTCGGGCCATGAACGCGGGTTTGCGGTGCCTCTGGCTGCCGTTGCCCTTGGAGCGCGCATCGTGGAAAAACATTTTACTGTCAACCGTGGTATGGAAGGCAATGACCATAAAGTCAGTTTATTACCAGCAGAATTTACGGAAATGGTGCAACAGATTCGCAATATTGAAGAGGCCATGGGACAAGGTGGTGAACGGGCACTGACCCAGGGGGAAATGATCAATCGTGAAAATCTGGCTAAAAGCCTGGTAATCAATTGCGATCTTTCGCAAGGACAACTCATCAAACGCAGCATGATCGTGGTGAAAAGCCCCGGGCAGGGTCTGCAACCCAATCGCATTGATGAGCTGGCAGGCAAAGTGGCACAGCACGATTTTAAGGCCGGGGATTTCTTCTTTGAAACAGATATCACGCCACAATCAGCTAAAAAACAACACTATACCTTTTCACGTCCCTACGGAATCCCAGCACGTTATCACGATTACCAGGCACTGACCGAAGGAATGAAAATCGATTTCATTGAGTTTCATCTGAGTTACCACGATCTGGATGTGAAGCTCTCTGACTATTTCTCTGATCCATTGCCAATCGGTTATGCCGTGCACAGTCCGGAATTGTTCGCTGGTGATCATATTCTCGATCTGGCAAACGACGATGAAGATTACCGGGCACATTCCATTACCGAACTGAAACGTACAACAGCGGTAGCGAGCGAGTTGCGTCAGTATTTTCCGTCGACACCCAGACCGGTACTGGTACTCAATGCCGGAGGCTGGTCACCGCAGAATTTCCTGCCAGTTGAAGCACGCACGAAACTTTACGACAGGGTGGCCAAAGCGCTGGGCGAAATCGACCTGAATTCCATTCGACTGGCCATTCAGACCATGCCCCCTTTTCCCTGGCACTTTGGGGGGCAGAGTCACCATAATCTCTTTGTCGATCCGGATGAGATCGCGGTATTTTGCGAGAAAACTGGCCATCATATCTGCCTCGACGTTTCACACTCCATGATGGCCTGCAACTATTATCAGTGGGATTTCAGCGCATTCCTCAAGAAAGTTCTGCCTCATACTATCCATCTGCACATAGTCGATGCCAAGGGAATAGATGGTGAAGGAGTGCAGATTGGCCATGGTGATGTGGATTTCGCCTTGCTGCACGATCAGTTGAACCAACATGCTCCCGGAATACAGTTCATACCTGAAATCTGGCAGGGCCATAAAAATAAAGGAGAAGGGTTCTGGTCAGCATTGGCGTTTCTGGAAAAAACCGGTTTCTAGGTAGATTCAGAACCGATTCAAAGCTGGTAATAATCATTCCTCTCGGCTTCCGAATATTTGATATATGATCAATTCTCCCAGGTAAATTACCTGCTGATTCCATAAGCCCCTACTGCCAACCTATTCCGATCTGACCGAACCATGGCTTCCCTTTCTGCTTCAACTCTTATCATTCCTGTCGAAAACCAGGTGCGTGAACTGGATGCAAAACTCCTGCTGGCATGCGTAGCAGCTGAGCGCGGGTTTCCGGTGATCATCGGCTCGCGGGCCTTTATTCATTTTGAAATCGCGTCACTACCGCGCGGCATCTATCTAGCAAAAAGCATGCGCAGTCTGAGTAATTCCATGTTCAGGATAATTCGCATGCTCGGACATGAAATCGTTGCCTGGGAAGAAGAAGCACTGGTCCACCCGCCGGCCGACACTTATTACACGCTACGGTTATCTCCCACTACGATCAGAAATGTTTCGCATGTTTTTGCCTGGGGCCAGGAAAATATCGATCTGCTTCAACAATATCCACAATTTCCGGAGAATCTGCCTATTCACCTGACTGGAAATCCGCGCGGAGATATCCTGCGGCCCGAGATACGCGCCTATTTCGCAGCAGAGGTAGAGCGTCTACGTAATTTGTATGGTGATTTCATTCTCATCAACACCAATTTCACTGATGTCAATCCTTTCATTCCCGGTATCGGCCTGTTCGTTCCGACAAAGGGTGGAGATAAAAAATCCCGGCGCGGACAGGCCGGGATCGGCATGAGTGAAGAATTCGCCGAAGGCCTGTGGCATCACAAGAAAGCCATACTGGAAGATTTCAAGCAACTCATCCCGGCACTGGAACGGACATTCCCGGATGTAACGATCGTGGTACGGCCCCACCCGAGTGAAAATTTTCGGGTTTATCACGATATTGCTGCTCAATGCCAGCGTGTCAAGGTCACGAACGAAGGCAATGTCATCCCCTGGCTTCTGGCTTCGAAAACAATGGTGCACAATGGCTGTACCACTGGTCTGGAAGCCTATGCTCTGGGAGTTCCAGCCATTTCCTATCTTGCGACTTTCAATGAATATTACGACTACGATTTCCAGGGCCTGCCTACCCGGCTGAGTTACCAGTCATTCAATTTCAACGAACTCCAGGGTACCCTGTCTCGAATCTTGAACGGTGATCTGGGCACTGCTGGAGGTAAAGAACGCAAGGCGCTCATTGATTACTATTTGGCAGCACAAAGCGACCGTCTCGCATGCGAACGTATCATCGATGTACTAGAAGAAAGCGGTTACGGCCAGTCTCAACCACCGGCCAGCTCTGCTCCAACGTATCTGACAGGATGGGCACTCGCAAACCTCAAAGCCACACTGACTCAATTGAATATGCGTCGTCCCGGACCAAACCGGCTGTCTTACCACGATCACCGTTTTCCTGAAATCCAGGTTGAAAAAATCGAACAGAAAATTGCACAGTTTGGCAGTTTACTGAATCGTTTCGACACCATCAAGGTAAAACAGCATTCACGCCATTTGTTCAAAATAAACAATTGAGATCAGTAGTAGCGATAGAATCTGCCCCTGCTGCTATAACGTGCGTCCAGACATTCTCAAAAAGTTTCTCTTACGATGATCGTCTGTTCGGGATGCACGCTGCTTATGTGTTCAACATAGACGCTATACTCCGGCACGCCCATCATCAGATGCAAACTTTTGCGCAAACGGCTTCCAGAGATGTAATTCATTTGATGATTGATCATAATAATCTCTCTTGGTCATTTGTTAGCCTGGTGGCTCATCGTCCAGGCTTGATGGAGAGGCTTGAACCTCCCGGATTACCTCCTGAAAATCTCCTACATCTTCAAAACTTCTATACACAGAAGCAAAGCGGATGTAGGCTACCTTATCCAGCTTGTACAGCTCTTGCATGACCCATTCACCAATTGTGCGCGATGAAATTTCTTGTGCCCCGCCTCCCAATAGTTTCTGCAGAATACGTTCTATTGCGGCATCTACCTGCCCAACCGGAACCGGGCGCTTGTGTAACGCCCGGGCAAAACTGGTGTAGAGCTTTTCCCGGTTGAACTCAACGCGATTACCGCCCTGCTTGATAATCTGTGGAAAACGCACCTCAACTGTTTCATACGTTGTGAAGCGCTTTCCGCAGGCCGTACATTGTCGCCTGCGTCTGATCCTGGAACCTTCTTCGCTGACACGCGAATCGACTACGCTGGTATCTTCAGCACCGCAGAACGGGCATCGCATTGCTCTGTACCTCCAAAATTACAGGTAACTGGAACCGGATAGCCGACACAGAAACCTGGTGCACAAGACAAAATAATCAATTTCCATACACCGGAAATTTTGCACACAAAGCTTGTGCTTCTCTGGCAACCTGATCCAGCACCGCCTCATTAGTCGGAGCTTCCAACACATCTGCCACCAGATTTGCAAGCTGCTCGGATTCAAGTTCCTTAAATCCGCGTGTGGTAATCGCCGGCGTACCAATTCGGACACCGCTGGTTACAAACGGTTTTTGCGGATCATTCGGAATTGCATTTTTATTGACGGTGATGTGCGCGGTTTCCAATGCAGTCTCCGCCTCCCTTCCGGTCAGATTTTTGGCGCGTAAATCCACCAGAAACATATGGCAATCAGTATGGCCGGATACAATCCGCAAGCCGCGCTGTTGTAATACTCTTGCCATGACACGCGCGTTCTCGATTACCTGCTTTTGATAATCCTTGAATGCCGGGCTGGCTGCCTCCTTGAAAGCCACAGCCTTGGCCGCGATCACATGCATCAGTGGGCCACCCTGTGTCTGCGGGAAAACTGCTGAGTTGAGTGCTTTTTCATGCTCAGGCTTAGCCATGATCACGCCACCACGCGGGCCACGTAGTGTTTTGTGCGTGGTACTGGTAACAAAATCGGCGATTCCCACTGGATTGGGATAATAACCGGCAGCAATCAGCCCTGCATAATGAGCCATGTCCACAAACAGATAGGCACCTACGTTGTCGGCAATTTTGCGGAAAGCTTGCCAGTCAATTACTCGTGCATAGGAAGATGCGCCAGCAACGATCATGCGAGGTTTATGCTCATGCGCAAGCTGCTCCAGCTCTGTGTAATCAATCTCTTCAGTTTCAGGATCCAGACCGTAAGCAATTGAATTGAATATCTTGCCACTCATATTGACTGGTGCGCCGTGCGTCAAATGGCCACCATGCGCCAGTGACATCCCCAGAAGCGTATCGCCCGGCTTCAGCGCGGACAAATAAACCGCAGCATTTGCCTGGGAACCGGAATGCGGCTGCACGTTAACGTATTCGGCATTAAACAGCGCCCGCAGGCGATCAATGGCAAGCTGTTCGACGATATCTACATGCTTGCATCCTCCGTAATACCGCTTGCCCGGATATCCTTCGGCATACTTGTTGGTCAGCACAGTGCCCTGTGCCTGCAAAACAGCCGGGCTGGCATAATTTTCCGAGGCAATCAGCTCGATATGATCTTCCTGCCGCTGTACCTCCCCCTGGATCGCTCGCCATAAATCCGGATCAACCTGCTCAATCGTCATACTCTTTGAAAACATAGTATTTACTCTCTGATTTTTATTGGAAAATGATTATTCTATCATCGCGTCGCGGCGCAAACTTCGTAATTCTATTACTATGCCACGCGTACAAAAACGACAGAATTCTCTGGCATAAAATTGACTTCATTTACTGAATTGGCGATGATTAGCGGCGCATCACATTTCATTCCACTCTGAACAGGAGCTTTTCATGGCTATAAACATATTCAAACAACAAGTTGATTCCATTATTCAAAGCAAGCATCTGTTGCAACATCCGTTCTACATCGCCTGGACCGAAGGCAAGCTGACCCGCGAGCAGCTGCGCCACTACGCTGAGCAATATTTTTATAATGTATTGGCTGAACCCACCTACCTCAGCGCAGTTCACTTCAACACCCCACATTTTCACAACGAAGAAAACTGTGGTGATATCAGCGTGCGTCAAGAGGTCCTCAAAAACCTGATCGATGAAGAACACGGAGAAAAAAATCACCCTGCCCTGTGGAAAGCATTTGCCTTTGCATTAGGCGCGAATGATGCCAGCCTGGCAAAAGCCGATGCATTGCCGGAAACAGAAAATCTGGTTTCAACCTTTCGCGACATCTGCATAAACGAATCTTTTTATGCAGGATTGGCCGCATTACATGCATTTGAATCCCAGGTACCTGATATTGCCGCTGTCAAGATCGACGGCCTGGCCAAATTCTATGACATGAAAAATCCGGAGGATTATGAGTTCTTCTCGGTACACCAGACAGCTGATATTTTCCATTCACAAGCAGAATGGGCAATCATTGAAAGATTTGCTGATACTCCGGAAAAACAGGCCGAAGTACTGGCCGCCACACGCCGCGCTTGTGATGCTCTGTGGAAATTCCTGGATGGTATTCACGAAAATTACTGTGCCAATCTCATCTGCGAGGAAAAAGCAGTAGTTACGTTGCATTAATCCCATATTGGCCTGATTACAACAGTTTACGCCGGGCAATCATCCCCAGTTTAAGGGGGATTGCCCGATTTCTTGAGTCCCTTATTTTTCCCGCTTTGCTCTCAGTTTTTCCTCGTTCCTTTTTTGCTCAATGGCTTAATTCCATCCAGTCTGGCAAAACAAACCTGGTCAATCGTTTCCAGAAAATCCCGTAAATAACGCAGCGAAGCATCTTGCTCCCGCACTGAAAGATACAAATCACTCCACAGTCCACTCGTACCGATACGCCGGGCAATCACATACTCGTAATCCAGATAATTTTTGATTCCCCATCCCGGCAGTGCAGCAATCCCCCGCCGGCTTGCTACCAGCTGCAAAATGGCCACGGTTAATTCGGTTGTTCGGCGCTGCCAGCTGACACCCGCAGGCATCAGCACTTGCCGGATCAAATCTATCCGCTCTTCCGGAACCGGATAAGTAATCAGTACGTCCTGCGCAAAATCAGCAGCTTCAAGTACTCGTTTGCTCCCGAGTACATGCCCCGGGGCCAGCACAGCCAGGATTTCAAAACGGAATAATGGAAAATGAATGATCCCCTGCTGTGGCTTGTTCTCTGAACCGATCACCACGTCAGCAACCTGCTGCCGAAGCAACGACACCGGATCACTATGAAAACCAGAAACCAGGTCAAGCTCCACTTCCGGCCAGTGTTGACGGAAATCATCCATGATTGGCATCAGCCAGTCGAAACAGGTATGACACTCCAGCACAATCCGCAAACTCCCTGCCGCCTGCTGCGATATTTTTGCCAGATCCCGCTCTGCTGACTGAACCTCGCCAAGTATCTTCCCCGCCAGTTGCACCAGACGCTTACCTGCATCGGTCAACTGTACTGCATGGCCACTGCGCTGAATAATCGGCAACTGGTAGTGCTCTTGCAGCGCCTTGATCTGGTGCGATACCGCAGATTGAGTCAAATGCACACGCTGCGCTGCCAGTGAAATACTGCCAGTCTCATCTAAGGCATTCAATGTGCGAAGATGTCGTAATTCAAGCATATATGAAAATTATTCATAATTATCTGTAAAACATTTCATTTGATTCATTATAGAGCATTCCACACAATGATGGTTTTCCGATCATGCAGAGAAAATATAATGAAAATACTGACACATAATCTCGGCTTCCCGAGAATCGGTGCACAACGTGAATTAAAAAAAGCACTCGAAGCTCACTGGAAAGGACAAAGTGAGGCTGCGCAATTATTGGCTACTGCGCGCGAAATTCGCGCCAGCAACTGGCTATCACAGCAAAAATCTGGCATTGATTTGATCCCGGTGGGAGATTTCTCACTGTATGATCACATACTCGACATGACCGCATTACTGGGAGCAATTCCCCATCGCTTCGAGCACACCGGCGATCAGGTTCCGCTTGATCTGTACTTTGCCATGGCACGTGGCACTGTTAATCAACCAGCTATGGAAATGACCAAGTGGTTCAATACCAATTATCACTACATCGTTCCTGAATTCGATCACAACACCCGATTTCATCTGGCATCCGACTGGCTGTTCCAGGAAATTAAAGAAGCCAAAGTGCTGGGGATAAATACAAAAGTTGTTTTGATCGGCCCGCTGACCTACCTGTATCTTGGTAAAGAAATTACGCCAGATTTTCAGCGATTGGATCTGCTTCCCAGCCTGCTGCCGGTTTATCGCGAAATTCTGCAGCAAATTGTTGCAC
The DNA here is from genome assembly GCF_003201195.1 of Nitrosomonas eutropha. Lineage (GTDB taxonomy): Bacteria > Pseudomonadota > Gammaproteobacteria > Burkholderiales > Nitrosomonadaceae > Nitrosomonas > Nitrosomonas eutropha. Next base: position 82,186 of record NZ_QICQ01000004.1, on the reverse strand, counting down.
TGGGTGTGGAATGGGTGCAGATTGACGAACCTATCCTCGCTCTTGATCTCGAGCAGCCCTGGCTAGATAGTTTTACAGAGGCCTATCGTGCACTAAATGATACGGGCAGTCGCTTGCTGCTCACCTCTTACTTTGGGGCGGTTGATCACCACCTCGCATTGCTTGAGAACTTGCCGGTAGATGGCCTGCATATTGACCTCAGCAGTGCTCCGGAACAACTCGAATCATTCCTCACCAGAAATTTCTCCAGCAAAATCCTGTCACTGGGTTGTATCGACGGACGCAATATCTGGCGCACTGATCTATCACAAAAACTGGAAAACTTAGCACAAACTGTATCTCGATTTAAGGGCAATCTGTGGATTGCCCCGAGTTGTTCCTTGCTACATTGCCCGGTAGATTTATCATTAGAAACTAAACTGGATCCAGAAATTAGAAATTGGCTAGCCTTTTCTACTCAGAAACTGGAAGAAATCGCCACACTCGGGCTCGGACTGTATCAGGGTAAGGAATCAATCCAAGAGATACTGACTGCTTCCAATCAAGCCAACCAATCAAGAAAGACATCTTGTCGCATCCATAACCCGGTGGTTCATCACAGAATTAACCATCTGACTGAACGAGACAGCCAGCGCACGCATCCTTTTGCAATTCGTAAACAACAGCAACAGCAGCGCTTCAATCTGCCTCTGTTGCCCACCACCACCATTGGTTCTTTCCCGCAAACTTCCGCCATTCGCCAGGTACGCGCCGCATTCAAAAAAAATGAACTAAGTCATCTTGAATACCTGTCTGCCATGCGTCAAGAAATTTGCGAGACTATCCGCAAACAGGAAGAAATCGGACTGGATGTGCTGGTTCATGGCGAACCCGAACGTAATGATATGGTGGAATATTTCGGCGAACAGCTGTGGGGATATGCTTTCACTGAAAACGGCTGGGTGCAAAGCTACGGCTCCCGTTGCGTCAAACCACCTATTTTATATGGTGATGTCTATCGCCCTGAGGCCATGACAGTCGATTGGATCAGCTATGCCCAAAGCCAGACCAGCAGACCAGTTAAAGGCATGTTGACCGGGCCAGTCACTATGCTGTTCTGGTCATTCGTGCGAGATGATCAGCCACGGGCAGATACCGCTTTACAACTGGCACTGGCAATTCGTGATGAAGTCACTGATCTGGAAAAAGCCGGTATCGGCATGATTCAGATTGATGAGCCGGCCTTTCGCGAAGGACTCCCGCTCAGAAGACAGGACTGGCAGCATTACCTTGACTGGGCAGTCAAGGCGTTTCGCGTTGCCAGCTCGGGGGTAAAGGATGAAACTCAGATCCACACCCACATGTGTTATTCCGAATTTCATGACATCCTGCCCGCCATCGCCGAACTAGATGCAGATGTCATCACAATTGAGACTTCACGTTCGCGTATGGAATTGCTGGATGCATTCGTAAAATTTTCCTACCCGAATGAAATCGGCCCTGGAGTATATGACATTCACTCTCCCCGTATCCCTGATACATCGGAAATGCTGGAGCTGCTGAAAAAGGCATCACACCATATTGATCCAAAGCTACTCTGGGTCAACCCGGATTGTGGCCTGAAAACGCGCAACTGGCCGGAAACCCGGACAGCTCTGCAAAAAATGGTGGATTGTGCAAAATCCCTGCGCAGCGCCCTGCAAACCTGATCTATTGTCTATCCCTCCGCGCAGTTGCCGGGCATAATCCAGGCTGTCACCCCCCTCTTCTGACAGCTTTGTCCGTGTAACTGCCACCTCACCCACGGTAGAACTGATTGGATGAAGTTGCGAGCAATGTCCAATACAGGGATCAGTTTGCATGGCAATCTTTCTGTGATGCTCTAATTTATGCGTTTGATGTGTGCACCCACTTGCGCCAGTTTTTGTTCGATTTGTTCATAGCCGCGATCCAGATGATAGATCCGGTCAACGATGGTTTCGCCTTGCGCAATCAATCCGGCGATGATGAGGCAGGCGGAGGCGCGCAGATCGGTTGCCATCACACTGGCACCATCAAGCTGGGGAATGCCATGCACGATCGCAGTATTACCCTCAACCTGAATATCTGCGTTCAGGCGTGTGAGCTCCTGTACATGCATGAAGCGATTTTCAAAAATTGTTTCTGTCATGATGGAGGTGCCGCCGGCAATGCTGTTTAACGCCATGAATTGTGCTTGCATGTCGGTAGGAAAGGCCGGATAGGGCGCAGTGCGCAGACTGACCGGTTGCGGCCGCTGCTGCATGCACAATCGGATCCAATCCCCGCCTATATCAATGTCTGCTCCAGCTTCTGCCAGCTTGCCCAGTACAACGTCAAGTGTATCTGCGCGTGTTCCGATCAGGGTGACGTCACCACCACAGGCAGCGACTGCGGTCAAGAACGTCCCGGTTTCAATGCGATCAGGCATGACGACGTGTGAACCACCATGCAAACGATCTACCCCTTCGATAATGATAATGTCATTGCCTGCTCCTTCTATTTTTGCTCCCATACCGATGAGACAATTTGCCAGATCAATCACTTCAGGTTCACGGGCGGCATTTTCCAGAATGGTCGTGCCGGAAGCAAGTGTGGCGGCCATCATCAGGTTTTCAGTTCCGGTAACGGTGACAACGTCCATGGCGATACGTGCACCTGAAAGGCGGCCCACCTGAGCAAGGATATAGCCTTGCTCAATATTGATTTCCGCCCCCATGGCTTGCAGTCCCTTGATATGCTGATCGACCGGCCGCATGCCGATTGCGCAACCACCCGGCAAGGAAATATGTGCCTGTCCGGTTCGCGCCAGTAATGGACCCAATACGAGGATGGCGGCACGCATGGTTTTCACCATGTCGTAGGAAGCGGTTGGATTGGTAATATTGGCCGCAGACAGTTCTGTAGTGCCTGGTTCATTTGTTAGAATGCGCACACCAATCTGTTCAAGCAATGCCAGCATAGTAGTGACATCCCTGAGATGCGGGATATTCTGTATGGCAAATGGTTCAGCAGTCAGTAGCGATGCGCATAATACGGGCAAAGCTGCGTTTTTGGCACCGGAAATACTGATTTCACCATGGAGCTTCGACCCCCCGTGAATGACAAGTTTCTGCATGAATCTACTCTTAACAAGAATTAAAATATTGTTGCACCCACATGGGCGTAATCCTTTGCATTTTATCGTACTAACTGAGGAGTCAGAATGAGCAAATTTGTTGTCCAGACCAATGATGCCCCACAAGCAATCGGCACCTATTCCCAGGCTGTCTGCATAACAGGTGGGGAAACTGTCTATCTTTCCGGTCAGATCGGGCTTGATCCAGCCAGCATGGAAATGGTACACGGCATTGATGCACAGATTGAACAAGTTATTACTAATCTCAAGGCGGTCATTGTTGCCAGTGGCGGCAGCCTGAGTGATGTCGTCAAACTGAATGTTTATCTGACTGATCTGGGCAATTTTTCCAGAGTTAATGAAGTCATGGGCAAGCATTTCAACCAACCTTATCCCGCACGCGCCGCTATCGGCGTGGCAGCATTGCCGCGCGGGGCACTGGTGGAAATGGATGCCGTGGCGGTACTGGATAAGTAAAACCCTACGTACTACTCACATCATTTTCTCCATTGGCTGCCCAATCTTTCAGCTCACTGGATAAGGCATTACGCAAAAAACTTGAAAAACTCGGCCTATTCAGTGATTTCGATCTGGTTCTGCACTTGCCGCTGCGCTATGAGGATGAGACACAGTTGTCATCCATCAGTGAAGCGGCTCCCGGAAATACAATACAAATAGAAGGGGTGATTACCGAACAGGAAGTGCTGATTAGTCCGCGACGGCAGCTCGTTTACAGGGTAAGTGACGATAGCGGTGTGCTTTATCTGCGTTTCCTAAATTTTTATGCTAGCCAGATAACCGCCTGGTCACCAGGTACCCGGCTGCGAATACTGGGTGAGGTGCGTGCCGGTTTTCATGGAATGGAGATGGTGCACCCGAAATGCCGGGTGGTGCGTGACAACATGGCACTGGCAACTGCCTTGACACCGGTTTATCCGGTAACAGCCGGATTGCCACAACGCACACTTATACGGCTGATCACACAAGCTTTTGAGCGGTTGCGAAGAAAGCAGTTTCTGCGTGAAATTTTGCCGGAAACGATCCTGTCTGCCTGTCCACTCCCTGCGTTTGAGGAAAGCTTATCTTTGCTGCATTGCCCGCCATCTGATATTTCCATGGAATCATTACAGCAACGTTCCCATCCAGCCTGGCAGCGGATCAAGTTTGACGAATTACTGGCGCAGCAAATTTCTCTACGTTGTCATTATCACCAGCGGCGCAATCAGCAGGCGCCTACTCTGTCGCAACAGGTTAGTTTGCAGCAGGTATTGCTGGGAGTACTGCCATTCAGCCTGACTGAGGCGCAACATAAAGTAGTGGCTGAAATCAGCACAGATCTTGCGCAGCCTTACCCTATGCAGCGGTTGTTACAGGGGGATGTAGGCAGCGGCAAAACAGTGGTGGCGGCACTGGCTGCATTGCAGGCGATTGGAAATGGCTATCAGGTTGCTGTCATGGCACCGACAGAGATTCTGGCTGAGCAGCATTTCAGGAAGTTGTCCGGCTGGCTGGTGCCGCTCGGGATAGAAGTAGGCTGGTTATCCGGCAGTCAGAAAAAAAGCCTGCGCAGCCAAGAGCTGGCAAAAACGGCAAGTGGTGCAACCATGCTGATTATTGGAACCCATGCATTATTTCAGGAGGCGGTTCAATTCAAGCAGCTCGGGTTGGTCATTATTGATGAACAGCATCGTTTCGGGGTGGGGCAACGGCTTGCCTTGCGCATGAAAAGGGAAGATGAAAGCTCACTACCGCACCAGTTGATGATGAGCGCCACCCCAATTCCCCGTACACTTTCAATGAGCTACTTCGCTGATCTGGATGTTTCTGTTATCAATCAATTGCCTCCCGGCAGATTGCCCGTTGCGACCAGGTTGATTGACAACAATCGGCGCGAGGAAATTATTGCACGCATCCGTGAAGCCTGCCTGGCTGGCCGCCAGGCTTACTGGGTTTGCCCATTGATCGAAGAATCCGAGGTATTACAGTTAAAAACAGCAGTGGAAACCTATGAAACATTGAGCCAGATTTTCCCTGAACTAAGCATAGCCCTCATTCATGGCCGGCTGGGTAGCGACGAAAAATCTGCGATTATGGCGAAATTTAGCCAGGGAGCAGTACAGTTACTGGTTGCCACCACCGTGATTGAAGTGGGTGTGGATGTGCCCAACGCCTCGCTAATGGTGATTGAACATGCTGAACGCATGGGATTGTCTCAATTGCATCAGTTACGCGGGCGGATCGGTCGTGGATCAGCTACTGGTATTTGTATCCTGATGTATCAGCGGCCATTATCCGTAGTGGCGCGTAAACGATTGCAGATTATTTTCGAGCATAACGATGGATTTGAAATTGCGCGGCAGGATCTGCTGTTGCGCGGGCCAGGTGAATTTCTCGGTACCCGTCAGAGTGGCGTACCCCTGCTACGATTTGCTGATCTGGAAGAAGATATCGATTTGCTGGAAATGGCGCGCAATGTTGCGGAAGAGATACTACGTGATTATCCAAATGAGGCACAGCATCACGTGCAGCGTTGGCTGGGAAATAGAGAAGATTATCTACGCGCGTAGTACTGGTTATATTCTGCCAGGCCGCGATGACGTACCAGGACGCGTGCAGCATCACGGAAGTGTAACGCGAGCTTTTCTGCAAAATAAACTGAACGGTGCTGCCCCCCGGTACAGCCAATAGCGACTGTGAGGTAGGCCCGATTATCCTGCATGTAGACAGGCAGCCAGGTATCTAGGAAACTGCCAATATCCCCGAGCATTTTTGCAGCATTGGGCTGGGCTTCCATAAACCGGATGACTTCCAGATCATGGCCAGTCAACTCTTTAAGATGCGGATCGTAAAAGGGGTTGGGCAGGCAGCGTATATCAAACACCAGATCGGCATCTAACGGAATACCATGTTTATAGCCAAATGACTGGAACATTAGCGTTAGCTGAGATGGATCGCGGCTATCCGAGATGAAATCCCTGATAAAAGCCCGCAGCGCATTAGGTCTTAACGAGCTGGTATCAATATGGTGGCCAAGATCGGATACGGTCGCCAACACCTCACGCTCGTGCTGGATGGCTTCCTCTAATGTGATATTTTTGTCACTCAAAGGATGTCTGCGGCGTGTTTCAGAGAAGCGCTGTATCAGCGTATCTGTACGTGTATCCAGAAAAATAAATTCCGTCCGAATGCTTTTATCGATCATTTTGAACTGCCAGGGTAGAACAGTAATACTATCGCCGCTGCGCATATCAATTGCCACGGCAACATGTGAATGATGCTGCGTTTGCAGGTGATTGATGAGGATAACGAGTAGCGATGCGGGAAGGTTATCAACGCAGTAATAGCCTGAATCTTCCAAGGCCTTAAGTGCAATTGACTTTCCCGAACCGGACAATCCACTGATAATGATGACTTGCATGGCTTTGAGTATAACAGGCAGATTAATTTGAAAGTGTCTGCAAAAGCAGTATTTGTTTATACAAAATGATGGGGGAATTGAATAGTGAATAAGGCTTTTACTAAAGAGAGTGACCACGAGGAAGAGCTGGATGACACCCCGCAACTGCCGCAGGGCGTAAAGAATTATATTACCCCGGGAGGCTATCAGCGATTGAAGGATGAATTTGATCAGTTATGGAAAGTGGAGCGCCCGGAACTGGTCAAGATTGTATCCTGGGCAGCATCAAACGGTGATCGCTCAGAAAATGGTGATTATATTTATGGCAAGCGGCGCTTGCGTGAAATTGATCGCCGTTTGCGGTTTTTATCCAGGCGCATGGACCATGCCGAAATCATCGACCCGGCACAACGCGGCGAGTGCGATCAGGTATTTTTTGGTGCGACAGTAACGGTATACGACGCACAAGGCAAAGAGCAGACATACAGTATTGTCGGTATGGATGAAGCGGAGCCCAGCTGTGGCCGTATCAGCTGGATTTCACCGCTGGCCAGAGCACTACTGAAAGCACGAGAGGGGGATGTGGTGTCTTTGCAAACACCAGGTGGCCTGGAAGAACTGGAAGTAATTAAAATCCGTTATACGATATTGTGATACAGACTCTCTGATCAGCTATCCCATCATTCATACACCGGCTTCCTTACGATCCGTCTGTACTACGCCCGGCATAATACCTGGAGCTTCAACACCGTACCACTGACACCCCATACCGCTTCATTGTTCGTTTCTATTTCCTGCCGAAATTCGTCAGGCAAACGCAAGTTGAAGCAGTCTATATTTACCTCATGTGGAAATCGACTGTCATGCGCTGTTCAGCGCTATTTATCCTTGCTTTGTGGGCCGTACTCCCAGGTAACAGCCAAGCCTACGATATTACCGTCAGTCTGAAAGAAGCCGAGCAGTTGGCGCTGACTCGTAACCGCGATCTCCGCTTTGCCCGACGAAATATTGAAGCTGCGGCAGCGGAAACACTCAATGCAGCTGCTTTTCCCAACCCCACACTTGCGGTTAATGCCAGTCATTTAAACCTTAAATCTGACCCAACTACTGCATTCAGCTCCAGAACGCCAACCGAAAGCGAAATTCGTATCGATCAGACTTTTGAACGAGGTGGTAAGAGAGCGCTCCGTATGGCACAAGCAGACAGTAAACTCACCGCTACTCGGTTCGATTTTGACGATACGCTGCGGCAAACTCGGTTCAATGCACGCAGCGCTTGGTTTGAACTTAAACTGGCTGAGCATCACGTTGAACTGAGCGGCATTATTGCCAGCCAGTCCGAGCATATATTGGAATTGGCTCGACGCCGCTATCAAGCAGGCGATCTATCCGGTGCTGATCTGGGGCGCTTCGAAACCGATGCTGCCCGAGCCCGAGCGGGTGTGCGCACAGCAGAAAGCACGCTTACACGCGCCCGCACTGCATTGGGTATTTTGTTAGCTGACGAAAACCATGCGTTACAGCTTGTCACTCGGGGCGACTGGCCGGCAGAAAGAGCCAGATTGCCTGACGCAGCCACTATCACCACCGCTATTTCCCAGCGTCCGGATACACTTGCCGCTGCCGCACGAATGGAAGCCGCTCGACATAACGTTGGGCTGGCACAGGCAAAGCGCACTCGCGACGTTACTGTCAGCCTCCAATATGAACGTCAACCAGCCGATGTGACACAACCACGCAATTCTCTTGGTCTTGAGGTTTCCATTCCATTGTTTCTTGGCAACTACTTTGAGGGCGATATCCGCCACGCTCATGCCGAGCTCGCTCTGGCCGAAGATCAGCTGGAAGCAATTCGCGCCCGCATCCAGGCTGAAATTAACCAGCTTGTCGATGAATTACAACATGCCAGCGACCGCTGGCATGCCTTGCAGGAACAAGCACTACCGGCTGCCCGCCGTACTGCCAGCGCAGCAGAGCTTGCTTTCAGCAAGGGAGCGATCAGCGCGCTGGAGTTTCTGGATGCGCAGCGCATTCTGCGGACTGCCGAGCTGGATACACTGCAAGCCCGCAGTGATCTGGCACAAGCAAGCGCCGCTCTGGATGCAGCACTGGAAACTACCATCTCCAAGGAACAGGAACCCGCTTCATGATGAAACTCCGATTATGCAAGATCAAAGTGGTTGCCGCTACCCTGGCAATAGTGATTACAGGTGTTGCTGGTTATTTGTATTTCAGCCAGGCTGTTATCCAGCCTCCGACAGAAAATACTGGATCAAACCGCACCCGGAATCAACTGCTATTCCCGCCGGGAGCCCCTCAGCTTGCCTACATTAAAACCAGCCCTGCCGTCTCGGCAATGCTGCCGGCCAGTGAGCCACTGGCTGCAAAGCTGGCACTGGCAGAAAACCTTACTGCTCGTATCAGCCCGGCTGTGGCAGGCCGTATCTTGCAGCTGCATGTCGAGATTGGCGATCAGGTTAAGGCTGGTACGCCACTGGTAACATTAGATTCGCCTGATTTTGGGGCAGCCATCGCCGATCTTCATAAGGCAGAAGCAGATGCCACCTACAAATCACTCACTTATAAACGAGCGCGCGAGCTTTGGGCCGGTGAAGCCATCGCCCGGCGTGATGTGGAAAGCGCCCGTGCGGACTGGCAAATTGCAGCCGCAGAAGCTAAGCGTGCACAATTGCGGGTAAGAAATCTGGTACCGGATGGCAAGATGCAGGATGAAAAATTGGTGTTATATGCACCAATTGACGGTACGGTGGCTTATCGCCAGGCTAACCCCGGCCTGGAAGTTCGCCCGGATATGGCCGCACCCTTATTTGTCATTTCCAATCTATCGCATTTATGGGTGTTGGTGGATGTTCCTGAACGATTAATCAGCCGGGTACAAAGCGGCAATCCACTGCTGCTCAACTTCGATGCATTTCCGGAAAAATCCTTCCTTGCCACCATTACCCGTATTGCCCCCGTACTTGATCCGAATGTTCGCCGAGTACAGGTGCGCGCTGAAATAGACAATCCGGACGGCACGCTACGGCCAGAAATGTTTGCCCGTGCCCAGTTGATCGATCCACGAGCGGATAGCGTAGTTCAATTACCGGCAGAATCAGTCATTACCGGTGGGGTTCATCCCACCGTATTCGTTGAGACTAATGCGGGTGAATTTATTCAGCGCCGTATCCGCATTGCCTTCCAGGATGCTGAATCTGTCTGGCTCGAACCGGAAAATGGAGGGGTAGCAGTCGGAGAAGAGGTCGTGATCGACGGCACCATGCTGCTGACTTCAGAACTTGCTGCTGGAAACTAAAATGCTCAGTCGTCTTATCTCATTTTCGATCAAACAGCGGCTTTTTATTCTCGTGATGACGGGAGCACTGCTGGTGGCCGGCATACATGCTTTTATCGAACTGCCTATCGAAGCATTTCCCGATGTGCAGGATGTACAGGTACAAATCATCACGCAAGTCATCGGCCAGGCACCGGAAGAAGTCGAGCGCAGTGTCACTATCCCGATTGAACGGGAAATGAGCGGCGTGCCGCAACTGACCCAGCTGCGCTCGGTTTCCATTACCGGGCTGTCAGTCGTCACCATGACATTCGCCGACGGTGCCGAAGATCGTCTGGCACGTGCGCAAGTACTGGAAAAACTACAAACGGTAAGTTTGCCGGAAGGAATCACCCCTGAGCTAGCTCCACTGACCACTGCTGTTGGTGAAATTTACCGCTACGTGGTCGATGCTCCGCCGAACCTGCCACTGTATGAAGTCCGGGCCATTCAGGATTGGGTGATCCGTCCGGAATTGCGGCGGGTACCCGGTGTGGCAGATGTAATCGGCTTTGGTGGCACCATCAAGGAAATTCAGGTCAACGTTGATCCCAACGCATTGCGCAAGTACCGATTGACACTGGATCAGGTGAGCCGTGCATTGAGTGAAAATAATGCCAATACCGGCGGTGGCATTATCCGGCGAGGCGGTGAAGGATTAATACTAAGGGCTATTGGCCTGTTTCACACGATTGAGGACGTAACCACCACTGTGATCACGGCGCATGACGGCAAGACCATTACTATTGGTGATGTTGCAGCTGTTCATGTCGGTGAACATACACCATCTGGCATCGTCTCCCTTGCCCAACGTGATAAAGACGGCAAAGTTTCGAATCGCGACTCAATTGTCGAAGGCATCGTGGTGATGATCAAGGGCAGCGATCCGAGCAAGATTATTCAGACACTCAGGGCTCGGATCGATGAACTCAACAGCCAAGCCAAGCTTCCGCCAGGTGTGCAGATACACCCAATCTACGAGCGCACCCAACTAGTTGAACACACGGTGGCAACTGTGGAGGAGAATCTGCTCCTCGGTGCGCTGCTGGTAGTTACGGTCTTGGTCGTATTTCTACGTGACTGGCGAACCTCACTGATCGTTGCCTGCATCATTCCACTGACACTGCTGTTTGCCTTCATTATGATGAATGCACGCGGGGTATCCGCCAACCTGATTTCGCTGGGTGCAGTTGATTTCGGTATTATTATCGATAGTGCCGTCGTGCTGGTAGAAGCGCTAATGGTGCGGATGATGCTGCAAAAAGGCCTGGGATCCGGGCCTGATGCTGCCAAATGGCGTATCAGCGTCTTACGGCAAACTGCTATCAGCTTGAGCAAACCCATCCTGTTTTCAAAGGCGATTATTATCTTGGCCTTTGTACCGATATTTACGTTTCAGCGCGTGGAAGGAAAAATTTTTTCCCCGGTTGCCTTCACTCTTTCCTTCGCATTGATCGGTGCCATTATCCTGACACTGACACTGGTCCCTGCCCTGCTCTCCTATCTATTGCAGCGCGGTCCCGTTCAGGAGCCTCACCTGGCCTGGATGGAGCGCTTGCAGAATGGCTACCGGCGATTACTTGACTGGACAGACGCCCGTCCCCGCATTATAACCGGAATCACAACGATCTCACTGGCAGCAGCACTTGCACTGCTACCGGCAATCGGAACGGAATTTCTGCCCAAGCTCGACGAAGGAAACATCTGGCTGACTATCGCTCTTCCCCCTTCCATTCATTTGGAACAATCAAAGGAAGTAGAACGTGCAGTACGGGTGAAGCTGGCAGCCTATCCAGAAGTCAAAACAATTGTCTCCCAGGTTGGCCGGCCGGATGATGGTACCGATCCAAAGGGAGCCAATAATCTGGAAATTCTGGCTGATCTCAACCCTCGCAACAGTTGGCGATTCAGCTCGAAGGAAAAACTGGTGGCCGACATGTCACAAGCTTTGAAGGCCATTCCGGGTCTACCTACCAATTTCTCACAGGTAATCCAGGATAACGTCGAGGAATCCTTGTCCGGCGTCAAGGGTGAAATTGCCGTTAAGGTGTTTGGCCCAGATCTGGATATTCTGGAAGATAAGGCAGAGCAGATTGCCACCCTGCTTAACCATATTCGAGGCGCCGTGGATGTGGCTGCCATCAAGGTCGGCGGTCAGACCGAGGTGACCGTTACCCCGGATCGGCAGAAATTGGCGCGGTATGGCATCAACATCGCGGACATCAACAATCTTTTCCAGATGGCGTTCGGTGGTACGGCAGTGACCGGTTTTTATGAAGGTGAGCGACTCTTCAACGTCAACGTCCGGCTGGCTCCAGACTATCGCCGCACCGTCACCGACATTGCCAACCTGCAGATAGCAATTCCGGGCAGTACCGGTGCTTTTCTGACACTGGGCGAATTAGCTCGCATTGAAGTACGCCAGGGTGCTTCACGCATTGCACGCGAGGCAGGAGGTCGTGCCGTTTCGGTCAAGTCAAACTTAATGGGACGTGATCTGGGCAGCTTTATTAATGAGGCCCAGAAAAAAGTAACTGAGCACGTTCACCTGCCCCCTGGCTACCGAATTACTTGGGGAGGACAGTTCGAGAACCAGCAACGAGCAATAAAACGATTGATGATTATTGTGCCTGTCAGTCTGCTTGGTATCTTTGTATTACTGTTCTGGGCGTTTAAATCCGTGCGTGCAGCGCTTATCATTTTGCTAATTGCCCCACTCACCCTGATTGGTGGCCTTACCGGACTGGCACTCTCCGGCTTGCATTTATCCATTTCAGCTGCGGTCGGGTTTATTGCGGTCTCCGGTATTGCAGTGCAAAACGGGGTAATCATGATTGAGGAAATCGTGGGCTTGGTTCACAAAGATCGATCGTTTGCTGAGGCGGTGCGGGAAGGTGCTGTGCTGCGCCTGCGGCCAATATTAATGACAGCTCTGATGGCAGGCCTTGGTTTGCTACCAGCGGCGCTGTCCCATAGTATCGGTTCAGAGATCCAACGCCCATTTGCAGTGGTCATTGTCGGCGGTATTATTTCTGCTACCTTCTTCACACTGGTACTGCTGCCACTAATGTTCAACCGGCTGGCACGGCCAAAACACATGAAATCCTGAATAAATCCGGTTTATGTATCATGAGATGGGTTGGAGGACATAATGCGTATTCTGGTTGTCGAGGATGATTCCCTGGTGGCAAGCGGTATCAAACAGGGTTTGATCAATGCGGGCTACACTGTCGATGTGGCGAACACAGCCGGGAGTGCGGAGATCCATCTGCGGGATGAGAATTTTGATCTGGTGGTAGTGGATATCGGCCTGCCAGATATGGATGGATTAATGCTGGTACAACGACTACGCAACCGGCAGATGCGCCTGCCTGTATTAGTACTAACTGCGCGCGGTAGCATGGAGGATACGATTGCCGGTCTGGATGTGGGGGCAGATGATTATATGGTCAAGCCATTCCGTTTACCAGAGCTGGCGGCGCGTATCCGTGCACTGATTCGCCGCGCTCACTCGGTTGCCAGTACCGAGTTACGGCATGATCAGCTGATTCTCAATACCGGTAGCCACACCGCCACGCTGCACGGCCAGCCACTATTCTTGACCATGCGTGAATGGACTATCCTGGAAATTCTGTTGATGGCTTCACCCAAAGTAGTTAGCAAAGACAAGCTGCTGCAAAGCCTGGCCGGTTGGGACAAGAACATCACGCCCAATGCCATTGAAGTTCATGTATCGCGGCTACGCGCCAAGATTGCGCTTGGCGGCATTGGGATTCGCACAGTTCGCGGCATCGGTTACCGTATTGATCAGAGCCTCTCATGAAATCCGGTCATTCTCATCCACCGGGGTTGCGGCAACGATTGCTGCTCTGGATATTGCTCCCTTTGATTGTAGTATTTACTGGCAGTATCCTGTTTGATTATCGCTTGGCTCAGGAAACAGCCAATACTGCCTACGATCACTCCCTAAACGATGCAGCACTGGATATTACCGCCTATGTCCAGACTACCGGCCTAAATCCCGAATTGCGTCTGACTCCCGAAGCAGAAGCCATGCTGCGTTCCGATGCAATGGATAAAATTTTTTTCGCTATCCATGGCTCCGATCAACAACTGCTGGCCGGTGACGCCGACCTGCCGATCTACCCCGGATCGTTGCACGAACGACCGACATTTGTCGATGATATCTACCAGGATGAAGAAATTCGTGCCACCACGCATCGAATTGTCATCAATGGTGATGAAATCACCATTACGGTAGCTGAAACCATGCGGGAACGGAACCACGCCAGCCACCGTATACTCGCCGCAATTGCTTTCCCCAACCTGATGATTATTGTCGCAACATTACTGGTAATCTACTTTGGTGTCCGGCGTGGTCTGGCACCACTTGTACACATTGAAAACCAGATTGCCAGCCGCTCACCACGCGATTTACGTGCACTCGATATTGAGCATGCTCCGCGCGAAATCCGCCCAATGCTTACCCGGCTCAATGAGCTGTTTGAATCACTGCGCCTGGCTGCCGCAGCCCAGCAACGTTTTTTGGCTGATGCAGCACATCAGTTGCGCACGCCGTTAGCTGGTTTGCAAACCCAGATCGAACTAGTGGCTGCCGAAGGAAAATATCTCCGCAACGAAGAGCGACTGGCGCGTATTGAGGAATCAGTCGAACGTATCGCGCATCTGGTTACCCAGCTGTTGATTTACGCGCAAACCGAGTCGGCAGCTTCTGCCAATCAGGTCTTTCAACCAGTGGCGCTGCATGAACTGGCTGAAAGCTCAGCATCAATCTTTATTGATCGTGCCCTTCTCAAGGATATTGATCTCGGTTTTGAAATTGAGCCGGCAGTTACCGAGGGTATCGCCTGGATGTTGCGAGAGGCCCTGGGAAATTTAATTGATAACGCGCTGCGCTACTGTCCCTCCGGTAGCACGATCACCGTCCGCAGCGGCATTCGTTTCGGTCGGTCCTACCTGGCGGTGGAGGATAACGGCCCCGGTATTTCAGTTACAGAGCGCGACAAAGTATTTGAACGCTTTTATCGTATTCCCGGATCGGCCAGTGGTGGTTGTGGACTGGGCTTATCTATCGTCCAGGAAATTGCACAACTGCATACCGCAACCATCAATTTCTCCGAACCGGCCGGTGGCGGCCTGACAGTTATACTCACCTTTCCTGCAAGCAATATGAAAAATGAGTGATGTAAAAAAGAAAGCCTGCCATTTTACAGAAAACAATGTAAAAGGCAGGCCAAAGTAGAGGAGGAAGCAACTTGTACCAGTAGAACACACAGCTTATTCAGGGAAAAATCTGAAAGAAAAAATTCATATTTTTCCTTCAAATCTATATTCATATCGCATAAATATAAACCTGAGTACTAGGTGTTACGGATAATGAAGTTGATTATGCCCTTAAAAATAAAGATTGAGAATGTGACATATTGCCGCAGGCTGAATTGATAGGAGCTTCGCTATGACAGGAGACACTGCAGAAGGAAATGCACCAGAATACTTGCCAGGGAAAACTGCCATATCCCGGATGGACGTATGGTATTTTGCAATAAACATGAGGGAGCACTTTTTGTGTAATCCTCTCCGGGTGTGCTCTTGCACCCGAGTGACAGCCGTCTCCGCATGACATATTGATGCCTCGCCGTGGTAAGATACTTGACCTGTAACAATGAAATATACGCGCCCATGACCACATCCGAGGAAGTTGTCCAATATTTGCAGGATCATCCACAGTTTTTTGAGGAGAATCCTGATTTGATGGAATCTCTCCATTTCCCGCATCCATACGAAGGTCGCGCCATTTCAATTAATGAGCGGCAGGTGGCAATGTTGCGTGAGAAAAACAGGCTTTTGCAGAGCAGACTGCAAGAACTGGTAGATGTCGGTGAGAAAAACGATGTTATCGGCGAGAAAATGCATCGCCTGACAGTTGCGTTGCTGAGTTTCGATTCATTACCCGAAATGCTGCACGGACTACAGTACCATTTGTGCGAAGATTTCTCTATTCCGCACGTTGCGTTACGCTTATGGCAAATCGATGAACTGGGCACTCAGGCAGACCTTCCTTCTCCTGAATTCAATCAAACCAGCAGCAACATCCATATTCTCGCACAAGGTATGCCACACCCTTATTGCGGGCCAGAGATAGATGATGAAATCCGGCAATGGTTTGAGATGGATGCAGAATATCTGCAATCCTTTGCTCTTATCCCATTAAAGAAGCAATCCGGTTTCGGCTTGTTGGTGATGGCCAGCCCGGAAGTAGAACGTTTTTTTCCCGACATGGGCACGCTTTATCTGGAACGCCTGGGAGATATGGTCAGCAGTTCCATTACGCGACTGATACAGCAGGCTCCTGGAGCCACCACGTGTGAATCCACTTCATGACAAGCAGGATCTTCCTGCCTTACCATCGCTGCTTGGCGAATATCTGACTTATCTGTCCAGCACGCGTAGCCTTTCTGTTCAAACACAGCATCATTACCGGCGCGACCTGATAGCATTGGTACGCTGTACTATCGCTCAACACGAAAACGGAAACAACAAGATTTCTGATATTTCGCTGACCCGGTTGCACTCGCATGATATCCGCCATTTCATCGCACGCTTACATAGTAGCGGCCTTTCCGGCAGAAGCCTGGCACGTATGCTGTCCGCTTGGCGCGGATTTTATCGTTATCTGATCCGTCACCATCACCATAACGGGAACCCCTGCCTGGATGTGCGTGTGCCAAAATCTCCACATAAACTGCCGCATGCGCTTTCGCCAGATGAAGCCGCACAACTGCTGACATTCAACCCTTCTTCTAATGATATGCTGGCAACACGCGATCTCGCCATATTCGAGCTGTTCTATTCATCTGGATTACGTCTGACTGAGCTAACACAACTCCAACCAACTGATATTGATTTCACTGGGGGCACAGTGCGCGTTACGGGTAAAGGCAATAAAACCCGTATCGTGCCAGTTGGCGAGCTGGCGCTACGCGCACTACAGGCCTGGCTACCGCTGCGCAGTGCGTGGCTGATACCGGGTGAGACGGCATTATTTTTATCACAGCGCGGGCGTCGCATCCACCCGCGCACAATTGCTTACCGTCTGCATCAGCGTGCCCAATTGCAAAACCTTGATAGCCGGGTACATCCGCACACACTGCGCCATTCATTTGCTTCTCATTTGTTGCAATCCAGCGGCGATCTGCGTGCAGTTCAGGAAATGCTCGGGCATAGCAGTATCCGCAGTACGCAGGTCTACACTCACCTGGATTTTCAGCATTTAGCAAAAATCTACGACCAGGCACATCCGCGCGCCAGAAAAAAACCAAAAACAGATTAGATCTTGCAGGATACTTGAGGATATGGGAGAACCGGATACAGAAGAATCAGGAGTTATTCCCGAGAGCTGACCAGTTTCTTCGGGTGACACGTGCTTCTGAAAACAGTTTTTCTAGCGCTTCACTGTCATGATCGGTCAGTATTTGCTGCAGTTTAGATAGCTCCAATTGATAGGCTTCAATTTGTGCAAGTAATGCTATACGGTTATCGAGGCAGATATCCCGCCACATTTCCGGGGAACTGGCAGCAATGCGAGTCATACCGTTCAGGCTGCTGCCTGCGAGACGTAAAAGCTCTAGTGGACTTCCCTCACTCAAGGTAAGACTCTGGGTCTGGATATGCTGCATCAACGAAAATGCCAGCATGTGCGGAAGATGGCTGATAGCAGCAAGTATCTGGTCATGCTGTTCTGGTTGCATAGATGAAACCCGGGCCCCACAGTACCGCCAGAGGGCGGTAACGTAATCAATAGCCTGTTGATCGTTCTCCTGTAATGGCGTCAGAATCACGGGTTTATTCTGAAAAAGATCAGGGGAAGCAGCTACCGCACCACTGAGTTCGGTTCCGGCAATCGGGTGGGCAGGAATAAAATAGCTGATATGTTTACCCAAGTACGCGCGAGCAGCATCAACCACACTCTGCTTGGTACTGCCAACATCGGAGACGATAGTGCGAGCTTCTAAATAAGGCGCTATCTGCTGCAAAATACGAGCAGCCTGTTTTACAGGAACTGCGAGTAATACAAAATCTGCACCAGATAGTGCGGCAGCAAAATCGCCAATTTGTTCGTCAATGATGCCCAGCTCAAGGGCGCACTGCATGTTTTCAGGGCTGCGCCCGATTCCGGTGATATGTTTAACCAGGCCGGCCCGACGCAACGCTTGCGCAAATGAACCACCAATTAATCCCACACCGATAATAACCAGTTTTGAGATGCTGGATGAAGCCATGATCGGTGTGTATGGGTTGGTGGGTGATTAGTCGGATTCTTTCAACGCTTGTTCCAGCGCATACAGGAATCTCTTGTTTTCTTCCTCAATCCCGATAGTCACCCGCAAATGATTGGGCATGCCGTAATTACCCAATGGACGCACAATGACCCCTTGCTGCAACAGACTTTTATAAATTTTCAGGGTATCGGCCTGATGACCGTCAATCTGGATACTGACAAAATTACCAAAAGAAGGGATAAAGCCGACACCCAGTCGATCCAAACCAGCGATCATCCGCTGCATACCGGTCCGGTTTGTCATGTAGGAAAGTTTGACAAATTCAACATCGTCGAGTGCTGCCTGAGCAGCCGCCAAACCAATGCTGTTGACATTGAAAGGCTGTCGGATACGGTTCATCAGATTGGCAATATCAGCATGCGCCAGTGCAAAACCAACACGTACGCTGGCCAGACCATAAGCCTTGGAGAAAGTATGCGTGATAACCAGATTCTGGAAATTTTTCAACCATGCGACACTGTTGGTCTTGTTCGCTTCTGGCAGATATTCATCATAAGCTTGATCCAGAATAACAAGTACATCCGGCGAAACACGTTCTATAAAACGCAATAGATCTCTGGCATCGCACAAGGTGCCGGTCGGATTATTAGGATTCGCAATAAATATGATGCGTGTTTCTGGTGTAATAGCATCCAGCATGGCTTCCAGGTCGTGCCCATAATTTCTGGCAGGAACAGTAATGCCTCTGGCACCTGCTGCCTGAACCAAGAGCGGATATATGGCAAAAGCATACTGGGAATAAATTGCACTTGTACCGGGCCGCAGAAAGATGCGGGAAGCAAGCTCAAGTACATCATTGGAGCCGTTGCCCAGCACGATTTGCTCGGCAGATACACCCAGACGATCAGATAAAGCCACTTTTAGTTCAAAACCACTCCCATCTGGATACCGTGCAGACTCACTAAGCGCCTGAATCATCGCTTCTCTTGCCAACGGACTGGTTCCCAATGGATTCTCGTTGGAAGCCAGTTTAATGACTTCATTTTTATCCAGACCAAGGTCTCTGACCAGTTCCGATATCGGTTTACCCGGCTGATAGGGTTGGATTGCCCGGATATATTCCGGTGCCAGTTCAAAAAGGTTCATAACATTCAGGAATTAATTAATTTACGCTGCAGGATAAGAGCCGAAAACCTTCAGAAAGGTTGCATTGTCGCGCAGCATCTGAAGTGCCCTGGCTACGTTTTCATCTTCCTGATGCCCTTCAATATCCGTAAAGAAAACATATTCCCACAGACTGGCGCGTGAAGGGCGCGATTCCAGACGCGTCATACTGACACAATGTTGTGCAAAGGGCGCCAGAAGCTCATGGACTGAACCAGGTCGATTATGCGTGGCCATGGCCAGTGAGGTTTTATCTTTTCCGGAGGGCGCCACTTCCTGCATACCTACCACCAGAAATCGTGTCGTATTATTCGGACTATCCTCGATATTGGTGGCACAGATCTTCAGTCCGAATACTTCAGCAGCTTTCTTCCCGGCAATCGCAGCGGCGCTGCTATCTGCTGCAACCTGACGGGCAGCATCTGCATTGCTGGCAGCATTGATACGATCAGCGGCAGTCAGATTTTCATTGAGCCATGCCTGACATTGTGCAAATGATTGCGGATGTGAATAAACTCTTCGAATAGAAGCCAGATCGGCGTGCTGTGCCATCAGGCACTGATGGATGGGCAGCTGAAGTTCGCCACATATCTTCAAGGGCGTCAGTAACAACAAGTCCATTGTTCTGCCGACTGCCCCCTCAGTCGAATTTTCGACTGGTACAACACCGTAATTAGCTGCACCGGATTCAACCTTGCGAAAAATATCGTCAATTGAACTGCAGGGTATTGAGGTAACCGCGCTGCCAAAACGTTTGGTCACTGCTTCTTCCGAGAATGTACCCTGTGGCCCAAGATAAGCAACAACTAAAGGCTCTTCCAGTGCACGACAGATTGATATGACTTCGGTAAACAAATGCACGATATGCTCATCTCGTAATGGCCCCGAATTTGCTTGCTGCAAACGAGAAAAGATTTGTGACTCACGCTCAGGGCGATAAGCCGTGCCGGATTTCTGTCGACCAATCTGTTGCGCAAGCCGTGCACGGGTATTAATCAATCGGAGCAATTCATCGTCGATTGCATCGATTTCATTGCGCAGTTGTGTAAGCTGTTCCGTCATCAATAGGGATTTAATAAGATTGCGGCTGGATTTTCTGCTTTACACTCGTTCAGGCTCGGAAGGTACTGAAACAGGCAGATAACGAACCATTAACACACCCGTAATCTGGGCAATTGCATTAATGATTTCCGGCGGAACAGCCCTGTCAGTATCGACCAGTGTATAAGCCATTTCCCCACGGGATTTATTGATCATATTATGAATATTTAGGCCGATATCCGCCATGCGGGTTGATATTTGCCCCAGCAGATTAGGGACATTGGCATTAGCCACGGCAACCCGGAACGGAGTTCCACGCTCCATGACAACATCCGGAAAATTGACGGTATAACTGATATTACCGTGAGCTATATAATCCATGATCTGGTCAGCAATCATCATGGCGCAATTTTCCTCCGCTTCATGCGTAGAGGCGCCCAGGTGAGGTAAGGTGATAACTGCCGGTTGCTGCTTCAATTTCTGATCAGGAAAATCACAAACATAATTTTTGATAATTCCACTCTTGATACCAGCCAGTACAGCATCTTCATCAACGATGGCATTACGCGAAAAATTAAGCAGAATTGTATTTTTCTGCATATGAGATATCAGTGGGCCGTTGATCAGATGCCGAGTAGATTCATTAAGCGGCACATGTAATGAAATAAAATTGCTGCGGCGCACCAAATCTTCAATCTGATTAGCTCTTTGTACTTCTGCAGACAAGCTCCATGCTGAATCGATCGTGATTTTCGGGTCATAGCCCAACACCTTCATCCCGAGTTTGATTGCAGCATCCGCCACAGGTCGCCCGATCTTGCCAAGGCCAATAACACCCAATGTCCGCCCTGGCAGCTCCAGTCCGGAAAACTGTTTTTTACCTGCTTCAACCTGCAAATGAAAGGATTGATCATCTCCTTCCAGCGCTTCAACAAAACGCAAAGCCGGTATCAGATTACGTGATGCCATTAACATCCCTGCCAGCACGAGTTCCTTGACTGCATTAGCATTAGCCCCAGGTGTATTAAAAACTGGGATACCGCGTGCACTCATCTGGTTGACGGGAATATTGTTTGTTCCAGCACCGGCACGACCGATTGCAATCACACTTACGGGTATGTCCATATCGTGCATGTTATGGGAACGTACCAGTATCACATCAGGATCGGAAATATCACTACTGATCTGAAAAATATTGGCAGGTAAACGCTTGAGTCCGACCGAAGCAATCGAGTTTAGCGTAAGAACTTTGCAGATTTTCTGAATATCTTCAGACATGGTTTTTCTCAAATTCCCGCATGAATGTCGCCAGTGTCTGCACCCCTTCCAATGGCATGGCATTATAGATTGAAGCACGCATGCCACCGACTGATCGGTGCCCTTTCAACTGAAGCAATCCATGTGCCTGCGCCTGTTTCAGGAATACCTCATCAAGACCGGAATCACTTAGTGTGAATGGAATATTCATCCTCGATCGATCTGATCGGCTGACCGGACAATGGTAGAAACTACTAGCATCAATCAGATCATAGATCAGTTTAGCCTTGGCGATATTACGCTGTTCGATCGCAACCAATCCACCCTGTTTTTTTAACCATTCCATGACCAGCCCCATGATGTAAATGGCATAAGTGGGCGGTGTATTGTACATTGAGGCCTGATCCGCATGCGTTTTGTAGCGGTACATGGTGGGAGTCCGGGGAAGCGGCGGAATAGCCAGCAAATCTTCTCGGATAATCACGATCACCAGCCCGGCCGGGCCCACATTTTTCTGTGCTCCGGCGTAAATCAACCCGAATTTACTGACATCAAATGGCCGCGACAGGAAATTGGACGACATATCAGCGACCAAGGGAATATTGCCATTGCCACCAGGGGCCACAGATAAATCAGGCGTCCACTGGAATTCAACTCCACCGATCGTTTCGTTGGGCGTATAGTGCACATAGGCTGTATCAGATGAAATATGCCATTGTTCCAGCGGGGGAACGGAGTTGAAGCCATCTTGTTCCGATGATGCAGTGATATGAACAGAGCAGTATTGACCCGCCTCAGAGGCGGCTTTTTTTGACCATTGGCCGGTATGAACATAATCTGCTTGAGTATTTCCTTCAAGCAGATTCATCGGCACCACGGCAAACTGACTGGACGCCCCTCCCTGAAGAAAGAGTACTTTGTAGTTAGCGGGAATATTCGCCAACTCACGCAAATCGGATTCGGCTTTATCTACTATGGACATGAATTCTTTCCCGCGATGACTCATCTCCATGACCGACATGCCACTACCATGCCAGTCCAGCATTTCCTCGCGAGCCTGTTCCAATACTTCCTCCGGCAAAACAGCCGGTCCTGCACTGAAATTGTATATTTTCCTCATTGTGTCACCGGGTTGAATTAGTTCTCATCCGTTTCAACGATTCTTTCCAGTCCAGCAAGTTTCTCGCCGGCATCCAGATTAATCAGTATAACCCCCTGAGTTGCCCGGCCCATTTCACGAATTTCACTGACACGAGTACGAATCATGACACCTCCAGTGGTAATTAACATGATTTCATCATTGGGTTCAACGAGTTGCGCAGCGACAACTTTACCATTACGTTTATTGGTATTGATCGCGATCATACCCTGAGTACCTCGGTTATGCCGGGTATATTCAGTAATGGAGGTGCGTTTTCCATAACCATTCTCAGTTGCGGTCAATACTGTCATATTTTCACTATCTGCAACCAGCAGAGAGATAACTTTTTGTTCTGCCCCAAGCTTCATGCCCCTGACCCCGCGCGCATTACGTCCGGTCGGGCGCACATCATTTTCATCGAAACGCATTGCCTTGCCTGCATCAGAAAAAAGCATGACGTCATGCTTGCCTTCGGTAAGCGCAACACCAATCAGATAATCCCCTTCATCCAGAGCGACCGCAATGATCCCATTGGTCCGTGGCCGGGAAAACTCTGATAACGGTGTTTTCTTGACTGTACCACCAGCAGTTGCCATAAATACGTAGCGGGTATCATCAAATGACTTGACCGGCAGAACAGCATTGATCTTTTCATGCTGTTCCAATGGGACAAGGTTATTAATGGGCCTGCCGCGGGAAGTACGGCTGCCTTGCGGCACGTTGTATACCTTTATCCAGTAAACCCGCCCGAGGCTGGAGAAACACAGGATAAAATCATGGGTATTGGCAATAAACAGATTATCAATGAAATCATCCTCGCGAGTAGTAATCGCTTGCTTACCACGTCCTCCACGTTTCTGTGCCTGGTAATCGTCAAGCAACTGAGATTTAATGTAGCCTGCGTGTGACAGAGTCACTACCATATCAGTGGGTGTAATCAGATCTTCCGTACTTAAATCTTGTGCATCGATCACTACCTCACTGCGCCTGGGATCGCCGAACTGCCCTTTGATAGCCGTCAATTCTTCAATAATAATAGCAGTGATACGTTCTGAATTTGCCAACATATTGAGGAGGTCCCGAATTTTATCCAGTATCTCTTTATACTCGGAGACAATTTTTTCCTGCTCCAGTCCGGTAAGACGTTGCAACCTGAGATCAAGAATCGCCTGGGCTTGCGCATCGGATAAGCGATATTCCTGGTTTGACATCCCGAACCCGGTTGCCAGTGTTTCAGGACGAAATGCGGCTGCATCAATCATTGCACGGCGGAGCATTTCTTCAACTAGGGATGACCGCCATGTTCTGGCCATCAATCCTCTTTTAGCTTCAGCCGGAGTCGGGGCTGCCTTGATCAAGGCAATAATCTCATCGACGTTAGATAACGCGACTGCCAATCCTTCCAGTAAATGGCCACGTTCCCGCGCTTTCCTGAGTTCAAATACGGTGCGCCGTGTTATAACTTCGCGACGATGACGTAGGAAATAATCCAGCATCTGCTTCAGATTGAGCAAACGCGGCTGTCCATCGACCAGCGCCACCATATTTATGCCAAATGTATCCTGCATCTGCGTCTCTTTGTACAGATTGTTCAGGATAACCTCAGGTACCTCTCCACGCTTGAGTTCAATGACCACGCGCATACCGGATTTATCCGATTCATCGCGCAAATCTGAAATACCCTCTATCCTTTTATCTCTTACCAGCTCTCCGATACGTACCAATAGATTGGCCTTGTTCACCTGATAAGGTAATTCATCGATAATGATGCTGTGGCGATTTCCTTTATCGAGCTCTTCAAAATGCGTTCGGGCACGCATAATGACGCGCCCTCTTCCAGTCTGGTATCCATCCTTGATACCAGATATACCGTAAATGATGCCGGCAGTTGGAAAATCGGGGGCCGGAATACAAGCCATCAACCCAGCGATATCGATATCTGGATCACTTAGCAATAGCAAGCAAGCATCAATCACTTCGCTGATATTATGAGGCGGGATGTTGGTTGCCATACCCACCGCAATACCGGATGAACCATTAATCAGCAAGTTGGGTATTTTTGCCGGCAGAATCAATGGCTCCTGTTCGGAGCCATCATAGTTGGGGCCAAAATCAACAGTATTTTTATCCAGGTCGGCCAGCAACTCATGGGCAATACGCGACATTCTGATTTCGGTGTAGCGCATAGCTGCTGCATTATCGCCATCAATCGAGCCAAAATTACCCTGCCCGTCTATCAGCATGTAACGCAGAGAAAAAGGTTGTGCCATACGCACGATCGTGTCATAGACAGCTGTATCACCATGCGGGTGATACTTACCAATCACATCACCAACGATACGTGCAGATTTTTTATATGGCCGGTTCCAATCATTGGATAGTTCATGCATGGCGTAAAGCACACGCCGGTGTACCGGTTTCAACCCATCACGCACATCAGGCAAGGCTCGTCCTACGATAACGCTCATCGCATAATCGAGGTAAGAGCGCTTCATCTCATCCTCAAGACTGACGGGCAATGTTTCCTTTGCGAATTGTTCCATGTATAAACTACTTTAGTGGTGAAATATTCAGGTTATACCCATACGGGCGAAGCAACTGCTGCGCAAGAATTACTGATGGCTCTGCTCAATATAAGCAGTTTTTTGTTCCAGCATATCAATCAGGGCGGCGATACCATTTTTTTGCAACACGGCGTTGTATTCAGCCCGTTTCAAGGCCAGATCGCTAACTCCATCAACTACAATATTGATAATGCGCCAGCCTCCACTGGTCTTGTTCATCACATAATCAAAATTAACAGGATTACCATCGGTACGAATGAGTTGGCTGCGAACCAGTATCCGTCCTCGCGGAAGCTGTGTCCGTTCAACAATTTTGAACTGCTCGCCATCATACTGGCTAAACCGGTCTGCGTAGGTCGCAATGCTGTTTTCCTGAAATGCCTGGCTAATAGCCTGCTGCTGATCAGAGTTGAGTTTTGCCCAGTGCGCGCCCAGCACAGAACGGATAATTGCTGCAAGATCATGTGTCTGTTGAATGATGGGGGTAAGAAGCTTCAGGCGACCGCTATAGCCAATTTTCTGGCCCTGTTGCATAGCCTGGATCAAACCATTCTGCAGAGTAATCACCACCTCGGTACCATCGCTTTTAGATGACTCTGCCTGCAATCCAGCAGCAGTCATCACCAGCATGGCAACCACCAATAGCTTAAATACTCTGTTAGTTGTGTTCAGAAGCTTCATAGCGTCGATTTTTCCAGTGAGCCCGTATTCCTCGCCAGTATCTGAACGCAGATGTCCAGGTCATCAGCAGGTATAGCGTGCCAGTTACAGGCAATGCGACACCCCAGAGTAGCGAGCTTCGATAAAATCTGAGTACGGGTGTATAAACAATCAGCATGGCCAGCCAGGTAAGCACACTGCTGGCCACAAAAATCTTATCCGCATAAATAATCGCAGACAATGGCGCGCACCAGAACATACTGGTCATGATCAACGTACACAGAAACAGCAGCAACAATGAATAATGCAGTTGCGTAAATGCAGTACGGGCAACGGTGTTCCAGATGGCAGCGAGACTGTCATAGCCTCGATGACTTTGAACAGCATGACTAAGTCCGATCCAGGTTTTAAAACCGGCCTGTTTAACCAAAGCGGCCAGCGTACAGTCATCAATTAGCGCATTGTGAATACTGGTAAAAGCATTAATAGATTTCAGCACACTGGTTTTGACCAGAATGCACCCGCCCGCAGCAGCAGCCATACGGGACTCTGGTTTATTAGATAGCCTAAATGGATATAACAGTTTGAAGAAAAATATAAAAGCTGGCACCAGCAGGTGTTCGGAGAAACGCTTGACTGGCAGCTCAGCCATTAACGACACTAGCGATAAATTTTCCTGATGCGCCTTATTTAACAAAGCCTCCAAAATACCAGGTGACAAGCTGATATCTGCATCCAGCAACAAAGTATACTGCGTACGCACCTGCTGCAGCCCCTGATCCAACGCCCATAACTTTCCACTCCAGTTTTTAGGCGGGGTTGTACCAGAGATAATCTCTATCCCTGGTCTCTTCGCCAGGGTTGCAGTACGATCTTCCGATTGATCATCAATTACAATAATCCGCAAATCCTCACCTTGAGCTTGAAGCTTGCTCAGAGTCTGATCGATAAACTGTGCTTCATTACGTGCAGGAATCAGAACTGTGACATCGCTGAAGAACCGATTTACTTCTACACCAATTGAAGGTTCGAGCTGTTCCCGAATACTCCAGGCCCGCCACGGAGCCAGCAGGATAGCCCACCAGCAAAATACGCCTGCCAAAGTCATATACATTATCAATGTAATCATGACTTCCGATAAGCGGGAATACGACTTTTCTCAGGCCAGGAAAAAATATTAATTATCCGGACCGGACGAATGATCTGGTGCCGGCGCAATGGTCTTATGTTCAACAGTTACTGACACGGGAAAGGGTTTCCGTTTATTTGTATCATGCTGCGATCCATTGTTTGTTTGCAGCGGATCCAGCGCCATGGGTCCCTCTACACGCGGGCCGCGCATGCTGACTCGTAATGCCTTAAAAGGATGAGCAAAAGTATCGTTAATGGCAGTAGGCTCAAACCCGCAATGCGCCATGCAATTTGCACATTTAGGGTTATTCCCAACACCATACCGATCCCAATCGGTCTCTTCCATCAATTCCCGGAAGTTTGCTGCATAGCCTTCATCCACCAGCAGGTAACAAGGCCTTTGCCAACCAAATAAGTTGCGTGTGGGATTTCCCCACGGAGTACATTGGTAGTTTTGATTGCCGGCGAGAAAATCCAAGTACAGGCTGGAATGATTGAATCTCCAGGGGGTCTTGCGCTTTTTTCCAATCTGGAAAATCGAACGGAACAGCCGTTTGCTTACCGACCTTTGTAGAAACACATCCTGCCGTGGTGCGTGCTCATAGCTGAACCCAGGGGATACATTAATTCCTTCAACACCAAGTTCTGTTGCGGTATCAAAAAACGCGGCCACTTCCTCAGCTGTTTCGCTCTGAAACAAGGTGCAGTTGACAGTCACCCTAAAACCTCGCTGAAGCGCCTGCTCAATCACCGGAATAACCTTGTCATACACTCCCTCTCTACATACCGACGCATCATGCCGCTCCCGGTTTCCATCAAGATGAATGGAGAATGTCAGATAGGGAGAAGGCTGATAGTCGTCCATACGAGCGTCTAATAGCAGTGCATTGGTGCAAAGATATACGAATTTTTTACGTTGAATGATGCCTTGCACAATTTGCGGCATTTCCTTGTGGATAAGCGGCTCACCCCCTGCAATGGAAACAACTGGCGCTCCACATTCATCTACGGCATGCAAACACTCATCCACACTTAGACGACGACGTAACGTTTCTTCCGGGTAATCAATCTTGCCACAACCCGCACAAGCCAGGTTACACTGAAATAACGGCTCAAGCATCAGCACCAGCGGATACCGCTTATTACCCCGGAGTTTTTGTTTCAGTATATAACTGCCTACCCGGTATTGCTGCAAAAGAGGAACACTCATTATTAAATTTTCTCCATTTTTTTATACCAGCCAATGTCTTGATTTTTTGCCCGTTAAGAATCTTGTGCAACCATCCAGTCTTTCCGGATAGAAGAATATTATCTCCATCAAGCTGACGCCAAGAAAAATCCAAGAGTTGCCGGATCAGGATACGTTGACACCATCTTTATCCATTCAAAAAACGCAACCCCAAGCATATCCTCATAAAACCATGAATGGCGGAAGAGGTGGGATTCGAACCCACGAACAGTTTCCTGTTGCTGGTTTTCAAGACCAGTGCCTTCAACCACTCGGCCACTCTTCCCTGGATGACAGACTGCAGAAATTAGGAAGCGGGATAATACCCTCCAATTAATTATTTTACCACGACCTTCATCTTAAAATCCGGCTGACAACCAGGAAGCCCAAGAGAAATTGCATCCTGTATTGTGAACTGACCAGTCTTAAGAGATAATGGCCTCTTTTGCCGGTTTTTGTTGGTCATCATGTGGTGCATCACATTGCGGGCGGCAGTTTCAGTTTTTGAATAATCGAGGACGAGAGCAAATGAAGGAAGCATTCAACGACTTTGGTGCACCAGTATTCAATAATTTGACCAGTGCAATTCGCGCATTGGCCATGGATGCAGTCCAGAAAGCCAATTCCGGTCACCCGGGCATGCCAATGGGTATGGCAGAAATTGCAGAAGTGTTATGGATTCACCACATGCGCCACAATCCGGCAAACCCCGAGTGGGCAGACCGTGATCGTTTTGTATTATCAAACGGGCATGGCTCCATGCTGATATATGCGCTGCTCCACCTCACTGGTTATGATCTGTCCATTGAAGATATAAAAAATTTCCGGCAGCTTCATTCAAAAACTCCCGGACATCCTGAGTATGGTTATACCCCAGGCGTTGAAACTACAACAGGGCCGCTGGGGCAAGGCCTTACCAATGCTGTCGGTATGGCACTGGCCGAAAAAATTCTGGCGGAAGAATTCAACCGGCCTTATTTCCCGATCATGGATCATCACACCTATGTATTTCTGGGGGACGGTTGCCTGATGGAAGGCATTTCACATGAGGCTTGTTCGCTGGCAGGAACACTGCAATTAGGCAAGCTAATTTGCTTTTACGATGATAACGGCATCTCAATTGACGGGCATGTCGAAGGATGGTTTACAGACAACACTCCGAAACGTTTCGAATCTTATGGCTGGCATGTTGTTCCAAATGTTAATGGGCACGACCCCGTGGCAATACAAGCAGCCATTGAAACAGCCAAGAAAGTACAGGACAAGCCCACACTGATCTGCTGTAAAACAGTAATCGGGATGGGTTCACCCAATAAGGCCAACACCAGCTCCATTCACGGAGCGGCACTCGGAAAAGATGAAATTGCTGCTGCCCGTCCTCATATTGGCTGGAATTATCTGCCGTTTGAAATTCCACAAGAAGTTTATGATGCATGGGATGCCCGTACCAAAGGCCAGGCGTTGGAGTCCGCCTGGAACACCATGTTCGCGGAATACAGCAAAAAATACCCTGCCGAAGCTGTCGAATTTACTCGCAGAATGGCCGGTGAGTTACCTATCAAATGGGTTGATCATGTTGAGGGAATTATCAGTCAGATTAACGCCAGAGAAGAAAGTATCGCTACCAGAAAAGCATCACAAAATTCAATTGAGGCGCTAGCGCCGGTACTGCCCGAGCTGATCGGTGGATCAGCCGATCTCACTGGCTCCAATCTCACCATGTGGTCAGGATCCAAAGTAACCAGCGGCAATACTACTGGAAATTATATTCACTACGGTGTACGGGAATTCGGTATGAGTGCAATCATGAACGGCCTGTCACTGCATGGCGGAATTATCCCCTACGGTGGAACCTTCCTGATGTTTTCAGAATATGCCAGAAATGCCTTACGTATGGCAGCATTAATGAAAATTCGCAATATTTTTGTATTTACCCATGATTCAATCGGGCTGGGTGAGGATGGACCAACTCATCAACCGGTTGAACAAACCGCCACATTACGCATGGCCCCCAATATGGATGTATGGCGCCCATGTGATACAGTTGAATCTATCGTTTCATGGGTGGCTGCTATAGAACGCAGAGAAGGCCCCACGTCTCTCATATTCAGCCGCCAGAATCTGCCTTTCCAGAAACGAGATGCAGCAACGATCAGCCTGATTAAGAAAGGAGGATACATTCTTTCTGAAGCAGCAAATGGAAACCCGCGAGTAATTATCATAGCAACTGGCTCAGAAGTTGGACTTGCAATGGGCGCACAGAAGGTTCTAGCTGAAAACGGTGTTGCAGTACGTGTTGTATCAATGCCCTGTACCAATATTTTTGATAAACAGGATCTGGCGTACCGGGATAGTGTCTTGCCAAAGGGAATTAGACGCGTGGCTGTAGAGGCCGGTGTAACCGATTTCTGGCGTAAATACGTCGGACTTGAAGGAGAAGTGGTTGGAATCGATAAATTCGGTGAATCAGCTCCTGCAGAAGAATTATTCGAATATTTTGGCTTTACTGTTGAAAATGTCGTAAACGCGGTAAAAAGAATTATATAAACGCGGAAAGTTCTTTTCTTGTCTGCAAAACAGGTTTTTAGTAAAAAATACGGAGATAAAGGGATGGCAATTAGAGTTGGCATTAATGGTTTTGGTCGTATCGGACGGATGGTTTTTCGTGCTTCTATAGAAGAGTTTGATGACATAGAAGTTGTCGCAATCAACGATTTACTGGAACCGGATTATCTCGCCTATATGTTATTACATGATTCCGTTCATGGTCGTTTCAAAGGAGATGTATCTGTTGACGGTAATAATTTGATAGTTAATGGCAAGAAAATTCGCTTAACTGCCACCAAGGATCCAGAAGAACTGAACTGGGGTGAAGTCAAGGTTGATGTCGTGGTGGAATCCACCGGATTGTTCCTGACCAAAGAACTCTGTGAAAAACATATCAAGGCAGGCGCTCCTAAAGTCGTCATGACTGCGCCATCCAAGGATGATACGCCAATGTATGTTTATGGTGTCAACGATAAAACATATCAGGGTGAAGCAATCATTTCCAATGCATCATGTACTACCAACTGCCTGGCCCCGATCGCAAAAGTATTGAATGATACTTGGGGTATCAAGCGTGGTTTGATGACGACTGTTCATGCTGCCACGGCAACACAAAAAACAGTTGATGGCCCTTCCAATAAAGATTGGCGTGGTGGACGCGGAATTCTCGAAAATATTATTCCTTCCTCTACGGGCGCAGCCAAAGCAGTTGGTGTGGTTATTCCTGAATTAAATAAGAAGTTAACCGGCATGGCCTTTCGCGTACCCACTTCTGACGTCTCGGTTGTAGATTTAACAGTGGAACTGGAAAAAGATGCATCTTACGACGAAATTCGTAAGGCAATGAAAACAGCTTCTGAAGGCTCCATGAAAGGTGTATTAGGCTACACTGATCAAAAAGTGGTTTCCACTGATTTTCGTGGAGAAACCCATACATCAGTGTTTGATGCAGAAGCCGGCATTCAGCTGGATAAGAATTTTGTGAAAGTTGTTGCCTGGTATGACAACGAATGGGGTTATTCCTGCAAGGTACTGGAAATGGTACGAGTTATCGCTGGCCGTAATAATTAAAGCTAAAGATATATTTTTCATGGAATAAACCACTGAGGTTGGTTGTTTATTTCTTACCCTGGAAATTGTGCTGTAACCAGTTCCCTACTGGTTACAGCTTTGTTGCTTCAATAAACAAGAAAGCTATTTTTCATCCCAATCCGGGCAAGAAATTGCAGATAAATCAGTTGATGATCTATAGAAGAAATTAATCTTGATATTGCCGCTTCTATGAACAGATGCATCTATATTTTTATCGTCCTTCTCAATTCAACAACTAATTAATTTCCATCTGATTATCTTATAAAATCAGCAAGTTATCTAAAATATGGAGCCAATGTGTCAGTTATTAAACTTGTCGATCTAGATCTGAAGAATAAACGTGTTTTTATCCGCTCTGATCTGAATGTTCCTGTGAAAGAAGGTAAGGTGACTTCAGATGCACGCATTACTGCATCCATGGCAACTATAAATCATTGCCTGAAGCAGGGAGCAAGAGTAATGGTAACTTCCCATCTGGGGCGTCCGGAAGAAGGCGTGTGGGCCATGGAAAATTCTCTTCAGCCAGTTGCCAATGATATTAGCCGGAGACTGGGAACAACTGTCCGATTGATCAAGGATTGGGTTGATGGTGGATTCGAAGTTGCGCCCGGAGAGCTGGTAATTTTGGAAAATTGCCGAATTAATAAAGGTGAGAAAAAAAATCTTGAAGAAACAGCAAAAAAATATGCCAATTTGTGTGATGTCTTTGTTATGGATGCTTTTGGTACAGCGCATCGTGCAGAAGCCTCAACACACGGTGTAGCCAAATATGCACCAGTTGCTTGTGCTGGCATTTTACTTACCGAGGAATTGGATGCTTTAACCAAAGCCTTGCACCAGCCAGCACGCCCACTGGTAGCAATTGTAGGAGGATCCAAAGTTTCCACCAAATTGACTGTTCTGGAATCACTTACTGAGAAAGTTGATCAACTTGTGGTTGGTGGAGGAATTGCTAATACTTTCCTCAAGGCTGCTGGGAACAATGTTGGAAAGTCTCTGTGTGAGGATGAACTGGTACCTATAGCGAAATCCCTGATGGATAAAATGAATCAGCGTAATGCAACGATTCCCATCGCGATTGATGTCGTTGTCGGAAAAAAATTTGCTGCAGATGAACCTGCTGTTCTAAAAGAAGCAAATGCTGTTTCCGATGATGACATGATTTTTGATATCGGCCCCAAGAGCACTCAAGAACTGGTTAACATCATCATGAAGGCCGGCACAGTTGTCTGGAATGGCCCCGTTGGCGTGTTTGAATTTGATCAGTTTGGAGAAGGGACACACGCAATCGCCAAGGCAATTGCTGAAACTGATGCTTTCACCCTGGCAGGCGGTGGTGACACGATTGCCGCCATTCAGAAGTATGATATTTACGATAAGGTTTCATACATATCCACTGCCGGAGGTGCATTCCTGGAATTCTTAGAAGGAAAAAAACTACCCGCTGTCGAGATCCTGGAATTACGTGCACAGTGAGGCCTGAGAAGATTTTCTTCCAGGAATTTCGGAAATGATGCGAAGAACAAAAATTGTAGCAACGCTGGGACCAGCTTCCAGCAACCCTGATATCCTGAGACAAATGATTGAGGCCGGTGTCGATGTCGTCCGTATCAATTTTTCACATGGAACAAAGGACGAGCATATTGCTTCCGCGGAGCAAGTACGCTCACTTGCCCATTCACTTGGCCGTACGGTAGGTGTGCTGGCCGATCTGCAAGGACCAAAAATTCGTATCGGCAAGTTTGCTCAGGGAAAGATCACGCTCAAAGCCAGGGATGAATTTATTCTTGATGCAGAGTGCGAGCTGGGTAACCAGGAACGGGTCGGGCTGGATTACCGGGAGCTGCCCAACGATGTTGAAGCAGGTACTGTCCTCTTGCTGGATGACGGCCGAATCGTTCTGACTGTGACCAAAGTCAGGGAAAGTGAAATCTATTGCGAAGTTTTACAAGGCGGGATACTTTCCAATAATAAAGGCATAAACCGGAAAGGTGGAGGTCTGAGTGCCCCCGCTCTGACAGCAAAGGATCTGCAGGATATCAAAACTGCCACAATTTTACGGGCAGATTATCTTGCGGTGTCATTTCCTCGCTCGGGAGAAGATATCAGGCGAGCGCGTGCATTAATGCAGGAGGCTCAGGGGCATAGTTTGCTCATGGCAAAAATTGAGCGCTCGGAAGCTATTCTGGCGTTGGATGATATTCTAAGTGCTTCCGATGCAATTATGGTCGCGCGGGGCGATCTGGCAGTTGAAGTAGGTGATGCAGCAGTTCCTGCCTTGCAAAAACGCATGATACGATCAGCACGTGAAGCCAATAAATTGGTGATTACAGCCACGCAAATGATGGAATCGATGATATCCAATCCCATCCCAACACGTGCAGAGGTATCAGACGTTGCAAATGCAGTGCTGGATGGTACGGATGCTGTCATGCTGTCTGCTGAATCAGCTGCAGGACAATACCCGGTAGAAGCCGTAGCAGCCATGGCAAGAGTTTGTCTGGAGGCTGAAAAGGAGTATACGGTTAATCTGAGTTTTCGCCGTTCTCCGGATACACAACCAGTCAGTATCGAAGACGCTATTGCGCGAGCTACCATGTACACCGCCGGTTCGCTCAAGATTCGAGCAATCGCTGCATTGACACAAAGCGGCGTAACAGCATTGTTCATGTCTCGTAGAAGCTCGAAAGTTCCAATCTTCGCTTTAAGTCCACAAGAGGATACTCTGAGCAAGGTCACTCTTTTTCGTGGTGTTTATCCTATAAAATTTGGACAGGGATTGTGTGATCCTGAGATTATCCTCAGCATGGCGGAAGATGAGTTGCTCAGACGCGGCGCGGTACGAAACGAAGATTTAATCATCATGACAATTGGCGAACCGGTTGGCAAGGCTGGCGGAACAAATACTATGAAACTTGTCAGAGTAGGTGGTTCCAGGGGAACGACACAGATAACGAAAGAAGTGACTCAGCAGACCTTTTCTGATCCACTTAATTTATAAAATTAACCCTACAAACAGATTAGCGTATCGGCTTATACACCCGTAAGAACATGAAGTTTGGTTTCATCAGAAAATAAACATATTAATTTTATATAAAGGAGACTTGAATGGCACTTGTATCTTTACGCCAGTTACTGGATCATGCAGCTGAAAACGGATATGGGCTTCCGGCTTTTAATGTAAACAACCTTGAACAAATTCATGCAATTATGCAGGCGGCTGATGAATGTGATAGCCCGGTAATCATGCAAGGATCGGCTGGCGCCCGCAAGTATGCTGGTGAAGCATTCCTGCGCCATCTGATTGCCGCAGCAGTTGAAGCCTATCCCCATATTCCGGTTGTAATGCACCAGGATCATGGCGCCTCACCTTCTGTGTGTATTAATGCCATTCGCAGCGGTTTCTCCAGCGTGATGATGGATGGATCGCTTGAAGAGGACGGAAAAACGCCTTCATCATTTGAATATAACGTGGATGTCACTGCCAGAGTAGTCGCTATGGCACATGCTGTAGGCGTTTCCGTGGAGGGCGAGCTAGGTTGCCTGGGATCTCTGGAATCTGGTCAGGGCGAAGCTGAGGATGGCCACGGTGCTGAAGGACAACTTTCACATGATCAGTTGCTGACTGATCCTGAAGAAGCTGCCGAGTTCGTCAGAAGAACCGGTGTGGATGCGCTAGCAATTGCCATCGGTACTTCTCACGGTGCGTATAAATTTACCCGAAAACCCACAGGTGATATCCTCGCCATTGAGCGGATCAAAGAAATTCACCAGAGAATTCCCAATACCCATCTGGTTATGCACGGATCCAGTTCCGTTC
Source organism: Nitrosomonas eutropha (assembly GCF_003201195.1). Taxonomy (GTDB): domain Bacteria; phylum Pseudomonadota; class Gammaproteobacteria; order Burkholderiales; family Nitrosomonadaceae; genus Nitrosomonas; species Nitrosomonas eutropha. The sequence goes on along the minus strand of NZ_QICQ01000004.1, from coordinate 46,395 downwards.
CTCAGGAATGGCTAGAAATCATCCGTGAATATGGTGGTGAAATGAAAGAAACCTATGGTGTACCTGTAGAAGAAATTCAGCAGGGTATCAAGTATGGTGTGCGTAAAGTCAATATCGATACGGATATCCGTTTGGCCATGACTGGTGCAATTCGTCGTCATCTGGCCAGAAACAAAAGCGAGTTTGATCCGCGTAAATTCCTGAAAGATGCCACTGTTGCTGCTAAAGATATCTGCAAAGCACGTTTCGAAGCATTTGGCTCCGCGGGTCAAGCTGGCAAGATCAAGCCAATCTCGCTGGAAACTATGGCAAACCGTTACCTGAGCGGCGAACTAAAAGCAATTGTAAAGTAATCTAAAAACGGGCTAATCCCCAAAGTGCCCCACAAATTCCTGGAAAGATATTCAAATCGGGGATGTGGGGCACTTTTTATTCACATCACTAATCAGTGAGTCTGTTTATAACAAAGGCACAGCCTCTGCAGCCTATCACCCCTCTCCCTCTCCAGGCTAAACTGCCTCAACTTTCACAGGAGCTTCAATTTTAAATTCTGGTGAAGATTGTCTTCTGTTCATTCAAATCAATAGTATAACTTAACATCCTTTACAGAATCATTTAACCACTACAGGCCCGAATCAGAATCGATGTGACTTATCTGCTCCATCTAAAAAATGAAATATCACCAAGAAGCCAGAAAATAGCATTCAAACAAACACGAGGCCCCTGCACAGCTACCCTTTTTCCATATGCGAGTCATAAATAAACAACGGCTTGAATGTTTATGCGATCAAAAAATAAGTTGAGCAGGAGTCTCAATGCTTTGGATATCCTGATAAGCGATAAACAACTTGACAGCTTCTAATATTTGTAAAGAAAATAGTTGAGTCAGCTTAGAATCCAAATATTCTTCTAGGCTGCAAATCCCTCAGCAAGCAGCTATCGTGTCGAGGACAAGCAAGTTAATACAGTGTTGCTAGTTAAACTGCAACACAATCAAGAGAGAGTGCAATATGGATAGTGCATTACTGAGCTTGCTGGCAGCCTTTTTATTATCACTCATTGGTTTGCTTGTATTCATCTGGTCGCTGCGTAAAGGATTGCTGTTTGAAAACCCACGAGCGGCCGCCACAATTTTTGCACCTGGAGAAATTGGCAAAGCAGATGATCCAGCTCTGGATGATCAGGCTGCAAAACGCCTTCAAGAGGCGATAACCGCTTCCCACGGCAGTGAGCCGCAAGCCGAAGACCCGGATGAGATCAAGGATCGCATCGCTGCTGACCGTTCATCTGCCTTCCCGGTCTTTATGTTCATTTCCTTTGGCTGTATGTGGCTGATACTGGGCGCGACAGCTGGTCTCATTTCATCACTGAAATTACACTGGCCAGACTTTCTGGTATCCGAGGCTTGGATGACCTTTGGGCGCATGCGAACAGTACACCTGATCGCAGTACTTTATGGCTGGATCACCAACGTTGGACTGGGCATTATCATCTGGCTGCTGCCACGCTTGTTGCGCACACCACTGAAAGGACCAATGTGGGTCATGCTGGGGGGGACATTTATCAACATCGGAATTGCCAGCTCCATTGGCGCAATCGGTTCCGGCTGGAGCGATGGTATGGAATACCTGGAAATCCCATGGCAGATCGGCTTGTTCATTCAGGCAGGTATGGTTTGTATCATTGGTTCGGTATTTTATACATTGTTCCACCGCAAAGCACATGAACTCTATGTAAGCGTGTGGTATCACATCGCTGCCTTATTATGGATTTCGCTGCTGTTTACCGTCGGAAAACTTCCGGGTGTTCATTTTGGCGTACAACAGGCGATGACCAACTGGTGGTATGGGCACAACGTTCTAGGCCTCTGGTTTACTCCGATCGCCTTGGGCGCCATCTACTATTTTCTACCCAAAACAATCGGGCGGCGAGTGCGTTCCTATAATCTTTCATTGTTGGGTTTCTGGACACTGGCGTTTTTCTACGCACAGGTGGGCGGGCACCATCTAGTTGGCGGGCCGGTACCTGGATGGCTGATTACGCTATCCATCGTGCAGAGTATGATGATGATCATCCCCGTAGTTGCATTCTCAGTCAATATGGCAGGAACCATGTGGGGGAGAATGCGTCTGGCACTTTATTCGCCAACGCTACGATTCATGATGTTTGGCGGCTTTATGTATCTGCTGTCATCGGTGCAAGGGTCATTTGAGGCCTTACGCAGCATTCAACAAGTTGCGCACTTTACACACTTCACAGTAGCTCATGCTCACCTTGGCGCCTACGGTTTCGTCTCAATGGTACTCTTCGGTGCGATCTACTTTATGATGCCGCGTGTACTACATTGGGAATGGCCCTACCCAAAACTAATTTCGCTGCATTTTTGGCTAGCCAGCATCGGTATCCTAATCTATTTCGTTTTCCTGTCTTGGGGCGGCTGGCTACAGGGCCTTGCAATGCTCGATACCACACGTGAATTTATGGATTCAGTACGACTAACTATTCCGTACCTGGAATGGCGCAGTGTAGGAGGTGGGCTGATGTGGCTTAGCCATGTGATTTTTGTCGGACATTTACTGGTCATGATACTGCGATTCGGCCCCAATCGTACCGGGGAAGCACTGTTTGCACCGGAGAAAATGAAACTGGAGATGATGCATGGAAAATGAAGCTAAGCTGACTGCTGGCGCAATAACGACTTTTGGAATTGCCGTCGCAGCACTGGTGGTGCTTCCATATATCCAGGTGCGTGATATTCAGCCGCCTGAAGGACTCAAACCTTACACCAGCGCAGAATTACGTGGGCGAGAAATTTACGTCGCCAACGGTTGTCTGTATTGCCATACCCAACAGCCACGCGATCGCAGCTTCGCTCCGGATTTTGATCGCGGCTGGGGACGGGTCACCACGCCTGGTGACTATTATTACGACAAACCACACTTGCTAGGCAGCATGCGTACCGGCCCAGATCTAATGAATATCGGTGTGCGCCAGCCAAGCATGGACTGGCATCTAGGTCATTTGTATCAGCCGCGTGCGTATGTGCCAGATTCTACCATGCCTTCTTATCCTTATATGTTTGAAGTTAAAGATCAAGCCGAAGATGACGAGATAATCGTCAAGCTGCCACCAAAATTTGTACCATCAGGGAAAGTAGTAGTTGCTCGCCCGGAAGCGGTAGATCTGGTGAAATATTTACGATCCCTCGACCGAAGTTACCCGATATTACCGCCGGATCCACAAAACGCAGGTAAAAAGGATCGCTAAATGACATCAATAAATTGCTCTGCCACATACAGGCATGATCTTTTCAACCAAAGAGGTACACTCCATGGCCGATAATGATGACCATCGCGCCCAAGTCCGTGAAAACATTGACCCCAAAGAAATCATTCGCCCAATTCCGATGACGACAACATTAGTCACGTTGGGAATGGTTATTTTCGGTGTGGTATATTTATTTATGTCAGAACCACTGACGACGTCTCGCTATGGTGATCAGCGCACATTGGCCGATCTTTCCAGACCACTGCAAACAGCCGATAGTGATAATACGGTTATCGATGGCAAGACCTTGTACGCTGCACAATGTGCAGCTTGCCATCAAGTCACAGGACTGGGTGTACCAGGCGTTTTCCCGCCACTGGACAACTCAGAATGGGTACAGGGTGAACCACGTATTCTAGCCAATATCCTGTTACATGGTGTTAGTGGTGAAATAGAAATCGCTGGACAAAAATACCAGGGTTTAATGCCAGCCTTCTCGCAATTAAGTGACGCGGAGCTGGCTAGGGTGGCAACTTACATCCGCAGCGCCTGGAGTAATAAAGCAGATGCAGTTTCAGCCGATCTGTTCGAGACAGAACGGCAATCCAGTGCTGGACGCACTACACCATTTGAAGGTGGGGCGGCACTGAAGGCACTAAGTGAAAAGAATCACTAGTAGTAAGCTGCCAAGGGCGCACCTGCACTAATAACCAGAGATGATACGCACTGTAATTACAAGTGTATTAATCATTTTGCTCGGCTGGAGTGCAGCATCCTGGCTAACTTATGATTTCCAGATCTGGACTGATGAAGACGCACGCCGTCTGGAAGTCGCTTTGCATCCTGTCGAAATCTCCCCTGTACAAATCGAAGGGCCGGATCTTGCTGAAACGGATCTTCCGACCCTGTTACGTCAAGAGAATGTTGTAACGATCGCAGACTTTATCTACACCCGTTGCCAGGCCGTATGCCCCTCATTGGGTAGTATTTTTCAGCAGATACAAACCGCCTTGCTCAACGATGCGGGTAACGAGCGTCCGAGAAATGTTCGCTTGCTTTCCATCAGCTTTGATCGCAAACATGACGATCCGCCTGCACTTCGAGCTTATGCCGATAACTTGAGTGCCAGGCCAGAACTCTGGCGTTTTGTTCGAGTACTACAGGCAAAACAGGAACAAGCTTTGCTGCAACAGCTTGGAGTAGTGGTGATACCTGATGGCCGTGGCGATTACGAGCACAACGCTGCTCTGCTGGTATTTGATGGTGCTGGACGCATGGTGCGTGTATTCGATATTGAGGAGCACCAGCTGGCACTTGATTATGCGCGCCATCTGGCACGCAAGCAGATACAGGAAACTTCGTTGTGAACAAGTGTTGGCAAGCTGTTTTAGGCATAGGCTTACTGCTGTTTATAGCCACACCTGGCGTACGTCATGCAATGGAAAAAAGCATGTGGTGTCACATGTTGGTGCAGTTTCCACTCTGGATGGGAGCAGCTGCCTTGCTTGCCGGAGGAATGCCGGCACGAATATGTAAGGTTATTGCTCGCTGGAATATGTATGGAATCAGCGGATTACTCATAACAGGTGTTACGCTCGCTGTGCTGATGATACCACGTGTGCTTGATCAAGCATTACTGCACCCAAAAATGGAGTTGGCTAAATTAACCGCATTGGTTCTGGCAGGCATGGCGCTACGTCTGTCATGGCGTCCAGCTGGTTTGATTCTGCAATTTTTCTTTCTGGGCAATATGCTGCCCATGATGGGAGTGGTTGGGTGGTTGTATACTGAATCGCCGCTGCGCCTGTGCAATGCCTATCTGCTTGATGACCAGATACAGCTTGGCAACTGGTTGATTGGGCTGGCTGCCGTAATCGCTATAGTATGGCTGTCATGGATTACATGGCGCATAACCTATCAGGAAACCCGGCAGACATCACATCGTGAGATGTAACTTCTTTACACCCTAACTCTCTCCTTTTACCATTACTACCACTCAGTGATAGACTCAAACACTATTTCTTTCCTGACAGCCTTTCTACAGTATCCGGGATACTTATTCCGAGCCGGCCATATAGGTATGAGGAACCAATATCGGCTTCGGAGAACCCGAAGCGCTTATGGTATTCGCTGTTCGGGTAGCAGCCTCCAAATCAGGGAACGGCCCTACAAATATTTTGTGCAAACCACTTGTTTGATTGATATAGGCCTGTTGAGTGATTGAGGGGAAATTGGATCTTAATTGTATTAGATAAGATTGAGCATTATGGGCAGAGCCAAACGCGGCAAGCTGTAAATAAAATTTACCAGTATCGTTACTGGACACCCTCTTTGGAGCCATATCTGGTTGGGATTGTGTTGTCACAGAATAAGGACTGCTGAAACGATCCGGAATAATACTTTCCACCTCTACCCGGGCACTGCCATTTGCCAGGACACCGAGCTTATGAGCCGCAACATAAGACAGATCAATCAGGCGACTTTCCAGGAAAGGTCCTCTATCATTAATACGAACAATTACTGAGCTTCCATTCTGTAAGTTTGTAACACGAACATAGCTGGGTATGGGCAAGGTTGGGTGGGCGGCCGTCATGGAATACATATCGTAAACATCACCTGAGGCTGTACGTTGACCGTGATAGCGCTTGCCGTACCAGGAAGCCTGTCCGCGTTCCTTGTAAGGCTTGAGTGTGGTCATCGGTGTGTAGGTTTTACCAAGAGCAACATAAGGGCGCATCGTTGCTGTTTTTAAAGGCTCAACCCGGGGAACTGCATCAGGAACAGCATCAAGATTAGCCGGGGGATTTTCTTCCGGCCCATCATCGAGATAGTAGCCCCCTCCTCCACTTCCCGCAATAGATGAGCTCTTCGTGTGTGCTTGTACGGATGATTGCCCTACTCTGGGAGTATTACTGCAAGCTGAGAGCATAAATAATATGACAACAGCAGAAAAAACAAATAGTGCACTTCTGCTTGGAATATCAGAATGGAAATAAGAATTTGGTTTCATATTTTTAAGTCTTAACAAGTTTTGGATGAGTATGTATGCTCATTAAAATTCCAAATCCCAGCAGTATGGTGACCATAGAAGTGCCTCCATAACTGATGAGTGGAAGAGGTATGCCGACAACGGGCAAGATACCACTTACCATACCCATATTGACGAACACATAAGTAAAAAAAGTTAAGGTGATTGATCCCGCAACCAGCCGTGCAAACCGTGTCGGCGCACTGGCCGTAATAACCATGCAGCGCCCGATTACGATCAGATACAGCGATAATAACAAACTGTTACCAATCAGCCCGAATTCTTCTGAGAATACTGAAAAAATAAAATCTGTACTCGGTTCAGGCAAGAAATCAAGTTGAGACTGGGTACCTTTTAACCACCCCTTTCCTGCAATTCCGCCAGATCCAATAGCAATACTGGATTGTATCGTATGATACCCGGCGCCTAGTGCGTCTTGTGAAGGATCAAGCATAGTCATAATTCGCTTGCGCTGGTAATCATGCATACCAAAAGACCAGAGTAAAGGCAGACTCACTGTCACTGCCACAGCCAAGCCAGTCATGAGACGCCATGACAGACCTGCCAAAAAAATAACATAAAATCCGCTAATCAGGATCAGCAAGGCAGTCCCAAGATCAGGTTGTCGCACGATAAGCGCAACCGGCAGCAGCAGAATAAGCGCAGCAATAACATAATCCCGCCAACGCAGAGTAATGTGAGCTTTGTCAAAATACCACGCCATCATAAGAGGAACAGCAATTTTCAGCAGTTCTGAAGGCTGGATATGAACAATTCCCAGATTTAACCAGCGGCGGGCACCATTCTGCACTTCACCAAATAACGCTACAGCAATCAGCAAGACAATACCCAGTACATACAGCGGAAAGGCCATGCGCATAATCCTTTGCGGAGGAATGTTCGCAACTACCCACATCACTACATATGCAACAACCATGTTAATTAACTGACTGATTACCCGGGCAGAGCTCCCACCGGTAGCGCTGTATAGCACGATCAACCCGGTCAGCATTAGCAGAAAAATCCCGGCAAGCAGAAAATTATCAATATAGCGCGTACAATAATGCCATGCTTGCTTGATATCCGGAGTAATCATCTCGCGATCAGGAATTCATCCGCTACCCTGCTTTCTCAGCCGGTTCTGGCATTGTTCCCAGGAAAAAATAATCCAGTACTTTGCGAGCGATAGGGGCAGCGGTTGATCCGCCCGAGCCACCGTTCTCGATCAGTACTGTTAGCACTATCCTGGGATTTTCTACAGGCGCAAAAGCTGTAAACAGCGCATGGTCGCGATGCCGCTCGTCAATTTTACTGGCATTGTAGCGTTCACCCTGCTTGATATTGATTACCTGAGAAGTACCGGTTTTCCCGGCAAAGGTATAAGCAGTATTAGCACCGGCACGGGATGCTGTACCACCAGGGCGGGTAACATCTGCTAATGCCTGTCTGACAGAATCCAGATATTCCTGCCTCAGATTCAGTCTGTAAATTTCCTCTACAAAATTATCTTTCACAAAATTCTTATAATGATCCACCTGCTGTCTAACAAAATGCGGCCTGTAGGCCCTACCATCGTTAGCCAGTAACATCATTGCAAACGTCAGCTGAAGTGGCGTGGACAAATTAAACCCCTGCCCGATACCAACCGAAATGGTATCCCCTGGCAGCCAGTTTTGATTAAATCGCCTCTTTTTCCACTCTGGAGAAGGCAATAATCCAGCAGCTTCTCCTGGAATATCTATTCCAGTTTCTTTACCAAAACCAAACTGCCCGATGAAATCATGAATGTTGGTAATACCCAAATCATGTGCGAGCATGTAATAGTAAGTGTCACACGAAATTACCAGAGATTTGCGCAAATCGACCCAGCCATGCCCTCCCGGCTTCCAGTCACGAAAACGGTGTGAACTTCCAGGTAAACTGAAAAAACCCGGATCATTAAATGCATAATGAAGAGAGCGTTTACCCAGCTCCAACCCGGCCAGCGCCATAAATGGCTTAAAGGTGGAACCAGGAGGGTATACACCCCGTAAAGCACGATTGTTCAAGGGTCTGTCTATGGATTCATTAAGCAGACGCCAATTAAGGTGGTCAATGCCGTCCACAAACAAATTGGGATCAAAACCCGGTTTACTGACAAAAGCCAAAATTTCTCCATTAGATGGATCCAGCGCAACCAAAGCACCGCGATAATCCCCAAAAGCCTGTACAGCTGCCTGCTGCAACCCAATATCGAGAGAAAGCGTAAGATCGTTCCCGGCAGTTGGCGCAACACGGGACAAAGTACGTACAGGACGACCAACAGCATCAGTCTCAACCTGCTCAAAGCCAGTCTGCCCATGCAGCACACTTTCGTAGCTTTTTTCGATACCAATCCGCCCGATATGCGTGGAGCCGTAGTAATTCTTTAGCCGCTTATCCGCTTCGAGCTGTTCCAGATCCTTGTCGCTGATACGTCCAATGTAGCCTATCACATGAGAAACCAGCTCTCCTTTCGGGTAATGCCTGAGGGGATGCGCCTTGATATCCATCCCGGGAAAGCGATACTGATTTTCCGCAAAACGAGCTACTTCAAAATCTGTCAGACGGGAACGTATGGGCAGGCTCTTAAATCTTGTATTTTCAAGTTTCAGCTTGTTAAAGCGTCTCCGATCCTCGGGAGTAATCTCAATGATCGTTGCCAGTTCATTGATAGCTGCATCAAGATTTTTAACTTGATCGGGGATTATCTCCAAAGTGTAGGCCGTGTAATTTTGAGCCAGAATATCTCCATTACGATCAAATATGAGCCCCCGGTTAGGGGTCAGCGGCTGGATAGCAATGCGATTCGCCTCCGCGAGAGTCGTGTAGTGCTCTTCTTGCAATACCTGCAGATAAAAAAAACGACCAAAGAGCAAACTGAACAAAACCACGACACCAATCGCACTGATCACCAACCTGATGCGAAAATGCCGAGTTTCACGTATATGATTACGTAACTCTACAATATCACTCATACTTCATCGCGATCAATTCGCTGCTTACGAAATATTCCCAGCAGAAAAACCAATAAGGGCCAACATAACGCCCCGGTTACACTCGCCAGGAAAATATACCACTCAGGAATATACGATCCTGCCAGAATCCCGGTCAAAAATACCACTCCTTGCCCTGATAACAGTATCCATAAAACTGCGGGAATTTGCTGAAAGGCATTGAACAAGCGCAAACGTCTATACAGGATCAAGGCAAAAAACGTGATCAGGCAATATGCAATGGCATGCTGTCCCATGATACTGACATCGATGACATCCATGAACAGACCACTTATGAAAGCGATACTCATGCCCGCTTGCTGTGGTTGATAGATATTCCAGTAGAGTAATGTCAGCGCAACAAAATCCGGGCGCAAAACCAGTATCACTTTATCAAACGGCATCAGGTTAATTAAAACTGCCGTTATCAAACTGATATAAATCAGTGATTTTCTTGCAGGAAATAAAAATTCCTGGATTTCGTAATCATAACGCCTGATTCTAGATTTTCCGTTTTGTCTGGGATGCATGGGATTCAGGGTTATCTGGTATTTCCGTAACAGGTGGTGGCGAACTGGTCAGGATGAGAACTTGCCTGTGCCGATCTACGCCCGCCACGGGAGTACATATAATACGTGCAAATTTATGTGAACGATCGTACTCGATATGAGTCACCCGTCCTACAGGTAATCCTGGTGGATAAACCCCTCCGATCCCCGAAGTGATCAGCAGGTCGCCTTCCTGGATATCCGTGCTAATGGATAAAAACCGTAACTCCAGTTCGCCATTTCTACCTGTACCTGAAATTACTGTTCGCAAGCTATTACGCTCAATTTGCACAGGCACCAGATGGTTCTTATCCGTAATCAACGTGATTTCTGCCGTCCACGGATAAATCTGTGTCACCTGCCCGATAACACCAAGATCATCAATCACAATTTGCCCAGCCTTGACACCACTTGAGCTCCCCTTACCTACTGTTATCTTGCGGCTGAAAGGATCACGTGGTACATAAAGTATCTCCGCTAGAATAGTTTGAATTTCAGTTTGTTTAGCAGCCCCAAGTAAAGCACGCAGACGCTCATTCTCGCTAGTCAATGCCCGTAACCGGAAAAAATCATAGCGGCTGCTCAGATATTCATGCCTGAGGTGATCAATTTCTTCAATGAGTTTAAAGTCTGAAATATATTGTTCCACTCTTTCTTGCAAGGAAAAAGGCAAATATGCCAATTTTTGTAACGGGAAAATGACAATCGCAATTACACGCCGTACTTCAGAAATTGCATCAGAACGAGCATCTGCAATCATCATAAAGACAGATAGCAACACAAAGAAAAACATCCGCGTCAGAGGATTTGAGCCTGGCTTGAAGAATTGTGGAGAAGTTTGCATAGCGCCTCTCAGTATTTCCGTATCCCAAACCCATAGATTGGAACATGCCACTTGCTAAAAATACTAATAACAGCCCGAAAACTTGAATAAATGATATGCAATAAAGCACTATACCAACGCGCTTGAGGCACAGATTCTGTACCTGAAGACCGCTTGAGAAGGGTAAGAATTCGACGAAGGCCAATCCGATCTATCCAGACTTGCCATTTTAGCAAATTAATCGTCAAGATTTGTGGCGTGGTTATTACGTATTCGATATAAGCAGGCTAATTGGCAGCACATAAACAGACCCCAGAAATCCGACGCGCCCTTACGTTATATGACAACTTGCACCATGGAAGAAGGCGGGAAAGACAAATAAATTAATAATCTCTAACAAAAATTCCAACCGAATGATCAATGCTATCCAGGGCCATTCCCGCACCCCGCACAACACAGGTAAGCGGATCATCCGCAATAATAACCGACAACCCTGTCTCTTCCATAATCAGACGGTCTATATCTCGCAACAGCGCCCCCCCCCCTGTCATCACCATTCCCATTTCTGCAATATCGGAACCGAGTTCAGGAGGCGTTTGCTCCAATGCGGTTTTAACTGCACTAACAATACTATTAAGCGGCTCTGCCAAAGCTTCCAGAATCTCATTACTGGAGATTGTAAAGCTGCGAGGAATACCTTCAGCCAGATTTCGTCCTTTGACTTCTATTTCCCGGACTTCCGAGCCCGGATAAGCCGATCCAATTTCTGATTTGATAATCTCAGCCGTTACTTCACCAATCATAATTCCGTAATTACGACGGATGTAATTGATAATTGCCTCATCAAACCTGTCACCACCAACTCGTACCGAATTGGAATAAACAACTCCTCCCAGCGAAATCACTGCGACTTCTGTCGTCCCTCCGCCAATATCAACTACCATGCAGCCAATTGGAGTTTCAACCGGCAAATCCGCGCCCAGCGCTGCCGCCATAGGTTCTTCAATCAGCTCGACCTTACGCGCCCCTGCGCCGTAAGCCGCCTCCCGGATTGCACGCCGTTCCACCTGGGTGGAACCACAAGGCACAGAAATAACAATACGGGGATTTGCTGAAAATAAACGGGGAGGATGGGCTTTTCGGATGAATTGTTTAAGCATCTGCTCGGTGACTGTGAAGTCTGCAATAACACCGTCCTTCATTGGCCGGATTGCCGTAATGTTGCCCGGGGTACGGCCCAGCATTTGTTTTGCAGCCTGTCCAACCTGCTGAATCATGCGCTTGCCGCCCGGCCCCCCTTCGTGGCGTATGGCAACCACCGAAGGCTCATTCAGCACAATGCCCTGGCCACGCACATAGATCAATGTATTGGCAGTGCCTAAATCAACAGCCATATCCGTCGAAAAATAGCCGCCCAGAAAGTTATTGCTCAGGAAATTAAACATAATGACGATATTCCAGTATGACAGATCCGGTATGTTACACGCACTGCAGGTATTTCATTATTTCGCTCTTGGAGCAAACGCCGCAAATGTATAAAAACATGTGTTTGACAGGTGTGCATGATACTCTATTACCTGTTTTGGTTTAAACAGAAAGCTACAAAAATGACACTATCACTGAGCGATATCAAGCGCGTTGCAAAGTTGGCCCGTATCGAAATTAGCGAGACAGACGCCCAACAAAGCCTAATCCAGTTATCCGGAATATTCAGCCTCATCGAACAAATGCAAGCTGTTGATACACAAGGGATCAAGCCAATGAGCCATTCCCAGGACATGACACAAAGACTGCGCGAGGATATTGTCACGGAATCTGATCAGCACATACAATTCCAATCCATCGCACCCCAGGTTGAAGATGGATACTATCTGGTTCCCAAGGTAATCGAATAACACCGGCAATAAAACCGTATCTCTGCTTATCAATTTTCCAAATATTCCACCGCACTGACAGATCATGCTAAATGCCAGTCTCAGGCAGCTCTCTTCGCTGCTCTCAGAAAAAAAAATATCCAGCACAGAACTCACCGGGGAATTTCTAGCCCGGATCAAGGCCCTCAATCCTGACTTGAATGCCTTTATTACAATGGATGAAGAAAAAAGTCTGGATCAGGCCAGAACCGCTGACGAGATGATTGCCACGGGACAATCCACACTGCTCACAGGAATACCCATCGCCCAAAAAGATATTTTCTGTGCCAACGGGTGGCTGACAACTTGCGGATCGAAAATGCTTTCAAATTTTATTTCACCCTATGATGCCACCGTGGTGAAACAGTTTGATCAGGTGGGGATGGTCAATCTGGGCAAAACCAACATGGATGAATTCGCCATGGGCTCCAGTAACGAAACTTCCTATTACGGGCCAGTGAAAAATCCCTGGGACAGGCTCGCCGTTCCTGGCGGCAGCTCAGGCGGCTCGGCCTGTGCGGTAGCAGCCAGACTGGCTCCAGCAGCAACGGGCACCGATACAGGTGGCTCCATTCGTCAACCAGCTGCATTATGTGGAATTAGTGGAATCAAACCTACTTACGGACTGGTTTCTCGGTACGGTATGATCGCATTTGCTTCCAGCCTCGATCAGGCTGGACCAATGGCCAGATCTGCCGAAGATCTTGCACTGCTGCTGAATGTCATGGTCGGATTTGATGAACGTGATTCAACCAGTCTACAGCGGGAAAAAGAAGACTATACGCAAGACCTGGAGAAACCGGTGAGCGGGCTGCGCATTGGCTTACCCAAGGAATTTTTTGCAGAAGGTATGAGCAGTGACGTTTCCAGTGCGGTAGAAGCGGCTCTGGCAGAGTACCGCAAACTGGGCGCCACATTTGTCGAGGTATCCCTGCCAAACAGCAAGCTTGCCGTTCCAGTCTATTACGTGCTCGCACCCGCCGAAGCATCTAGTAACTTATCGCGTTTTGATGGAGTACGATATGGCCATCGTGCCGCGCAATATGCCAATCTGGAAGATTTATACGCAAAAACACGCGCAGAAGGATTTGGCGATGAAGTAAAGCGCCGTATTCTTATTGGCACGTACGTGTTATCCCATGGCTATTACGATGCCTACTATCTTCAGGCTCAAAAATTACGCCGTCTGATTGCCGAGGATTTCAAAAAAGCTTTTGAACAATGCGACCTGATCATGGGGCCGACTTCACCTACCGTAGCCTTTAATATTGGCGAGAGATGCAACGATCCTATCCAGATGTATCTCTCCGATATCTACACCAGCGCAGCCAGCCTTGCAGGATTGCCGGGTATGTCGATACCTGTTGGATTTGGCAGTAAAAATAGGCCGGTAGGCTTACATATTATTGGGAACTACTTCAGGGAAGCACAAATGCTGAATGCGGCTCACCGCTACCAGCTGGCGACAAACTGGCATGAGCTTACTCCACCGGAAATGAATCGCTAAAAATCTTCAGGCCTCTGCTCTCTGGTTAATATCAAGCAACTAAAAGAAAAAGGATTACCTGATCATGCAATGGGAAACTGTCATCGGCCTTGAGATACATGTGCAGCTATTGACCCGATCCAAAATTTTTTCTGGTGCATCCGTTGCGTATGGCGCCCGGCCGAATTCACAAGCCTGCGCAGTGGATATTGCCCTGCCCGGGGTATTGCCAGTATTAAACCGGCAAGTGGTTGAATATGCTATCCGCTTTGGTCTGGCAATTAATGCAACCATTAACTCACCCTCAATCTTTGCCCGAAAAAACTATTTTTATCCTGATTTACCCAAAGGCTACCAAATCAGTCAGCTGGCACATCCAATCGTTGAAGGTGGGCATGTTACCATCCGGACAGGGGATAAAGAAAAAACCATACACCTGACACGCGCCCATCTGGAAGAAGACGCAGGTAAATCAACACACGAAGGTTTTCACGACAAGACAGGAATCGACCTGAATCGTGCCGGAACCGGCTTACTAGAAATTGTCTCGGAACCAGAGATGCGCAGCAGTGCCGAGGCTGTGGCCTACGCAAGAGTACTTCATTCACTGGTGCGCTGGATCGGTATTTGTGACGGCAACATGCAGGAAGGATCCTTCCGTTGCGATGCCAATGTTTCAGTACGACCTGCTGGCTCGGACGTACTGGGGACACGCTGTGAAATCAAAAACCTCAATTCATTCCGTTTTCTTGAAAGAGCAATCGATTATGAAGTGGCAAGACAAATTGATATTCTGGAAAGTGGCGGCAGCATAGTCCAGCAAACACGACTATATGATGCAGACCGGGATGAAACCCGCACCATGCGCAGCAAGGAAGATGCACATGACTACCGTTATTTCCCGGATCCCGACCTGTTGCCAGTTGTTATCCCCCAGGAATGGATAAAACAGATCAGAGAGAAATTGCCGGAATTACCGGAAGATAGACACAATCGCTATATTCGGGACTTCAGTCTATCCGCCTACGATGCCAATATACTAACCGCGGCACGTGAACTGGCTGACTATTTTGAGCAAACCGTCAAATTTCTCCCGGAACAAATTAAACTTTGTGCTAACTGGATTATAGGAGAAGTCAGTGGAAGACTGAACAAGGAAGGACTCGAAATTGACCAGTGTCCCGTCAGTCCTGAACAACTGGCAGGATTGCTGCTACGGATCACGGATGGCACCGTATCAGGAAAAATAGCCAAGGATGTATTTGATAGTATGTGGCAAAGCAACGATAACAGTGCCGATACAATTATCGATGCAAAAAACCTCAGGCAGATTTCAGATAACAGCGAAATTGAGAAATGGGTTAATGAGGTGCTTGCAGCAAATCAACAACAAGTAGCCGATTATCGCGCTGGAAAAGAAAAAGCGTTTAATTCCCTGGTCGGCCAGGTAATGAAAATGTCAAGAGGCAAGGCCAATCCCGTCCAGGTCAATACACTGCTTAAAAAACACTTGATAGAATAAAACCCTGGATGAATTCAGCATACCGCTCAAAACAAAAAATTCAGGTCCGATAGCTGCTCCAGATCGAGCCTGAATTTCATGCATAAACTCTGTTTTACTAATACTTATTTTTTCAGCGCATCGCATCCATCAATAAACTTCTGCCGCTCGGCTTCATTGTTTTTGTAATAATCCAACGCTCTTTCCATCCCTCTTCCTGCACAATTTTCAGGAGATACTTCAGGAGCAGCGTTACCACAGCCAACTAAAGCGACACCAAGGCCAAGAGTACAGATGATGTAGTATGTAAATTTCATTTAAAGGTTTCCTCTATAAAAATCCGTTAAAACCTGGCGCACACGTCACCGTTTTCGCTTGTTAAACTAGCTGCCAACTATCCAATATCCCGAATCAGACATTCAATCGTTAACGCCTGCGACCGCCAAACACTCGCAGCTAATAACCACAAGTCAAATCATTTTACCTGAGTTCTCGTGGCTTAAAACAGTTTCACCCTCTTTTCCCGGAAAATATCCACAATGCAGTCCCCGGAAAAACCATATTAATTGCAGTAACATAGAAGCTAGTTTCAGCAACCAAACAGAAATCCATTCAATATCTTGGCACATAGGGTTGAGGGAAAAACTGGAACCAGCTGATTAGACAAACGGGACCCGTGGGCCCCGTTTGTCATCCGACTTATTCTGCAGACACAGCGATTTTCTTGGGTCGAACAGCTTCCCGTTTGGGAATGGTAACAACCAGCACACCATCTTTAGCTACCGCTGTAATGGCGCCCAGATCAGCCGTATCTGGAAGGCTGAAGCGCCGGAAGAAAGAACCATGCGTCCGCTCCACCCGTTTATATCCTTCCTTCTCTACCTTGGCTTCAGTCTGTTTCTCGCCTTTGATGGTAAGCATGCCGTTATCTGTAGTTATCTCTATTGCTTCAGGCTTTACGCCAGGTAAATCCGCATGCAAAACAAACTTATCTTCCTCCTCCTTGATATCAACAGCAGGCGCCCATTCCGCAACAGCAAAAGCACCCTCCTCGGTCGCCATATCATCACGCACCCGCCCCAGTTCTCGTTGCAATTGAGATAGTAATCCCCACGGTTCATAACGCGTAATTGCCATAATAACCTCCATACCAAGTCAAAAACATTTACCAAAACAGGTTGTCATTTAATCCGCATGACATCCCGACCCAAACATCCATCTGGATACCTCCAATCATTCTAAAACACCAGCCTGGATGATTTCTTCTACTCTATGAAACATACAGACATTAATATAAGTATGTCTTCAGTATTTTCAAGTCATATCCCTCGACTGATTTGCCCCAAGCTTGATCCGAGCCAAATTCTTCTATATCTTCTATAAAATGCATAAGCCTCGTTGCTGATAATGGACAACTGAAATAATAACCCTTTAGTAAATAGTAATGATGTTTGCGTAAAAACTCCACGTACCTCTCTGTTTTCATGCCTTCCGCGATCACACTCAATCCAAGATTATCCCCAGCGCGATAATGGCTCGGGAAATCGCAAAATCAGACCATCTCTCGTATGATCCTGTTCTATGCTTTGAATAAAATATTTATCTATTTTCAGGGTATCCAGCGGTAATTCGCGCAGCAGACTCAGTGAAGATTATCCAGTCCCAATAAAACTGGTGCAAATGGAGCGAGCCAGATGCGCAGGGAGTGAGCCTGCTGGAGCGGGCGTTAAAAACAATCCGTTGGCGAGGTTCGTACCAGACAGGGGCGCAACGCTTGCAGCACGTTCTTGATCATGGACGCGGAGAGTGTTAAAAACACGGACACGGCGGGCCAGAAGGGCTATGACGCAGGCAAGAAGGTCTCTGGATATCAAGCGTCACATCGCGGTCGATACTCAGGGCTTGCCGTATGCCATTGCGGTGACGGCGGCGGAAGTGACTGACCACAAAGGTGTGTTGCAAGCCTTGGAGCACTGCAGGCCGAGCTTGGGGCAGGTCCAAAGTCTGCTGTGCGACAGCGGCTATATCGGAGAACCATTTACCGAAGGCGTGCGGGCGCTTCCATGTAATATCTGCCCCATAAATCATCCCTCCGTAGTTGGTTATATTTTACACCAGCACACCGTGGGACTAAACATCTAAGAGCACAAGCAGGAACAGATAAAACGGAATCAAGTGGGGGTATCAGACAAGCTCAAGAGTCACTTGGACATGCAAGCGTCACTATGACAGAGCACTATATTTGCACCAGGAAAGGTGAGAAAGTGAAGCCAACAAAGTAGGAATTTCGGAAATGATTAAAGATTAACCAGCCCGATAAGTCTTTGATTCTTTGGTGCCGGGAGGGGGAATCGAACCCCCATGAAGTCGCCCTCGCGGGATTTTGAGTCCCGTGCGTCTACCAATTCCGCCATCCCGGCTTTAGTTTGTGGCAAGAGGGTAATTATCACTGAAATTACCTTGCACAGCAACCAATACCAGATTCTCTGTCATAACAAAAAAAATCAAGAGCAAAAAAACTTAAACCAGCTCATCTAGAGCATATCCTGATCACGCCTTCTTCAACAACCTGTATTCTGGCGAGCCATGGGAATCTATTTATTTTAGATCTAATCAAAAAAGCTCTATTTGCAATAAACACGAGAAAAATAGCAAGATCTGCGCCCATTTCACATTAGTAACCACAGAAAGGCACAGGCCGTAGCCACGAGGCTTTCGTAGTTTTGTTTGAGTTTATCAAAGCGCAGGGCCACCGCTCAGGATTGTTTCAACCATACGAAAATATTTTCTACCAGGTGTCGGTATCGGTATAGTCCTCGATCCAGATCTGAATTATCTGTTTTGGAGTTACCCCTTCCCTGGAATGACTGCCTTGGCACCTTTTTGTTCGATTTGATCACGTATGGCCTGATTGTCATAGTCTTTGTCTGCAACAATGGATTGAGCTGCGCCCAGCCCGGATCAAAGCCGATGCGTGTGTGCAATCATTGATCTGACCACCGGTAATATCGAATGCGATGGGGGAAGTCCGTGGGTATCTACCGCCATGTGAATTTTGCACCGCCCCGGCTTTTCCCGACTGCCTTATCCTTGCTGCTCTGGTGAGCCTTGATATAGCTAGCATTGATGAGAGTCTGCTCCATGTCCGGCTCAACCACCTGAGCCTGAAATACCTTGAGCCATTTTCCACTGGCAGGCCAGGCGGTGAATTGTTTATAAACCTTGTTCCAGCTCCCGAATGAACCGGTACCTGCGGTACAGTATGCCTTCGACAGTTATACAGCAAATCTTGCTTGTTGTAGAGGTGGTTGTGAAGCAAAATGGCCAGTAGCTTCGACCAGAGCTCAGCATTGAGCAATAATCGGAGCATTGCAAGCTCGTGTTGCTGGTGAGAGCTATAACGATACGAACTTGCTTCTTTAAATTAATAGCTTGGGATCAAACAGGAACAGGCCCTAAAATTTCCCCAAGTAGTTAAATTAATAGCGTTTTTATAAAGGGCATGTTAAAAATTAAGATTATGGCTGGGCGATGAGATCAACCTATGTAAAGATTCTTCGCACTCAATGTAGTTAGTTAGCTTAATGCATGGCTGATATAGCCGCACATAGACAGAGAGGTGACCTGCGGGCTTGAAATTAATCCTTTGGATTAGAAATAGTCCTCACAGCACAGCGGTTCACGGCCGACAAAAATCATTTCATACATAAAAATTTTAAAATTTCATGTCAGAAGCTATTTTGTATGACTTAAATGACTCCGCTGTTATTACATCAAAAGCGGGGCTGCTTTTTGACGAGGTATCTCAATATCTCAAGTCTGAAGATATGGTTTTACTTAAAAATGCTTATTTCTTCAGTCAGGAAGCACACTCCGGCCAATTCAGAAAATCCGGCGAACCTTATATTTCTCATCCTGTTGCAGTCGCCAGAATACTGGGTGAACTCCATCTGGATACGACAACGCTCGCTGCCGCTCTGCTGCACGATGTGGTGGAGGATACCGGTATCCTGAAGGAAGCAATCAGCAAACGATTTGGTTCTTCCGTAGCTGAGCTTGTAGATGGCGTTTCCAAGCTCGATCGGATCAAGTTCCAAACTCAAGCAGATATGCAAGTGGAAAATTTCCGCAAGATGTTGCTGGCCATGGCACAAGATATACGAGTCATATTGATCAAGCTGGCCGATCGTCTGCACAACATGCGCACACTTGAGGTAATGCCACAAGAGAAACAGCTCCGTATTGCACGAGAAACGCTTGAGATCTACGCGCCGATTGCACATCGCCTTGGCCTGGAGAATATCTATCAGGAACTGCAGGAGCTGGGGTTTTGTTTTTCTTATCCAACCCGCTATAAGGTTCTGCTCAAGGCAATCAAGGCAGCAAGAGGCAATCGCCGGGAGGTAGTTGGAAAAATCCTGGAAGCAACCAAACAGCGCTTACAGGAAGCCGGGCTGGATGCCATGGTAACCGGCCGCGAGAAACATTTGTACAGTATCTACAAGAAAATGGCAGGGAAACATCTTCGTTTCTCGGATGTACTGGATATTTATGGTTTTCGAGTGGTTGTTAAAGATGTTTCATCTTGCTACGTGGCGCTTGGAGCCCTCCACAGCCTATACAAACCCATCCCTGGAAAGTTCAAAGATTACATTGCCATCCCCAAACCAAACGGCTATCAATCATTACACAGCACATTACTTGGGCCTTATGGATTGCCGATAGAAATCCAGATCCGCACCCAAGAAATGCACCATATTGCTGAGGCCGGAGTTGCTTCACACTGGCTTTACAAGAACAAGGGCAGTGACACTGCAATGGATGATTTGTACATGAAAGCCAATCAGTGGATGAAAGGTTTGCTGGAGACCTTGAATGACTCATCCGATTCGCTGGAATTTCTGGAGCATCTCAAAGTTGATCTATTCCCAGGAGAAATATATGTTTTTACTCCGCAAGGCAAGATATTAACGTTACCACGAGGCGCAACCATAGTAGATTTTGCTTATGCTGTGCATACTGATATCGGGAATTGCTGCGTAGCAGCCAGAATCAACGGTGAAATCACACCGCTTCGCACCCGCCTGAGAAGTGGAGATCGCGTGGAAATTATTACTGCACCTGCAGCCAAACCAAATCCTGTTTGGCTATCCTATGTTGCAACTGGCAGAGCACGTTCCAGTATTCGCTATTTTCTGAGAACCATTCAATACGATGAATCGATCAGGCTTGGAGAACGCCTGTTGAATCAGGCATTGCATTCCTTTGGTACGAGCGCGGAAGCTATCGAGCCTTCACAATGGGAAAAACTGGCAAGAGAGAGCGGGGCTAAATCCAAGGAAGCACTTTTGGCAGATATTGCTCTGGGAAAACAGCTTGCTGCAGTTATAGCTAAACGTCTCGCTACCCCGTCAGGTGAATCTATATCAAATATTGAAGGCAACAACTCTATCACCATACTCGGAACCGAGGGAATGGCAGTCAAATTCGCACGATGCTGCTACCCTATACCCGGTGACGGCATCGTTGGATTGATTAAAAAAGATCAGGGGCTGGTGATTCATACACAAGATTGCTCTGCAGTAATCAGAATCAAGGATCATAAAAACATAGACAATCAACTGGACGTTATCTGGGGAACGAATATTGACAGAACCTTTCCGGTCAATATATTCATGACGGTAGTAAATAAAAGCGGGGTATTGGCCAGAGTAACCGCAGAGATTGCTAAAGCTGACTCAAATATTGACGATATAACGTTGGAAAATGACAAAGATTACACCACGATGCGCTTTATCCTGCAGGCCAGGGATCGTCAACATCTTGCACAAATTTTCCGCAGACTGAAGCATATCGGTGAAATAGTCAAAATGGGGCGCATCAGAAACCAATAAATTAATTACTCTATAAAAATGAGTGCTGATAACCTGTTGCTTGATTTCACCTCACCCGGGGCAATCCCCCCCGATCCTGTCGAGGAGATTCAGCGAATAGTTAATGAAACACAAATAAAGATGCAAGCACTTGAATCACTACTGGAGAATGAACAAGTAGAAGATGTAGCAGGGTGGAAATTACTGGCGATGTTTTATCTGGCAACTGACCGGGTAAATGACTTGGCTAAAATAGAAAGATTATATAAAAATATAGCAGGTGTATCTCTATCTGCTGGTTTGAAACAGAAATACACTCGATGGTTTAATGAAGAAGCAGCCAGTAATCCAATTGTATTTGAGATACCGAAAAAAATTACTGCAGAAACATTACCTGCTAATATGATTATCCAGTGTAGCCGCAGCTCTCCTGGCGACATATTGCTTGATTTTTCCAACGTACAGGAAATTGATAACGACGGGCTCAGAAAGCTTGCAAAACTTTTTTCCTCCATGACCCGGGAAAGTATCAAACTTGAGCTGAAACAGATAAATCACTTTATCGCCAGTCTGCAAAATAAAGCAGAGGCAAGCACCAACACACGTGCGATATGGGACGTGTTGTTTGCCTATGAACGCCTCCAAGACAACAGAAAAGCTTTTGAAGAAAAAGCAATCCAATTTGCGATTCTTTACGGAATCTCACCTCCATCCTGGGAATAAAAGCCGGTATTACTGCCGAGTTTTCCTTTCTTCACGAACCTTTTCAATCAACTGATTGAGAACCGAAATTGTATCCTGTGGAAGACCACCTGCTTTCCCGCTGGTCAGATATTTGCCATCAATCACCAGAGCCGGCACACCAGTAAGCTGGTATTGCCGTGTTATTTGAGCAGCTCTGTTTGCCTGATTCTGTACAGTAAATGAATTGTAAGCACCTATGAATTTATCGCGCTCAACCCCCTGCTGTTCAATCCAGTTAAACAGAGTCTCCTCTTTTGACAAATCTGTTTTTTCATGATGGACGGCATGATAGATCTTGTCATGAAGTATCTCACCAAGACCCAGACTTTCTATTGCGTAAAAAAGCCTGGCTGCAGGTGCCCAGTTATTACGGAAAATTGCTGGAACATACCGAAATTCAACATCAGCCGGCTTGCTTTCCAGCCAGCGGCCGAGATAGGGATTCAGATCACTGCAATGAGGACAGCCATACCAGAAAAATTCGATGACTTCAATTTGTTGTGATTCGGTTTCCGTTAGCTGAGGCGTTGAAAGCACCTTGTAATCCTTACCTTCAATGATTTCTGCATGAACAGTTAGAATTCCTGCCAGGTTTATAGCGACAAAACCCAAGAGAAAGCAGATAATTTTTTTTACGTTCATCCAATTTTCCTCGTTTTCAAAGTGACAGAAAGAATATTCACGGAATTTATACTAGAAAGCCAGCTTATTTCAAACAACACAACGATATCAGCTGGAGATCTTTGTTATTCAGTGCCTAGTTGTTGCCCGCTGCGCGAACAAGACTTGTCGTTATCCCGTTTGATTGTAGTGAGGCACGAACCCTGTCCAGCTCTTCCATTTTAGTAAATGGGCCAACCCGTACGCGGTGTACAAGCACATTACTATCAGATCTTCCGAGCTGAACCGAAGCAATAATGCCCAGCATAGCGAGTTCAGCCTTCATTCTCTCAGCATCCCCAGCGTTTTTGAAGGAACCCGCCTGCAAGTAGTACTGGTCCTTGGTCACAGCAGCTTTTTCAGGTATTCTTTCGGGCAATTTCTCCGGAGTTTTCTTGGTTACCGCAGCAGTTGGCGGCAGTGGCGCAAGATCGAATGTATCCTCGGCTGGAGGCTCCTCAATCCCCGGCAAGATTTTATAGAAATCAAAGCGTGATCCACTCGTTTCCGCCTGATTTGTCTGGGGCGGGATCTTTTTTTCTGCTGATAACGGCGGCGACGATTGCCGTGCGGACTTCCCGGATGACTGGCTCTGAGTCTCTTTCCCCTGGGTAAGGAATGGGCTGGGAGCCTGGCTAATGTATAGCCACACCCCGATAGCGCTTACCAGGCCCAAGGTATAGCCAACAAATAAGCCAAGCCATAAAGAACTACCGTTCTTTCGTGTTTTTACCGAATTTCTGGATTTATAATCCCGACTCATCAATCTTTCCGTATTCCATTCAGCTACATCTTGCGGGGCGAAGTTACCCCCAGCAACGACAACCCTTTTGATAACACTTGGCAAACGGCTGAAATCAGCGCCAATCTTGCTATTTTAAGCGCTTCATCCGGAATGAGGAAACGCGTCGAATTGTAGTAACTATGAAATTCGCTTGCCAATTCTCGCAAAAAAAATGCAATAAGATGAGGAGCGTGTTCCTTTGCTGCTGCTTCGATAGTATCCGGAAAATCAATTATTTTCTGTAGAAGCACCAACTCAGCTGGATTAGTTAGCAATTCCGTTTCTGCCCTGCCAAATATATCCACTGCCCCTCCCCACTGCTCAAGTACGCTGCAGATACGAGCATGCGCATATTGCACATAGTAGACAGGATTATCGTTACTTTGTGATTTGGCCAGATCAAGATCAAAATCCAGATGCTGGTCACTTTTACGCAGCACATAAAAAAAACGGGCTGCGTCGTTACCCACTTCCTGACGTAATTGTCTTAATGTAACAAATTCCCCCGACCGGGTGGACATGGAAATTTTATTGCCATCCCGATACAGGACAGCAAACTGAACCAGCGCTATTTCAAGTTTATCTGAATCAAGAGACAGTGCTTCAATAGCGCCTTTTACCCGGGAAATATAGCCATGATGATCCGCACCCCAAATATTCAGCATGTAATCAAAACCACGTTCATATTTGCTGAGGTGGTAGGCAATATCAGATGCAAAGTATGTATACTGACCATTCTCCCGCTGCACAACCCGATCTTTCTCATCACCAAATCCGGTAGATTGGAACCAAAGCGCACCGTCTTGCCGATACAGCAGCTTTTTATCATCCAGCAACTGTACAGCACGCGCTACCATCCCGCTATCGAACAATGATTGTTCTGAAAACCAGTTTTCAAACTCGACACCAAATTCCATCAAGTCATTTCGGCAATCATTCAACTGCTCCGTCAGAACAAAATTGTGGAGATAGGCATAATCCTCACCAAGAATAGACTTTGCCGCGGTGATAAGATTGTCCAGGTATTCGTCTTCTCCGTCAGCAGCCGCTTTAGCATTGATTTCAGCCAGCTGTTGCGTCGGAGAATCAGAGTAATGAGCATAGCGATCGCCGTGTATCCTATGTATTTCCAGCGCCATATCAACAACATATCGCCCTTGATAAGCATTGCTGGGAAACGGAAGAGCGATACCACATAAATCAAGGTAACGCAGCCATGTTGACAAAGCCAGAATATCCATTTGGCGACCGGCATCGTTAACATAAAACTCGCGTGTAACAGCATATCCTGCCGCAGCCATAATATTGGCCAGGCTGGCACCAAACGCTGCCCCACGACCATGGCCAACATGCAACGGCCCGGTCGGATTAGCGGATACAAACTCAATCTGGATGGTTTTTCCTGCCCCCAGTTTACTATGTCCGAATGAATCAGCCGCCTGCAACACTGTAAGTAAAAATTGCTGTTTCGCTGTTTTCTTCAGAAAAAAGTTAACAAACCCGCCACCAGCAACAACTGTTTTTCCCACATAAGGAGAATCTGGCAAGGCTCCAATCAGCACCTTTGCCAGCTCAAGTGGATTCCGGCGTAAACGTTTAGCCAGTTTCATGGCCAGATTAGTGGAATAATCGCCATGATCCATCTGTTTGGGGCGCTGCAACTCGATGTGTATCTCTGTTTCTTCTGGAAGAACTTGTTTCACTGCTTGAGCAAGCAGCTGTACACAATGAGATCTAAAATCGAAGGGAATTGTTGTAGCCATGACAGGAAAGTATTTCGGTAAGTCCGCATTATAACGGCTTGCCTGCAAACTTGTTTGCGTGTTTTGATGAACAGATTGAATCCGAAAACCTGCCCGGAGAGCCTTGGCAAAGGCTCCCCATTTGCTCGAACCTTCCTTGGACTTACTTTTACTTTTCAGGATTTGTGGATTTCATGTGTTATCCAGCCAGTATATAATGAGAAATTAAAACTGTTATCGCAAAGGACGAAAATCCTGATCGGCTCACAATGGAAAATACAGAAGAAAAATTCGAGGAAGAGATACTTGATGCCTGCATCAAGCACACAAAAGAAATTTTAGCAGAGCAACTGCCGCTTGTTAAAGATAAAAAATATGATTTTGCACCGCAATTCAAAAATTTGACTATTCAGCTTTATCTCGTTGGTGTCATGCAGCAGTTTTATGATCAATACGAAGCAACCACAGCAGATGCACAAGAAAAGGCATTTCAAGCGCTGTACCATATGATGGTCAAGGATGGTGTCAAATCCAACCGCGCCAAAAAGCAGGCTGTATTCGTCAGAAAAATGTCTGTACTGGAGGATGGTGATGAAGCGCTGGCACTCGCATTGGGCTATGAATCAAAACCCGGTGATCATAGCCTGGCTGAGGTCTTTGATCATTATGTCGGTGAAGCCAGAGTATCAAAAGGACTCTGGCACTCCTATGATCAAGGAAAAATCATTTTATTGCTGGGTGGTTTGCTCTTTGCCATGGCTGGTGTATGGTTCGTAACAATCTATCTTCCGGAAAGCGATGGCGTCACCATTCTGGCGATCGGGTTACTGACGGCATTTCTGTTCATAACGCCCGTGTTCCTGATTGGCCTCTTGATTTATCGCTACAAAACAAAAAGAGGCAAACGCTCCAAAACTCCGCCTCTTTAACTGAGTAGCCCTTGGAGAAGAGCAGAAACGTAAAAAAAATTTGCCAGGAAAAAAACATTTTGGCGAAAATTTCCTAAATCAGCCCTACTGATTTAAGCAGGCTATTTACCTGCTCTATTCGATATCTCCTGAATTTTATGAGTGCAACGATTATCAGCGGTAATTTTATCGCAAGCAAACTACGCGAAGAACTGAAACAACGTATCCGAATCCTCTCGGAAACATGGATGCAACCCGGCCTGGCAGTTATTCTGGCAGGAGACAATCCGGCATCTTCCGTATATGTTCGCAACAAGGCAAGAACCTGTGGAGAATTGGGTATCCACTCCAAGGTTTTTAATTTCTCTGCTGATACTCCCCAGAAAATTATATTACGGCAGATACAGGATTTGAACGCTAACCCCGAAATTCACGGTATTCTGGTGCAATTGCCTTTACCCAGCCATATCCAGATGAATGAAGTCATTGCCGCCATAGCAATTGAAAAGGATGTAGACGGATTTCACCCCTGTAATGTAGGCGCATTGGCAACAGGACACGCCTTGTTTCGTCCGTGCACTCCCTTTGGCGTCATGAAAATGCTGGCGGAATATGGCATCCCGCTTCAGGGGCAACACGCAGTTGTTGTCGGGCGCAGCAATATTGTCGGAAAACCGATGGCGCTCATGCTGCTGGAACAGGGCGCAACTGTCACAATTTGCACCTCACAAACTCGGGAACTAGCCAGCCACACCCGCAGCGCCGACATTATCGTAATGGCCACAGGCAAAGCAAATTTACTGACAAGTGATATGATCAGGACAGGTGCAACTGTAATCGATGTCGGTATTAATCGTCTGGCAGATGGACAGCTTTGTGGTGATGTCGAATTCTCAGGCGTAAAAGAAAAAGCAGGATATATCACACCGGTTCCAGGTGGAGTGGGACCGATGACTATCACAATGCTGATGAATAATACTATCGAAGCTGCGGAACACGCGAAAGCAAAAGCTCAGATTGAAGCTCGGTGCGGTTCTATGCAGTAATCTTGAACTTGTAGACTTGTAAACAGGGAGCAGACCCCAATATGGATCCACTGGATATCGACCCCCAGGAAACACAGGAATGGCTGGATGCCCTGGAAACGGTGCTAATTAACGAAGGGGCTGAGCGCGCTCATTTTCTACTGGAAAAATTGGTGGAAAAAACGCGCCGCACCGGCGCCTACCTGCCCTATAGCGCTAACACCGCTTACATCAACACTATTCCAACTGGTAGAGAAGAACGTTCACCCGGTAACCACGCGCTAGAGCATCGTATCCGCTCCTACATTCGCTGGAATGCAGCAGCAATGGTATTACGCGCCAACCGCCATACCAACGTTGGCGGCCATATTGCGAGCTTTGCCTCAGCAGCTACGCTCTATGATGTCGGCTACAACCATTTCTGGCGCGCTGCCAGTGAACAGAAAGAAGGAGATCTGGTTTACGTACAGGGCCACTCTTCTCCTGGTATTTATGCTCGTGCTTTTCTGTTAGATGAACTAACTCTCGAGCAAATGGATAATTTTCGCCAAGAAGTAGACGACAGCAACAGTCTTTCTTCTTATCCTCATCCATGGCTCATGCCGGATTTCTGGCAATTTCCCACTGTCTCGATGGGCCTGGGGCCACTTATGGCGATCTATCAGGCACGCTTCATGAAATACCTTGGGGCGCGCAACCTGGCTAAAACCGATGACCGTAAGGTCTGGGCTCTCATGGGTGACGGCGAAATGGATGAACCGGAATCTCTGGGGGCAGTTTCCTTGGGGGCTCGTGAAAAACTTGACAACCTAATTTTTATTATCAACTGTAATCTGCAGCGTCTTGATGGGCCGGTGCGAGGAAATGGCAAGATTATCCAGGAGCTGGAAAGTACCTTTCGTGGCGCTGGCTGGCACGTAATCAAGGTTATATGGGGTTCCTACTGGGATCCTTTGCTGGCAAAAGATACCAAGGGATTACTGCAACAACGCATGATGGAATGCGTCGATGGTGAATACCAGGCTTTCAAATCACGTGACGGTGCTTACGTGCGCCAGCACTTCTTCGGAAAATATCCGGAACTGCTGGAGATGGTCGCCAGCATGTCTGACGACGATATCTGGCGATTAAATCGGGGGGGCCATGATCCTCACAAGGTTTACGCTGCCTACAGTGAAGCAATGAAACACACCGGCCAACCAACCGTGATACTGACCAAAACGATCAAGGGTTACGGTATGGGTGAGGCCGGTGAGGCGCAAAATATCACTCACCAACAGAAAAAAATGGGTACGACCTCGCTGAAGGCATTTCGAGATCGTTTTGGACTGCCAGTACCGGATGACAAAATTGACGAGATACCCTATCTCAAGTTTGAAGAAGGTTCGCCTGAATACAACTATATGCGTGAGCGGCAGCAAGCAATGGGAGGTTTCATTCATCGCCGACGCCGCAAGGCCGAAGCTCTGCAAGTACCACCGTTATCCGCATTCGAGACATTACTCAAAGCAAGCGGTGAGGGGCGTGAATCCTCCACCACAATGGTATTTGTGCGCATACTCAACATCCTGGTAAAAGATAAAAACATCGGTAAGCACGTGGTGCCGATCGTAGCGGACGAATCGCGTACATTCGGTATGGAAGGCATGTTTCGGCAGCTGGGCATTTGGTCATCAGTAGGTCAGCTTTATACTCCGGAAGATGCCGATCAACTGATGTACTACAAAGAAGACAGAAGCGGACAAATCCTGCAAGAAGGAATCAATGAAGCAGGGGCAATGGCATCATGGATGGCTGCGGCGACTGCCTATAGTACACATGGTGTGCAAATGATCCCGTGCTATATTTTCTACTCGATGTTCGGTTTCCAGCGGGTGGGTGATCTTGCCTGGGCGGCGGGCGACATGCGCTGTCGCGGCTTCCTGCTGGGGGGAACTGCCGGTCGTACCACGCTGAATGGTGAAGGATTGCAGCATGCGGATGGCCACAGTCACCTGGCCGCCTCCACCATTCCAAACTGTGTATCCTACGACCCTACTTTTTCTTATGAACTTACGGTTATCATTCAGGATGGCCTACGCCGCATGTACCAGGAGCAGGAAGACGTCTATTACTACATCACCGTGATGAACGAAAATTACTCGCACCCGGAAATGCCCAAGGGTGCCGAGCAAGGCATTCTGAAGGGTATGTACCTGTTCCGTAACGGGAATAAACATAACAGCAAATTGCATGTGCAATTACTAGGCTCCGGAACGATTTTACGAGAAGTAATCGCTGCGGCAGATATTCTGGAAAAAGATTACAAAATCTCAGCGGATATCTGGAGTGTCACCAGCTTTAACCAGTTACGGCGGGAAGCACTTAGCGTTTCACGTTGGAATCTGCTTCATCCAGACGAGCCAGCCAGACTATCGTATGTAGAAACCTGTCTGAAAGATCGTGAAGGGCCTGTTATTGCCTCGACCGATTACATGAAAATAGTTGCCGATCAGATCCGGGAATTCATTCCGAATCGTTACCGCGTACTAGGTACGGATGGATTCGGTCGCTCGGATACACGCGAGAAACTAAGACACTTCTTTGAAGTGGATCGTCATTACGTCGTAGTTGCGGCGCTCAAGGCATTGGCGGATGAAGAAAAAATTTCGGCATCAGAGGTAACCAAGGCAATCCGGGCCTTTGCGATCGATCCGGAAAAACCCGAACCGGTCAAGGTTTAAGCCCGTTCACAATTGGTAGAATAATTTTGTCTCACCCTGACGATATTTGTTGCAGCGAATCAAGGAGCACATGTGGCTGAAGTCAAGAAAATTCTGGTCCCGGATATCGGGAGTTTTGAAGATGTCCCGGTTATCGAAATCGTGGTCAAGCCTGGCGATAGCGTACAGGCTGAAGATCCTTTAATCGTGTTGGAATCAGACAAGGCCACGGTTGAGGTGCCCTCGCCTTACTCCGGAATAATCCGAGAAATTATGCTTCAGCCAGGCACTAAGGTCTCTAAGGATTCAGAAATCCTGACTATGGAAGTGGTATCAAATGCTGAAGAAAAGGTCTCCAAACCTCAGCCATCCGGGTCTCCATCCGAACCACAACCCGCACGAACAGAAGCAGCAGCCGAACCAAATCAGCCTGAAACTATACCGGTGGTCAAATCTACACCCACCACAGCAGCGAAACCAGCGACCCCTCCTTCTTCATTGCCGAAACTTGATCAGGAAGTCGGAGCGCATGGTAAGACAATGCCTCATGCAAGTCCCTCGATAAGACGATTTGCCCGGGAATTGGGAGTGGATCTGACCAGAGTAGTTGGAACCGGCCCCAAGCTGCGTATTCTCAAGGAAGATGTACTGGCTTTCGTAAAACAGGTATTAGCTAGCGAACACAATACTGGAAGTGTGCTTAACCTACTGCCCTGGCCATATGTAGATTTTGCGAAATTTGGGCCAATCGAACTGAAATCATTGTCACGTATCCGACAAATTTCAGGTGCTAACCTTCATCGCAATTGGGTCATGATTCCGCATGTCACGCAGTTCGACGAGGCAGATATCACCGATCTGGAAGCGCTCAGAAAAACTCATAATGAAACCCGGCAGAATAACGGCACCAAACTAACTATATTAGCTTTTCTTATCAAGGCGGTTACAGCAGCTCTGAAAAAATTCCCAGAATTTAACGCTTCCCTGGACAACAGTACAGAGGAAAGTCAACTCATCATAAAATATTACTACCATTTGGGATTTGCAGTCGATACACCCAACGGGCTGGTGGTTCCAGTTATTCGGGATGCCGATCAGAAAGGAGTAATCGATATCGCTCAGGAACTTGCCAGGCTATCCTCACTTGCCCGTAAAGGTAAATTAATGCCCAGTGACATGCAAGGTGCAAGCTTTACTATATCGAGCCTGGGAGGTATCGGTGGAACCGGCTTTACACCCATTATCAATGCGCCGGAAGTAGCCATTCTAGGGATATCCCGTGCAGGTCTGAAACCAGTTTATCAGAATGAAAAATTTGTTCCACGCCTGATACTCCCGTTCTCGATATCCTATGATCACCGGGTAATTGATGGTGCAGCGGCCGCACGTTTCACTACACATTTGGCCAGCATTCTGACAGACATGCGACTTGCGCTGTTCTGAGTGATGCACAACCAATCAGGCAATGCGGTGCCTGATTGTCTATTTATCGGCAAATGGCTGAAGTAACAGCATACTCACTCATCGGAATTTACGGTGGAACATTTGACCCCGTTCATTATGGGCATCTGAGAATAGCGGAAGAATTGACAGGAATTTTACGGCTAAGCCATCTGTTTTTTTTACCCGCAGGCCAGCCCCGGTTGCGCGATACGCCCATTGTACCCGGAGCACATCGCGTTGCCATGTTGCACGAAGCCATTCGTGGAAATGCTATGTTTTCAGTGGATGACCGTGAAATCAAACGATCTGGTGAAACCTACAGCGTCGAATCACTGCAAGAAATCCGACAGGAATATCAAGCGAAATACAAAGCAGGCAAGCATATTGCACTTTGTTTCATTATTGGAGCCGATGCCTTTATCAGGCTGCCACACTGGCACCGTTGGCGTGAATTGTTTGAATTGTGTCATCTTATTATTGTCAATCGACCTGGGTCGGCTTTGCTCAACAATCTGTCCGATCTACCCGATGAATTGAAAGCTGCTTGCCAGACTCACCAGGCAGTTACGGTCGAAGAGTTGAAAAATTTGCCCTGTGGCCACATCTTTACTACACCCACAACCTTACTGGATATTTCATCCACCAAGATCAGAAGCCTCATTGCTTCAGGAAAAAGTGCACGCTATCTGCTGCCTGAAGCAGTCCTCGACTATATTGACAAGCATAATTTTTATGCCGGAGAAAAATGAAATTACCTAACGAACAACTTAAAACAGTCATAATGGCTCTGGAAGACCTCAAGGCCAGCGATATCCATGTCATAAATGTCAGCAAGCTGACTGCATTATTCAATACCATGGTCATAGCCAGCGCCGATTCCACACGTCAGACCAAGGCACTGGCAGGCCATGTACAAGAAAAGGTAAAGGCAGCTGGAAGGATCGTTTACGGAATGGAAGGCGAACAAACAGGAGAATGGATGCTAGTTGACCTGGGCGATATCGTTGTTCACATCATGCAACCCGCTATCCGTAGTTACTACGACCTGGAAGGACTCTGGGCGGAATCATCCTGGCAGTTACCACAGGAAAATTCCGCTGTATACGGTTAACTCATGGCTGCGAAAATTGGTTTTAAAATAACGTAGCCTCTTCCTAAACCTGTTCATTCCTATAAATTTCGCACGCTTATTATTCTGCATCATGAAGCTCCATATCCTGGCGGTTGGCAATAAAATGCCGGACTGGATTAAAAAAGGATACACAGAATACAGCCAGCGCATGCCTAAAGAAGCCGAGATGCAGCTGGTAGAAATAAAACCGGAAAAGCGGATCGGTAAAAAGACCGAACAACTATTGCAAGCCGAAAGTGAACGTATCCGTATCGCTTTACCGCCCGGGTGCCATATTGTTGTTCTGGATGAATCAGGCAAGCAAGCCACCACTGTCAGGCTGGCTGAACTGATGACCAATTGGAGAGAATCTGGCCGGGATGTAACGTTCATCATTGGCGGAGCAGATGGACTGCACCGGGATATTAAACAAATAGCTCACGAAAAACTAGCGCTTTCTACTATGACATTACCGCACGGGCTGGCGAGAGTATTGCTGGCAGAACAACTTTACCGGGCATTTTCCATCACCCGGAATCACCCCTACCACCGTGCATAATTTGTAATCCTGCTGTAGAGTTCCAGCTACAAGTGCACAATATTTTGCTTATGGAAACATACCTTAAGGCTTGATCCGGGAATGATTACTACAGCTGGCAGTTATATTTATCTTGTATCACGCAGTGCTCGCAGACGCGATCTGCTCAAGCAGATTGGCATCAGGCACACCATATTGCTCATGCGGGAAACCTTATCCCGCCCGGTTGACGTGGATGAAACACCTGTTCCAGAAGAATCTCCAGCCGATTATGTCTACAGAATTACCCATACCAAAGCAGAAGCTGGCTGGCTACGCCTGAAACAGCGGAGCCTGCCCGTTTTGCCTGTACTGGCTGCAGATACTATTGTTGTTCTGGACGGTCGTATCCTGGGAAAACCAAAAGATACCGGACATGCGGAGGAAATGTTGCGCGCACTCTCTGGGCAAGAACACCAGGTGCATACAGCAGTAGGGCTGGCATTCCAGGGGCAGATCAGGTTACGTTTATCAACAACGATCGTTCGATTCCGGGATATCAGTCCGCACGAAATCCGGGCTTATATTGCCAGCAACGAGCCGTATGACAAGGCAGGTGCCTACGCTATTCAGGGAAAAGCAGCTGCTTTCATCATCAACATCAGCGGGAGTTATAGTGGTGTAGTTGGATTGCCACTATTTGAAACCTCCCAGCTACTGGAAGAAACAGGAATCCCCATTTTCTGAACAAGAATAAATATAATCGGATCCCAGTTTATATGAGCAGCGAGATTCTCATTAATGTCACCCCGCAAGAAACGCGTGTTGCCATCATAGAACAAGGAATCACACAGGAACTGCACATTGAACGCACCAGCAGCCTTGGCATTGTAGGCAATATTTATAATGGACGCGTCAGCCGTGTATTGCCTGGTATGCAGTCAGCTTTTATTGATATTGGTCTTGAACGGGCAGCCTTCCTGCATGTGGCAGATATCCATGAATCCGGCCAGACTGAGCACAATAAGCCGATAGAGCAACTCCTGTCTGAAGGCAGCAACATCCTCGTACAGGTCGTCAAGGATGCAATTGGCGTGAAAGGTGCCAGACTCTCCACCCAGATCAGTCTTGCGGGACGTTTGCTGGTCTATTTACCGCAAGAATCCTATATTGGTGTATCCCAGCGCATCGAAGATAACAATGAGCGCGAATCGTTACGCCAGAAATTACAGAGCATTCTTCCACCTGATTCTTCCGGCGGCTACATTATCCGGACCATGGCCGAAACCGCTGATGAATCAGAGTTACAGGCTGATATCGATTATCTTCACAAACTCTGGCAGGACATCCAGAAAAAATCATTAACCATTTCTCCGCCTTCCCTGCTTTATCAGGATCTGGATCTGAGCCATCGAGTATTGCGCGATTTTGTCAATGCCGACACCTACCGGGTTCGGATAGATTCACGCGAAACTCACCAAAAGCTGACCACCTTCGCCCAGGAATACATGATGAGTGACATGGAAAAAATCAGTCACTATACTGGGGAGCGACCATTATTCGATTTATACGGTGTTGAGCAGGAAATCGAAAAATCACTGGCCAGACGTGTCGATCTGAAATCTGGCGGATATGTAATCATCGACCAGACTGAGGCGCTGACCACCATGGATGTCAACACCGGCGGCTTTGTCGGGGTACGAAATTTTGATGACACCATATTCAAAACTAACCTTGAAGCTGCTCAGGTGATTGCACGACAACTACGACTACGTAATCTGGGCGGTATCATCATCATCGATTTTATCGATATGGATCGCGAAGAACACCGGGCTGCAGTTCTGGCTGAGTTTAATAAAACCTTGCAAAAGGATCGGACTAAAATGACTGTCAACGACTTCACCGCGCTGGGGCTGATCGAGATGACCCGTAAACGCACACGTGAAAGCCTGGCGCAAATCCTTTGCGAAACCTGCCCGACTTGCCAGGGACGCGGAGAAATCCGGACAGCACAAACGATCTGCTATGAAATTCTGCGTGAATTGTTACGGGAATCTCGGCAGTTCAACGCCAAAGAATATCGTATTCTGGCCTCACAACAAGTAATTGATCTCTTTCTGGATGAAGAATCCCAGAGCCTCGCCCAACTGGGTGATTTCATTGCCAAACCCATAGGCCTGCAGGTAGGTACAACCTATACGCAAGAACAATATGACGTCATCCTCATTTAACCTTTCTCCTGCGACAATATGTCGCATTGCAACCCGCACTAGGCTGGTCTAAAATTTTCAGACAAAGCGATGAGGAGATTGATAATCGTTATCAATTCTGATAGCATCCGAAATTAATATACAAGCATGTTCAACTTGACTAGCTTAAGCGTTTTAGTTTTAGTTTTAGTTTTCGCAACACCAAACAGTTAACTCTAAAATCGCGTAAACAGAAAACACACATTACATACATGGTATGGCTAAAATCTATCATAAACCGGTCCTTACTGGTATATCTCTCATCAGCTTCCTGGTAGTGGTAGCAGCGCACGCCACCGTACTTTACGGCATGTGGCAATATCGCTTCAGTGCTACAGCTCCAGAAACGATCACACTTTACGCGCAGTTCATTGCGCCACCTGAAAAACAGGAAGAAGTTGCCGAAGCGCCCAAAGCGGAGCTGAAAGCAGAACATATGCCTCCTCAGGTAAAACCCAAGCCACCAATCAGGAAGGTACAACCTCAACCTAAACGCCAGCTGGTAGCCAAGGCACCTGCTGTTACCCAGCAGGAAAAGGTTGTGCCCGAGCCACCCATTGAAGAACACAAACCGGAACCAGAACCGGAAAAGAAAATCGTCAATGAAACGGTCGCTGCAGCCAAACCTGCACAGATGCCAGCAGGTCCGGTTACCCTGTCTTCCGAATTGTCTGTATCCTGTCCGGATCTGGCCAGCCCCGCCTACCCTGCTCTATCCCGTCGCCTGGGTGAGGAAGGGAAGCTGATACTCCAGGTGAAGCTGGATGAAACAGGTCGAATAAGCAGCGCCAAAGTTGTCGAAAGCAGCGGATATTCAAGATTGGACAATGCCGCCCTGTCTGCTGTCAAAACCTGGCGTTGCCGGCCAGCAATGCGTGGTGGACAAGCAGTACCAGCAATTGCCCTGCAGCCTTTTAATTTTGTCATCGAAGGAAGTTAATAGATGGAAAAAACACTGGGGTTCTCTAATTTTCTGACACAGGTTGACTCTGTTGGAATGAGTGTGCTGATACTTCTACTTACCTTGTCAGTCGCAAGCTGGTACCTGATTGTGACCAAAAGTATCAGCAATATGATTGCCTCTCGTCGCGCAAAAGATTTTCTCAAGCATTTCTGGCATATTGATTCTGTGCCCCAGCTTAAAACAGAGATCAGTGCGATGACTGATAGACATGCGTTTGTTCAGCTGGCTAAAACAGCATTGACTGCCACTGCAGATTCACAAAAGCACGGACTGGAGAAACTGGCAGCAGCTGGTGGTACAAACGAGCTGCTCACCCGTTCGCTGCGCAATAGTCTGGATCAGGAAGCGGCCCGTATTGAATATGGTCTCACCATCATTGCTTCAGCAGGCTCTTCTGCACCCTATATTGGATTGTTCGGCACAGTCTGGGGGATTTATCATGCCCTGATCCAGATTGGCCTGTCTGGTCAGGGTACGCTGGATAAAGTGGCTGGTCCGGTGGGCGAAGCATTGATCATGACAGCCCTGGGCCTGGCGGTTGCCATACCTGCTGTACTGGCCTACAACGCCTTCATACGACGCAACCGCCTGTGGATGGCCCAACTGGATGACTTCGCTCATGATCTCTACACCATCATGACAACAGGCAGCAAGTCCAGCGAAGAAAATAATCAAAAAACACCTCAAAAAGAAGCATCAACCATCTCACAGCATACCCGGGTAACAGAACCGACCAATCCATCAGCAGACGTTATCAGCGGAGAGGGGCACCACTAATGGCTTTCGGTGATTCAACCCGTTATCAGAGCAAGACGGCCATGACTGAAATCAACGTGGTACCGCTAGTGGATGTAATGCTGGTATTGCTGATTATTTTTATGATTACAGCCCCTTTGCTCACACACTCGGTAAAAGTTGATTTACCCAAGGCATCTAGCACCCTCAATCAAACCCAACCGGAACATAT
The DNA here is from genome assembly GCF_003201195.1 of Nitrosomonas eutropha. GTDB lineage: Bacteria > Pseudomonadota > Gammaproteobacteria > Burkholderiales > Nitrosomonadaceae > Nitrosomonas > Nitrosomonas eutropha. The sequence goes on along the minus strand of NZ_QICQ01000004.1, from coordinate 9,126 downwards.
TGAATTTGCCATACATGCAGATGGTAGTTTTTACTGGGGCGGAGAACCTGTTACGCTGGATCAGCTACCTGCACGCTTTGCCGAGGCAGTTAAACAATCCGATAAAACTGAGTTACATATTCGTGCTGACCGTGACACACATTATGAATTGGTAACCAAGGTCATGAGTATTGCTGCTACGGCAGGGCTGGCACGCATTGGTTTTGTGACTGACCCAACCGAAAATCAACCCTGACAAGGACTGGACTCATCCATAGAACAGGAATCGGATATGCAGTTAACCTCAAACCACCACACCCGCAGTTCAAACAACTTCTTTCGCAGAAAGTGAGTTCAACCCAGTTTTTGCCTTTTGAACATGCTGGCGGCAGGTTTCAAACAGGCATATGCCGGCACTGACTGATACATTCAAACTTTCGATACTGCCGCTCATCGGGATACTTACAAGCTGATCGCAGGTTTCCCGAGTCAGGCGACGCATTCCCTCACCCTCGGCACCCAGTACCCAGGCAATAGGTCTTGTCAGCGTAATTGAATCAAGTGTATCGGATGCATCAGCAGTTGTACCTACGATCCAGATGCCCTCCTCCTTCAGTTCACGCAAGGTTCTGGCCAGATTGGTCACAGCAAAAAAGGGTACAGTATCCACTGCACCACTGGCAACTTTATGAACCGTTGCCGATAAACCGACTGCCCTATCCTTGGGGACTATCACCGCATGCACACCAAACGCATCGGCAACACGCAAACACGCCCCCAGATTGTGCGGATCCTTCACGCCATCCAGCACCAGCAGAAATGCCGGCTCGGTCAATCCATCCAGTAAATCTTCAAGTGCAGTGTACTGCTGCAACTTCATCACATGGGCTGCCACACCCTGGTGACGAGTCGTACCGGTCATTTTACAAAGTCGATCCTGATTACAGAGAATCAGACGTGAGGAAGTGGTCTCAGCCAGATTCATCAAATCACGCGCACGCTGATCCTGTCGATTGGTATCCAGATAAATTTCCTTGATGCTGTCCGGATGTTGCCGTAAACGGCTGGTAATGGCATGGAAGCCAAAAATATACTGGGAATGAGACATGATGGCGATGAGAAATGAAGAAGAATATTATTTGCTTGATTTCTTGCGTGCATTGTTATTGTCTGCAAGGACAAAATCTATCTTGCGGGTGGCCAGATCGACCCGGACAAGTTTTACTCGCAAGCTGTCACCTAACCGGAAACTAATTCCGCTACGTTCACCACGTAATACATGCTTGACCGAATCATGCCGAAAATAATCACTGGGTAATTCTGAAATATAAACCAGACCTTCAACATAAATAGTGTTCAGGGTAACAAACAACCCGAATGCAGTTACCCCGGTGATAACGCCATCAAAGCAATCATTAATTTTATCCTGCATATAAAAACACTTGAGCCAAGATTCAACTTCCCGCGTAGCTTCATCAGCACGGCGCTCAGTTTGTGAGCAATGTTTTCCAATCTCATGCCAGTCGCCAGGGTCATAGTGCTTGCCGGCAAGCACTGCCTTGATGGCACGATGTACCAGCAGATCCGGGTAACGCCGAATGGGTGAAGTAAAATGGGTATACATTTCATAGGCCAGACCAAAGTGCCCGGCATTATCCGGACTGTACATTGCCTGACTAAGAGACCTTAGCATCACTGTTTGCAGCAATTGTGCGTCAGTCCGTTCCCGGATATGGTCAAGTGTCCTGGCATAATCCTTAGCGCTGGGCTTATCGCCACCACGTAACTGCAAGCCGAATTCTTTCAGGAAATCTCGCAATGCCACCAGTTTTTCATCGGACGGCCCTTCATGAACCCGGTATAAAACGGGCTGTTGGTGTTTCTCCAGAAAATCAGCAGCACACACATTGGCCGCCAGCATACACTCCTCAATCAAGCGATGAGCATCATTACGCTCTACTGGGCATATTCTTTCAATCTTGCCCTGATTATTGAAAACCATTTCTGTTTCAATGGTCTCAAAATCAATCGCTCCCCGTTTTCTGCGGGATTTATGCAACACCTTGAACAACCGGTACAATAATTGAATATGCGGTAGCAGTTGTGTATATTCTGTTGCGGTATTCCCTTTGGGCTGATCCAGCAACTCGGCAACAATGTTATAAGTCAAGCGCGCATGGGAAAGCATCACCGCTGGATAAAAACGATATTCGCTCAGCTCCCCCTTGGCAGTCCACAGCATTTCACACACCATGCACAGCCGATCGACCTGCGGATTGAGCGAGCACAACCCATTTGAAAGCACTTCCGGCAACATTGGAATAACTCGTCTCGGGAAATAAACCGAATTGCCGCGATCAAATGCTTCTTTATCCAGCGCATCCTGATCGCGCACATAATGGCTGACATCGGCGATGGCAACAAACAATCTGAAATCCTTGCCTTCCTGGCGACAATAAACAGCATCGTCAAAGTCTTTGGCCGTTTCACTGTCTATTGTTACCAGCGGTAAATGGCGAATATCTTCTCGCTTGGCAAACTCTTTCTTCAGAACCTTCTTGGGAAACTTGGTGGAAATGATTTCTGGCGAAAACTCATGGGGCAAATCGAATTTGCGCAATGCAATTTCAATCTCCATTCCTGGAGCTGCATAATCCCCCAGAATCTCAACGATATGGCCAATAGGCTGAGCGTGTTGGCCTGGCTGCTGAATAATGTTCGCCATCACCACCTGCCCAGCATGCGCATTCATGATATTTTCCTTTGGGACAAGAATATCCTGGTTAATACGTTTATCTTCAGCCACAATAAAAAAAATACCGTGGTCTTCATATAACCTGCCAACCAAGTGCGTATTAACACTCTCCAGTACCCTGACGATTCTGCATTCCCGCCGCCCCCGCCGATCCACGTCATTGGTAAGCCTGGCAATTACGCGATCACCATGCAGCACTTTATGCATCTCTTTTGGGGTCAGGAACAGATCAGTACCGCCATCATCTGGAATCAAAAAACCGAAACCATCACTATGCCCCTGCACGGTTCCTTTTACGAGTTCCAGCTTGTCTGTTACACAAATATCACCCTTGCGATTACAGATAATCTGCCCGTCACGTATCATCGCAGACAGCCTGCGATGAAAAAATTCAGATTCTTCAGCAGTAATATCCAGCAACTCAAGCAACTTGGGCTCGCTGATTGGCACTCCCTGTTTATCCAATACTTCCAGGATAAATTCTCGACTGGGAAGCGCTAACCCGTAACGTGTCTGCTCACGCTTAAGAAAAGGATCAAGCTCGCGAAGCTGATTTTTCTTATTTCTTTTTCTCTTGATTGACAAATCGAAGGTTTCCTATAGAATTTGCGGTCTTCATGTGTTGTTTATACCTGCCTGGTTTTCACAAAACCAACCAGCAACACAGCAATAATCAAAATAATGCCCAGATGGCGGAATTGGTAGACGCGCATGGTTCAGGTCCATGTGCCTTCGGGTGTGGAGGTTCGAGTCCTCTTCTGGGCACCATTGTACTTTCCTCAAAAAATAGCACATGGCATTAACTTGTATTGTATAGATTCTCTAGTGAAGCCAGTGTAATTTAATTAGGCAGTACTCCCGATACACGCAATCAATATCTGGCAAACCCTCGACTTCCATACCTTCAGTTCTACCCGGCTGATCGCCCGGATTACTCCGTAATTTTTGCAAGATGACAATCATTTTATCAGCCACGACAACAGCATCGATGTAAAGGCAAAAACACATCGTATCATTAAATGTACGGATACCTGGAAATACATCAGGCCTCAAACGAATACCATTAAACTACTTTCTCTTACAATATCATACCGTCAAATTTCGCCAGTACAGCTTGGGCAGCCGGCCCGATTATTTTCACAGCCAGTGATTACAGCTTTTTTATACACTGGAATCTGCTCAAAAACATTCTTGCTTCATGAACATGAAAAATCGCCGCATCGCTCATCTGGATATGGATGCTTTTTATGCTTCGGTAGAACTGCTGCGTTATCCGGAATTACGAGGGTTGCCTGTCGTCATTGGTGGCCGATCCGTTCACCAACCAATCATGCAACAGAATGGAACTTGTTTATATGCAAAGCTGCGCGAATATTCCGGTCGTGGCGTAGTAACAACTTCAACTTACGAAGCGCGTGCATACGGAATTTTTTCAGCGATGGGGATCATGCAGGCGGCAAAGCTGGCACCCGACGCCATATTGTTACCAGCAGATTTCGATACTTATCATCATTATTCGCGGTTATTTAAAAATGCAGTCGCTAACATCGCTCCGCATATAGAAGATCGTGGTATCGATGAAATTTATATCGACCTGAGCAAACATCCCGATGAAACAACTCCACTTGCACTGCGTATCAAACAGGCGGTACATGAAACCACTGGGTTATCCTGCTCGATTGGAGTAGCTCCCAACAAACTGCTGGCAAAAATCTGCTCTGATCTCGAAAAACCGAATGGATTGACTATCCTGACACATGCTGATATCCCACATCGAATCTGGCCTTTACCCGTTCATAAAATCAATGGCATTGGCCCCAAAACGCAAGCGAAACTCGCAGATCTGGGTATCCATAAAATTGGAGAGTTAGCCAATGCTGAGCCCGGTTTGCTCCAGATTCACTTTGGTCAGCGTTACGCACTGCAGTTGCATCACGCAGCACTTGGCAACGACAATCGTCCGGTGGTAACCAGCTCGGAACCCAAATCAATCAGCCGCGAAACTACCTTTGAACGAGATTTGCACGCACGCCAGGATCGGGAAAAACTATCCGCTATTTTTACCGGATTATGCACACATATTGCGGAAGATTTGCATCACAAAGGCTATGTCGGGCGAACTATCGGCATCAAGCTACGATATGAAGATTTTCAAACCGTCACACGCGATCAAACTTTATGTACCCCCACCGCTGATGCAACCACCATTCGCAAGGCTGCTGGAAACTGCCTTCGGCGCGTTCCCCTCGAACAAAAACTGAGATTGCTCGGCGTTCGTGCCAGCAACCTGTCCCGAGCTGATGAACTCATGAAAGAAAGCCATCTTTTCCAGGAAGAACTGTTTTGTAGCCGATAGAAAGTCTATATTCCGTAAATTTATCTGCAGAATATCCCCTGAAAATCCCTGTGAGTTCACTAAACATCTAGAACACCCTATTGATTCTCACCCGCCATATTTATGAAATAAGCACTTGGCATAACCCGGCAACCCAGTAAAATCTTTTATCCGTAGTCGGTCAAAAGGAAAGCCATGAATATCACAGCCATCAGAATGATACAAAGAAGTTTTTCATTCTCTTTCCTTATTGTGGCCCATCGGGAGCCTGGCTGACACACGCCCTTTTCAATTTTCACTTCATTAAAACACTATTTTTTCGTTTGAAAATACCAGTGATGGAGGTTGAAATAGCTATGAAAGTCTGGGTTCATTGGATGAGCAAGTATCAGAGACAAGCTACTCACGACATTATTACCTTCCTGATTGAACAAGGAATCGAAATAAAAGACCATGATGATTATCTTTCTGGTCATCCTGGCGTAGTTTTCAGCAAGGAAATCACATCGGAAACTTGTGAACAATTACGTGAGCTTAGTCATAGCGGGCAGATACCGACTCTTTTCTGTTGCGATTGTGCCATTTCGGGAAATACTATCTGGCAGCTTCTGGAAGCAGGTGCCTGCGATGTCTTGACGTGTACAGAGTACAGGGTAATCATCCATGAAATCATTACCCGCCTGCAACGCTGGGAAATAATAGATTGCATGGTAAATTCACCTGCCGTACAGAATACGCTAGTAGGAGAAAGTTCGGCCCTGAAAGCAATTTTGCGCCAGGTTGTTGAAGTAGCTCATTTTACCGATTCTTCAGTGCTGATCCTGGGTGAAAGCGGTACCGGCAAGGAATTGCTGGCAAATCTCATTCACACCCTGGACGCTCGCCCCGACAAAGGTGATCTGGTAATACTGGATTGCAGCACTATCGTGCCGGAATTATCCGGTAGCGAATTTTTCGGGCATGAACGGGGCGCGTTCACAGGTGCGGTATCCTCACGGGATGGCGTATTCGCACTCGCAAACGGTGGCACATTGTTCCTTGATGAAATAGGCGAGTTGACTCTCACTCTACAAACTCAGCTGCTGCGCGTTATTCAGGAACATACTTTCAAACGTGTCGGTGGTAATGCCTGGCAACGCACCTCATTTCGCCTGGTTTGCGCGACCAATCGTGATCTCCGGGCTCAAGTCCAAAAAGGTGAATTTCGGACAGATCTCTATTATCGTATCGCCAGCTATATCTGCCATTTACCCCCCTTGCGGGAACGCACTGAAGATATCCTCCCGCTGGCCAGGTACTTTCTGAAGACAGATCATCCTGCTCAGGATCCACCTGAACTAGATACACCGGTTCAGGAATATTTGTTGCGCCGTGAATATCCTGGCAATGTACGGGATCTCAGGGCAAGTAGTTGCACGCATGCTATGCCGCTATACAGGAAAAGGCGCTATTACAGTGGGCTGCATTCCGCCAGATGATCGACCGACAAAAGCAGAAGGCTGGAAAGAATGGTGCGACTCAGGCTTTGAACGGGCAATCCGAGTAGCGCTAAGCCGGGGTATCGGCCTGAAAACTATCAGCCGAAACACTGAGGAGGCGGTATTTCGCATCGTGCTGAAGCAAGTAAACGGCAACACCCAACAGGCAGCGCAACTTTTGGGAGTAACCGACCGTACTATTCAGAACAGGAAGAAAGATAGATCATCGACCGGTAAGGCTGGAAATCCTTTGTAATCGTTTGGTCAGGCTAATCAGCGGCCGCTTCACCACCCACTTACCAATGACAGCGTTCGGTGACGCTTGACTGTACTGATCAGATTCCGGAAATTCTCTCCCAGAATCAAGGCTTCCTGAGAAGACGGCAGACGTAACGCCCTGATCTTGGCAAGCTCAACTCCAGGGTGTAGCCACGGGCCGTCAGAACCAAACAGCAGCTTGGCTGCTCCAGCTCGTTTGACTGCTTGTTGTAGTAAATCAAAGCGCCGCACGCCAGAGGTATCAGCATATATATTCGGATGACGAACCAGATGATCAATCAGGGCCAATTGCGCCCGCCAGTCATCAGCAAAGCTACCCAGGTGCGGAATAATGAAATTGACATCCGGATATTCCTGCGCCAACAGCTCACAGACAGATACTTCACCCGCCACATCGTACAGTACCGGCAAGGTATAAGCCCGGGCAGCCACACAAATATCGCGTGTAATGGCAGCATCATGACGATGTATCTTGATGCCAACAAATCCGTAGCGCTTGACAGCTATCTCGACCAGCTTATGCACGCGTCCTCGATCACGCTCTGCATGTATAAAAGCAAAACCGTAGAAACGATCGGGCCTGCTCGCTACAATGCGTGCCACCTACTGATTGGCAGCAGCATAGTTTGAATGAAACGCAGAAAACAGTACCGTGCGCCGAATCCCTGCTACCGTTGCCCGGCGCAAATAATCCTGCAAGGGCGCCCGTGTATCCCACGGTCCGGTCAGTCCATCGCCGCTTCCGGCATGACAATGGCAATCAATGATCATCACAACCTCCTTGCTGCTATATTATTTTGATTGCCCGGTACGCGGGATCAATGTGCTCCACTGGCTGATTTCCGCTACTGGTTTCAAACGAAGAGCTCTTCACCAAGCTCAGGCTGTTTGGCTTTTCCCCATGTTCGCCAACTATCAGGGATAGGATTGCCGCTACCAACCTTGAAATTTTGCCCGCCATCCCGTAAACCCAGATTATTGATTGCCCATTGACCAACGTGATACCAAATATCCGGACCAGGATCGTTTTCACGACTTGCACTGGATTGTCGATGTGCCAGAATATGAGTAAGGCCCATGTTTTTAACAAGATAACGAATCAAACAACGCCCGGCCTTGATCTGTTCGGCAGTCAGAACCCCTTGAGGTGATGCGCCGTTCGGATAAACATAGCGCTTACCCCTTGTATCAGGAAAATTACCCGCAAATTCAACGGCTACACTGCCAGCATTAAATCCATTTGAAGCATTGAGGCGAGCTGTCAATGGATGCAATTGTAGTGTTTGTCCATTCGGCTTGATTACAAAATGTGCCGTGACACCATCGTAACGGTCAGGTGGCGTATTCCTCTGATTGCCGGCAGTCTGATGCAACACCAGTGCGTATACCTTACTCATATCGCGTGGTTTTCCTTTGCGCTTGTCTTTAGGCGCAAAACTTGTGCGGTCTTCGATAGGCGTACAATCATGCAGCATATTGATCACCCCACCGGAGAGCCTGCGAGCTCCCGTGCTAATCGAGTTCCATGCATCACCGAGAAATGCTTCCTGATCGGATTGCCTCGGTTGAATGCTATTGACGTGCCATTCACGATGAATTGTATCGCCTACCTCTAAATTTCCTCCTCGAACCACTGCAGAGAGATTTGGCACATGCATCCGGGCTGCGGCCGTCAAAGCAGCATTGGCGATTGTTTCAGGATCAGTACGCGGGTCAGCCAAAGCTGCCTGCCTGGCTGCTGTCGCAGCAATACGCACAAACCGCCGTGCCATTTCCAGTTCGGCTTCTTCCGAAGGCAAACCACTGAATTCAAGCTCAAGCGCTTTACTGACAGCCGTTCCGATGGCACCGCCGATAGCCGTACCGACACCCGGTATCGGAATAAAAGATCCCAGCGCCTTGCCAACAATTGGCAGTGCAACCTTGCCAATCGCTTTTAAACCCCTACCCAATGCAGGCAATACTTTTTTGCCAACGAAACGGCCAAATTTCTTCAATCCCCGGCCGATCCCCTTGAATAACTTGCCAAGAAACAGATCCAGTTCTTCTTCACTGGAAATGGCCAGTAATTCGGCGGCAAGCTCAAGTTCCTCAGCTTCGCTGAAAGGGCTTTCGAATGCGAGTTCAAGCTCCCGCTGATTGGTGATCAAGCCGGTCGGATTCAGAGCAGTCTGAACCGCCCCGGGTTTTGAGGAGGCTCCACTATCTGAGAAGATGGAGCCATGAACAAATCAAATAAATATTCCCCCGAAGTAAGAGCGCGCGCAGTCCGTCTGGTGCAGGAACACCGCAGTGAGTAT
>NZ_QICQ01000003.1 GCF_003201195.1 Nitrosomonas eutropha | reverse complement strand
TCGGTGCATCGTGGGTGAATTCCCGCTTCCGCCACTTCGCTACCGTTTTTGGATTAATCCCATGCCGCTTGGCCAGAACATTCAGACTCTCTTGACTATTTTGTATCGCTCGACGCACCGCCACTGTCGTGCGGGCGCTTCCGTGTAATATCTGTCCCATAAATCATCCCTCCGTAGCTGGTTATATGTTACACCGGCACACCGTGGGACTAAACAGATAACGAGCTTTATCTATACAATCTCCGGGACTGAACAACTATGTTTAACTAACTCCTTAACACTGCCTGTACACCCGTACGTCACCAATATAATCAAGCACCTCGGCCTGCTCTTGTAATCGTTGGCTTAATTGCCCAGCATTTGCATTGACAGCATTGGCTGTACAGACCAGATCCACATGCACTTTGCCGTTTAGATAGTGCAATGTCACCTCGTCTAACTTGAATGAATCAAAATCTGCAGCCCATGCCTTACGCAAGTCCCTCAGCACCTCACGTCGTAACGGCAAGTCCGCACACAATACTGCGACCGAATCATCTTCAGGATCAATATGAACCAGGACATTAGTAATATTTTCATGTGAGCCAATCAATTTCAAACGCACATACTCCGCAATCCTGTGGCCTTCAGAAACACTTAAACGCTCGCTCACAACAATATGTACGTCAATCAAATAAGCACCGCCCATACGTCGGCTGCGTAGCATATGTACACCTCGCACACAGTCAATCGTCTCGATGATACGTTTTAACGCCGCGGCAGCTTTTGGCTCCATGCCCGTATCAATTAACTCTCGAATAGACGCCCAGGTTTGATCCCAGCCAATTTTACCGATCATTAACGCCACGCCAAGGGCAGCAAAGGCATCCAGGTAAGGCAAGCCAAGTAAGCTGCCAGTCACACCGATCAACACGACAATCGAGGAGATTGCATCGGAGCGGTGATGCCAGGCATTGGCCGTTAGCAAACTTGAATTAAACTTGCGCGCAGCGCGTATGGTGTAGTGAAAGAGGCCCTCGTTGGCAACAATCGAAAGCGCGGCAATCAAAAGTACAATGGGGGTGGGCTGCAGTAAGGTTTCTGGATTGAGCAAACGCTGCGCTGAATCAAGCACGATACCAACCTACAGAAGCAATCTACAGAAATATCCTATAAATTAAGCAACGTCTGTCCTTCATCAATCAACTGTTGCAAATGCTGTTCACTGATAAAACTTTCTGCATAGATTTTATACAGGGCTTCTGTGCCGCTGGGTCGGGCGGCGAACCAGCCGTTTTCGGTGCAGACTTTAATCCCACCAATTGACGCACCATTGCCGGGTGCATTGAGCAACACCAACTCTATCGGCTCACCGGCCAATTCTGTGGCAGTAATATGCGCAACGGTCAGAGTTTTAAATACCGCCTTTTGCTCGGCTGTGGCCGGTGCATCAATGCGGCGGTAATACGGACGGCCATATTGCTCTGTTAGTTTGGCGTAATACTGCGATGGGGTTAAGCCAGTGACTGCGCTAATTTCCGCAGCCAGTAAGCACAGCGCAATGCCATCTTTATCGGTGGTCCAGGTTTGCCCGTCAAAGGTTAATAAACTCGCACCGGCACTCTCCTCACCGGCAAAGGCCAACCAACTTTGATGCAAGCCTTTAACAAACCACTTAAAACCCACCGGCACTTCATACAGCTCACGGTCATGCGCTGCCACAATGCGATCCATTAAAGATGAGGTGACCAAGGTTTTGCCAATCTTCAATGACTTAGACCACAGCGGTCGATAGGTTAATAAGTAATCAACACATACGCATAAAAAATGATTGGGATTCATTAAGCCAGCGGCATCCACAATGCCATGCCGATCGGCATCTGGGTCATTGGCCAAGGACAGATCAAACTGTTGACGAATCTTCAGTAAATTAGCCATGGCAGCGGGACTGGAACAATCCATGCGGATACGGCCATCGTGATCAGGCGGCATAAAAGCAAAATCTGCTGCTTGGCTGGTATTCACCACAGTAATATTGAACGCTGGATCAAGTGCCAACGCCTGCCAAACCGGCAAGCCTGTGCCACCCATGGGATCCACACCCAATTTGAGGCCCGACTGGCGAATCGCTGGCAAATCAACCACCTGCCCCAGCTCTGCCACATAATGCGCAACATAGTTGTATTCTTGCACTTGACTCAGGGCATCCTGCAAATCCATTCGCTTTACCTCAGCACACTGCTTCTGCAAGTACTGATTGGCTCGCGCTTCAATCCAATCGGTGACATCACTGTCCGCGGGTCCGCCATCAGGGGTGTTGTATTTAATCCCGCCATCTTCAGGCGGGTTATGCGATGGAGTAATAATTAAGCCATCCGCCAAGTCTGTGGGGTGCTGCGCGTTATGCGCCAAAATCGCCCGACTGACCAAAGGCGTTGCTGTTACGCCACGCTCTGTAGCGACAAATACAGCAATCTGATTGGCGACTAACACCTGCAGCACCACATCCCAGGCTGGACGCGATAAGGCATGGGTATCTAGACCGAGAAACAACGGCCCACTGATATCTGCTTGCTGGCAATAATCCACCACAGCTTGCGCAATGGCGAGAATATGCAATTCATTAAAACTGCCAGCAAGCGATGAGCCGCGATGCCCTGACGTGCCAAAGCTAACCCTTTGCGCGGGATTAGATGTATCAGGTTGAATTGAATAAAATGCATTAAGCCATGTGGTAATCAATATGTGCCCCTTTGGAAGTCATTAAAATTAAAGGTCATGTTGTGCGCTCGCTATAGGTCGACTCTTTAGAGCGACATGTCAGGCTGCTTGATCTCGCGGGCATGGCCTGTTCATACAAAGCCCCCTTCTGTACGTAGAGCGCCTGAACGTGGTGCCGCGCTTGTACATCTGTTCCAATCAGCAGGATTTCACGAGGCGCTTGCTTCAGGAAGGTACGGATTGCAAGCATCGTGACAGCGGCCGTTCTCCGTCCAGTCACCTCCGGGCCGTCAAGCAGGCAGATGGGTTTGCCGGTTTCCGTATCGCACACAGTTACTGTGCCGTGGATGGTGGGCAGTTGCCGCTCCTTGTTTGCGGGTTGTACAGTCACGAGTTTGTGAATCCCGATATCATGCGCGGTGGCCGGCATGCTCAGCATTGCGCCACCAATCCCAAAGGGCACGACCATGCACTCCGGGCTCTGAATCTGGCCGGCATCGTACTCAAGGGCAGCGGTGGCAATGGCATCCACCAGTTTGATCGCTCTGTTTCTTCCCTATCCGCCTGTTTGCGCGCTTTTGCTACGAAATTATGTGCTTGTGTTACAGGTTTGATCTTCTACAGTTTAACTCTCTTGATAATCTACGCGTCCAGAAAAGGATAATCCGTATAACCATGTTCATTGCCGCCATAGAAAGTACTGGTGTCGGGTGTGGTTAAGGGTGAATTTTTCCGTAGTCGTTCAACCAGATCAGGGTTGCTGATGAAAAGGCGGCCAAAAGAGATCAGATCTGCCTGGCCGGTTTCAATCGCCTGACGGGCAAGTGCAGGATCGTAGTTGTTATTGAGCATCCAGGCGGCTTTGCCACCGGCATCGCGGTAAACTTGCTTTAGGGTGGCATAGTCGAATGGTGTATTGCCCTGTTGATGATCGCGGGCGCCGCCAGTCGCTCCTTCAATAATGTGGATATAAGACAGTGCATACCTGGCAAGGCCGCGTACCACATATTCAAATAGTGGTTGCGGTTCAGGATCAAATACATCACAAACGGGAGTGACGGGTGATAGCCGGATCCCAGCAGGGCACGTTGCACCCACTTCTTCCATGACCCCTTCAACCACTGCAAGTAGGAAGCGTGCACGGTTTTCAATGCTGCCGCCATAATTGTCGCTGCGCTGGTTGGAACTCAAACGCAGGAATTGATCAATCAGATAGCCGTTGGCGGCATGAATCTCTACACCATCAAAGCCAACTTCAATGGCTGCCCGCGCAGCACGACGGTAATCATCAATAATGCCGGGCAGTTCGCTGGCTGCCAGTGCGCGCGGTAGCGAAGTGGGTACGAAACTACCCTGCCCATTGGCATCAATTAAGTAGGTTGTGCTCTGTGCCCGAATGGCGGAAGGTGCTACTGGCGGCTGGTTATCCGGCTGAAGGCTATTGTGTGAAATTCTGCCAACGTGCCACAGCTGTACAATAATTTTGCCACCCCTGGTGTGTACGATATCGGTTATGGTGCGCCAGCCATCCAGTGCTTGCTGCGTATAAAGCCCAGGAACGTTGGCGTAACCTTGCCCTTGCGCAGAGATTGCCGTTGCTTCGGTGATGATCAGACCGGCACTGGCGCGCTGTGCGTAGTAGGTGGCAGTGATGGGCTGCGGGACAGCACCGGGTGAACGGTTGCGTGTCAGCGGCGCCATGACAATACGGTTAGCCAGTTGCAGACCGGAAAGATCAAACGGATCAAAAAGTGTGGTAGTCATGGTTTTTCTCGGAGATGGGGGAATTAAAACATCAGCAGGCGGTTGAAGAAGGCTATCGATATATTTCTTAGTATTCTACGTCTGGAGACGGGTGTACGTTATGAATACTGGTTACTTATTGATTTTACCGGAATATTTGTTGCGCGCGTTATTACTGCAAGTGTTGTACCCATTTATGCGCTTGAAAGTCAAAAAATAGCAGCAAAGTCCTAAAAAATGAGGAAATGGCTGACATTGCATGATTTTCAGGTTATGAGGCGCAAAATTGGTAAGCTTAAAGATCTGGCTGGGAAAATAAATTAAATGCAAAAATATGCATTTTTTTTCAGCAGCCAAGTAAGTGTTTGCTGATTGGAACCTCGGTAAATTGTCTATGCTGCAGGTGAGGTGTCCGATGGGGAGATGGCCTACTTTGTAATCAGAAGGGGTTTGGGCGGAGAATGCAGTGCCCGTTTTGTCTATGTTGTAGAAGCGGAGAGAAGAAACGAAGCTATTAACTGGTGCGGGGTTTTATTGCTTCTTTAGCTCATAGTCGGAGCCGAACGTTTGCCGGCCTTACGTTTTTGTGATTCAGCAGATGCTATACCGACATCCGTAATGTACTATTTAAGTGCCTGTTATGGTAATGATTCTTATTTCAATTATCAAAAATAAAATAAGCAAACATAACAAACAAGCAAATACACCATCTAGGCTTACTGCGCGTGATTTATCCAGTTTTTGGGGGCGCCATGGGACACGAAACAAGCGGGGTGCTTGCGAGAAATCGGAAGATGGGATTTGCAGAAATATATGAGGGCCGTAGAAAGGAGCTATTCAACAGAACATGACAACCCGATCAAAATCTGCAACTGTTGCATTGTCTTTGTCACTTACTCCTGCCGGTCGTCTGTCGTGCCTGCCTGATCCGGAAGCGTCATCATTACCTGTCGCAATAGCCGAAGAAGTTGTCGCAGCTTTTGCAGTTGATGCGGGACATGGCTTGTTACAGCTGGGAAGCGCGTATGTTGCCATGGCGCTGCCGCCAGTGTGGGCGTACTGGCGCGATTTCGCGGTACGTTACTTGACCGCACTGTGTGTTGCGCCTGATGCAGGAACAATCCCACCACCCGATACGCTGACACTTGAGACGCTGATTCTCGATGTGCCGCCTATGCCTGGTGCTGAATATCTCTCACCGGAAATATTAGCTGCGCTGTGGGGCGAAATTGGTACGGCGCTGGAAAGCGAGCGTTCTGCCAGCGGATTATCGCTAGCGGAATTTCTGAAAGTACGGCATCCGGCCTGGAATCTGGTTGGGCGCGTGTATTTTAATCTCGCCGAAAACCGCAAGGATCCGGATATGCCGTTTGCTTTCCTGGCAACGTATACCACGCGGCTCTCAACTTACGGCAAGGCGCAACATTTGCCGCTTTCGCAGGCGCTTGTCGAATTTTCCGGCAGTCGCAAGAGGGCACAGCTGCTCGCGTTGCTGATGCCGATACAGCGCGCGGCGGAGCAGTGCGAATGGATCGCTGCAATGATCGAATCCGGTGAGATTTATCATCCCTTGCGCTGGCAGGTGGAGGATGCCATATGCCTTCTTGACGATCTGCCACGCATCGAGGCTGCCGGC
This sequence comes from Nitrosomonas eutropha, assembly GCF_003201195.1. Lineage (GTDB taxonomy): Bacteria > Pseudomonadota > Gammaproteobacteria > Burkholderiales > Nitrosomonadaceae > Nitrosomonas > Nitrosomonas eutropha. The sequence continues at coordinate 111,663 of NZ_QICQ01000003.1, read as the reverse complement.
ATTGTGGTGCGCATGCCCGCTCAGTGGCAGGCTGGACGCCCGGCTCGTCCCAGGGTGCGCGCCGCTCTGGGTGCCGGTGCACCTTCCCGTCTGGGGTTGGACGCACTACTCGATTTCCGTATGGATGTGACGATCAACGGAGAACCGCTGACGGCCGAGGAGATTCGCGCCATGCTGGCTGGTGCTGACGGTTTGCAATGGATACGTGGTAAGTGGATTGAGGTGGATCGCAAGCAACTCTCGCACGTCATCGATCGTTTCCGGGAAATCGAGGCCGGTGCGGCGGACGGCTTGCGGCTGGCGGAGGCCATGCGCTTGCTTGCTGGCGCGACACTCGACGAAGAAGCACCGGATCCGGATTGGGCGGAACTTGCGGCAGGGCCGTGGTTGGCCAAAACATTGCGTGGTCTGCGGGCACCTGGTACGCTGGCTACCGTGGATCCCGGCCCTGCGCTCAATGCGATACTGCGCCCCTATCAGCAGGAGGGCGTGCGCTGGTTGTCGTTTCTCACCCGTCTCGGGTTGGGTGCCTGCCTGGCCGATGACATGGGGCTGGGTAAGACTATCCAGGTGCTGGCGCTGTTACTTTTATTCAAGCGGGACGGGACAGATGGCACACTCACTGCGCGTCCTAGTCTGCTCGTTGCACCGGCTTCCCTGCTGGCCAATTGGATGCAGGAAGCGGCGCGTTTTGCACCCGATCTGCGTTGTGTGCTGGCTCATCCTTCGGGAATGACGCGCGAGGCATTGCAGGCACTGGATGCGCAACAATTGACTGGTGTCGATTTGGTGGTGACGGCTTATGGCACGCTGCCGCGACTACCAAAATTGAGGGAGGTGAGCTGGCGACTGGTCGTGATTGATGAGGCACAGGTGATCAAGAATCCGGCAGCTAAACAGACACGTGAGGTGAAAAAACTCAAGGCTGATGCGCGTATTGCGTTGACCGGCACGCCGGTAGAAAATCGGCTTTCCGATCTCTGGTCGATTTTCGATTTTACGCATCCCGGTTTGCTAGGCTCGGAACGTGTTTTTTCCAGGTTTACCAAACGGCTATCGAAAACAGGGTATTTCGGGCCGTTGCGCACACTGATTGCACCCTACATCCTGCGGCGCCTCAAGACGGACAGGCACATCATTTCTGATCTGCCGGACAAAACCGAATTGTCTGCCTGGTGTTCCCTGAGCACAGTGCAGGCGATCCATTACCAGGAGGCGGTAAAGGCGCTGGCTCGTGCGCTGGGATCATCGGTTGGAGGTATTGAGCGCAGGGGATTGGTGTTGTCTTTTTTAATGCGTTTCAAGCAGATTTGCAACCATCCTTCGCAATGGCTGAACGATGGCGGCTGGAAACCTGAAGAGAGCGGCAAATTTGCGCGCTTACACGAAATTGCCGAGACAGTGGCGGCCCGGCAGGAGAAGTTGCTTGTGTTCACGCAGTTTCAGGAGACCACCGCACCACTGGCCGCCTTTCTTGGCAGCGTGTTCGGGCGAGAAGGGCTGGTGCTGCATGGCGGAACACCGGTAGTCCGGCGACGCGAACTGGTTAGGCGTTTTCAGGAGGATGAAAGCGTTCCATTTTTTGTGCTGTCCATCAAGGCGGGCGGATCAGGCCTTAATCTCACGGCCGCTTCACATGTCGTCCATTTTGATCGCTGGTGGAATCCGGCCGTGGAAAATCAGGCAACTGATCGTGCCTATCGTATCGGTCAGCACAAAAATGTACTGGTGCATAAATTTATTTGTCGTGGCACCATTGAGGAACGCATCGACGAGCTGATCCACGCCAAGCAACAACTGGTACAGGATGTGGTTGAAGGAAACGGAGAAATCAATCTCACTGAGATGAGCGATGAAGCATTGCTCGATCTGGTGAAGCTGGATATTCATGTAGCAGGGGGATGATTTATGAGTGACTGGGACTGGAAACCCTATGTGCCAGTGGCTAAACGGCGTGAACAGGCCAGCCGCGTTGTGGAGAAGGCAAGGAAGGCCGGCAAGGATTTATTTCCTGTTGTAGTAGCTTCGCACACCATCGCCAGAACTTTCTGGGGCAAAGCCTGGTGCGCTAATCTAGAGACTTATAGCGACTATGAAAGCCGTTTGCCGCGCGGACGTGCCTATGTGCGTAATGGTGCGGTGATTGATTTAAAGATTGAGCCGGGTCGGGTGATTGCACAGGTAATAGGTTCTCGTCGTTACCGGGTCGAGATCGGTATCGTACCGCTTCCTGTCACCAGGTGGAAGAAACTGGTTGAGGACTGTACGGGCTCTATCGCCACACTGCTGGAGCTGCTGCAAGGAAAATTTTCCAAAGCCGTTATGGCGCGCCTGTGTGAACCAAAGAGCGGGATGTTTCCATTGCTGCAGGAGATCAGTCTTGGCTGCTCCTGTCCCGATTGGGCAACGATGTGTAAACATGTTGCCGCAGTGCTCTATGGTGTCGGTGCACGGCTGGATGAACAGCCCGAGTTGCTGTTCGTGCTGCGTCAGGTGGATGCCAATGACTTGCTGACTGCCCAGGTTGCAGTTATTCCTGCTAAGGTGAAGGAGTCCGCGAAGGCAAAGGTGCTTGATGATGCTGCATTGGCGGATGTATTTGGTATCGAGATGGCTGCGTTGGGTGTTTCGACCGATGCTCCGGTTGAGCAGGCGCCCGGGAAGCGACAAGTGGCGACTGTGACGAAAACAGCAAAGGCAACAAAAGCAGCGGCGGTAACAACCGTTTCGGAACCCGAAAAGAATGTAGCTGCAAAGACAGCTCGGGCAGTTGTCACGAAGAAGAAGGTTGTCACTTCCAGGGTTGCCGCACAGCGAGACAAATGATCAGTGTGTGACAGGCATGGACCCGGTTTCCTTGGGAATAGCTGCGCGTGCTATCATCAACCAGCAAAAAATATTTTTTTTTCAGTAACGTATCTCAATTTAAACCATGAAAAAAAATACAACTGTTGAGAAAATCAAGGCGCCAGAGTTGATTACTTCAGGCTGGTTGAATGCATCCGAACCGATTACGCTGGCTTCCCTGCGTGGCAAGGTGGTATTGATGCATGCCTTTCAGATGTTATGCCCTGGTTGCGTGCAGCAGGGGATTCCGCAGGCGCAGCAGGTATTTAATGAATTTGATCCGGAACGGGTGGCGGTGATTGGCCTGCATACGGTTTTTGAGCATCATGAAGTTATGGGGCGCGATGCGCTGGAGGTTTTTGCCTATGAATACCGGCTGCGTTTTCCGATCGGAATCGACAAACCGAACGAGCAGCATTCCATTCCGCATACAATGATGACTTACCACATGCAGGGCACGCCAACCACGATTCTGGTGGATAAAACCGGTCACCTGCGTTTGCACAAATTTGGCCACGTTAGCGATTTTCTGCTGGGAGTTTCAATCGGGACATTGCTGGCCGAAGAAGTCTCCGACAAGGAACTGGCAGCGGCTTCAGCAGCAGATCAATCCGGCGATACACAGCCAGGGTGCGATGATGAGGGCTGCCGGGTTTGATGCAAATGGAGTGATTATCGGGTCACCATAGCCTCTCTGCGGGCTTTGCGATGACGCAGCGAGTAAGGTTTTACACGGTGGTGGAATGGTGTGTGGATGAGGTAATTACAGATGTCGTCTTTGCGAACGCCAACGGCGTGAAGCAATCCAGTGATCATGGTAGCGAAGGCGCTGGATTGCCATGTCGGTCTGGCCTCATCACAAAGGCGGAAATATTTTGGCTTAAATTACCTTTGTAAAAGGTGGTATGAAGCAGTTCGCCACCACGTAATCATTGCCTTCGTGACCGCGATGACGGGGTGTCTACTGAAAGTTATTTTTCCAGTCACGGATTGCAGCAAAAACACTGACTGGGTCATTAAGATGCCGGCCAACGTGCTGGCTGGCGCTGTGGATAATAGCTGGCTGATCACAGCGCAAAAACGGATTAGTGGCTTTTTCGACAGCCAGACTGGAGGGGAGTGTGGGTATATTCTGCTTCAGTTTTTCTTCCACAGTGCTTTCCAGTTTGATTAAATCAGGGTTGTCTGGGTCGAGTACCCTGGCAAACCGGACATTGGCCAGCGTGTATTCATGAGCGCAATAAACCAGGGTTTCATCCGGCAGACTGGCCAGTTTCTGTAAAGAAGCAAGCATTTGTTGCGCGCTGCCTTCAAAGATTCGCCCACAGCCGCATGCAAACAGTGTATCTCCACAAAACAGGTAATTCTGGCCATAGTAAGCAATGTGACCAGCAGTATGTCCGGGAATATCCAGCACGCTGAATTCCAGCGACAATTCCGGAAAGCTGAGTGTATCTCCTCCCGTTAATGGATGGGTCATTCCCGGTATTTTTTCGTTGGCAGGGCCGTAGACAGGTATCGCAAATTCCTGCACCAGTGAGGGAATGCCACCCGTGTGATCATGATGGTGATGCGTGCAGAGTATGGCAATTGGTTGCAAGTTCTGTTGGCTTATCCAGGCGAGAACTGGTGTTGCATCACCAGGGTCTATGATGAGTGCAAACTGTTGATTGTGAACGATCCAGATATAATTGTCTTTAAAGGCGCGGACGGGGAAAACATCGATCATTTTTTTTCCTTACAGTAAATGACAAGCGAATCATCATCATAACTAATCATTCTGACAATATGTTTGATTCTGCATTGCAGCAAAATATGCAACAGTGGTTGGAAACTGCATTAGGACAGTACGTGCTGGAGCAGGAGCAGCGTTATTTCGATCGTGTTGTGGCGGATATTTTCGGCTATAACGCGGCCCAGATTGGCTTTGCCGGATTTGATTTTTTGCGGAACAACCGGATGCCTTTCAAGTTTGTGCTCGGTGTGGAAAAAGGAGCTTCAGCCAGTGCGCACCCTGCTTTTCTACCGATCAGGAGCAATAGTCTGGATCTGGTGCTATTGCCGCACACATTGGAATTTAATTCATATCCTCTCCAGATTTTTCATGAAGTACAGCGGGTGTTGATTGATGAGGGCAGGGTCATCATCAGCGGATTCAATCCTTTCAGTCTCTGGGGGATACGCTGGCGGATGACAAAATCTGGGATGGATTTTCCGTGGCGCGGTCGTTTTATTGATTTGTCGCGTGTGAAGGACTGGTTGGAATTGCTTGATTTTGAAATCGTTGCCGGGCAGTTTGGCTGTTATGTTCCGCCGTTTACCGGGGAAAAGTGGCTTTCCCGGTTGCGTTTTATGGAGGCAGCCGGAGATCGCTGGTGGCCTGTTGCCGGGGGGGTATATTTTTTGCAGGCGGTCAAGCATGAATGTGGTATGCACATCATCAAGCCTCGCTGGGAAAATCCATCTGTAAGCAAAAGGAGAGCGGCAGTCGTTCCACAAATAGGGCTCGGGGGAGAGAGATAATCTCTGGAATTGCGGGCTGTTGCGAAAAGAGTGGATGGGTTGATAACAGGAATAAGTGTATGCAACTGAAAAGTGATATGAAACGAGTGGAAATTTTTACGGATGGTGCCTGCAAGGGTAATCCGGGCCCGGGAGGATGGGGGGTTTGTTTACATTTCAATGGCGAAACACGGGAATTTTTCGGGGGAGAGCCCGTAACCACAAACAATCGTATGGAGTTACTGGCTGCCATCCGTGCCTTGCAGGAGCTGGAATCCCTGGAAGATAACGGACAGCAACACTTGCAGGTACAGCTGCATACCGATTCGCAGTATGTGCAGAAAGGGATCAGTGAATGGATACACGGCTGGAAGAAGCGTGGGTGGCGGACAGCAGATAAAAAACCAGTCAAGAATGAAGCGTTGTGGAGAGAGCTGGATGATTTATCTCAGCGTCATCAGGTTGAATGGTTCTGGGTGCGGGGACATAACGGACATGCAGGTAATGAGCGGGCTGATAGGCTTGCAAATCAGGGAGTGGAATCGGTGTTATCTAAAAAAGCAGATTGATCGGACAGATTATGCGCTACGTCTTTCTTGATACTGAAACGACCGGCCTGGATCCGGCGCTGGGGCACCGTATTGTCGAAATAGCAGCGGTAGAAGTATGTAACCGACGTTCGACCGGCCGTCATTTTCATCGTTATCTCAATCCTGGGCGGGAGAGTGATGAGGGCGCGCTGCGGGTGCATGGACTGAGCCGGGAATTCTTGCAGGATAAACCTGCTTTCCAGGAGATTTGTAGCGAGTTTTTGGAATTCATAGAAGATGCCGAAATTCTTATTCATAATGCGCCATTTGACGTAGGTTTCATCAATCGTGAACTTGGTTTGATCCGGTTGGAACCCATGCATAATTATTGCCTGCAGATTGTTGATACGTTGATGTTGGCAAAGGAGCTGCATCCAGGTAAACGAAACAATCTGGATGCGTTATGTGAGCGGTATCAGATTGATAACGCTCACAGAACACTGCATGGTGCTTTGCTGGATGCTGAATTGCTGGCCGAAGTTTATCTGGCAATGACGCGCGGCCAGGAAAGTTTGCTGATGGAGCCGGAAGTTCCAGAAGCAGGGAAGTCTGGCGATTCAAGGCTACGTGCAACAGAAAATCTTACATTGATCGTTCAGCCCGTCAGCCAAACAGAACTTGAGTTGCATGATCGGCTGTTGGAGCGTATTAATACGGAAAGCAAGGGAAATTGTTTATGGAACAGTCAAAATTAATTTGGAATTCCTTAGGTATGTAGTTTTGTACGAAGCGCCTGGGTTGCCAGTACTTTACCAAAATCCCAGACTGCAGCGGGGCCCCGATGCGCGCTGGCCACAACATCACTGACTGCTGAAACAATCCATTGCACATCTGATTCCGTCAGGATGAGTGGCGGGATGAACTTGACGATATTCATATCGCGACCGGCCACCTGGGACAAAATCCGGTGCTGCCTAAATAATGGGACGGTTATCAGCTGCGAAAACAATCCTTTGTTGGCAGCTTCAAGCATTTTCCATGACAGTTTCAGCGAAAGGCTTTTTGTCGGCTCGGTAAATTCCAGTGCAATCATCATTCCTTTGCCGCGTACTTCCTTGAAGCATTCATATTGCTCCGTCAGAGGGGTTAGTGCTTCCATGATGGCAGTGCCAGTGCGAGCGGAATGTTCGATCAGGTTTTCTGATTCCAGCACTTCCAGTGTGGCCAGGCCGGCAGCCATTGCAAGATTGTTTTTGCCAAATGTACTGCCATGGACGACAGCACGGTCCATGCGATTGAAAACACGATCAAAGATCCATTCCCTGCAGACCAATGCACCTACCGGAACGAATCCTCCGGACAGTGTCTTGGAGATGCATATAATATCGGGCTCGACCGACCAGTGTTCAACTGCCCACCATTTACCGGTTCGACCCAGCCCGGTTTGTATTTCATCGACGATGAATACGGCACCATATTTACGGGCGAGCTTTGCTGCCTGCGGCAGATAGTCATCATCCGGTATCCACACGCCGTGTCCTTGAATCGGTTCGGTAATAAAGGCGGCAACATCTCCTTGGGCAAGTGCTTGCTCCAGCGCTTCAAGATCGTTGAACGGGATTTCAATGAAATCAGGTACCAGTGGGCCAAAACCTTTTTTGTAATGATCATCTCCTGTGGCGGAGAGCGAACCGAGGCTCAGTCCGTGGTAGCAACCATGGCAGAAAATGACTTTGGATTTTCCGGTGGCATAACGGCTGAATTTAATCGCTGCTTCGACTGTTTCAGTGCCTGAGTTGGCAAAAAAAACACGATTTAATCCACCCGGAGTCAACTTGACCAGTTTTTCTGCTAACAATCCGGCCAGTAACGATACGTCGAGCTGGACGAGATTGGGTAAATCAGCTTCCATTGTGCTTTTAAGCACTTCGACGATCTCCGCGTGGTTGCGTCCCAATGCGAAAACACCAAAACCACTCAACAAATCCAGGTAGCGGTTGTCCTGATCATCAAACAGGTAAGCGCCCTGGGCTCTGACATAATGACGGTCAAAATCGATTGTTTTAAGTACCTTGACCATCTGGCTGTTGAGGTACTTGTCGTGCAGGGAGAAATTTTCTCTGCCGCGATTCTGGATAAGATCCTGGATTTTCATGAATGGGGACTCCGGAGCGAGACGGATGCTGGTAAGCGGGTATAAGAGTATAAAAAATCAGCGCCATTCTACATTAATCTAAGCAGAGTTATGCGTCTGCAGACAGGACGGCAATTTCGGAGTGCTGTGTCATGCTGCATTTTGCATGTTTGCGGAAACGGAGAAGATCTGTGTGATTCAATAATTGGATCGGCATTGTGACATTGACATTTTTGGTTGTTCTATCTACACTTCTGGACCGGGACTCGGTGGTTAAAAAGATAGTGAGTTCCCGAGTTGGCTGGGCGAGTTATTGATAATAAGCAATTTTCTTGACAGACGACGTGCATATTTCCTTTTACAAGGATATGTTCATTAACTGATCATCGCAGGGAACTGTATATTAATGTCGCTGGGCCGGTGAATGTATTTCGCTGAATAAAATATAAATTCAAGTAGAGGAAGGTAAAGATGAAGATAACAAAGACAATGCTTGCTGGTTTTGCCTTGGGATCGTTGCTGGTAGCAGGTGCTGCTCAGGCGGATGATCATAGCGAGTTTAAAGTGGTTATCAATGCTTATGACACCACTATTCCTGAACTGAACGTGGAAGGTGTGACAGTAAAAAATATCCGTGCATTCAATGTATTGAATGAGCCGGAAGCACTGGTTGTTGAAAAGGGAGATAAGGTCAGCATCGTTGTTGAGAACAAATCACCTATCAGTGAAGGATTCTCAATTGATGCCTACGGTATCAAGGAAGTACTTAAAGCTGGCGAAACCAAGACCATCAGCTTTACCGCTGACAAAAAAGGTGCTTTCAATGTTTATTGCCAGCTTCATCCACAAAACATTCACTTGCCAGGTTCCCTTAACGTTGTAGATTAAGTTTTGGAATCACGGTAGATGAGAACACAGGCCGGATTAGTCCGGCCTGTTTTTTGTGAGCGTGTGCAAACATCTGTTTGAAATTGATTCGGTGTTCTACCGTATCGTAGATATATATTTTTACTGTGTTTTGAAAACCTGATACCAGGTGTCATCAGAGTTTCTTTTTTTGCAAGCACCCAACTGCACCTTTTGTGCGCTTCTCTTTCTAGTTCCCTAAGTTACTGTTTGGTAAACCACATAAAGGTTTTTTGTTAGAATACCAGCTTGTGACGAACTATTTCTATGAGGTATTTGATGGTAGTTGAAAGGACTTTATCCATAATTAAGCCTGATGCAGTGGCAAAAAATGTTATTGGGCAGATCTATGCAAGATTTGAGGCGGCTGGCTTGAAGGTTGTTGCTGCTCGCATGGCGCATTTATCAAGAGTTGAAGCGGAAAATTTTTACGCGATCCATAGGGAAAGACCTTTCTTTAAAGATCTGGTTGAATTCATGATTTCCGGGCCGGTGATGATCCAGGTGCTGGAGGGGGAAAATGCAATTGCCAAAAATCGTGAGTTGATGGGTGCCACAGATCCGAAAAAAGCAGAAAAAGGTACGATTCGCGCTGATTTTGCAGAAAATATTGATGCCAATGCTGTGCATGGTTCAGATGCGCCGGAAACTGCCGCTGTGGAAATAGCCTGTTTCTTCCCATCTTTAGAAGTGTATTCACGCTGAAAACCTGTAGATTTGCCGATCTAAAAGGCCGGATACAATGATTAACCTGCTTGATTTCAATAAAACAGGGCTTATCCATTTTTGCGAAGAAATGGGTGAGAAGCCTTATCGTGCGAGGCAATTGTTGCGATGGGTACACCGGTTCGGCAAGACGGAATTCATAGAGATGAGTGACCTGGCAAAAACGTTTCGTCAAAAATTGATGGAGCGTGCTGTTGTTCATCCACCTGAAATTATTAGCGACCATACTGCGGGAGATGGTACTCGTAAATGGTTGTTATCGACGGGTACGGGGAACGCAGTGGAGATGGTTTTCATTCCCGAGCCTAATCGGGGCACACTTTGTGTTTCCAGTCAGGTTGGCTGTGCACTGGCATGCAGTTTTTGTTCTACCGGCCGGCAGGGTTTTAATCGTAACTTGAGCGTGGCAGAAATTATTGGCCAATTATGGTGGGCTAACCGACTACTCGAAGGCCAGGTTGGTGAGTTATTTTCTCCGGATGTCGCGCAGATTCGGGCAGATAATACAGACACAAGACGACCAGTTACGAATGTTGTCATGATGGGAATGGGGGAGCCGCTGGCCAATTTCGAAAACGTGGTGACCGCACTTGATCTGATGCTGAGTGATGATGCCTATGGTTTATCACGTCGTCGGGTAACGGTGAGTACATCCGGCCTGGTTCCTGCGTTGGATCGTTTGCGTGAGCGTTGTCCGGTGGCGCTCGCAGTTTCGTTACATGCACCGAATGATGCCTTGCGTGACCAGTTAGTACCAATCAATAAAAAGTATCCAATCAGGGATTTGCTGGCAGCCTGTGAGCGCTACCTGCCGGCCGCGCCAAGAGATTTTATTACGTTCGAGTATGTTATGCTGAGAGATGTGAATGACAGCATAGCGCTGGCGCGCGAGCTGGTGCAGGTAGTCAGAAATATCCCGTGTAAACTCAACCTGATTCCATTCAATACGTTTGCAGGTTCTGGTTATGAGCGATCAAATACTGATGCTATTGATAATTTCCGGGATGTATTGATGCAAGCAGGAATCGTCACGACTGTGCGTAAAACGCGCGGGGATGATATTGCAGCTGCTTGTGGCCAACTGGCAGGACAAGTAAAGGATAAGACGCGCAGAACGGGTACATGTGGATCTGGCCGAGCCGTGGTTACCGGGTGAAAAGGTTTATAAATCCAGTGTTGGCGGTGAACAATTGCAAGTAATATGAGCAAGCTGATAAGAGCGGGTGTTGTCGGATTTCTGGTCTGGCTGGCAGGTTGTGAGCATGTGCCGGTTCAGGAAAAACCAACTCCTGAGGAATTGAAGCAGCGTGCATTGCAGAGTGCAAAAATTCATACTGAGCTGGCGGGGCAGTATTATCACCGTGGTCAGTACCGGATAGCGATAGAAGAAGCCGGCATAGCACTGCGAAAAAAATCCGATTATGCGCCAGCTTACAATATGCTTGGGCTGGTTTATATGGATCTGCAAGAGGACAGCCAGGCAGAGTGGAACTTTGAGCGTGGACTTGGAATTACGCCGAATGATCCGGATATACGCAACAATTTTGGCTGGTTTTTATGCCAGAGAAAGCCCGATAGAATGGAACAAGCGATTGATCATTTTATGGCAGCTGTGCGTGATCCCTTATATGAAACTCCCGAGAGAACTTATACCAATGCAGGGTTATGTGTTCTGAAGCAAAATAATTTTGAGCAGGCACAAGCTTTCTTTCAGCAAGCGCTGGTGATCCGTCCCGACTATGCTCTGGCCCAGCTTGGGATGGTGGAGCTGGATTTCAGCCGGGGGGAGGTGAAGAAAGCCTGGTCATCGATTATCCGGTATCTGCAAACGTATTCTCCTACATCAGGTAGTTTATGGTTGGCTGTTCGTATCGCGCGAGCGAACGGGGATATCAATGCAGAAACCAATTATGCTTTTCAATTACAGAAGCGTTTTCCCGATTCCAGTGAAGCCAGGGAATTGCGTGCAGGCAGATTGAATCATGAAAGATAATGAAATAGATAAACAAGATACGCCAGGTATGGACCAGAATTCGGTGGCTGATAATAATATTGGTGCGGCTCAGGAGAATTCTGATCAAGCTGGATCGTTTCAACCTGAACGCACAGAAATAATCTCGTCATTTCAAACCATTCAGGCGGATCCCCCAACTGATACAGAAAAGACAGGTGGTGCAGCAACGCCCAATTTTGGACAAAGATTGCGTGATGAGAGAATCAGGCGCGGCATGAATATTGGTGAAGTGGCGCATCGGTTACGTTTGTCTGAACAACAGATAGAAGCAATCGAAGCGCAAGATTTTTCCAGGCTTCCTGCTGCTGTATTTCTGCGTGGTTATGTGCGTAATTATGCCAACTTGTTGCAGCTCGATGATACGACTCTGCTTGTGGAGGCTGTGCCTCAATCTCGGCCAGCAGACAGTGTTTTTACCAGCAAGAATCCATCGCAGCGTTTCAAAGCAATAGAACCTGTTTACCAGTCTGATCGTGGTGGCCGGAGCGGATGGCTGTTGTATGTTGCGGTAATATTGGCGGCATTTGCAGCTTATGGGTTTTATCATGAAGAAATACCGGAGAAGATGGCACCCTATATGCTGAATGAGGGAGATCAAGTTATCCAGTCCGGTTCCAGCAGCGAGAATGATCAGGTGGCGATAGATTTGGCACTACCCTTGTCTCCAACTGCTTCGGTATCTTCTCCTATGGCACCGCCTGCATCGGCGAGTGTCAATCTGCCACCAGCTGCGGCAGTCTTGCCTGCTTTGCCTGCCCCATCGGCCCCGGTTGCGGATACAGCCAAGGCTCCAGATAATGGTAAAAAATCATTACACTTTGTCTTTTCCAAGGATTCCTGGGTAAAAATCAAGGATAGTAATGGGCAGATCATTCTCGAAAAAATTAATTCGCGAGGAACTGAGCAGACGATAGAAGGAGAGCCGCCCTTGTATCTCGTGATCGGCAATGCAGCCGGGGTCAGTCTTACCTATAACGGACACAAGGTTGATCTTGCACCCTATACCCGCGGCAATGATGATGTCGCACGCTTTTCACTTGAATAACCTGTATAAATTTCTGAGATCCGAGTGTTAACCATGTCTTCTAATAACGTACCTGCCCCGCGCCGAAAGTGTGTGGGTGTCAAAGTGGGTTCGGTGATGATTGGTGGTGGTGCACCGATTGTTGTGCAATCAATGACCAATACCGATACTGCTGATGAGCTGGCGACTGTCCAGCAGGTTGAACAGCTTGCGCGTGCCGGTTCCGAACTTGTCAGAATTACCGTCAATTCCATGGAGGCAGCGCGAACAGTTCCCGCAATCCGCGCGCGGCTGGATGATATGGATTGCCATGTTCCGCTGGTGGGTGATTTCCATTTCAATGGACACAAGTTGCTGACTGCTTATCCGGAATGCGCAAAGGCGCTGGCCAAATACCGTATTAACCCGGGAAACGTGGGTCATGGGAAAAAGCGAGACGAACAGTTCTCCATACTGATTGAAATGGCCTGCAAATATGACAAACCAGTTCGTATCGGGGTGAATTGGGGTAGTCTCGATCCGGAGATGCTGGCGCGGATCATGGATGAAAATGCGCGTTCTCCAGACCCGTTAGGTGCTTCACAGGTCATGCACAAGGCACTTATCACCTCTGCGTTGGAAAGTGCGGCCAGGGCAGAAGAACTGGGCTTGGGTCGGGATCACATCGTGCTGTCATGCAAGGTTAGCGGTGTGCAAGATCTGATTGCGGTTTATGGGGAGTTGGCTGCGCAGTGCGATTATGCACTGCATCTGGGGTTGACTGAAGCCGGCATGGGGTCAAAGGGTATTGTTGCTTCGACAGCAGCACTGGCGGTGCTTTTGTTCAAGGGAATTGGCGATACGATTCGTATCTCCCTGACGCCAGAGCCGGGCGGAGATCGCGCGCGTGAAGTTATCGTCGCTCAGGAAATCCTGCAGACAATGGGGTTGCGCGCGTTTGTTCCGCTGGTGGCATCCTGTCCGGGATGCGGGCGCACAACCAGTACCTATTTCCAAGAACTTGCCGAAAGTATTCAGATCTATGTGCGCGAGCAAATGATCATCTGGCGCGAACAATATGAAGGTGTCGAGAATATGTCGCTGGCAGTTATGGGATGTGTGGTCAACGGACCAGGTGAAAGCAAGCATGCCAATATTGGTATCAGTTTGCCCGGATCAGGTGAAACTCCGGTGGCACCGGTTTTCGTGGATGGTCAAAAGACCGTTACCTTGAAAGGCGACAACATCGCTGGCGAATTCCGTGTAATCGTTGATGAATACGTGCGCACCAAATACCGGAAAAAAGTAGCTAATGCCTGAAGCAATCAGGGCAGTACGCGGGATGAACGACATCCTGCCTGATGAAAGTGATTTGTGGGGGTTTTTCGAAGATACGATCCGCACGTGGCTGGCTGCCTACGGTTATCGTAATTTACGAACCCCTATTGTTGAGCAGACTGATTTGTTCGTCCGTTCAATTGGGGAAGTCACTGATATCGTCGAGAAAGAGATGTACTCGTTCATTGATCAACTCAATGGCGAAAATCTGACATTGCGTCCAGAAGGAACAGCTTCCTGTGTACGTGCAGTGATTGAGCATAATCTGCTGTATTCCGGACCCCAACGCCTGTACTACAGCGGCCCGATGTTTCGGCATGAACGCCCACAGAAGGGGCGTTATCGCCAGTTTCATCAGGTTGGTGTGGAAGCACTCGGATTTGTTGGCCCGGATATCGATGCAGAACTCATCATTATGTGCGCGCGGCTGTGGCGTTTGCTGGGTATTCCGGATGTGCGCCTTGAAATCAGCACGCTTGGCAGCATTGAATCACGTTTGATTTATCGTGCGCGCCTGATCAGCTATTTGGAAAAATTTTACGATGAGCTTGATGAAGATGCACGCCGGCGATTGAAAACCAACCCGTTGCGTATTCTTGACAGTAAAAATCCGGGCATGCGTGAAATATTGGAAGGTGCACCCCATCTGTTCGATGATCTGGATGAAGATTCACTTATTCATTTTGACGCACTGCAGCGGATTTTGCGTAACCAGGGGATCAGTTTTGAAATCAATCACCGTCTGGTCAGAGGGCTGGATTACTATAACCGCACGGTGTTCGAATGGGTGACTGACAAATTAGGGGCTCAGGGAACCATCTGTGCAGGTGGACGATATGACGGACTGATTGCGCAGATTGGTGGCAAACCAGCTCCGGCATGCGGTTTTGCGATGGGAATAGAACGGATACTGTCTCTGATCAGTGAAACTGATGTGGCTGCTGAAATACACACTGTTCCTGATGTTTATGTTGTTCATCAAGGAGATATTGCAGCTGGGTTTTCCTGGAAAGTCGCAGAATCCTTGCGGGATGCAGGCTTCAAGGTTGTGCTACATAGCGGCGGGGGAAGCTTCAAGGCACAGATGAAAAAAGCTGATGCCAGTGGCGCACGGTTTGCCGCCATCATCGGGGACGATGAGGCTGCAACCGGACAGGTCAGTATCAAGTCATTACGTGAGGCAGTGGAGCAAGTCAAAATTGATTTGACGAAAGTCGCCGTGTTTCTGGAAAATATTTAATGAAGATGGAAGGTAAGAAATAATGTCTGCATACAACTTTGAAGAACAGGAAAAAATAGATCGGCTGAAGGCCTGGTGGTCTGCTAATGGCGCAACGTTATTGCTTACTATAGTTGTTTTTGCAGCAGTAGTGGTGGGTACCCGGCTATGGAATCATTACAAGGGCGAGCAGGCTAGACAGGCGGCTGATTTATATACCGTTCTCCAGCAACAGGTCGAAAAGGGAAGTGAGTTTGAAAAGATAACAGATGCAGCGCAGCTGCTCATCCAAGGTTTTCCCGGGAGTGGTTATGCCTCGCGTGCAGCGCTGATTGCTGCCCATTCTGCAGTGCAGGCAGGTAATAACCAGTCTGCCAGAGATATGCTGCAATGGGTGCTTGATCATACCGAAGAACCCGAAGTGAAAGATCTTGCCCGGATACGACTGGCAAATGTGCTAGTGGATGAGGGTAAATATGATCAGGCACTGTCACTGTTGAACGCACAGCATGGTGCTTCTTTTACCGGGCTCTATGCAGATTTGCGGGGAGATGCGCTGGCTGCTTCCGGGAAAATAGATGAAGCACGTGCAGCCTATCAGAAGGCACTGGACAGCCTGGATACGCAGGGTGCCTACCGGAATGTGGTACAGATGAAACTGGATGCATTGAGAGAACATTAATAGTGGCTGGAAATATTCTGTTATTAATCCTTGATTATGTTTTTCATGCAGGCAGCCGGACACTGCGTGTCTGTATCCTTTCTTTACTGATCTTGCTAAGCGGTTGCGCAAATTTGAGTGACCTGGGAGGGGGACATTTAACTGATCTTTTCAGTAGTGAAGAAGATGAGGTTGAAATCGATGAAGCCGAGATTGTTGCGCTACAGACATTGGCCCCGATCAACCCGCTCTGGCAGGTCAAGCTGGCAGAAAGTAAAACTGCAGTTTTTTTGCCGGTCTACGATAACGGAGCCCTTTACGTTGCTGATGAAGATGGGCGTTTGGTCAAACTCGACCCGGTGACAGGTCGCGAGATCTGGCGTGTAGAGACTAAATCCCAGCTTTCTGGAGGAGTCGGTGCTGGCGGAGGAATGATTCTGCTCGGAACCTACAAGGGTGAAGTGCTGGCATTTGATGAGGCGGGTAACGCCTTGTGGCAATCCCGGGTTCCTGGTGAAGTCTTGAGCCCGCCAAAGACAGACAGTGGCATTGTAGTCGTGCGTACCGGTGATAGTAAATTATTTGGTCTGAATGCAACGGATGGAAAACGTATCTGGAGCTATCAAAGTGTCACACCGCCGCTGACAGTCAGAAGTTTTGTCGGAGTATCAATTACCCGGGGTGCTGTCTTTGCCGGATTTCCCGGCGGGAAATTAATTGCGCTGGATTTGCTTACCGGTAATGTAGGCTGGGAAGAAACTGTTTCACAACCGCATGGTGTTACCGAGCTGGAACGTATGACTGATATCAGCAGTCTGCCGATTGTCGATGAAAACCAGGTGTGCGCAGTGGCTTATCGCGGACGTGCTGCCTGCTTCGAAATTTCCAGTGGTAATCAGATTTGGGCGAGAGATGCGTCAAGCAGCATGGGGATGGTGATTGATAACCATCACGTATACATCAGCGAAGAACATGGAATCGTCGCTGCTTACGACAAAAGTAGTGGTACGGCCGTCTGGAAGCGTGGAAAGCTGGGCAGCCGGAAGCTCTCTGGCTTGATGATCGTCAGAGGTAACCGGCTGGTGGTCGGGGATGATCAAGGGTTTGTTACTCTGATCAACCGTCAGGATGGCTCCCTGCTTGCCCGTTCACCCACGGATGGAGGCATAATTTTGTCGCGTGCTGAATATCTACCGGATGGCTTTGTAGTACAAACACTCAAAGGCGGTGTTTTCGCTTTTTCCTTGCAATAACCGGATTTTTCTATGCTTTCCGGGTAAAGCATTTTTCATATCTCCTTTATCATGAAACCCACTCTCGTACTGGTTGGGCGTCCGAATGTCGGAAAATCGACATTATTCAACCGTCTGACTCGCAGTCGTGATGCGATTGTGGCAGATATTCCCGGATTGACACGTGACCGTCACTATGGCCACGGCAGGCTGGGTCTAAAACCCTATCTCGTGGTGGATACCGGCGGTTTTGAGCCTGTAGTCAAATCTGGCATCCTGCATGCCATGGCCAGACAAACCCTGCAGGCTGTAGATGAGGCCGATGTTGTGCTGTTTATCGTCGATGGCCGTCAAGGACTGGCTTCACAAGACAAAATCATTGCAGATCAGCTGCGTAAAACTGGCCGAAAAATAATACTCGTCGTCAATAAAGCCGAAGGGATGCCTTATTCAACAGCAGCAGTTGAATTCCATGAATTGGGACTGGGCACACCTTGTGTTGTTTCAGCTTTGCATGGAGAACATCTCGGTGAGCTGATTGATTTTGCACTGGAAGATTATCCGTATGCAGAAGATATCGAAGCCGAGCCTGGTCAGGAAAAGCACCCCGTCATTGCCATTGCTGGCCGCCCGAATGTTGGCAAATCCACACTGATCAATACACTTCTGGGTGAAGAGCGGATGATTGCCTTTGATCAACCAGGTACTACCAGGGACAGTATTTATATTGATTTTGAATATGGCCAACGTCGCTATACATTGATCGATACGGCAGGTTTGCGCCGATCAGGCAAGGTTTGGGAAACCGTGGAAAAATTCTCGGTGGTCAAGACCTTGCAATCGATCGAAGCTGCCAACGTGGTTGTCCTGGTGCTGGATGCGCAAAGCGGTATCTCTGAACAGGATGCACATATTGCCGGATTCATACTGGAAACTGGTCGTGCACTGGTTATTGCAATCAACAAATGGGATGGCATGGATGACTACCAGCGTGATACCACCAAACGAGAGTTTGAACGCAAGCTTGCCTTTCTGAATTTTGCTAACCTGCATTATATTTCCGCTCTGTACGGCAATGGAGTGAAAGCATTGATGCCTTCGGTTGATGCTGCCTACACTGCAGCCATGGCGCATATCCCGACACCTAAGCTGACGCGCGTCATGTTGGCGGCTGTTGCCAAGCAACAGCCGCCACGCGGTGGAGTATCACGGCCAAAACTGCGCTATGCGCACCAGGGAGGGGAAAACCCCCCACTGATTATTGTGCATGGCTCGATGCTTGATCATGTTCCCCAAACCTATCGCCGCTATCTCGAAAATACCTTCAGAGACGTGTTCGAGTTAAAGGGCACTCCGCTGCGAGTGGAGTTCAGGACAGGCCATAATCCTTATGCTGGCAAAAAAGCGCCACCTTTGACCGAGGAAGAAGCGCGACGCGCACATAGTCGTCGTCGTCGCAATCGCAAGAAATATGGTTGATTCCGAGAACAAGAACTTGCGTTAAACTTATTAAATTGTTCATGGCACCAACTAAGTTGAAGATATATCGTATACAAATATCTGTACAAGTTTTATTGGATAAGTTGTTTTGTACATTGCGTTATGTATTAAGGGTGATTCAGTGCTCAAGCCAGTCGTACAGGAGGAAACTACCGGATGTGGAATTGTGTCAGTTGCCAATTCTTGGGTGGGGAAACCTATTTAGAGATGAAGACTCTATCACCAATGCGATGGGTAGCCAAATCACTGTGGTCGGATACTCAGTATGTACGGCGTATGCTGTCTCGCGCGTGTAGAAACGTCTAGTGGTGAAATTCCGTTTGAGTCCGGACACATTACCTGATTTGGCGTTGCTGTCTATCAAGCATGATCAAGAAGAAGGTAAAAACTTCTGGCACTGGGTTGTGTTCAAGCGCGTGAATGATCAACTTTTTGTGCTGGATTCGGCCAGTTATCTGCCTTCCAATATCCGCCAGGACTTCGATGCGATGCAACCCAAATGGTTTATCGAGGTCAAGAAATGCATAACGCTTCAATCCAGCCGGTACCCGCAAGCGGCTGGCATAATGTCATCCAACTACGCGAGGCGAGCTGTGCCGATTATATCTTGAGTGTTAGCACCTGAAACGATAGGGCATTAGTCAATGAAGCAACGTGTCTTTCTCTCCTGGAGTACCGGTAAGGACAGCGCCTGGTCGTTGCATGTACTGCGGCAAGATCCGGAGGTAGAGGTTATCGGCCTCCTGACGACTGTTAATACTACATACGAGCGGGTTGCAATGCACTCAACTCGGCTCGCGCTCGCCGAGGCGCAAGCTCGTGCGGTTGGACTTCCGCTGCATATCATTCCGTTGCCGTGGCCGTGTTCCAATGAAGTGTATGAGTGCAAGATGCACGACGCTGTCAAAAGTGCTGTTGAGAGCGGCGCAACGCATATCGCCTTTGGTGATCTGTTTCTGGCAGATATTCGTGCGTACCGCGTCAAGCAGCTCGAAGGCTCTGGTCTTCAACCATTGTTTCCTATCTGGCATCAACCCACTGATTCTCTGGCACATCGTATGATTGATGCCGAGGTCGTCGCTGTGGTGACGTGCGTTGATCCGAAGCAACTTTCACCATCATTCGTTGGCCGGATATTCAATCATACCTTTCTGAACGATTTGCCGGAGAGTGTTGATCCATGTGGCGAAAACGGAGAGTTTCACACGTGCGTCCTTGCAGGGCCGATGTTCCAGGAGTCACTCTGTGCAAGCGTCGGCGAAGTAGTAGAACGTGATGGATTCTATTTTGCCGATCTTATACCGGATGGTGCAATCGGTTATGCTCCGGCAGCTAACAACGTAATCCAGCCGATGCCCGCCCGTTACACGGGTTTACGCCGATGATTTCGGGCGTTGGATAACAATTTGTCACATGAAAAAACTTTATACAGCCAATAATTTATTGGAGGCGCACATTATCCAAGATTTTCTGGCTAATGCTTATATTCCGTCCAGGTTGTTCAATGAGTATGCGCAGGGAGGGGTAGGAGAAATTCCGTTTACCCATGCTTATCCGGAAGTTTGGGTAGTACGTGATCTTGACTATGATCGCGGGCGAGCGATTGTTGCGGCCTATGAACAGGCCCCACAAATAACTGATAGTGTTTTCTGCTCGCAGTGTGGTGAGGAAAATCCGAGTAATTTTCAACTATGTTGGCAATGTGGTGCCGGGCTGGAGGTTGTCAAGGAAGGGCTCTCACCTCCTGACGCCTGAAAATCACTTTGATGGATACCAGCTACACACCGATTGTGATCAAGCCATTGTTTTGCATCCATTATCCATGGGAATCGTGAGTAATGGATTTGTCTGTAAATAAATATTATAAGTCTTTCAATTCTTTATCAAGCGTTAGGGCATGCCGGTGGATCCATTCCAACAGCATTATTGTAGGTTCCTCTTTATCCCGGCTTTGGGTATCAGTATTGTTTTCAGCTCCTCGTGCAGCGAGATAATTCTTACGCAGGTTTGGGATGGATAGCTATCAGTTATCATTAGTATTTTTCTGGTTATCAGTGAGGGTTGTCTGATTCCCAGTTTCAACCTGTACAACTTCAGGAATGGGGCGTCTGGTTCGATGTGTGATTTTTCCAATTAATACGAAAAAGAGTGGCACGAAAAATATAGCGAGGAAAGTGGCTGCCAACATGCCTCCTAGTACAGTTGTACCAATAGCGATACGACTGGCGGCCCCTGCGCCGGATGAGATCACAAGTGGGGATACCCCCATGATAAAGGCCATGGAGGTCATGATGATCGGGCGGAAGCGAACCCGGGCTGCTTCCAGAGCGGCTTCGGTCAGTGATGCACCATTGGCATACAGATCATTGGCGAACTCTACAATAAGGATGGCGTTTTTGGCAGATAATCCGATCAGGGTAATTAACCCGACCTGAAAATAAATATCATCAGTCAGTCCGCGCGTCCAGATGGCTAGCAATGCTCCTAATATACCGAAAGGCACTGCCAGAATCACAGCAAACGGAATAGACCAGCTTTCATACAGGGCTGCCAACACCAGAAATACCATAAGCAGGGCAAAGGAAAGTATCCATATTTTTTGTCCACTGGCTGCCTTCTTTTCCTGATAAGTAATTCCGCTCCAGTCGATGGTATAGCCCTTGGGCACCAGTACTTCATTGGCCACTTCTTGCAGTGCATCCAGAGCCTGTCCGGAACTATAGCCTGGCGCTGCACTGCCTAGCACGAGTGCGGAGTTGAATCCGTTGAAATGGGTAACTGGATCCGGACCACTGTTGAACTCGGCGGTCACTATAGAATCAAGTGGAATCATTGTGCTAGTTGTTCCCGATTGAGCGCGGACGTAAATATTGCTGATATCGTTCGGGCTGGATCGATACTCAGGCGGTGCTTCGGTTTGTACCCGGTAGACGCGGCCAAACTTGATAAAGTCATTCACATACAAGTTGCCAAAATATGCTTGCATCGTATCGAAGACATCAGATATGGGTACGCCTAAAGCTTTGGCGCGCTCGCGATCTACATGGGCATATAGCCTGGGAGCGCTGACACGAAAATTGGTGCCGGCCATTCCTATAGCCGGGTGTTCCATGGCTTTGTTTACGAATACCTGTGTTGTTTCGGCAAACTCTGAAAAATCTCCTCCACTTGGATCCTGCAATTGGATTGAGAAGCCGCCGGTAGCACCTAGTCCACGGATTGAAGGTGCGTTAAAGGCAAGCACTAATGCTTCAGGAATTTTTGCAAATTCACCAAAGGCGTTGGCAATCAGGCTTTGAACTTGCTCATCGGAATTTTTTCGAGTGTCCCAGTGATGCAACGGCACGAACATCGTAGCGTGATTCGGACCACGGCTGCTGAAGACAAAGTTCATACCAGCCATTGCATCAGTTGAATGAACAGCTGGATTTGACAGAAAATAATTCTCTATTTTTTCCAGAACCTTCTTGGTACGGGAAATGGAAGCGCCATCTGGCAGCTGTACTATCGTAATAAAATAGCCCTGATCTTCTTCTGGAAGGAAGCCTCCCGGCACTGTTTTGAATAAACTGACAGCAAAAAATATTGCTATTAAAAAAACGAAGATTGATAGTACCGACTTTTTTATGATTGTGCCGGCCATGCTGACGTAACGAGTCTGCGCCCAATCAAACGTTCGGTTGAAAATTTTCCAGAATCTATTAGGAGAATCATGGCCGGGTTTGAGTACCAGGGCGCATAAGGCAGGGCTCAGTGTCAGTGCGACGAATCCGGAAATCATGACTGACAATGCAATGGTGATGGCAAATTGTTTGTACAGTTCGCCGGTGATACCTCCCAGAAATGCGACGGGCAAGAATACCGAAGCAAGCACCAAAACAATAGCAATCAGTGCTCCGAATAACTCCTGCATGGCTTTTATTGCAGCATTCTTGGGCGTGAGACCATTGGTTATATGGCGCTCGACGTTTTCTACCACAACAATCGCATCATCCACCACGATACCGATGGAAAGCACCATGCCAAACAGGGTGAGCGTATTGACCGAGAATCCCAACGCCTCCATTCCGATAAATGTACCAATAAGGGAAATAGGTGCAGCAATAGCCGGTATCAGCGTGGCACGCCAGCTTTGTAAAAAGATGAAAACAACCAGTACAACCAGCAGCAAGGCTTCTGCCAGGGTTTTTACAACTTCATAGATAGAAACTTCAATGAATGTAGTGGTGTCGTAAGGAACATCATAGGATGCACCGGGAGGAAAGTCTTTAGCAAGTCGATCCATTTCATTACGGATACGCTGTGCTGTTTCAAGTGCGTTGGCACCAGGCGAGAGATAAGTCAGCAGGAAAGTATTTGGCCGCCCGTTCTGTCGGGCTTGCAGATCATAGGATTGTGCTCCCAACTCTACTTGTGCGACGTCTTTCAATCGCACCATAGAGCCATCCGGGTAAGCCCGGATGATCATATCTTCAAATTCTTTTACCTCGCTCATCCGTCCTTTGGTCATAACGGGAATAGTGAGCTCGGTTTCATTGATTACAGGTTCACGGCCGATCCGACCTGCAGGAAAATCACGATTCTGTTCACGAACGGCAGCGACGATATCACTCGGCGTGAAATTAAGTTGTGCCATCCGGATAGGATCGAGAATCAGCCGCATGGAGTAATTTTGACCACCGAAGATTGAAGCATCTCCAACACCGGGAAGTCGTTTGATATTATCGAGTACCCTGAGCAGAGCATAATTCGACAGAAATATGGTGTCGTGAGCGGGGTCAGTAGAGCTCAGTGCAACTACCAGCAATAGATCAGGTGAGGTTTTCTTGACCGTTATACCTTGCCGGATAACTTCATCAGGCAGTTGCGGTTCGGCCAGTTTTTGCCGATTTTGAGTTTGTACTTGTGCAATATCGACATCCGTTCCGATTTCGAACGTGAGCCTCATTGTCATGTGGCCATCATTTGTGCTGGTGGATTCGTAATACAGAAGATTATCGATACCAGGAAGCTGCACTTCTATCGGGCGCGCAACGGCTTCCGCCACTACATCCGCACTGGCACCGGGATAATCCGCATCAATTTGTACGACAGGTGGCGTAATTTCAGGAAATTGGGCGATCGGGAGATCTCTTAAGGAAACCAGGCCGACAATAACAATGATGATGGATAGTACCGATGCAAAAATCGGTCGTTCAATAAAAAAACGAGAATTCATGGCACGCCTTACGCGGTTTATTCTGGATGGTTGCTTGAGGAAGTCTGGCTTTCTTCTCTCTGGTAGGGAACAGGGTTTACTTGGATTCCCGGATGGATTCTGTGAATCCCTTCTACAACCACTTGTTCTCCCGTGCGCAGGCCGCTTTCAATCAGCCATTCACTGCCGCGCCATGCGCTGGCCAGTACCGGGCGGAGTTCAACCTTTCCTTCATTGATGATATAAACGAACGAGCCGCTTGGTCGTTGTTGCACGGCACGCTGAGGAATCAGAATGGCATCTGCTCTGCTGTAACCTTTAATACGAACTTTAACAAACTGGCCTGGATAGAAATGAGCTTCTCCGGGAGCATTCTTACTAGCAGGGTTGGGAAACGCGAAGCGTCCTAGCAGCATGCCAGTTTCGGGTCGTATTACAATATCTTGAAAATCCAGTAGCCCTTCTTCCGGATAAATACTGCCATCAGAGAAAGTCATTACACCGCGCAACTGGAAAATACTTTCAGGTCTTTCAAGTTTGTGCTCGGAAAGTTCGCGGCGAAGGCGCAGCAAATAACTTTCCGGAACATTTACGTTGACATACATGGGGTCTAGCTGATCAATGGTGGTCAGTAGATCGGTTTGGGCTTCGATCAGACGCCCCTCGTAAAATTGACTGCGGTTGATCCGGCCTTCTACCGGAGCGGTGATGAGCGTGTTATCCAGGTCAAATTTGGCCTTGATTACGTCGTTCTGTGCCGTATCCAGAGTTGCTTTTGCACTACGTACTTCTGCGATAGCATCGTCAACATCTTTTTGGCTGACTGCTTTTTGTTTCAGCAGGGGTTGCACCCGGGCAAGATCCTTGTTGGCTTGCTCCAATCGGGCACGTGCCTGGGCAACCATTGCTTTGCTACCCAGATAGGCTGCTTTGAAGGGTGTTGGATCAATCAAGTACAGCTTGTCACCTTTTCTGATATTTCGGCCTTCGATAAAGAATATCTTTTTGATAATGCCATTTACCTGTGAACGAATTTCAACCGGCCGGAAAGATTCGGTTTGGCCAATGAATTCAGGTTCTTCCGCAATTGTACGAGTGGTGACAGTGATGACTTCAATCTGCGGAGCAGGAGGAGGAGAATCAGTAGATGATTTTGAGCAACCGGCCAGAAGAGCAAGGAGCAACAAGAAACTTGTTATAACCGCATTGGCTTGCGTGGTTGTTTGACGAAGCGTTTGATACATAATGTTATTCTCGATAGCTCTGAAGAAATAATCAAAAGATATTCTTAAGTTGGGATAAAAGTCATGAAAGTACTATTTATAGTTTATTTCAGTTGTTGCGCAGCAGCCCGGTTGATATTGGCAGTGGTACATCGGTACCATCAGCGAGCCAGCCTCCACCCAGTGCTTTGTAAAGTTGGACGACAGAAACTAGATGTAAATGGCGAGCGATCACAAGTGCAGATTCGGCATCAAATAATTTTCGCTTTGTAAGCAACACATCAACGTAGCTTGTAATTCCGCCCTGATAGCGCAAATTTGCTATCTGTAAAGCCGAACTTAATGCTTCAACCTGTTTCTGTTTGGCTTTGTACTGATCATTTGCTGTTCGAATGGCTGCTAGTGCATCTTCAACTTCCTTGAACGCTACCAGGATGGTTTGTTCGTACTGTGCCAATGCCTGTTTTGCCTGTGCTTCTGCAGCACGTTGTTCGTATCCGAGTGTTTGTGCATTTAGCAGTGGTCCCGCAAGCCCGAATCCAGCAGCGCCAAATTTACTGTCAGAATCCAGCAGACTTGCCAGTGCCGGGCTGGAAAATCCAAAAAATCCTGTCAGCGTTATTCTGGGAAAGCGCGTGGCCTTGGCGACTCCGATTCTAGCAATTGCTGCTTTCAGCGTTTGTTCTGCCTGTAAAATATCAGGGCGCCGTTGCAGTAATTCAGAAGGCAGTCCGGGTGGAATATCGGGAGGGGTGGATTGTCCGCTCAGTGAGTATCCTCGTGCTACCGGCGCGGGGGTTCTGCCCGCCAGCACGCTAAGCTCATTTTCTTTTTGTGCAATCTGTCTTTCCAGCTCTGCCACCTGGGCAGCAGCTGCAGCACGCTCTGCTTCAAACTGATCCAGATCAAGCCGGGTAGTCAATCCACCTTCCAGTTGCGCACTGGAGATGGCGACAGATTCTTCCCATGAAGTTAATGCGTGATGGGCAATTTTTAGTTGCGTATCAAATTGCAAAAGATCGAAATAGGATTGTGCTACCGAGCTTACTAACGTCAGAACAACGGCTCGACGATTTTCTTCGCGTGCCAGCAGATCTGCCCGAGCGGCTTCATTGGAGCGGCGGATTCTGCCCCAGATATCCAATTCCCAGTTCAAAATGGTTTGTCCGAAATAGTTATAGGGTGTCGGAAATCCTTTGCGGCTGAATCCTCCTAAGGTTTCTATCGGCGCATTCCCATCGATGGTAATGTTCGGAATGAAGTCCATCTGTGTAATACCCAAGCGCGCCTGAAGTTCTTCAACACTAGCTGCTGCTTGCTTGAGATCCTTGTTTTCGGTCAAGGCTTGATCAATCAGCAATTGCAGCTTTTCATCCCGGAGCAGCTCCCACCAAGGAAGATTGGCAATGGACCGCCCCTCTGTTTGAGACAGACGAAATTTTTCTGTGGTATCGATCTGAGGGCGTGAATAGTCAGGGCCCATGGCGCAAGATGTTATTAACAAGCTCGAACATAACAGCAGAACAGGTGTTTGACGACGATTTGGCCTGGTTGAAATAGCCCTTCTATTTTTAAAATAGGATATTGCAGTTAGCCGAGGTAGTATAGATGTAACGATTCCGAGTATTTGGAGATGGAAATTTAAGTGTGGCGACATGCCATTACCTTTTTAAACCTTGAATGTATAAAAATTTATTATGCCTTGATTTTTTACGCTTGGCTAAAATACAACAGGATTGTGAACAAACAAACCTGTTGAAGATATGGCTGATGCTTACTTTTGTATGATACTACATGCATGGTCGATAAAATTGATAACAAGATAAATATTCATACCTTATTCTTGTGATATGACCAGATAGAACCTGATGTATCTTTTATTCGGATGCATGCAGTGGGAGCTGTTGCAAGCCTTCTTCCGCATTGGTACGGTACAAGCCAACCAAATTAATGAATTAAAAAATGGGGAAAATTTCTCCGGAGGTGCTATTTCTTGATTGAAATAAGCATGGTCTCCGGAGAACATTACGAAGTGGAGACAGATTGTGATTTATTAAACGGATAACACCAGCTTATTTTTCACCGTTTTCAGGAGTGGCTGCTGCTTCTGTGCTGGCTGCCTTCATGCTGAGTCGTAACCGACCTTTATCGTCTGCTTCCAGTACTTTGACCCGAATAATCTGGCCTTCCTTGAGGTGGTCAGCAACGCTTTCGACTCGTTCATTGGCAATTTGCGAGATATGGAGCAGACCATCTTTTCCAGGAAGAATGCTGACAATAGCACCGAAATCAAGCAATTTGAGTACTGTTCCCTCATAAATCTTGCCAACCTCAACATCTGCAGTAATATTTTCGATACGTCTTTTCGCCTGTTCCCCACCTTCATTGCTGATGCTGGCAATTGTCACAGAACCATCATCGGAGATATCGATAGTGGTTCCGGTTTCCTCGGTCAGTGCGCGAATAACTGCCCCGCCTTTACCGATCACATCACGTATTTTTTCAGGATTAATTTTGAATTTGATAATACGTGGTGCGTGAACCGATACGCTATCTCTTGCTATTGGGAGAGATTGTTTCATGATATCCAGAATATGGAGTCGCCCTTCTTTTGCTTGAAGTAAGGCTACCTGCATGATTTCTTTCGTGATTCCCTGGATTTTTATATCCATTTGTAATGCAGTGATACCCTCTTCAGTCCCTGCGACCTTAAAATCCATATCGCCCAGATGATCTTCATCACCAAGGATATCAGTCAGTACGGCAAATCGATTGCCTTCCTTGATCAGCCCCATAGCAATACCAGCGACATGAGCTTTCAGGGGAGCTCCCGCATCCATCAGTGCAAGACAACCTCCGCAGACAGAAGCCATCGAACTTGAACCATTTGATTCCGTAACTTCAGAGACTACCCGCATCGCATAGCCGAATTCTTCCACTGGCGGCAGGACAGCAAGCAGAGCACGCTTGGCCAATCGTCCGTGGCCAATTTCACGCCGCTTGGGTGATCCCACTCTTCCGGTTTCACCCGTGGCAAAAGGAGGCATGTTGTAATGCAGCATGAAACGTTCGGAATAATCCCCTTGGAGTGCATCAATTTTCTGCTCATCTCGGGCAGTTCCCAGTGTGGTCACTACCAAAGCCTGCGTCTCACCTCGTGTGAACAGTGCTGAACCATGAGTACGTGGTAATACGCCATGGCGAATGGTAATTGGTCTAACTGTACGTGTTCCGCGGCCGTCAATGCGGGATTCACCATCAAGGATGCTGTTACGCACAATTTTGGCTTCAAGCGCAAAACCGATTTCCTTGATCGTTTGCTCACTGGGGCCTTCCTCAGTACCTGCTTTCAATTCGGTAAATACACGTTGCCAGATTTCACTAATTGCTTCTGTTCTGACCGATTTTTGTTTCAGCCGGAATGCATCGCGCAAATCCGCTTCAGCCAGTTGAGTAATTTTTTCAATCAGTGAATGATCTTTTTCTGCCGGTTGCCAATCCCATGCGGTTACACCAGTCTCATCAGCCAGTTCATTGATCATGTTGATTACCTGCTGCATTTGATCATGGCCATAGGTTACTGCTCCGAGCATGACATCTTCGGAGAGTTCATTAGCTTCTGACTCAACCATCAGCACAGCTTTTTGGGTGCCTGCCACTACGAGATTGAGTTGCGATTTATTGAGCTGGGTAGTGGTCGGATTAAGGACATATTCGTTGTCAATATAACCTACGCGTGCTGCACCGATAGGCCCATCAAATGGGATACCGGAGAGTATCAGTGCCGCAGATGCGCCGATCGTTGCAGGAATGTCAGCATCGATTTCAGCATCTGATGACAATACCATTGCGATGACTTGTACCTCATTGTAAAAACCATCGGGGAAGAGCGGACGTATCGGCCGATCAATCAGCCGGGATGTTAGTATTTCCTTTTCAGAAGGACGACCTTCACGTTTAAAGAAGCTTCCTGGAATGCGCCCGGCAGAATAAAATTTTTCCTGATAATCAACTGTGAGCGGGAAAAAATCCTGTCCAGGTTTGGTTTTTTTATCTCCTACTACTGTAACCAGCACAACCGTGTCATCCATGGAAACCATGACAGCACCATGTGCCTGTTTCGCAATTTCTCCAGTTTCAATGGTGAGCGTATGGTGTCCGTAAGTTATGCTTTTTTTTATCGGTTTCAATTAATAATCCTTCTTTGATCAAATCATGCCCAAGATCGACTGCACAATTATATTTAAGTGCAAATCGATCAGGGTTATTCAAATTAGAGTGCAGACGACTGACCAGATTCATCTGCAGCTTTGCAATCATCTGCGATAATTTGTGGAGTGCAGTACGATTAACTACCACATGATTTTTTTATTTTCTTAAACCCAGGCGTTCGATCAGGATCCGGTAATTGTCACTATTTCTAGATTTCAGATAATCCAATAGTTTGCGTCGCCGACTAACCATACGCAACAGGCCGCGACGGGAGTGGTGATCTTTGACATGTTCCTTGAAATGATCAATCAGGCTATTGATTCGCGTTGTCAATATAGCCACCTGTACCTCTGGCGAACCGGTGTCTCCTGCTACTCTCTGATAATCCAGTATAACCTGGCTTTTTTGATCGGTTGTTACAGCCATTTACTTTCTCCTGCTTGTAATTAATCCATATACTTAACCAGTCGCAATTTTACTCTTTAATAAATAGCTTGCCAAATAAAATCAAGGTATTGGAAGCAATCGTGCTTTATTACCCACCAGATTTCTATCTCTATTAAGAATATCCTGAACCCATATTCGTTTGCCACTGACAAGTCACAATTTATTGAATTTTCGTAGAAGCATGTATTGCAGTTTTTTATCCAGTTTATTTTCCAATACAGAAATTGGAAAAAATTTCACCCAGTAGATCATCGCTTGTGAATTCGCCAGTAATAGATGACAGGGCTTGTTGCGCAAGGCGAAGTTCTTCAGCAAGTATTTCTAACTGATCTGCAGTGTGCAACCAGGTTTCTGCTCTTTTCAGTAATTCTTTTGCATGCAGCAATGCTTGCAAATGCCGCTGGCGAGCCATGTAAGCACCTTCTCCAGCAATGTTGGTCTGCCAGCCAACAGTTTTAAGCAGTACTGTTCGTAGCAGCTCTATGCCTTCACCGCTTTTTACTGAAAGATAGATAGCTGTTCCTGAAGTATCTTCTTCTATGCGAGAGAGCTGTCCGGATAAATCAATTTTGTTGTGTACAGTCAATACTGGCAGTTCTTTCGGCAAACGAGCCAGTACAGAGTGATCTTCCTTGGTCACGCCATAGCGGCCGTCAACCAATAGTAATACCAGATCGGCCTGTTCAATTGCAGCGTAGGCACGGGCAATCCCATGTTGTTCAACGATATCGCTGGTTTCTCTCAATCCTGCGGTGTCAATCAAATGCAGTGGTATTCCTTCAATTTCGATCGATTGCCGAATGGTATCCCTTGTTGTACCGGGTATCTCGGTGACGATAGCTATCTCGTCTCCAGCAAGTCGATTCAGTAAGCTGGATTTGCCCACATTGGGCTGGCCTGTCAGTACGACTTTGATCCCTTCCTGTAATAAATTTCCCCGACGGGATGCGGACAATACTTGTTCCAGTTTTGTCTGGATTGAAGCCAGCTGTTCCACGGCATGGGCAGACTGAAGAAAATCAATCTCTTCTTCCGGGAAATCGAGCGTTGCTTCGACCAGCACACGCAAATCAATCAGCGCGCTTACAAGCTGATGAATCGCCGATGAGAATTCCCCATGTAATGAGCGCACTGCACAACGTGCGGCATTGGCAGTGCTGGCTTCTATCAGGTCGGCTACTCCTTCAGCTTGTGCAAGATCAAGTTTTTCGTTGAGAAAAGCGCGCAGTGTAAATTCACCCGGTTCCGCTAGGCGAGCACCCAGTTGAAGGCAGCGGGTCAACAGCAGGTTCATAACAGCGGGGCCGCCATGTCCGTGCAGCTCCAGTACGTCTTCTCCGGTATAGGAGTTGGGGGAAGGGAAATACAACACGATTCCCTGATCAATAACTTGATTGTTTTGATCAAGAAAGTTGAATAAACCGGCGTGACGTGGATCAGGAAGCTTGCCCAGGATTGTCTGGGCAAGCTGTTCTAGATTTGTCCCTGAAATCCGGACTATTCCAATGCCGCCACGGCCAGGTGGTGTGGCGATTGCTGCAATGGTGTCATTATTCTTCACCAAGGAGGTGGCAGGGCATTGCATACCTTCTTTATCAAAAGGGACACAGAGCAGTTGAAGTTATAAATATTTATTTCTTTCTCGTTCTTTTGTGCATTCTTCTCGGAATGTTAACAGGTTTTTTAGGACTATCAGCCGGACCACTGGCAGGTGCTTCTGTATTTTCTGAATCGTTAATAACCTGGTTACTGACGGGTAGTTCAGGAGCATCTTTACTAGCGGGTGATTCAGGAGCGTCTTGACTGGGGGCAGTCCCGTACATTTTTGTAATCTTCCATTGCTGCGCGATTGACAGAATATTATTGACCAGGGAATAAAGAACAAGACCGGCCGGGAAGAAGAAGAAAATGGCACTGAAGGCAACAGGCATAATTTGCATTATTTTTGCCTGGATTGGATCTGTTGGGGTCGGATTAAGCCTGGTCTGTATAAACATGGAAATGCCCAGCAGAACCGGCAGCAGGTATTTGGGATCTGGAGAAGATAAATCAGTGATCCATAGTGCAAAAGGAGCGTAACGCAGTTCTACTGCTGCAAGTATTGTCCAGTACAGCGCAATAAAAACCGGGATTTGCACCAGTATGGGAAAACACCCCCCCATCGGGTTGATTTTTTCTGTTTTATAAAAATCCATCATCGCCTGATGCATGCGCTGCCGATCACCCTTGTATTGATCCTGAATACGCTTCAACTTGGGCGTTACCAAGCGTAATTTTGCCATGGATCGGTAGCCGGCCGCAGATAGCGGGAAGAACAGCAGCTTGACGGTTATGGTCAGAAGGATAATTGCTATTCCCCAGTTTCCTGTCCACGAATGGTAGAAAGAAAGTAAACGGAATAATGGCTTGGCGATCATGGTCAGCCAGCCGTAATCAACAGTAAGCTCCAGCCCCGGAGCTAGTTCAGCAAGCCTATCTTGCTCTTCCGGACCTGCATAAAGTGGCATGGTGGTTGTAACAGTTTCACCAGCAGTGATAACTCCGGCCGGAACAATTACCCCGGCTGTATAGAGATTATCGCTTTGTCGCTTGGCAAAATATTCGCGTGGTGTTTGTTGTGGCGGCAACCAGGCAGTCAGGAAATAGTGTTCCAGCATGGCGATCCAGCCATTGTTCGCATTGGCCGGATAATCTGTCTTGCCTTTGTCCAGGTCATCAAACGGAATTTTCTGATATTTCTCTTCGTCAGTGTAAACAGCAGCCCCCAGAAAACTGCGAATCATCATGGTGTGTGCTGGTGGCGGAGTGTCGTCACGCAACATCTGGAAATAAGCAAACGGACGGATTGTGGCATCGCTCTTGTTTGCTATCTCGAAGCCGATGTCGATTACGTAGCTGTCGCGGTGAAAGGTGTAGGTTTTTATAACCTGAACTCCCTGAGTTTCAGGTGCCAGCAGGCGGATGACAACTTTATCCTCGCCGGCAGTCAGTTCGTAGTTGCGTATGCCTGATTCCACCTGATAAACCGTTTTATGGTTAGGCAATCCCTCGCCTACCAGACCGGATTGTGCGACATAGGTACGCGAAGCTTCGCTATGCAATAGAGAGTAAGGTACGTTCTCGTCTTCAGGAGAAGGTTGTTGCAGTAGTTCCAGTCGCCGTAAATCGCCTCCCATCGTGTCGATTTCTGCAATGACCTTGTCGGTGACGACACGTATTTGCTCGCCTGAAGGCAACAGGCGTGGGGTAACCGAATCAGCTGTATCTCCACTTGAAGGTATCCCGTTCAGATCCGATCCTGTTTGTGATGCTGTGAGTTCACTGCCTGGAATAGGAAGGCCGTCGTTATTTTTTGACTGTGTGACTCCGGCTGCGGAATTAGCCTGAGCTACAACGGAGGGAGGGGCGTTGAACTTTTCCTGTTCTTTTACCCATGCATCCCATAAAAACAGTAGCGATGTCGAAAAAATGATAAGCAGTACGATTTTTTTATTGTCCATTTTTTGAAGCTCGGGGATGCGGAAAAGTTTTAGTAAAAACGCTTTAAGAATATGATAGATAAGTTGGTTATTATGGGCATATTGGCTGTTTTATGGGATAGGGTCATAGCCGCCCGGATTCCAGGGGTGGCAGCGGAGTATCCGCCTTGTACCCAGCCATAATCCTTTTATCAAGCCATGTTTTGTCAACGCTTCCCGCATATAATTCGAGCAGGTTGGGTAAAATCTGCAGGAAGGTGGAATCAGGAGGCCGATGCTGTATTGGTAGAGTTTAATAAGGCCAATGATCAGTTGCTTCATAATTGCCTGGCTGCTTTATGTAACAGCGTTACGGCTTCCTGATAGATGCGCGCAGAATCTGACGGTTCCACAGAACGCCGTAGCTGCATAACGCAATCCATACCTTGAACCACCTGTCTGTGCTTGCGAAATGCCTCTCTGATCAATCGTTTGATGCGGTTTCTTCTGACAGCTTTCCGCTCGATCTTTTTGGCTACGATTAAGCCGATGCGCGCATAACCGTCGTTGATCGGCTTCAGCTTTATATGCAATCGCAAAGAAAGGCTTTCGAACACAGTCCGATGTCTCAGTACAGCGCGAAATTCATCAGCTTTTCGCAGTCTGCACGATTTGGGTAACGAGTAAACATGCTCGGTTGTCAAGAAACAGCTCGGACAGTAAACCTGGATTTGTCCATGTTATACACTGAGTCTGACCCGTCCCTTTGCCCGGCGTGCACGAATAACAGCTCTGCCACCACGTGTCTTCATGCGAGCACGGAATCCATGAGTACGTTTTTTGCTGATAACGGATGGTTGATAGGTACGTTTCATTTTATAAAATGCCTATTTTTGCTATAAAAAATACGAAGAGAGGTCAGAAAATCGCTTAAATTAATGATAAAAATATTGCCCACCTACTCCTTTCAGGGCCGAATAGTATATCTTAATCTGGCAGGTTTTCGCCACACGTGTTTTTAGTAGGACGTTATGAAAACGAAACATAAATGGTACAACTCGACTTTTGTCCGTTGTCGGATTGCAGGTAACAGATTTTAGTAATATTGCGTGACTGGGCCGGCACCTTTACACTTTATTTTCGTGTAAATGAGGTAAGGTATCGGGTAAATTTTCGGGAAGCTGATCGGGTTATAGGTATGAGGGAAGATAATGACGACGAATCAATTAGTAATAGATCAGCGGCAGTGGGAAAGGCGGGCTGAGATTTCGTTTGTGTGTCCCTATCAGTTGGGAATCAAACAGGGCAGGCGGGTTGCACAGCGGCGCTCCGATCGTGGCGCGGTTTATGTTGATCAATACGGATGGCGTCTTGTAGTCTGTGTTCTTGCCATCGTGTTATTCAGTGCGACAGATGCCTTTTTGACGATAAATATATTGTCTGGAGGTGGTACAGAACTTAACTATTTTATGGCGATCCTGATTGAGGAAGGCATGCAGAAATTTGTTTTCACTAAACTAGCGCTTACCTCTCTGGCGGTGATTATGTTGACCATACACCATGAAGTACGGCTTTGTGCCGGAATTCGCTGTCGCCACCTTCTTTATATATTTTTATCGGGTTATGCTTGTTTGATTAGTTATGAGTTAATGTTATTGCAGTTTATTGGTATGTGACCTTTTTATATGGAACCGATTGTACGATGGCTCATGGTTGCCGGTATCGTTTTGCTTGTTATCGGGGCAGTATTACATCTGGCACCCTGGTTATTTAATTGGTTTGGAAAGCTGCCGGGAGATATCCATATTGAAACTCGACACAGTAAAGTATTCATACCCATTACTTCCATGCTGATTGTTAGTATCGTTTTGAGTGTGATTATCAATCTGTTCAAGAAATAAGTATTTTTGTAAATATGCCATCTGCCAGGGTTTGGCTAATCTTATCGGTGCTGTACATTTAGATAAATCAGGGTTATTCATGAATATTGCCTTTATTGGTGGAGGGAATATGGCTGGCGCCATGATCGGCGGTCTGATCCGTCATGGACATACGCCATCACAGATCAGTGTTGTAGAGATCGATGCGCAGCAGCAACAGCGACTTGTCAAGGAATATGGCATGACAGTAACTGCATCCATAGCTGATGGAATTCGGGGCAGCGAGATCGTTGTTCTGGCTGTAAAGCCACAACAACTACATGCTGCAGTAAGCGAATCAGCACAACTTTTTCAAGGTAAGCTTGTTATTTCGATTGCAGCAGGTGTCCGTGCAGACGATCTGAGCCAGTGGCTGAACCGGCATGAGTTTATTATTCGTGCTATGCCTAACACACCGGCTTTAATTGGAAAGGGGGTAACAGGCTTATACGCTCTGCCTCGTGTGGATACCCGGCAGAAGGAACAAGCAACGAGGATTCTGGCGGGAATCGGAACTATCGTCTGGGTAGATGAAGAAGCTCAGCTGGATGCTGTAACAGCTTTGTCAGGATGTGGCCCGGCGTATGTCTTCTATTTTCTGGAGGCGATGCAGCAGGCTGGGGCAGAGCTAGGTTTGACAGCTGATACCGCGAAACAGTTGGCAATGCAAACATTCCTGGGGGCGACATACCTTGCTGTGCAAAGTGATGACACGCTTGCAACCCTGAGAACACGTGTAACTTCGAAGGGGGGGGTGACCGAACAAGCGTTACTCAGTATGGAACAGTCCGATATCAGGGGTGCATTTATTCGCGCCATGCATATTGCCAATGATCGTTCCCGGGAAATGGGAGAAATGTTTAGACATACGTAATATTTGAGGTGCTCTTCAGTCTGTATCCAGATAATGGGGTAGAAACAATCATAACTTTCAACGGAAAAAACCATGCCCAATCAAATAATAATATTTTTGCTGGACACAGTTCTTGGCCTGTTTTCTCTGGCGTTATTGCTGCGGTTCTATGTGCAGTGGTCACGCATTCCTTATTTTCATCCGGTTTCAAGATTTCTGGTCACTGTGACAGATTTTATTGTACGGCCAGCACGCCGAGTAATTCCCAGCTGGCGAGGGCTTGATCTTTCCACCTTTGTACTGGCCTGGTTAGCTCAATTTATTATTTTGATCAGTATCAATCTGTTGGCAGACTCTGGCGCGAGTGTCAGTATATTCGCATTTATCTTACTGGCATTCATCAAGCTGGCCAGCATGACGCTTAACATTCTGTTTATCACGATCATTGCGCAGGCCCTATTATCCTGGATTAATCCGCACAGCCCGTTGGCGCCCGTGCTGGAAAGTTTTACCGGGCCTGTTCTGGAACCGTTGCGCCGGTTTATTCCTCCCATAGCCAATTTCGACCTTTCTCCATTATTTGCCTTGATTCTGCTGCAGGTGCTGATGATGGTTGTGGAGAACTTACAGCGTCAGATTGTGCATGCGTTTTGATGGGCTGGTATTGCCTTGATCGCGATCACAATCTGATACTGAAACTCTATATCCAGCCGGGTGCCAGGCAGACTGAAGCAATCGGTGTGCATGGCGAGGAGCTGAAAATAAAACTGGCGGCTCCCCCGATGGATGGCAAAGCTAATCGTGCTTTAGCAGTATTTTTGGCAAAACGCTTCAATGTCCCCCTGAAGCACATCACCCTGAAATGGGGTGCGCAATCCCGGCATAAAGTCGTCGAGATCTACCAGCCGGTTAATGGCCCCGAAGTATTGTTCAACGAAATAAGAGCCGAATAACCCGCAGTTGTACCCAATGTTTGTTTTGTCGGGCGTAACATAGTGTTTTCGAGTGAGGCAGGCCTGAATTTCGAGTTTGCAGAGTTTATTTCTTCAGGATATGAAACAGGAGGTTTTATGTCAGACAAAAATATACAGGATCGTGCCGCCGGAGCCATTATGGGCGCGTTCATCGGAGATGCATTGGGGCTGGGGCCGCATTGGTACTATGATCTCTCCGAGTTGCGTCGTGATTATGGTGACTGGATTGCAGACTATACTGATCCCAAACCAAATCGCTACCATGCCGGATTAAAAGCAGGGCAGCTATCGCAGGCGGGTTTCATCCTGAAGCTAATGGTTCAGTCGCTGGTCGAGCGGGGTGGTTACGAGGCAGAGGATTTTTGCCGCCGTATGGATGAAACACTTTTTCCATTGCTTGACGGTACGCCTGTCAATGGCCCGGGTGGTTACACCAGCCAATCAATTCGTGAAACCTGGCGGCGACGCGTACAGCAAAAGCTGCATTGGGGGCAGACCGGTGGTCATGCCGATACCACCGAGGCAGCAGAGCGTACGCTGGCCATTGCTGTTCGTTATGCGTTCCGACCAGACAAACTCGCGATAGCCATTGCAGACAATACGACACTGACCCAGTCTGATGAGATGGTGGCGGCGATGACTGTAGCTTACGGTGCTGTGCTGGGACTGTTGATTCAGGGGCATGCGCTGGATACCAGCTTATCTGGAAAGCTCATGAATCTCGTGAAGAGTGGCGCGCTGCCATTTCACGCCGTGACGGGGGACAGTCTGCAGCCACCACGCCCTGGTGATCCGGATCCACCACGTGCTGGGCGTTTTGCTTCTCCAGATGCATTGCTTACGCCTTCTTATATGGCTGCGGCGGCAGTGGATCCTGATATTCGGATTGAGCCAGCCTGGAAGGTATCCATTGTGTATGGCATGCCGTGTGCAATTTATCACTTACTACCTGCCGCTTATTATCTGGCTGCCCGGTTTCATGATGATTTTGAATCGGCTGTTTTACATGCAATTAATGGTGGTGGGCAAAATTTGTCGCGCGCCATATTGACCGGGGCACTCGTAGGCGCGCAAACCGGCTTGTCCGGTATCCCGCAACGTTTGCTGGATGGACTCGACGATTCAGTAACACTTGGTAAATTAGCAATGGAACTTGCAGCTATGGCGGGTTCAGCCTGAGACTGGTGTTCTTGATTCCGTATCTGATAGGCCAGTATTCCTGATTGTATCTGCTCAAAGGAGAAAAATATGGAATTCGGTATAGTGGGTTTAGGGCGAATGGGTGGCAACATGGCACGCCGTCTCGCCGAGAAAGATAAAAAAATTGCAATAACGAATCGCAGCTTTAATGTAACCGAAGCATTGGCCAGAGACACGGGACACACGGCGTGCAAAAGTTATGCTGACCTGGTTGCTTCACTTGAAAAGCCCCGCATCATCTGGCTGATGCTGCCAGCGGGCGAAGTAACTGAAACAGCACTTTCTGCATTGTTGCCGTTGCTATCGGCAGGTGATCTGATTGTGGATGGTGCCAATACGCACTGGCAAGATGATATTCCCCGTGCAGCACGTTGTGCAGAGCAAGGTATTGAATTTGCTGATGCGGGGGTTTCTGGGGGGGTATGGGGGCTGGAAAACGGCTATTGCATCATGTTTGGTGGATCAAATGCCGCCGCGGCACGCCTGAAACCCTATATGGAAGCATTGGCGCCAACCCCGATGACCGGCTGGCTACATACTGGGCCGGTTGGATCGGGGCATTACGTGAAGATGGTACATAATGGAATCGAATACGGCATGATGCAAGCCTTGGCCGAAGGGTTTGCGCTGATGAAGGACAAACCTGGATTTGATCTTGACCTTGCTGCAATCGCCGAATTGTGGCGGCATGGCAGCGTGGTGCGTTCGTGGCTACTTGATTTGTCTGCGGACTTCTTGGCGGAAGATCAGGCGCTTGATGATATTGCTCCTTTCGTGGCGGATTCCGGTGAAGGGCGTTGGACGACACTTGCTTCCCTGGAGCAAGGAATTCCTGTGCCCGTGATCACGCTTGCACTGATGATGCGTTTTGCCTCACAGGGGAAAAATGATTATGCCGCTAAAATGCTAGCAAAAATGCGTCATGGCTTTGGCGGCCATGCTGTTAAAAAGGACTAAATAATGGGTGGTGCAAAAATGGATCAATCCCAAAATTTACCTTGCTCGTTTGTTATTTTTGGAGCAACAGGGGATCTTGCCGCACATAAATTGTTACCAGCCTTGTTTGATCTGGAGCATGCCGGTCGCTTGGCTGATAACCTTTCCATCATTGCTATTTCACGGCGGGAATGGACAACGGACGATTGGCTTGAATACGTACGTTCGATACTAAAAAACAAACTTGATCAGCCGTCTTGCCAAGCGTTACTGGAACGTTTTCTGGCGCGCTTTCGTTACTTGCGAGGGGATCTTAAAGAGGTAGATTCCTATCACGCACTTGCTGCGGACATAGCACCTGGATCAGCCTGTTCTCGCACAGTGTTTTATCTGGCAATCCGTCCAGCTGATTTTGTAACGGTAATTAAAAATCTCAAAGTTGCTGGTTTGAATGAGCCACGCGGTATGAACCGGGTGGTCATCGAAAAACCATTTGGGGAAGATCTGGAATCGGCACAAGTGCTTAACCGTGTATTACACCAGTATTTTGATGAAGAACAGATTTATCGTATTGATCATTTTCTGGGTAAGGAAACAGTACAAAATCTGCTGGTTTTCCGGTTTGCCAATACAATAATCGAGCCATTGTGGAATCGCAATTTTATTGACCATGTACAAATTACGGTTGCAGAGTCAATCGGTATTGAAAAACGCGCAGGCTATTATGATCGCGCAGGAGCATTGCGTGATATGTTGCAGAATCATCTCATGCAACTGTTAACTGTGGTAGCGATGGAACCTCCACCTGCTCTGGAAGCGGATGCGTTGCGTGATGAAAAGGTCAAGGTGTTGCGGTCGATTCGCCCGATTGCTAAACGCGCAGTGCATGCACATGCAGTGCGCGCACA
This sequence comes from Nitrosomonas eutropha, assembly GCF_003201195.1. Taxonomy (GTDB): domain Bacteria; phylum Pseudomonadota; class Gammaproteobacteria; order Burkholderiales; family Nitrosomonadaceae; genus Nitrosomonas; species Nitrosomonas eutropha. The sequence continues at coordinate 71,724 of NZ_QICQ01000003.1, read as the reverse complement.
ATATACACATGGCAATATTGACGGGCAGTCGGTGGTGGGTTACCAACAGGAAGAAAACGTTGAGTCAGATTCGATTACTGAAACTTTTGCTGCAGCTAAATTCTATATTGATAATTGGCGTTGGCGCGGTGTTCCGTTTTATCTACGAACGGGAAAACGTATGCCCAGGCGGCATTCGATGATTGCGATTCGTTTCAAACACCCTCCGCAGCAACTTTTCCGCGAAACACCACTGGAGTCAATCGACCCTAACTGGGTATTGTTGTCGATTCAACCGGAAGAATCCATGCATATGGAAATTCACGTTAAACAACCGGGCTTGGATATGAATACCCGCGTAATACAAATGAATGCAAGTTTCCTCAGGACGGATGAGCAAACGTTGGGTGCTTATGAAACCTTGCTGCTGGATGTAATTGAAGGCGATCGTTCATTGTTTATTCGCTTTGATGAGGCTGAATGGGCGTGGCGAGTCATTGATCCAATCTTGAAATTCTGGACGGTTGAGCGTGAATATATCGCAACTTATCCTGCCGGCAGCTGGGGGCCGGCTGAAGCCAACCGATTGTTTGACAGTGATGATCAGGTTTGGCGTAATGAGCTTTAACCTGATCATTTTTTATGCGCCATCGTGCATGGATTGTGGATAAAGATGTTCTGCTGAAGCTGGTTCAGACTCGGTTACCTGATTGACTGGCATTTTATGTTTTTAGTGGTTGTATCCAGACGCAGCGACAGAATAGATAGACTACAATAATATTTTTAGTCCGTAACTTAAACCTACCTGTTCAGTCCCGGATGATTGTATAGATAAAACTCGTTATCCGCTGTTCATGGCGCGAGCTGTCATGAGAGAGCTGATAGAATCCTTCAAGCCATCCGGGATGCGACACCTGCCGACTTTAACCGGTGGGTATTTAGTTTTCAAAATCACGAAAACAGAAAATGGTTTCTCCAGAAATGAGGTAGTCAAATGGATATTGGCTTACACATGAAAAAAATGATCTGCTTGTTCCTGCCCAAGGCATTAGCCAATCATCCAGTTCAAGCATAATAAGGTGAGTATTACTGACCCAACTGGTATTATTTTTGAATAGATTACTTTGAGCTCCCTCAATATCCACCTTAACAATAAATGGGGTACTGGTTCCGGCTAAAGTGCAGATTTCATCAATTGTATAAGTGCGAATTATTTCTTTTGAGTTATCGATAGTAGTCGTAGTTGCAACACGGAAACTTGCTGATCCTGATGCTGGATTAATAATACGTAAGTTAGCATTTTCGTGCCAAATTCCCCCTCGTAACGCGACTACACGGCCTTCCAGAGAAGCTATATTTAGCTTGAGCATCATGAAATTATTTTCATCAGGCTCGATTGCATATATAGTGGCTTTTGGAAATAACTTTGCCAGAAATAATGCTGATAAGCCAATATTTGCACCACAATCAATAATTAATGGCTTATAGCCTTTCTTAACGTATTCTTGATATGTGGACATTAACCGGTTGCTTTGCGGAAATCGCAACATGTTATATTGACGCTGAACGATGCATTGCCAGAAAATTGAATAATCACTAGTTGTTTTCCGTAAATATATTGGTTCCGGATAACCCGGTACAGTATATTTTTTGGTTATTGTAGATGTTTTGAAAATGGTACCTTCAATCAAGAGTAGTAAACGAAAACCATGGAATAATCCAAATGACTTGATATAGTTTGGTAGCTTTGAGATTAACTTGTAAAGAAGATTCATTTTCTGTTTTTTGGTTAAGTTTATAAGGGTTTCTAGCGTTATCAGTATGATTGAAGAAAATGCTGTAAATGAAGTGTGTGCATAAATACTTATTTGATAATCCTATTAGATTGTCATAATGCTGACAGCTTTATCCGACTTGTTCCTGAAAAGGGGCGCATTTTTGTAGGTGATCTTGTCAATAGTTATAATGGGTAAATGATAGTGTGGTCAGCCTGAATTTGCGCACCCTCAGTTAGGTGTGCCGCTTCTACGCGATTGTGTCCCATCAGATGAAAGACAATTTCGCCATGTGCGAGTAAGTAATCCGAAACGATACGTCGGTGACAACGCCACCAAACAGCTTCCGCGCACATCATGACACAACGATGCGTGCGCCCCAGTTCAATCAGTCTGTTTAATCCTTCCTGGAAAGCAACTGAAAGTGTGTAATCAGCATAATTATGAAAACTCTGGTTCACCCAGAAGCCGTTTGTATCTGGCAATACAGTCTTGGATTTACCGCGCAATCCTCCCAGCTGCGTGATGTATTCATAGCCGATCCCCAATACTGCCAGCCTGCCAGGTAATGTGTCCTGATTGTATTGCGGATTGGTTCGTGATCGTGGCACAGTGCGTATATCCGCAATCAGTTCTATTTGTACCGTACGCAGTAGATTAACGAATTCTTCCAATGTACGGGTTGAATGTCCGATGGTGTAAAAGGGGAGATTCATTTTCCTGTCCTGTTTGTACTGCTGTAAGGAGACATTCCCATAGTGCCTGATATGAGGAGGGTGAACAACCGGATGAATATTACACTCTAGACACCACCATCAAAACCAGTTTGTCGCCAGGCTTCGTAAATAATAACCGCTGCTGAATTGGAGAGATTCAGGCTGCGAGAAGAAGGAACCATAGGAATACGGATACGGCGATCCTGAGAGAAATCTTCCAGTACTTCAACAGGCAATCCACAAGTTTCAGAGCCAAACAAAAAGACATCATCAGTCGTATAATCCACTTTATCGTAGTGCTTTGTTGCCTTGGTGGTGACAGCAAAAATCCGGCATCCATCCATGAGGCTCAGGCAGGATGCCAGATCTTCATGCACGGTGAGGCGTGCCCATTCGTGATAATCCAGCCCGGCGCGCTTCAGTTGCCGGTCACTCAAGTTGAATCCCAGTGGTTTGATCAGGTGCAGCTGTGTGCTGGTGTTGGCACAGAGGCGGATGATATTGCCGGTATTTGGCGGGATTTCCGGCTGATGGAGGATTACCTGTAGCATGTTGATCAGTTTGTCAGATTGAATGATTGTCGGTCCGTATTATTTTCGGATGATTAACTCGGAAATGCCCGGGCGACAACCCAGGCGCGAACACTGCCTGCCCCCTGGCGAAGGATAACTCTGGCCAGTTCATTCAGGGTGGCGCCGCTGGTCATGACATCATCCACGATAGCAACCTGTTTTCCGGAAAAATGCTGGGTACAGATAAAGGCATTACGAACATTCTGTTTCCGTTTCTTCCATGGAATCTCAGTCTGCGAAGGAGTGCTGCGTGTGCGTACGCAGGCGGCAGGTAGCAATTTGCATCCTGTCTTTCTACACAGATGACGACTGATTTCGAGCGCCTGATTGAATCCTCTATCCCGCAGCCTGTCCGGATGAAGCGGTACCGGAATGACATAGTCAGGTAAAGAATCTTCCTGGAGTTCTGTCAGCAGCAAATCTGCCAGTATTGGTGCCAGCGACAGTTCGGAGCGGTATTTCAGTGCCTGTATCAGTGCATCAACCGGATAGGTGTAACGCACGGCTGCTCTGACGTGGTTCCAGGCGGGCGGCTTGCGCAGACAGGCACCACAAATCTGTGAGGAAGGCACTGGTAGCAGGCAAGAAGGGCAGTGTACTTGAGACAGTCTGGGAAGATCATGCAGGCAGGCTGCGCAGATATCTCGATGATCAGACACTTGACATAACACGCAATGCTTATGTTGGAATAATTGCACAAAATTTAATCGCCTGTTCAAAATTCCAGAAGAAAAAATTGACAACCTAAAAGGTATCCGTAATGATCGCCTATCATTTATTATAACTTGGAGCAGGCTATCGCCGAGAATGATCATGGAATCCCGAACCGATTTAATTTCTGAAAAACAGTGCGGATGCACATATTCCAACCCTGATTTGGCAGTACAGCAAGAATCATCGTCACGCTGGTTGGTGGCAGATGTTGAATCACTGTTGGGTTTGCCGTTTAATGATCTGATTTTTCAGGCGCAAACGGTGCACCGCCAATATCACGATGCTAATGGCGTGCAATTGTCTACGCTGCTGTCAGTAAAAACTGGTGGATGTTCTGAAGACTGCGCCTATTGCCCGCAGGCGGCTCGTTATCATACCGGGGTGGAAAATCAAGCAATTTTGTCGCGTGAGGAAGTAGTGATGGCGGCCACCAAAGCCAAGGAAAGTGGCGCAACGCGCTTCTGCATGGGAGCCGCCTGGCGGGGACCCAAGCAACGTGATATTGAGCACATGACCGAGCTCATCAGTGCAGTTAAGGATTTAGGGCTGGAAACCTGTGCTACATTGGGTATCCTGAAACCCGGGCAGGCCGTTCAACTCAAGCAGGCCGGGTTGGATTACTACAATCACAATCTCGATACCTCTCCTGAGTTTTATGGCGAGGTCATTACTACACGCGAATATCAGAATCGCCTGGATACATTGGACGAAGTGCGCGGTGCCAATATCAATGTTTGTTGTGGTGGCATTGTTGGCATGGGGGAATCACGTACAGCCCGAGCCGGCCTGATTGCACAACTGGCCAGCCTTGATCCTTATCCTGAATCAGTGCCGATCAATTACCTGGTGCAGGTCGAAGGCACACCTTTGTATGGTATACCTGAGCTCGACCCGTTTGAATTTGTCCGCTCTATCGCAGCAGCCCGTATCACCATGCCCAGAGCAAAGGTCAGGCTTTCTGCTGGCCGCCGACAGATGTCGGAAGCTATTCAGGCACTGTGTTTTCTGGCCGGTGCCAACTCTATCTTTTATGGTGACAAACTGCTCACGACCGGCAATCCGGATACGGAACAGGACGCAGCTTTGCTCGAAAAACTGGGATTGCATGCACTTTAACCACCATGCTGCCGGACTTGGCTGAAGCGCTGCAACAGCGCAGGCAGGAAGGGTTGTATCGTTTTCGCCAGGTGCTGGAAGGGCCGCAATCCCCGCGTGTGACCATTGATGGCCGGGATTTTCTGGCTTTTTGCAGTAACGATTATCTGGGGCTGGCTAATCATCCAGCCCTGATCGAAGCAGTAGCAGCAGGTGCACAACGTTACGGTGTGGGTTCGGGCGCTTCTCATCTGATTAGTGGTCATTCCCGCGCACATCATGAACTGGAAGAGGCACTGGCGGAGTTCGTCGGCCTTCCACGTACCCTGCTGTTTTCCACGGGCTACATGGCCAATATGGCGGTGGTGACTGCGCTCATGGGGCGGGAAGATGCGATTTTTGCAGATCGTCTCAATCATGCTTCACTCAATGACGCGGCTTTGCTGTCACGTGCCCGCTTCATTCGTTATCCCCATCTTGATCTTGTTACTCTGGAGAAGCAGCTGAAGACGATACAAGCCCGGCGGCGGCTGATCGTCACCGACGCAGTATTCAGTATGGATGGTGACAGGGCGCCGGTTGCCGAGCTGCTGGCGTTGTGTCAGCGCTTTGATGCCTGGTTGTTGCTGGATGATGCGCACGGATTTGGTGTGCTGGGTGAACAGGGCAAAGGCAGTTTGTATGATCCGCAGGAGGTGGAGCGAAATGTACCACATCTGATTTACATGGCAACGCTGGGCAAGGCAGCAGGAGTATCCGGCGCGTTCGTGGCAGCGCAAGCGTCAATGATTGAAACGCTCATTCAGCATAGCCGTACCTATGGCTATACCACGGCGGCAGCCCCGTTGCTGGCACATGCCTTGCTGACCAGTTTACAATTAATCAGTCAGGGTGTCTGGCGACGGGAGCGGCTTGTTCAATTGATAGAGCAGTTGCGACAAAAGCTGCAATCTCTCCCCTGGCAACTATTGCTATCGGATACACCGATACAGCCATTGCTGGTGGGCGGAAGCCGGGAGGCCGTCCGGCTGGACCAGGCGTTGCGTGAGCGTGGTATCTGGGTGCCGGCTATTCGCCCTCCGACAGTGCCGCAAGGCATGGCACGGTTGCGCATCAGTTTGTCTGCGGCTCATGCTGGGGAAGATGTCGATCAATTGAGTGCAGCCTTGCATGATCTGGCTGGATGCTGATATGACCCGGTTGCATATTGAGACAAGCGGGAGCGGGCCTGATCTGGTGATGTTGCATGGCTGGGCCATGCACAGTGGTGTATGGGAGTGTGTGTCAGAGCCGCTCTCCCGGCGTTTCCATCTGCACTGCATTGATTTGCCGGGGCACGGTGCTAGCCGTGATTGTGCGCTGGATTCTCTGGAGCAGATGACCGAAGTGATTGCAGACCATTTGCCTGATAACAGCATTGTGTGCGGCTGGTCGCTCGGTGGGCAAGTGGCGATCAGGCTGGCATTACAGATGCCGGAACGGGTACAACAATTAGTACTGGTTGCCAGTACCCCTTGTTTCGTCAAACGTGCCAACTGGCCATGGGGGATGGAATCATTAACCCTGACCCTGTTTATGGAAAATCTGGCACGTGACTATATGCAAACCCTCAATCGTTTCTTGACACTGCAAGTTAGCGGTAGCGAGGATCAGACCCGGGTACTGGCACGGCTGCGCAAGAGTATGTTGAGTGGTTTGTCACCGGAGTTTGCAACGTTGCAGGCAGGATTAAAGATTCTGCAAACTAGTGATTTGCGAGCTGAACTGGATCAAATTAAACAGCCTGTGCTGCTGATTCATGGCCAGAATGATGTTATCGCGCCTGTTGGTGCTGCTGAATGGACGCAGCAGCACTTGTCCCAGGCGCAATTGAAGCTGTTTCCTCATTGCGGCCACGCGCCGTTTCTTTCTTTTCCTGAGCAATTTGTGGGTTGTTTCGATGCTTTATGATCATGTACTCGACAAGCGCATGTTGCGCCGGTCATTTGAACAGGCGGCGACCAGTTATGACCAGTCTGCCGTACTGCAGCGGGAAATATGCGACCGTATGTTGTCACGCCTGGAATATATCAAATATGTTCCCGGCAAAATTATCGATGCAGGCAGTGGAACCGGTTACGGTACGCGCAAGCTGATCGAACGCTATCCTGCGGCAGAAATCATGTCGATGGATATTGCGCTGACGATGCATGATCGTGCACGTGCAGCCATGCTGGAGAAAATACCTGGTTGGCAGCGCTGGCTACCATTCAAGCATCATCAACCCAGAGGCTATATCTGCGCAGACATAGAACAGTTGCCCCTGCGCGAAGCCAGCGTTGGCATGATCTGGTCCAACCTTGCATTCCAGTGGTGTAATGATCTCAGGCAGACATTTGCAGAAGCGCATCGCGTACTGGAGGATGGTGGTTTGTTGATGTTCAGCACGTTTGGGCCGGATACACTGAAGGAATTACGGCAAGCCTTCAAGTCAGTGGATCCGTTTAGTCATGTCAATCGTTTTACGGATATGCATGATGTGGGTGATATGCTGGTGGGTTGTGGCTTTTCATTGCCGGTGATGGATATGGAATATATTACATTGACCTACGATGATGTCAAAAGCGCTATGCAGGATCTCAAAGCAATTGGTGCCCGCAATGTGACACAAGGGCGCAGACGCGGCTTGATGGGCAAGACGACATGGCAGCAAGTGATCAATCAATATGAAACCTTGCGCAAGGATGGCAGGCTGCCAGCAACCTACGAAGTAGTTTATGGTCACGCCTGGAAACCGGAGATACGTAAAGTTCAGCTAAAGCCGGAGACGCGGCGCAAGCTGGGGCTGGATCCGTAATAATGGCAACAGGATTCTTTGTAACGGGTACGGATACCGGAATTGGTAAAACTACAGTGAGTTGTGCGCTGTTGCATGCGTTTTCGACGAATGGCTATACCGCTGCCGGAATGAAGCCAGTGGTGTCAGGTCGTAAAGATGGATTATGGCAGGATGTGGAAAATCTGCAGGCAGCCAGCACGGTTAGCATGCCACGTAAACTGATTAATCCTTATGCCTTTGTCGAGTCAATAGCACCGCATATCGCTGCACAGCAGACGAATATCCGTATCGATCTGGAAGTGATTCGGCAGGCTTGCGAGAAGCTGCAAACAGCAGCAGAGATAACGATTGTCGAAGGTGTCGGTGGTTTCATGGTGCCGCTGTCGCTATCAGGTTTGTCAGGTGATCGATACGACACGCGTGATCTTGCCTGTGTGTTAGGGCTGCCAGTAATCCTGGTTGTGGGAATGCGGCTAGGTTGTCTTAACCATGCATTACTGACAGCTCGCGCAGTTGAATCAGCCGGTTTGAAATTGGCAGGCTGGGTGGCAAACAGAATTGATCCGGATATGTTGCAGCCGGAAGCAAACCTGCAAACACTGGTCGAATGGCTGGATTGCCCATTATTGGGTATCTTGCCGTATCAAGCGCAACCTGACGTGCAGCAACTTGCGCAATATCTTGATCTTTCCAGATTACGGTAACCGGGTGATTCAGGCCTGATTACAGTATCTGCCTGAATTTCTCGGTAGCCTTGATGAGTTCAGCCTGAATCCCAAGTTCCCAGGCGGAATGGCCGGCATCATTGACGACGATATACTCAGCCTGTGGCCAAGCCAGGTGCAGATCATATGCGCTGACAATCGGACAAACCGCATCATAACGCCCTTGAACAATGACACCAGGCAAGTGGCGAATCTTGTGCACGTTGTCCAGCAAGCTATTTTCCGGCAGAAAAATATTATTCTTGAAATAGTGTGCTTCAATCTTTGCCAGCCCCAGCGCAACAGTATTACTGGAGAAATAATCAACTGTATCCGGGTTGGGTAACAGGGTTGAACAGCTTCCTTCATAGCGACTCCATGCTTTTGCAGCTGGCAGATGGATATCAGGATCGGGATGAATCAGTAAACGATAGTAGGAAGTGAGAATGTCGCGTTGTTCGTCTATCGAGAGGCGGGATACAAATTCGTGCCAGACTTCTGGAAAAATATTTTGTAGTCCATATAAAAACCAGTGGATTTCACTGGGGCGACAAAGAAAAATACCACGTAGTACAAATCCCAGGCAGCGTTCAGGATGCGCCTCACCGTAGACAAGTGCCAATGTGCTGCCCCAAGATCCGCCAAAGATCAGCCATTGTTTAATACCAAGATGGTGCCGCAGCTTTTCGATGTCCGTGATGAGCAGAGTAGTGGTATTGTCCTTTATTTCACCCAGAGGAGTGGAACGTCCGGCACCACGCTGGTCGAAAATAACAATCCGGTAATGTGCCGGATCAAAAAAACGGCGATGACCGGGCGTGGCACCAGCACCGGGCCCTCCATGGAGGAACAGAACAGGAATACCTTCCGGGTTACCCGATTGTTCCCAGTACATGGTGTGAATGCCATCCAGTGGCAATGTGCCGTGATTATAGGGTTCAATAGGGGGGAAAAGCTCGGTGTGTGCCATAGTGAGTGATGTGTCAGTTTGTTTTTAGGGAAAATGCTGATTGTGTCTGTGCTAGGGTATTTTAGCACTTTGCCTTGTTAGGGCTGTAACCTGTGATTCGGCCAGGATGTTGTTAACCGGTTTTTGCTGACGCAGGATGCGCAGGATGCATGAGAATATCTCACTGATGTGAGAGTTACTGTATAGTCGCGCGAGTGTGGGCATGGTAATGAAAGGTAAGCAGGAACGAGAATAATGATGTTGGCAGGAATCAGAGTAAAGAATGTCCTAAAATGAGTTGTTCGTGAGTGAAATACCCCGAAATGATTCACAGCAGCCAAGGTTGGGCCTGGTTCTGACCGGCGGTGGTGCGCGGGCGGCTTATCAGGTAGGCGCATTGCGAGCCATTGCCGAAATGCTGCCATCGCATGCACGCAGCCCTTTTCCGGTGATTTGTGGCACTTCTGCCGGGGCGATCAACGCCGCAGGCCTCGCCATGGCGGCAACCCATTTTTTGACAGGAATCAAGCGGCTGGAAGCCGTATGGAGCAATCTTCATACTGGCCAGATTTATCGCTCTGATCTGATCGGCGTGTTACATACAATGTTGCGCTATTTTGGCTCGATTGTATCAAGCAGAATGGCGGGGAAACCGGTTTCGCTGCTGGACAACACTCCGCTCAGACAATTGCTGGCCTGTCATTTGCCTTTCAGAGGCATACGCAGGAGTATTCATGCCGGGGCGCTGCATGCGCTCGGCATAACAGCCTGGGGTTATGCTTCCGAGCAATCGGTCACTTTTTATCAGGCTAATCCCAGCATTATTCCCTGGAAGCGTGCACAGCGTATCGGTGTTCCATCACGTATCGGTATCCAGCACCTGATGGCGTCTGCTTCGATTCCATTGATTTTTCCGGCAATCCGGGTTAATCGCGAATATTTTGGTGATGGTTCCATGCGGCAGTTTGCGCCGTTGAGCCCGGCATTACATCTGGGGGCAGATCGCTTGCTGGTGATCAGCGTCAATGAAAAGAAAGAAGCTGATTGCGAACGTATCAAGGTGACTGGCTATCCACCTCCGGCGCAGATTGCCGGACATGTGATGAACAGTATTTTTGTTGACGGTCTGGATGCCGATCTTGAGCGCTTGCGACGTATTAACCAGACACTCAGCTTGATTCCTGAAACACAAACAGGAAATATGCCTTTGTTACGTACGATAGACTGCATGGTAATTACACCAAGTGAAAGAATTGATGAACTGGCGCAGGCATATGCCAGCAGTTTGCCGCGTACAATCCGCTATTTTTTCCATGCTGCCGGCGCAATGGGGCCAAAAGGTTCGGCCATGCTCAGCTATGTATTGTTTGAGGCACCTTTCTGCCAGGCGCTGATTGATCTGGGTTATCAGGACACGCTGCGGCAGCGGGATGAAGTGCTTGCATTTATTTTCGGACAACAGGAGTAAAAATGATGGGAATGGCCGATCCCCAATTCTGGGTTGCCGTTTTTCAGATTATCGCCATTGATATTGCACTCGGCGCTGACAATGCCGTGATCATTGCATTGGCCTGCCGGAATTTGCCTGAGAACAAGCGTAATCAGGGAATATTCTGGGGGATGGTGGGGGCGATCGGGATACGTGTCCTGCTGGTTTTTTTCGCCCTCCAGTTATTGGCACTACCTTATCTAAAAATAATTGGTGCTTTTTTGCTACTGTGGATCAGCGTTAAACTGTTGTTACCGGAACCGGGCGCCAGCGAAAGCGGACCGATTGTGAAGGGGGGGGGGGCAACCCTGCCCAGTGTGATCAAAACAATCATTGTCGCCGATACGGTAATGAGCCTGGACAATGTTATGGGTATAGCCGGCGCAGCCAGGGACAGTCTCGCTCTGGTGATATTTGGCTTGTTGTTCAGCGTGCCGATTATCGTCTGGGGCAGTAAACTGGTGATGAAATGGATTGAGCGTTTTCCCGTTATCGTTGTTGTCGGTGCCGGTTTGCTTGGCTGGATTGCTGGTGGATTGCTGACGACTGATACGGTTAGCCAGGAGTGGGTGGATACACAGGCTGCTTATCTGCATTGGCTTGCTCCACTAAGCTGTTCCCTGCTGGTGATCGGTATTGGAAAGTGGCTGGCAGCCCGGATACATAAAAGTATGGGTGTTTCAGTCGATTTGCTGGGGAAAGATTGAATCCGGGTAATCAGGTGGTATATGTTGCAGAATGATCAAGCAGTAAATTTTAAGTATCAGCTGATTATCAAAGTGTTGTTTGTGATGAGTTACACGTGAAAAGGGGGTCTTATGCTAAAAATGTTACTGCCAGTGGATGGTTCCGAGGCTTCCGAACGGGCAGTTGAGGAATTTGTAAAACGGCTCGACTGGTACCGTGAAAAACCGGAGATTCATTTATTGAATGTGCGAATTCCGCTGACTGGTAATGTTTCCATGTTTGTCAGCAAGGAGGAGATTGGGGATTATTACCGAGAGGAAGGGCTTAAAGGCCTGAAGCAGGCTCGTGATTACCTGGAAGAAAGAGGAATCGCTTACCGACACCATATTGTTGTGGGTGAGGTGGAGACCATGATCTTGCAATTTGCCGAAGAAATAAAATGTGACCAGATTGTTATTGGTCCGCGCGGGTTGGGCGCTGTCAAGGGCTTGCTGCTTGGCTCTGTTGCCAGCAAGCTGATTCAGCTTTCAACTGTTCCGGTATTATTACTTAAATAATAGCGGAAATAAGCCGTAATCCTCCATTTATTGCAGTAAATGATCTGCTGCAATTTTCCGTTAAATCCGGAATGGAGGATTGGTAATCTTGAGATTAAAAGTATTGGGTTGTGGCGGTGGAATAGGGAGTGATTCCCATACTACTGCGATGTTGCTGGATGAAGATATTCTGATCGATGCCGGTACCGGAGTTGGCACGCTTACTCTGGATGACCTGCTGAGAATTGATCATATATTCGTTACGCACGCCCACCTGGATCACATTGCTTTCATTCCTTTCCTGGTAGATACAGCCGGCAGTCTGCGCGACCGACCACTGATTGTGCATGCTCTGCCATCTACACTGGCGTGTCTGCAGGCACATATTTTCAACTGGCATATCTGGCCGGATTTTTCTTGTATTCCTGATGCAGCTCATCCTTATATGCGCTATGAGCCGGTTACTGTGGGTGAAGCTGTGGCGCTGGGTTCACGCAGGATCACACCTTTACCGGCGTGTCATATAGTTCCAGCAGTAGGTTTTCAGCTTGATTCCGGGCAATCCAGCCTGGTATTCACCGGCGATACCACTGCTGATGATGCGTTATGGGAAGCTATCAACCAGATTTCAAACCTGCGCTATCTGATTATCGAATCCGCCTTTAGTGACGCCGGTCAGGATATCGCAGCACGCGCCGGACATTTTCATCCGGCTATGTTGGCAAATGAACTGAATAAACTGCAGCATAATGCCGAAATATATATTACCCACCTACGGCAAGGAGAGGCGGAAGTGGCCATGCGCGAGATTCTTGCGGGCGTTACGCGTTTCAGCCCCCGCAGATTGATGAGTAATCAGATATTTGAATTTTAGGATAGTGTAAACATGAGTACATCTCAGGTTTTTCAAGCTGGTTCGGGCATTGTCCCCGCAGCGGGAATTTCACTCAATTCCGCCAATCGTCTGCGTTCCGTGATTGACAGGATTCACGCAGCAGGGAATATCGACGAAATCATGTTTGAGGTGAGCCGGGATATCTGCGAGGTGTTTAATGCAGATCGTCTGACAATTTATACCGTAAGTGGTGATAGAGCCAGCCTTGTTTCGCGTATTAAAACCGGGCTGGACTCCTGCCAGGATCTGAAATTGCCAATTAATGAACAGAGTATTGCCGGCTTCGTGGCTTTACACAGAAAAACTGTCAATTTCAGAGATGTTTATGATCGGAATGAACTCAGGAGACAGGGGGAATATCTGCGGTTTTTGCAGGAAGTGGATAAACGAACAGGGTACCGGACCAAACAGATGCTCGTGGTGCCGATCCCGAGTGCTGGTGATAATGATTTGCTGGGTGTAGTACAGCTCATTAACAATAAGTCTGGCGAGCCTTTTTCACAGAAGACAGTTGATAGTTTGGGTGAAATTTGCCAGGTGCTGGCGGCTGCCTTTAAGCAGCACCGGATGCAGCAGCTGTTGGGCAAGACCCGTTATGATCAGCTGATCGTCAATGCTGTGATCAGCACCAGTGAGTTTGAGCTGGCGACCAGACGGGCACGCGAAACAGGCCGTGATCTGGAAGATGTGTTGATTGATGAATTTGGTATCAGCGTCATACAGATAGGCGAAGCTTTGGCCAGCTTCTTCGGTGTGAAATATGAAGGTTACAGGGCGGATCGGATCAGGCCGCTGGATCTGCTGAAAAATCTCAAACGGGAGTTTGTCGAAAGCAATAGCTGGTTGCCGATAGATGATGGAAATGATGGATTGGTAGTGCTGACGCTGGATCCCGAGCGTATCAAGGCCTTGCGTATCGTCAATCAGATTTTTCCAAAGCGTAAAATCATCTATACGGTTTGTACCCAGCGTGAATTCAAGGCTACGCTGGATGTATTTTATGGTGCCACAGAAGCTGAAAATCTGGGGGGCAGCATTGACGATATGCTCTCCAATCTGGAAGAGGTCGTGGAAGAAACCAGGGAAGCTGAAACAGATGAAGCCTCGGCCGCTGCAGACAACGAGCTGGTCAAACTGGTGAATCGCATTATCATGGACGCCTATAAAATGGGGGTTTCAGATATCCATATTGAACCCTTGCCCGGAAAGGGAAAAACCAGTGTCCGCTTCCGCAAGGACGGTGCACTGATGCCTTACATCGAAATTCCCGCCAGTTACCGCAATCCGTTAGTGACACGTCTCAAGATCATGTGTGATCTGGATATCTCAGAAAAACGTAAACCGCAGGATGGCAAGATTAAGTTCCGGAAATTTGCGCCGCTCGATATTGAGCTGCGGGTTGCAACCATTCCTTCAGCCGGTGGCGTGGAAGATGTCGTGATGCGTATTTTGGCGGCGGGTGAGCCGATTCCACTGGAAAAAATGGGATTTACTCCTGCCAATCTGGAGCAATTGAAATCAATTATCAGTAAACCCTACGGATTATTTTTTGTTTGCGGGCCGACTGGTTCTGGTAAAACAACAACACTACATTCCATTCTCAAATATCTGAACCGGCCGGAAACCAAAATCTGGACGGCGGAAGATCCGGTTGAAATCACGCAAAAAGGATTGCGTCAGGTACAAATCAACACCAAGGCCGGTCTGACCTTTGCCACCATCATGAAATCTTTTCTGCGAGCAGATCCGGATATCATCATGGTAGGCGAGATGCGTGATAAGGAAACGACCGGGATCGGTATCGAAGCCTCGCTTACCGGGCATCTGGTATTTGCCACGTTACATACCAACAGTGCGCCGGAATCCATCATCCGCTTGCTGGATATGGGGATGGATCCATTCAATTTTTCAGATGCATTACTGGGGATTCTGGCGCAACGTCTGGCCAGGCGGTTGTGTAAATGCAAAAAAGCACACGCGGCCAGCCGGGAGGAAATTCGTGCGTTACTGACAGAGTATTGTGAGGAACTGAAAAACATTGAGCACTTCAAGGCTGATCCTGATGCAGCCTATCGTGAAATTGAAGCCCGCTGGATCCAACAATATGGGGATGAAAAAGGGCAGATTACGTTGTATCAGCCGGCCGGTTGTGAGCATTGCACGGGAACCGGTTATGCGGGCCGGGTCGGTTTGCACGAGCTACTGACAGCTACTGATGCACTCAAAAAAAATGTACAGGAACACGCGCGTGTTGCTGAAATGCTGGCTACCGCGCTGGGTGACGGCATGCGTACCCTGAAACAGGACGGGATAGAAAAAGTGCTGCAGGGAATTACCGATATTCATCAGGTACGTGCGGTATGTATCAAATAAAGGATATCTCTAATATCCTGCCAGATGTTTATAAAAACATCTGATCGGTTGTATGGTTGAATACCAGCATGGTTTTCCTTTAATTCCTTCTTTTGCTCTAAACAGGTTCTGTTAGCCTTTCTGTTACTAAATGAATGCTTCGGCAAGGTTTTTCTAAATCCCGGTTGGCGCTCTTCTTAGGTGGCTTTCCGGATTTTTCCGGGTGATTACAACGATTGCGGTACCGTTTCAGGAGGATAATTGTGCAGATTTCGGATGAGAAAAAGGTATTGCAGCTGGTCAAATCTTCGACTACAGGCAAAAAAAGAACCAGGGCTGAAGGAAAGAGCCAGAAACTTGTAACCGGTGCAGATGAGTATAGTCAACAGGTTGAACAATACGCTCGTCGAATCCGGGAAACCAGTGATGTAAACGAGATTATCGATATTCTGGATACAGTGCTGGGTGAAACCAAGAGTCTGCGTTACAGCAACGAAATATATAGCGCACAAGAACAGGTGCGGCTTGCTGAGAATCAGATCGAATCACTTAAGCTGGAGCTTGAACAGCTGCGGGAGCTCATCCATTACGATCCAATGACGGGGACATTCAACCGGCGCGGTCTGGATGCTGTTTATTTACGGGAGGCAGCACGTGCCGACCGGAATGAAAATACATTATGTGCAGTTATGATTGATCTGGATAATTTCAAGTGTATTAATGATGCCTATGGCCACCAGTTCGGTGATGATGTCCTGATTCATCTGGTAAAGCTGGCAAAAAAATCGCTACGACCAAGTGATGTGGTCGCCCGCTACGGTGGTGAAGAGTTTGTCATATTGCTGCCGGATACCACCCTGGAATCAGCGGTTTGGGTGATGCAGCGCCTGCAGAATAGTTTCTCCAAAAAAACGCTTCCAGACATGGATGGCAGTTCTGTTCCAATTGCTTTCAGTGGCGGTATTGCTTTTCGGCAGCTTCGCGAAAGCCAGAAATCCTTACTAAAACGAGCGGATGAAGCGCTTTGTCAGGCCAAGAAATCCGGTAAAAATCGCATCATGATTGCCTCTTAATAGCAGATATTTAATGGAAAATGCTTTTTTGGGCAAGCAACCAATTCTGGATCGCAATCAGAAGTTGATCGCTTATGAGCTCCTGTTTCGGACAGCAATGGATATTAACCAGGCAGAAGTTTCAGATGGTTTTCATGCTTCGGCCAACGTGGTGGTGAACGCATACGGTTACCTGGGTATCCAGCAGGTTCTTGGTAATCTGCGCGGGTTTATCAATATCGATCATGGATTGCTTCTGGATGATGTGGTTTTGTTGTTACCCAGTAAACATGTAGTTCTGGAGCTGCTGGAGACTATCCCGGCGACCCCTGAAGTGGTACAGCGTTGCGCCGAATTGAAACGGATGGGGTACAACCTTGCGTTGGATGACGTGACTTGTATTGATGATAGAACCGAAGCATTGCTCCCGTTTGCCAATGTAATTAAGGTCGATGTATTAGCATTGACGGATGCAGAAATTAGTCAATTGATCCAGAAACTGAAAGCATGGCCGGTTATCCTGCTGGCAGAGAAGGTGAATAGTCCGGAGCGGGCGAGGATATGTATGGATTTGGGATTTGAGATGTTCCAGGGCTACTTCTTTGCCAAACCTATCATTGTTTCAGGTAGCAAGATCAAATCCAGCAGATTATTTCTGTTGCGTTTGTTGTCGTTAGTGATGCACGGTGCCGAGATTGATGAGATTGAGCGGTTATTCAAGCACAAACCAGGCCTGAGCTATAGTCTTTTACGTGTGGTTAATTCTGTGGCAGCAGCATTACCTCATAAAATCGGCTCTATACGACAGGCTTTGATAGTGATGGGCTATCGTCCTTTACAAAGATGGATTCAGTTACTGCTCTATGCTGCTGATCCTGCCGGAAAATTAACCAATAACAATGCATTGATGCAAACAGCTGCCATTCGCGGAAGGTTGATGGAGCTGATTGCTACCATTGATCGCCCGCATGATAAGAATTACCAAGATCGAGCTTTCATGACTGGAATAATGTCTTTACTGGATACATTGTTCAGTATGGATATTCAACAGATAGTGAATAAACTGGAAATGCCAGATGAAGTTATTCGTGCGCTGTTGCATCGTGAAGGACGACTTGGCTGCAAATTGAGACTGATTGAAGCCAGAGAAAAAAGGGATATGAAACAAGTAGAGAGCATTATGACTGGGCTTGAATTCCTGGATCAAACCAGCTTGGCAAAAGCAGAGCTTGATGCCCTGGATTGGGCCAATCATATACATTAGTCGCTTCGCATGAGAAACTCGAGGTAGTTTAACCCCTGTATCACGGGGTTGTAGAGCCGAGCCACGTCGGCCACAGCGTCACGTGTGTCTGGCGGTTGAGTCGCCAGAGCGATGCACCGCTCTGGCGCATCTGCTGCAAGGCATCGGCATCGTCACTGGCTCCCGGCAGTGAAGCTCGTGAAGAGTTGGTCTTACTTGCTGTGAGCCTTCCTCGGTTTGAACGTGAAGCCCAGGAAGGCGAAGCTCATATGCGGATGCTGTTCGGCGCGGTTGTTGTCCTTGCAGTAAACGACCTTTGATTTCTCAGAATGCATCGTCAACCGTGATGTGATGGATCACATTACATTACATTACATATTCTGCCTGCTTCCAGCTACGGTAGTGAATCGCCGCGTCATCTGCGTAGCAGGCGAACGGACAGTTGGGGTTGGTGCGCTGCATCCACGTGCCGAAGGCGTAGTGCATCAACAGGTTCACCAGGATGGGACTGACCTCCGCCTTGCGCAGTGCCGCGTTCGTGTGGGACGCGTACATCGCCGTCGGTTCCGAACGGCAGAGCTGGCGCAGGCTGGCAATCTCATAAAGTGTATCTTCCATGAGCGTTTGCTTCCTTGGTCAGGGCTTGTTGCTCTGATCGAACTGTACTACTCAACAAGTGGGTGTCGTGGCGAGCAACCACTGCCACTGAAAAGTAGGTTGTACGTGCATATTGCCCAAATTGTCTACAACTACTCTGATCCAGGAATGCTGTGCAAAAAATTGCTCTCGTCGCGTAACCTTCTTCTTGTTGGCTTGTTCAAGATCACTGAAACTTATCTGGCTGCATGAGGATGACAATAGAAAAAAGATGAATAACAAATTTTACTAAAGGATTCGTGCAGAGATTCCTTAACCGAGTCTCTACTTTTACTTCCATTGTCAAAAAAACTGGGTTAGAATCTTTTTCAGCTTTATGGATTTACAGAAGTAATAGTAGGCACATAAGGTGAGCAGTGCCGGGTGTCTGAACTAATAAAGTCATCATCAGTTTCCCGAGCAAATGGGAGTTTATCTGAGAAGAGATAAAAGTATTTAATTTAATTAGGAGGATAAGGCCATGGGATACAGTGATGTAGCAGTAAGCCAGAGAGAAGCAGAAAAAAATGAACAAGCATGGAAAGTAATTTTAATCGCTTTGGTAGCTTTTATTGCGATTGGTGCAACAATCTGGTTTGGTGGACTTGGCGGTAAATACTAATTTTATAGCACTTAGTGCACCATATTAGGCATCCTGAATTTCAAGAATTCAGGATGCCTAATTTTTTTCAGCTATTAAGCCGGGTTATTATCTGATCGGTAGAGTAGGTGGTACTTCCTCCGTTTTATAGACTTCTTTTATTTCCCACCATTTTTTGTGGATCAACCCACGCATCAAATTGTTCTGCGGTGACATAGCCGAGCTTGATTGCCGCTTCTTTCAACGTTAGTGCCTCATGATGGGCTTTTTTAGCAATTTCGGATGCCTTGTCGTAGCCGATGTAGGGATTAAGCACAGTAACCAGCATCAGTGAATTTTGTAAATGTTGCTGAATACGTGTTGTATTGGCGGTAATGCCCGCGGCGCAATGCGTATTGAAGCTTTTTATGCCATCTGCCAGCAGGCGTGCGCTTTGCAGAAAATTATGGATAATCAGCGGTTTCATAGCGTTGAGTTCAAAATTTCCCATGGCACCACCGAGGTTGATCGCAACATCATTGCCCATGACCTGGCACGCCAGCATGACCACGGCCTCTGCCTGAGTGGGGTTGATTTTGCC
The DNA here is from genome assembly GCF_003201195.1 of Nitrosomonas eutropha. Classification (GTDB taxonomy): domain Bacteria; phylum Pseudomonadota; class Gammaproteobacteria; order Burkholderiales; family Nitrosomonadaceae; genus Nitrosomonas; species Nitrosomonas eutropha. The sequence continues at coordinate 52,331 of NZ_QICQ01000003.1, read as the reverse complement.
GGGCATAATCGAACTACCAGGTTCATTCTCCGGGATAAAAATCTCGCCGATGCCACAACGCGGGCCAGATGCCAGCCAGCGGATATCATTAGCGATCTTGATTAGCGCAGCGGCTAGCGTTTTTAGCACGCCATGCGCATGAACGAATGCATCATGTGCGGCCAGCGCTTCGAATTTATTAGGGGCAGTGATAAAAGGATAGCCGGTGAGGTGTGCAATTTCTGCTGCGACGCGCTGCGCAAATTCCGGATGGGTATTAAGACCTGTTCCCACGGCAGTTCCGCCCAACGCCAGTTCAAGCAAGTGTGGCAGGGCGGATTCAAGATGAGCAAGACCGTGGTCGAGCTGTGATACATAACCTGAAAATTCCTGCCCCAGCGTCAATGGGGTGGCATCCTGCAAATGGGTGCGGCCAATCTTGACAATATCTGAGAACTCGGTTGCCTTGGATGCTAATGTATTATGCAATGCTTCCAGTGCAGGAATCAGTCGGCTGCGGATGGCTCCTACTGCAGCAACGTGCATGGCAGTGGGAAACACATCATTGGAAGATTGTCCTCGGTTGACATGATCATTGGGGTGCACCTTGCGATCTTTGCCGCGCGTACCACCCAGAATTTCCGAGGCACGGTTGGCTAGCACCTCGTTCATGTTCATGTTGGTTTGCGTACCGGAACCGGTTTGCCAGATGACCAGTGGAAACTCGTTGGCATGCTTGCCTGCCAGCACTTCATCAGCAGCGGCGATGATTGCCCGAGCGATGTTTTCCTCCAGCAATCCCAGCTCCTGATTGACACTGGCAGCTGCGCGTTTGACCACTGCCAGCGCATGAATCAGTGCTGGTGGCATGCGTTCTCCGGAAATGGTGAAATTGGTGAGTGATCGCTGGGTCTGTGCGCCCCAAAGTGCGTTGACAGGTACTTGCACCGTACCCATTGCATCATGTTCTTCGCGATACGAATCCATTATGGCTATTTCCCGAGAGAGATTGACGAGTTGTATGAAAGAAAGCGATTAGCTACGGGTATTGAACTGTTCATCGAAGGATTCCAGAAATACCGGAGGCTGAGGGTGCCAGCCTTTCTTGCGATGTTCTGCAACGACATTGGTAAAAATTCCGCCACGGACGTAAAATTTTGAGGTCAGCCGAATAAAGCGGGGTTTCATGGCAATAACCAGATCATCCAGAATCTGGTTGGTGACTGCTTCATGAAAAGTACCCTCATTGCGATACGACCAGATATAGAGCTTGAGACTCTTGAGTTCGATACATTTTTTATCCGGAATGTAATCCAGCGTTAGTCGCGCAAAATCTGGTTGCCCGGTTTTTGGGCACAAGCAGGTAAACTCCGGTATTTCCATGTGAATCCGGTAATCGCGTGTCTGAATAGGGTTTTCAAAGGTTTCCAGTTGCTTTGAAGGCTGTGTGGTCATAGTTTCCTCAGTTCTCCCGATTTTCGGTTCTTCTTTATGACAGGTAAATCATTTAAAATAACCAGGCAACCTGAAATTATAACCTCTTGCCTTCCAAATTGCGCCTGACCGAAATAAAACTAGCTGGTTTTAAAACATTTGTTGATCCTACAGTCGTACCTGTACCGGGAAACCTGGTCGGGATCGTCGGGCCGAATGGCTGCGGCAAATCCAATGTCATTGATGCTGTACGCTGGGTATTGGGTGAATCGCGTGCTTCGGCATTGCGAGGAGAATCATTGCAGGATGTGATTTTCAGTGGATCGGTTACGCGCAAACCGGTTGGGCGCGCTAGTGTGGAGTTGGTCTTCGATAACGGCGCAGGCAAGGCAGCAGGCCAGTGGAAAGCCTACAACGAGATCGCTATCCGACGTGTGCTCCAGCGCGATGGTGAATCCTCCTATTACATTAATAATATCCGTGTACGCCGGCGAGATATTACCGATATGTTTCTGGGGACGGGCGTTAGCGGGCGGGGCTACGCCATTATTGAACAGGGGATGATCTCCCGTATTATCGAAGCCAGGCCGCTGGAATTGCGCGCGTTTCTTGAAGAGGCGGCCGGTATCACTCGTTACCACGAAAAGCGCCATGAAACCGGATTGCGTCTGACGGATGCACGTGGCAACCTCCAGCGCGTAGACGATGTGTTGCAGGAACTGGACAAGCAACAGCAGCATCTTGAGACACAAGCCGAATATGCGACACGTTACCAGGATTTACATAAGCAATTGGCTGCTGCACAACAGGCGTTCTGGACCTTGCGCAAGCAGCAGGCAACGGAATCTCGGCATGCGGCGCAGGAAGAGATTGAACGCCTGACGCAGGAAATGGAAATTATCCGCTCCAGTTTGCAGGAAACAGCTGAGAAACAGGATGAGCTGCGCGTACATCACCGGATCGTGAATGATCGTCAGCATCAGGCCCAGGGAGCACTGTATGCTGCTGAAGGCGAAATTGCACGCATCGAACAAAGTATCCAACATATTCGTATAAACAGAGAGCAACTCGATCGTCAAATTGCCGAGGCAGAGCTGCAATTGCAAAACCATGAGCAGCAACTGGATAAAGCGAATGAAAGCCTGATGTCCTGGCAGAACAAGCTGACACAGGCTGAGGATGATCATCTTTCCTGCAGAGAAGAACATGCACGAGAAGCCGGAGAGTTGCCACAAATAGAATCGGCCGCGCAATCAGATCAGGTACAGCTGGCCGAATTGCGGGAAAAACTGGCATTGGCCAGACAGAATGAAAAATTGCAGCAGAACCAACAGGCGTATGCCGAAAAAACATTGCAGCAGTTGATAATGCGCCATGAGCGTTTGCTGGAAGAGCAGTTGAGCCAGCCGGAGATTGATCCGGTGCAACTGGATGAATTGCAGATGGAATCTGCAGAGTTGGCTGCCCTGTTGGAGCAGCGCCAATGTTTGCTTGGTGAACAGGAAACACAAATACATAGCATGCAACAGGAACGTGATGCTATTCGACAAGTTATCCAATCGTTACAACGTGACCTTGCCCAGGCCAATGCCCGCCGTGATGTTTTGCAGCATCTGCAAAACCAGATCGAAGATAACCAGGAATTGAATGCGTGGATGACCAGGAACCAGCTGGATGTACTGCCAAGGCTGTGGTTACAGATTTCCGTTGAATCCGATTGGGAAACGGCGCTGGAAGCGGTGCTGCGCGAGCGTATCCAGGCAGTGGCTGTAGATCGGCTGGAGCAGGTGCTGGATTGGGAGGTTGGCCAAGGAAAACGGCCATCGGCAAAATGGTCGGTATGCGAACTGGTAGAACCGGATCAGTCAGCCGGTAGCCACAATCTAATAAGGCCGGATCGGTCAACCTGGAAACCACTCAGTATATTGCTGAATTGTCATAGTCCGGCTGTACAAGCGGTGTTGGAGAACTGGCTGCATGGCATATTTGTAATTGACGACCTGAAATCTGGCTTGGCAATCAGGAAACAGCTGGCAGCTGGCGAGATGTTGGTAACAGCGGAAGGGCACAGTATTACCGGGCACGGAGTGAGTTATTTCGCACCGGATTCGGCAGTACACGGCATCCTGCAACGCCAGCGTGAAATTGCGCAGATCAGCGAGGAATGTGAGCAAATCGAACACTCTGTTTTATCCAAACAGCAGACGCTGGCCGAGGTGGAGCAGAATTATCAGCATATTGTGGCCGAGATCGTACAAACCCGCAAGGCGATCGAGACAACCAGAACACAACAACACAGTTGGCAGATACAGATTGTGCAGTTGATGCAGAAAACTGAGCGCGTGGCGCAACAGCAGGCCCAACTTGAAACTGAGTTGGCTGACTTGGCAGTACAGATTGAGGAAGAATTATTCCAGAAGCATCAGGCAGAAATGGAGCTGACTGCCTGTGAAGCAGAAAGAGTGGTGTTGGAAGCGCAAGCAAGTCAGGCGGAATCCACCAGTCAGCTATCCGGGCAGGCGCTGGTATCGCAGCGGTCACTGGTACAGCGTTTATTGGACAAATTGCGTGAAGCTGCTTTCAGCGAGCAGAACTGCCAGAGCAAGGTGGCTGATTGCGAGCAGCGTATCGACATGATTATCCGGAACAAGGTTATGTTAACTGAAAACATGCAAAAGTTGCAGCATACCCGCGCTGATCTGGATGAATCGTCGTTGGCAGCAGATGCGGCGCATTGGCAGATACAACGCCATCAGCACGAACAGGCGTTGATGGCAGTTCGACATGAGCTGGAAAATACAAACAATACATTACGGGAGATGGAACAGGCCCGAATGCAGGCTGAGCAACAGCTGCATAAGTGCGGCGAGGCGGTGGGGCAAGCGCGACTGCGTGAGCAGGAAGCGGGGATGACTGAAGCCCAGTTTGCAGGCAAGCTGGCAGAATCCGGTGAAATTACGTCGGAAATGTTGCAGCAATCCATAAATGAATCGCCGGCTAGGTTGCAAACGCGCATCAATCGACTGGGTGGGGAGATCGCTGCCCTCGGTCCGGTTAATCTGGCAGCGTTGCAGGAGCTGGACGCATTGAAATCACGCCGGATGCATCTTGAAGAACAATCGCTGGATTTACGGGAGGCCATTGACACACTGGAGCAGGCGATTCGGCAGATAGACCGTGAAACTCGGCAGCGTTTGGAGGAGACCTTTAATCAGGTCAATCACAATCTTGGCGAATTGTTTGCTTCCATTTTCGGGGGAGGGTCTGCGGAACTGGTGCTGAGCGGTGAAGATATTCTGGATGCGGGCGTACAGCTGAATGCGCATCCGCCGGGCAAGCGCAACAGCTCCATTCAACTGCTTTCTGGTGGTGAAAAAGCCTTGACAGCGTTGGCGCTGGTGTTTGCGCTGTTCAAACTGAATCCTGCACCATTCTGCCTGCTAGATGAAGTGGATGCCCCGCTGGACGACAGCAACGCGGGGCGTTTTTGCGAGCTGGTCAGGCGTATGTCCGATGAAACTCAATTCCTCTTCATCAGCCATAACAAGATCGCCATGCAGATGGCGCAGCAGCTGATCGGTGTCACCATGCGCGAGCAGGGCGTTTCGCGGGTGGTGACAGTGGATATCGGCAAGGTGATGGCAGATGTGGTGGATTCTGGATCAGAGGAGCCTGCATAAATCTCGTGCTGCTTGCTGCGAAGGAAACCTGATCAGGTTTGGTGCTATGTCTGCAAGGAGGTATGCAGATTATGAATTTTCTTTATTAGGCTGATTGTCGGTGGAATTTTGTTTGGCGATTGAATCCTGGTCATATATTGCTTCGAATATTAATAATTTCTGATTATCTTTTCGCGAGTCAGCCAAACGTCTTCCTCCATAAGAATTATCACGCTCAGATAATTTTCTTCGATCATTCTGCGGGTTTCGCTCTATAAAAGGGCGTAACTGAATATGGCAGCGTTCATTTATATGTTTTTGTGCCGATGCAATGAAGCTTCCAATTTCATTTTTCATCGTTTTGGTATCCGTATCCAGCAATCGTATGTTGACAATTACTGCATATTTTTCTGTGTCGTTGGCAGAGGTTTTATTTTTGATTACATGTATCAATGAATCCAGGCTGGGCCGTAATTCTTGCGAAATCATGTGGACTATATTTTTAGCTTCCTCTGCTGTGTAGCTACCCAGGAAAAAGCCACGACTTTCGGTCGGAATCAGGCCCCGGAAAGTATGCAAATAGCGTAAAGCGGTAATCAGATGCCATGGGTAAAGTGTCAGATAGAAATACCCGAAAAAAAGTGCCAGGAAAGCCAGAAGCATTACCTGTTCGTGGATACCCAGATACAGGCCGGCCAACCCTGTCAGGCCAAACAGTAGTTGCACAGAAGTAATGGTAAATACTGCGTCGTTAACACGATACCCAACATCGAGAAGGATATGGTGAAAATGGTTGCGGTCGGGTTTGAATGGCGACTTGTGCTGCCAAATCCGGCGCAACATGATACTGATGGTATCCATCAGAGGAACAGAAAATAGCCAGAGGGCCGTTACCGGCGTCATGGCACGGCTGCTGCCTTGCGAGAGGTCTATCAGAAGCCAGGTAATCAGAAGTCCCAGCAGCATACTGCCGTTATCGCCCAGAAATACTTTGGCACGAGGTTGTAGAGGGCGACGTAAGTTGAAAAACAGGAACCCCACAACGCCACCGATGAGTGCAATGATAATAATGAGGCTGGATTGGTGGCCGGTAGCGAGAGCAACTATGCCCAGCAGCAGCAAGCTTGTTAGTGACACGGATCCAGATAAACCATCAATTCCATCTATCATGTTGAAAGCATTGATACTTCCAATGATGGCAAAAATGGTGAAAGTTGCTGCAATGCCAGGTAATGCGAGTATCTCGCCAAATGGTAAGTTGCCAATATCAATCAATATCACTTCACTTACCAGTACGATAATTAATGCTGACAGGGCTTGTATGACCAGGCGTGTTTTGAAATGAAGATAAATAATGTCATCGATCAGGCCCATGATAAAGATGATGCTGGAGCTGATCCCTAGTCCTAGCCATTTCACGGATTGTTCCGGATAGAGGTAGCCAAGGAGAGGAAGGGCAGCGAGAAGAGAAACAAAGATTCCTGTGCCCCCCACAAACGGTGTGAGATGTTTGTGTTGTTTATGCTCTCCTGGGCGATCCAGAATGCCGCTGATATGTGCCAGAGGAATTGCCAGTCGGATGGTAAGGCCAGCCAGTATCGTGCTGATAATAAATAGTGCGAGCTGCTTCGGGAGATCGAATTCTGTCATTTCTTGCTGCGATAATCATATTGGTAGCTATACTGTGTATATCTGTGGCGTGATGAAGTTTCGGGAATGCCATTGAATATCACACCCTTCAGATTTACGCCTGCCAGTACAAGTTTCTTTACACTTTGTTCGAGCTCACGCATCGGATGGGTTCCAGCCCTAACCACCATCAATGTCACGCTTGCCAGGCGACCGATAATGGCCGCGTCGGTAGCGGCCAGGATGGGAGGTGAATCGATGATGATCAAATCATACTGCTTGTTGACAGTTTCCAGAATTTGCTCGAATCGCTCGTGTAGTAATAGCTCGGATGGGTTAGGCGGTATTGCTCCGGTTGGAATGAAGTGGAAATTTGCCTGGGGCACAGATCTGGTCGCATCCTTCAGATCGATCGATTGACTGATTAATTCGGACAGGCCTTTCTCTCTTCCTGTGCGCATGGACTTGTTGATGTCACCCCTGCGCAGATCTCCATCGATCAACAAAATATTTTTGCCGGCATCTGCCATGACGGCAGCAAGATTCATCGAAATGAATGTCTTTCCGGCTTCTGGACTCGGGCCGGTGATCATGAGGATGTTGTTACGCGCCTCCAGAAATGCAAAGTGTAAGGTTGTTCGCAAACTGCGCAGGCTCTCTATGGCAAGATCTTCTCTGTTTTCCAGTGCCAGGATGATTGGAGGATGATTGCCTGCTACAGGTTTGCCTTTTAGTTTTTTCTCGATCAGCTTCTGGTGTCTACTGCGCTGAACCGTGGCATAAACTGGAATATTCAGGGATTTTTCAATGATGTCAGGATTTTCTACCCCGCGGCTGAGTGATCGGCGAATAAAGGCGAATATAACTCCCAACATTAATCCTGCCATGAGCGCAATACCCATGATCAGGGTTTTTTTGGGTTTGATCGGTAGATCGGGCGGTATAGCGTAATCAACAATTCTTACATTACCCACCGTACCTGCTTTGGCTACTCGTATCGTCTGAGCGTGATTCAACAAGGTGGTGTAGAGCTCGGCATTGACTTCCACATCCCGAGATAATCTGAGAATGATTTGCTGGGTTTCCGGCAGTTTGCCTATTTTTTTGTCAAGTGCATGGATTTGCGTCTGCAGTCTGCTGATCTGCTTGTCAATTGCAACGACATTAGGATGAGATTCCGTAAATCTCTGTCTCAGTTCATCCCGTTTTTGTTGCAGAAGTGTAATCTGGGTATTTAGCTCGACCGTACCTGTCAGTATATTCTGGGTTTCAAGATCGAGATTAATTGAACCTTCGCGAATTCTGTAATCGTTAAGGGCGTTGGTAGTGGTTTCAAGTTGTTCCTTGAGAGCGGGCAGCTGTTTTTCCAGGAATTCAAGGGTTTTTTGGGATTCTGCTGATTTTTGTTCGACATTCTGCTGAAGATAGGTATTGGCAATTTCGTTAACAATTTGAACAGCTTTCGCTCGGTTGTCTGATTCGATGGTTAATTGAAGAATGCCGGTTCCCTTGCCAATTTCTGCAATCGAGAGAGTTTCCTTTAGTTGTCGGATTGCTTCTCCTTGGGAGCGGCGTATCAGAGTGAAATGAGTGTTGGGACGTGCTTTCAGATGAGTAACAAATAGCTTGATTGGGTGCAGAGAGCCTTCTGGCTGCTTGGCAGCTAATTTGCCGACTTCCCCCTCAAGAATGACTTTATTCTGATAAATAAGCTCGAAGCGGTTTTCGCCGAGTGATTGCAAAATAATTTCTTCATTTTTCCAATTGTCGGGTATTTCAAGCGTATCTACCTGAATGACCTCGCCTCCCCAGGCATAATGTGATAGCCATTCAGATGGTGGATTGGATAGGGTGCCGCTCTCGTGGAAGCGTTGAAACCATCTGGCTGCAGCGGCGCCTATGAACGGAAAAAACCTGGGTGTTGCAATAATATCCAGACTCAAATTCCTAATTGTTTTTCCCAGGATCATTCTGGACTTGATCAATTCAATTTCAGCTTGAACCGGCGTTTTGGTTTCAAAGAATGTTGATAATGAATCCAGTTGTTCAACCATGGATTGTGTATTTTCTCTGACCTGTAACAAGCTGTCCGCCTTATAGATCGGCAAGCTTAAAAGTGATATGGCAGCACCGATCATGCAGGTGATAAAGGTGATGATAAAAATCAGTTGCTTGTTGTCTGCCAGAATATCCAGCAGTTCTCCCAGATCGATTTCGTCACTGTTTTGATCAGATGGCATGTCAGGTAATGAATGAGTCATGTATTCGGGTATGACTATCCTGTCGCAGTAATGTGTGGCATATATCCACGTAACTAGTGTCTCAGAAAGGGTTGAATTCTCAGCGAGCCATCAAATGAATTCAGCAAATTAATTGTCGGCTGAATTTGTCCGATGATCTGGTTCCAGCGTATCCCCTCGGCGCGATCAACATAGATGACATCACGTGGTTGTAGCGGAAAGCGATCTGCAAGCAGTAATGCATCAGGTGATTTGGCGTCCAGATGGTAGATCTCCGGCTTGCCCAGCCCGCCACGGAAAACAAAAATTCTGGCTGGGTCTGAAGTAGTTTGATCAAAGCCACCTGCTTCACTTAATGCTTCAGTAAGTGTCATACGTGCTTTATTCATTACCAAACTACGCGATCGCCCGGTAGCTCCCCCTGCGACAAAGTAATTGGTTTCACCCAGTACGAAAACCTTGTTTAACGCACTATCCGGTACATTCAATACATCTCCATGCTGGAGTAACACATTCTGCGTAATATCGCCGCCTTCATAGAGGCTGAGCAGATTGATACTGTAGGTTTTGTCATTCCGAGTCAGGATGATATTACGTAAATCTGCTTCCTGGCTTGCTCCTCCTGCATTGTTAATCGCTTCCAGGACAGTCAGAGGTATATCTTTCACCAGTTGAACGCCAGGGTTGGCCACCTCGCCTACCACATAAACCCGCTGGCTGCGGTAGGCGGCTACCCGTACATCAAGCTGAACGAACTCGATGTACTTTGATAGCTTCCTGGTCAGTTCTTCGCGGATTTCCTCTACTGTTCTTCCAGCCGCCTGTACGACACCCACGTAGGGATAAAAGAATGTACCATCTTCGCCAACAACATTTCCTGCAGATTCGGCAGAACGAAATTCGCCCGCCGGGATAGTAAGTTCAGGATGATCCCAGACGGTAATATTGAGAATGTCCCGTGGCCCTACACGGTATTGTGTATAGGGTTCATCTTCTATAGGAATACCTTTGATCGTTTTGGCGCCGATACGGTAATCAAAATAATGGTTGGCAACGTTATCAGGAGCGAGGCTGAAGTTTTTATAATTTTTTTCTAACTTAATGATCAGCTCGGCATCAATTGTCTGAATATTGAGTTTCTTTAAAATGGCTTCGTCATTTTCCCGGGTAGGCATTTCTGTGCTGGACTGCCGGGAAAACGGACTCATGTGCTGTCCGGGAATAATGGAGCAGGCAGCAAGTTCGAATAATACCAAGAGAACAAGGGATGCTCTTGTACGCTGTAAATTCATAATTGAATGAAGCTGATGGTTTTCTGTCAAGAAATATTTCTCTGGCAGATTTTTACAATTTTGTTACCCATTGATCCACAGCCTGCTCAATGAGCATTATTGAATGTATGAATACTGATTTATCTTTCTGGTAGGGGTCATCAATATCAATTTTTTTCCATTCGCCCAAGCGAAACACTTTTCCTTTTGCGCTGGGTGTGCGTGTTTCGATTGCTGTTTTCTGCCATGTTTCCATTACCAGGATGAGATCAGCTTTGTGAATCATGCTGTCAGCAAGCTGTCGGGCGCGGTGAGCAGAAATATCCATGCCTTTTTGTGCCATTAACTGACAAGCTATGGGATCTGCTTCATGACCTGTCAATGCTCCCAATCCAGCAGAGCTGACTGAATGATCTGTTTTTCCTGCCAAGGGCAGTGCATGCTGCAGAATTCCCTCTGCCATGGGGCTTCTGCATATATTTCCTGTGCAAACAATCAATATATCGCGGAACAAGGCTGATTTCTGTATTAAATAAGGGGATGAATTTTGTCTAGTTTCTGCTTTTGATCATCCAATACGTGCATTATAGTGTTTAAAATATAAAACAGATATGATGCAGTGCTAAAACAAAAGGGATGTAACAAGTATATTTGGTATTGTACCGAGCTGATAATTCACTGAACTGATCCCGATCTATTTCTTTGGCTGCTACCTCCAGAAAAAAAAATGATTTTCGCAGAGTACTGAGTAATCTGTTATCGCTTGCGGCGGTGCGGGGTCTGGATTATCTGGTGCCATTGATTACCCTGCCATATTTGGTTCGTGTGTTGGGGATAGAAGGTTTCGGCCTGATCAATTATGCCTTGTCTTTCGCTTTGTATTTTTCAGCAGTGATGCAGTATGGATTCTCGATAACAGCGGTTAGAAAAATTGCACAAAATCGTGATAATCCTGAAGAGATTTCTAGTATTTATAGCGAGACTATCACCGCCATCCTGTTGCTCGTTGTAGCAAGCGCACTGATCTATTTTCCGATAGTGCTACTCATAAATGATTTTCATCAGCACTTTTTGCTATACGCATTCTCATTCTGCTTTGTTTCTGCACAAGCATTATTTCCTCTCTGGTTCTTCCAGGGGGTAGAGCAAATGCGACAAAGTGCCATTATCAGCATTACATCAAAGTTCTTGATGTTGGCTGGTATTTTTATATTTATCAGAGACGAGTCAGATTACTACCGGGTTCCGATGTTATATGCAGTAGCCATGGTGGGGTGTGCAGTCTTTTCTGTGCTCTGGATTGAGAGTCGATACAAGATTACATATAAAGTACCCTCACTAATAAAAGTAAAAAATGCATATAGAGAGGGAGCAAATATTTTTGTCACCCAGCTGACACCAAATTTGTATAACAATTCTGCTTTTTTTCTACTGGGGATTTTTGAAGGACCAATAGCGGTAGGATTTTTCAGTGCAGCAGCAAAAATAATCGATGTATTCAATTCCGCAGGAATCATAATTTCTAGCGCATTCTTTCCATATTTAGCAAGAAACAGGAGTGTAATACCAAAGTTTCATAAGTTAATGTTGATAGCGGGCGTTCTTCTATTCGTACTTTGCTTTATTTGTTCTGATTTTCTTGTGGCGATTTTGTTTTCTGATAAGGGGATCGGGGTTGCTTATTACGTCAAGTTGATGAGCTGCGGGATTCTTGCCTATTTCATGATCCTTTCATTTCACAATAATGGCTTGGTGCTAGCGGGAAAAGATAAATACGTTCGTCTGATTGCCACATGGACGTCTGGTCTGTTCTTCTTGTTGGGGCTGGGTATCGTTCCGACCTTTGGTATTTATGGTGCAGTGATCATGTTGGTGGGTGCGCGGGTGATAATGGCAACGTGGGGATTCTTTTTTTATAGAAAATATGCTGCAAACATTCTTTAGATTTGGAAATTTACTATGAAAAAGATAGCCATACATAACCGCCCTGGGAGCTTTAGTGATCGTTGGATGGTGTATTGTCGACAAAAGAATATTCCATACAAAACAGTTGATTGTCATTCGTCCGATATTATTGAAGAACTGGCTGATTGTTCATTCCTGATGTGGAACTGGAGCCAAACCTATGCTGAAGACATGTTGATTGCACCAGGGCTAATAAAAGCTGTGGAATCGATGGGAGTTCAGGTTTTTCCGAGCTTTGAAACCTGCTGGCATTTTGATGATAAGGTGACGCAGAAATACCTGCTGGAAGCTTTAGGTGTTCCTATGGTTAAGAGTTATGTTTTTCTCGACCGGGCCAAAGCGCTGAAATGGGCCAGGAAAACAGAATATCCGAAAGTTTTCAAGCTGAGAAGTGGAGCTGGAAGTACCAATGTTATTTTGGTAAACGATGTTAATAAGGCAGAAAATCTTATTAACAAGGCTTTTTCAATCGGTTTCTCACCGGTTTCGCGTTGGAATGCTTTGAGTGAGCGCTGGTGGCAGTTTAGAAGAGATAAAACTCTTATCTCTTTCTTCAATATCTCCAGGGGAGTCTTTCGTGCGTTGATTAAGAATCCCATCCTTGAACGTCTGCCAGTTCAAAAGAATTATGCCTATTTTCAAGATTTTATTCCAGATAACGATTCCGATATTCGTGTGATAGTTATAGGAGAAAGAGCTTTTGGCATCAAAAGGATGGTGCGCACAGGGGATTTTAGAGCGTCCGGAAGTGGAGAAATCCTGTATGACCCAGAAATGATCCCAGAAGAATGTATCAGGTTGACATTTGATCTTGCAAAAAAAACCGAGTCGCAGTCCCTTGCTCTGGATTTTGTTTTTCTTGAAAGCAAGCCACTGGTTGTAGAGATGAGCTATGCATTCGCATCTCACGGTTATCTACCATGTCCTGGCTATTGGAAAAACGACATGACGTGGGCAGGGGGAAGTTTCTATCTGGAAGATTTCATGATTGATGATTTGATCATGTCTTCAGTAGAGAGGAACTAATGCATATTGCCATATATCTCCCGTCTCTGCGTGGCGGTGGTGCTGAACGGGCTATGGTTACACTGGCCAATGGTTTTGCTGATAAAGGGCTGAAGGTGGATCTTGTGCTGGCCTGTGCCGAGGGTCCTTATCTTTCTGAAGTTTCACCCGGAGTGCGTGTAGTAGACTTGCAATCCAATCGGGTACTGACTAGCCTGCCTGCTCTGGTGCGATATCTGCGCCGGGAGCGACCCCAGGCAATGTTATCTGCCCTTAACCATGCGAATGTGATTGCTGTTGTGGCGCGGATGCTGGCTGGGATACCTGTCCGTTTGGTAGTAAGTGAACGTAACAATATTTCATTATCTGGCAGCTCCTTAAAGAATTTGCGCTCGCGCGTAGTATTTCACATGATGCAGTGGGCCTATCGCAGAGCAGATGGTGTGACGGCAGTCTCCGGAGGCGTGGCGGATGATCTGGCAAAAGCCATCAACTTGCCACGTGATCGGATATCTGTGGTTTTCAACCCCGTGGTAACACCAGAGTTGATCAAAAAATCCAGGATGCCATTGGATCATCCGTGGTTGGGAGAGGGCAAACCACCTGTTATTCTGGGTGTGGGGAGGCTCACACCGCAAAAAGATTTCGCTACCTTGATTCGTGCTTTTACCCAGGTACGCGCTGCGCACGACTGTCGCCTTGTGATCCTGGGAGAAGGTGAGTTACGGGTGGAGCTGGAGATGCTGGCAACATCTCTTGGGATACGGGATAGTATCCAGTTTCCAGGTTTTGCTGAAAATCCCTTTGCATGGATGAGTCGTGTACGGTTGTTTGTGTTGTCTTCCAGGTGGGAGGGGCTGCCGAATGTGCTGATTCAGGCAATGGCTTGTGGTGCGGCAGTAGTGAGTACTGACTGCCCGAGTGGGCCGGATGAAATCTTGGAAGGAGGGAAATGGGGAAAGCTGGTACCGGTGGGGGATGTGAACGCATTGGCGAAAGCGATGACTATCTCACTGGAAGCTCCTGGTGATCAGTTGCCTGATGTACGCCACCGATCTAGTGATTTTAAACAGGGGCTGGCTGTTGGCGCTTATCTGAATGTAATGCGTGAAGATCAAAGTAAAAAATATAATTAGCAAGACTACATTAGATGCCATTCCAGTTATTGGATTTGCCTTGGTTGTGGTTGCCGTACCATGGGAAGAAATTTTTCGTGCTGTTAATGGCTATGGATTCATCGATAAGGGCGTCTATTCGGACTATTTTCTCAATCAGATCAGTGTTCTTGATTACAAAGAATTCAATGGTGTCTTGAGTTATGTTTCGAATGAGTTTCTGTGGCATTACGTAATCGGCTGGCTGGTCAGCAATACCGGCATCCTGATCGATCATGTATTTCTGACAATCTCTTTTATCGTGCTGCTGATTTCCGGATTGTTATTAGCAAAGTGGCAGGGTATTTACGCACTTCCCTTGCTTGTAAATCCGCTAATTATTGATTTTGCCTTTTCGCAGTACCGGCTTGCGCTGGCGATTTCGATTCTGGGTGCGGCTTACCTGTTGCATGGGCAATACAGAACAGTTTCTGTTGTCTTGGTGCTGGCTTCTTTATTCATCCATTCGGGAACAACGTTGTTTATTCTGATCTATGCCGCAGTCTGGCTTGTTCAATGGCTTTCTGTACGTTTCCGGATCGGCAGTTCAGCAGTATTCGCTATACTCTTTGCTACAGGAAGTTTCATCTCGCTTTTGATTGGTCCGTTACGTGAGGTCATTCTGTCAGCAATAGGCGATCGTCGTGCTGAATATCATGATATGTCCAGTTCCCTGCTGTATTCGTTATTCTGGGCGGCCTTGCTGGTCCCTTTTTATTTAAGCCGACGGCATTTGGTGACGTTGGATTATGCACATTACGCACTAGTAATTGTTGCCATTGTTTTCGTGAATCTGTTTCATGGCGGGTATTCGACAAGATTTCTGGCTGCCACATTTCCGGGACTTGTTGCTGCGATTTTAAGCTTGCCGGGTACGATGAAAATATTGGTTACAATTTTGTTCATCGTTTATGCCATGCTTCAGTGGCTGTATTGGCTGCGCATACTGGGGGGGTAATTGAAGATTGTCCATGTCGTCTCCGGCCTTGATGACGGTGGTGCTGAAGCTGTCTTATATCGCTTGTGTAGTAGTGATACGTCAGTACAGCATTATGTCATTTCCTTGATGGATGAAGGTAAGTATGGGCCTTTACTGCGCGAAGCCGGAGTGTCAGTGTCTTGTTTGTATATGCCGCGTGGCCGAGTTACGCCTGGTGGGCTGTGGCGACTATGGCAGTTGCTGCGCCAGGCCCGCCCACAAGTGGTGCAAACGTGGATGTACCATGCCGATCTAATCGGTGGTGTGGTTGCCCGTCTGGCCGGAATAAGGCAGGTGTGCTGGGGTATTCACCATTCTACTTTGGATGTTGAAAAATCCAGGCGTTCTACCATCCGGGTGGCTGGATTGTGTGCCCGCATTAGCTCCTGGGTGCCATCAGTTATCGTCTGTTGCGCGCAGGAGGCACTGGAAGTACATCGTGATCTAGGCTATGCGGCAAACAAGTTGCAGGTGATTCCCAATGGTTACGATCTGGTTCGTTTCAATATTGATGCGGTTTCTCGTACGCAACTGCGTGTAGAGCTGGATACAGAGAATCGCTGGCTGATTGGTATGGTAGGGCGGTTTGATCCACTGAAAGATCATAAAAACCTACTGGATGCATTGGCAACAATTAAATACCGAGAGGTAGATTTTTGTTGTGTACTGGTGGGGCGTGGATTGGATCAGAACAATACGCAACTGACTGCTTGGTTGTCGGAACTGGATCTAACTGGAAAAGTGAAACTGCTGGGGCAACGCGTGGATATACCTGATGTAATGAACGCGCTAGATGTGCATGTTCTTTCCAGTTCCAGTGAAGCGTTTCCCAATGTAGTAGCGGAAGCCATGGCCTGCGGCACACCCGCAGTGGTGACGGATGTTGGGGATGCAGCGATAATAGTTGGTGAGACTGGCTGGGTCGTGCCGTCAAAAGATCCGGAAGCACTAGCTGATGCCTTGTTGCAGGCGCATATAGCCATGCAGGATGAGGTTGCCTGGCAGGCGCGCTGTGCTGCTGCCCGGCAGCAGGTAGAAGCTCATTTTAGTCTGGAGCGCATGGTCGAGAGCTACCACCTCGCGTGGAAGAATGTGGTTCTGGAATAAAAATTTTACCGGTATCAGGTATAGCGCAGGAAATGCAATCGCATTGAACAAAAAAATCATTATTACACTCAATACTGCGTGGAATCTGGTGAATTTCCGTGCTGGTCTCATTCGTGCCATGGTTGCTGCGGGGTATGAGGTGGTGGCAGTTGCACCACCGGATAATTATGCACCACGTCTGGCAGAATTGGGTTGTCGTTATGTACCTTTGTCGATGGATAACAAGGGTACGCATCCCGGGCGGGATCTGTTGCTGTTCTGGCGTTTTCTGCGGCTAATGCACAAGGAAAGGCCAGCTGCTTATCTGGGGTATACGGTCAAGCCGAACATTTATGGTTCGCTGGCTGCGCACTTGTTGGCTGTTCCGGTTATCAACAATATCGCCGGTCTGGGGTCGGTATTCATCCGGGAAGGCTGGTTGACCCGACTGGTACGGGGATTATATCGTCTGGCGTTATCGCGTTCGGTAAAGATATTTTTCCAAAACGATGAGGACAGGGCGTTGTTTGTTTCAGGAAAATTGGTATCTGATGCAATTACTGATCGTCTACCAGGTTCTGGGATCGATCTCGACCACTTTGTACCCATATCCTTACCCAATAAAAAAACCTTACGTTTTCTGTTGATTGCGCGCATGCTGTGGGACAAGGGCGTAGGAGAGTTTGTTGAGGCAGCACGCGTATTGAAGGGACAGGGATTGAATGCAGAATTTTGTCTGCTGGGCTTTCTGGATGTACAGAATCCGGCTGCTATTTCCCGTTCGCAGATGGATGAATGGGTGGAGGAGGGTGTCATCCGCTATCTGGGGGCGAGTGATAACGTGGCGGAAGAAATTGCGCTGGCTGATTGTGTTGTCCTGCCCTCCTACCGTGAGGGTGTTCCACGCACCTTGCTGGAAGCGGCTGCAATGGCGCGACCGCTTGTGACAACAGATTCTGTTGGTTGCCGTGATGTCGTGGATGATGGCATCAATGGTTATTTATGCCAGCCGCGAGATGCAGCGGATCTTGCTAATAAAATCTCTAAAATAGTTGCTTTATCTCACGCTGAGCGTACAGCCATGGGGTTGCGGGGCAGAAAAAAAATGGAACAGGAATTTGATGAGCGGATTGTGATTGACAAATATCTGTTAGCGATTAAGAAAGTATTGCGCTAGGGATAGTGTAATCAGAAGATATTTACCCAAAGAGCAATACATCTAATTTGCACAGTTGCGAGAAAAAAAGAAGTATTTTTAGCATATTTTGTGGCAATCCCATGCTACCTTTTGAGATGAAGGAAAGCTTTTTCGACGAGATACCTCAGCTCATACAGCGCTTTATCATAAGAACCCATTCAAAGTCTTTTTAGCAGGATTGCCAGAAATGCCAAGTGAATGAACTGTAAGCTGGTATTGGGTAATTGCTCACAGTTTTTCCACAGCCACACGAAGCTATGTTTCAAAATCTAACGCCTGGGCATAACGTGAAAGTCCCCATCTTTAGATGGGGACTTTCACGTTAAATATATTGATTTATACGTATTTAGCTTGGTGCGGATATAGGCGACTAAAGTCGTCTGCATCCAAGCTGCGCCAACCAGCCTGCTTTGAGCAAGCGGTAGTTTAGTTTCTGTTGTCGGGAAAATGGCAGGAGTAGGTTCCGTCCGCGGAAAGTCTGTCTACTTGATTTCTTCTTCGTCAGGCAGTCTTCTTGCTTCGTCCTCCAGCATAACGGGAATGCCGTCCCGAATGGGGTAAGCTAACCGATCCGCCTTGCAGATTAGCTCCAGTCGGTCTTTTTTGTAGATAAGAGGGCCTTTGCATAGTGGACAAGCTAAAATGTCCAGAAGTTTTGGATCCATGAATTTTTCTCTCAGCTTCTTAAGTATGATTGTGCGTAACCCGAGGTCAACACGATATTCCTGTTGTAAAACCCAGATGCGCTCGTCGTGCAGATTAAAGCATTTTACTGCATCTTCTTCCGGTATCAGAATGATTTCAGCTTCATCAAACGGAAAATCCTCTGCAACAAAATGATGATCTTCAGAAAAGATGTATGGGGTGACCGTCAATCTCAGAAATTTGAGGTTATCCAGAAAATTTTGTATATCCGGATCACAGGTAACCGCATGGATACGTTTGTTTGCAAGCTCTGCTGCACTGGCCGTTAATTCAGGCCGTGACAGGTTGAAAAAATGCTCTTTCAGCGGTGTGATATAAAACGTTCGGATTTCTTCCCCGATATCTGGAATTTGTCTGTGATGGCCTGCCTGCACGACGACATTCGAATGCTTTAAGCGAGCAAAGCTGTCTCGCAGTGGCCCGGCAGGCATGATCAGACCATTCCCGGAATTGATAACACTGGTATCAACAATAACGACCTCAAAGTCACGCTGCAGCCGAAGATCCTGCAGGCCGTCATTACATATCAGTACGTTACATTCCTTATGTGTTTCCAGCAGCGCTTTTGCCACTTCGATCCGATCGTGGCCGATCCATACAGGGCAGGTTTCACGCAAATAATAGGCGAGTAACAGTGATTTCTTACCAGCGAGCTGCAGAGGACTATCAATGGTCACGCTCATTGGCGAGTGATAGTTATCGGTGTAGCCGTGGCCAATGATCCCAGGCCGTAATCCACTTGCTCTCAGCATATTGACTATCTGGATGATGAGTGGTGTTTTAACCGGGCTTGTGGCAGTGATGCTGTCAACAACAATCACCGGCACAGGAAGGTGAACCGAGGTTAATATCGCACGCCGATATAGATGGCGCCGGATAGACTGAAACAGGACAAATAGCAAGCTGACTGGCCATAAAAGGAGATGTAGCGGAGTGATACGTTGCCAATACAGTTCTGACCAGTTCATGATGTGTGGTTGGGATGATTAGGCTTTGAGAATCGTTTGTCGTCAACTGTAACACCATCCGATTCAGAGGCTCAATATTAAATAAATAGTTTTACAGCAGGGCTGTGGGAGCGATCAATCCGGCATATTTTAAGAAACTGTCTTAAAATGCCGCTGATATCGAGTAATTGCCTTTTGTGGAGTAATTATGCAGCATCTTGAAGCAGTCAGAAATATTTTGGGTGATGTATTGAATCTTGGGGAAAGAAAACACGCGCTGACAGCTGATTCTGTGCTGCTCGGTAATATCCCCGAACTGGATTCGATGGCAGTAGTCAACGTGATTACTGCACTGGAAGAGTACTTTGATTTTTCGGTGGATGACGATGAAATCAGTGCGCAGACTTTTGAAACGCTCGGTAGCCTGGCACTTTTTGTTGAGTATAAATTGTCGCACTGAATTTGTATGAATAATCAACCGGCCGAACCTTTCTTTCTGGATGCTTCGCCAGGAAAGCGTTTCTGCCTCTACCATCCGCCCGGTAAGGGGGTGCCATTAAGTCAGGCTTTTATCTATATCCATCCGTTTGCTGAGGAAATGAATAAATCCCGGCGCATGGCTGCTTTACAAGCCAGGGTGTTTGCAGCAATGGGGTTTGGTGTACTGCAGATCGACTTGTATGGCTGTGGGGACAGTGAAGGAGATTTTGGGGATGCAACATGGGAAATCTGGAAGGGTGATATTGCACACGCCAGGCTATGGTTGATACAGCAAGGATTTGCATCGATTCATTTTTGGGGACTGCGGTTGGGAGCTTTGCTAGCATTGGATTATGCAAAAAATGAAGAAGCGGAAGATGACCCAGTGAAATTTGTGCTCTGGCAGCCTGTTGGCAATGGCAAATCATTTCTGACTCAGTTCTTGCGCTTGAAACTGGTGAGTAAACTTATGTCGGATGATACGGATAAGGCTACAAATGTTCAGGATTTTCGTGAAAAACTGGGAGTGGGTGAAGCACTTGAAATAGCGGGCTATACCCTCTCATCTGCTATGGCTGCTGCTATCGATGCATTGAAATTAGGGCAATTGATTGTCAAAAATAGTGAAGTATATTGGTTTGAAATTACGCCTGATACCGGGCGCGGGCTTTCTCCAGCGAGTACTTCGATCGTGGAGACATGGAGTCAGTCCGGTATCTGTCCAAAAGTGCTGCTCATGCCTGGGTTGCCGTTCTGGGCAACCCAGGAAATCAGTGAGTGCCATGAGCTGCTAGCAGCGACTACCAAGGCGGTTGAATCATCTTTCGGAGTCCAGCCATGAGCTTTCAAGAGCGCGCGCTGCGCTTCCGTTGTGAGCATGAATGGCTGTATGGGATTATGAGTGTGCCGCAACAACCGGTGGCGCGTGGTGTGTTAATCGTTGTCGGCGGGCCGCAGTATCGTGTCGGTAGCCATCGACAGTTTGTATTACTTGCGCGCTATTTGGCAAAGCGTGGTATTTCCGTTATGCGATTTGATTGCCGGGGGATGGGTGATAGTGACGGTAATATCAGGACGTTCGAGCATGTTGGCGAGGACTTGCGTAGTGCTACTGATTTTTTCTTCAGCGAGTGCCCTTTTCTGGAGGATGTCGTGATTTGGGGGTTGTGTGACGCAGCCTCGGCTGCTTTGTTCTATGCGTATCAGGATCGGCGAGTGAGCGGATTGGTGCTATTGAATCCATGGGTCAGAACAGAGCAGGGTATCGCCAAGGCGTATCTGAGGCACTATTATCTGCAGCGTCTGTTTGAGCCGGAGTTCTGGAAAAAACTGCTCGGTGGGAAATTCAATCCGCTGGCTTCCATCCAGTCTTTATATGCATTCGGCAGGAATAGTTTGCCAGGTGGTAAAAAATCGGCTGCTTCAGAAGATAGTGCCGGTGCATCATGTGACCTGACAGCCCCTTTGCCGGAGCGTATGCTGGACGGCCTGAAACGTTTCCAAGGAAAAATACTGATTATTACCAGTGGAAATGATCTGACAGCACGTGAATTTCTGGATCTGGCTGATTCGTCGGCGGATTGGCAGGAAGCTATGAAAACAAGGCAAACAGAAGTTTTTCATATAGACAGTGCTAATCATACTTTCTCCACTCGCGAATGGCGTGATCAAGTAGCAGAACAAACCGGAAATCGCGTATTGTCATGGTAAAGCGGGTATTGATGATTGCTTACCACTTTCCACCTTTGCACGGCAGTAGCGGTATGCAGCGCACATTGCGTTTTGCACGATACTTACCGGACCATGGCTGGGAGCCGATTGTTCTGACTCCTTCACCGCGAGCTTACCAGCAAACTGATTCTGGTCAGCTGGCGGATATTCCGCAGGAGGTACGTGTCTATCGCGCCTTTGCGCTGGATACGGCAAGACATTTGACTCTGAAAGGGCGATATCCACGGCTGCTGGCCCTGCCGGATCGCTGGATAAGCTGGTGGCTGGGTGCGGTACCTACAGGGTGGTATCTGATCAAAAAATATAAGCCGGATGTGATCTGGTCAACTTATCCCATTGCAACAGCGCATTTGATAGGATTAACCTTACATCGTTTGACAGGCATCCCCTGGGTGGCTGATTTCAGGGATCCGATGGTACAGCCGGATTATCCACCCGATCCGTTAACCTATCGTGCTTATGAACGGGTGGAAAATAAAACGATCGCGCAGTGCGCCAGTGCGGTTTTTACAACACCTGGTACATTGAGGGATTATCAAACACGGTTTTCGCATGTCCCGGCATCTCGATTTCATTTGATAGAAAACGGGTATGATGAATCCAGTTTTGCTGCTATCACACGTTCTGTGAATCAGATTACCAAAGCTGGCGGGATTACTCTGCTACACAGTGGAGTTATTTATCCATCGGAGCGTGACCCAACTTGTTTATTTGAAGCTTTAGCTACTTTGCTGAAGAAACATGTAATTGGTGCTGAAAGTTTGCACATTATTCTGCGTGCTTCACACCACGAAGCGTATCTGCAATCCCTGATTGATCATTTTGAAATCGGAGCTGTCGTTTCGCTCGCACCTCCCATTTCCTACAATGATGCGCTTGCTGAAATGCTGACGGTTGATGGGCTGCTGATTTTACAAGCAGCGAATTGCAATAATCAAATTCCTGCCAAGCTATACGAATACCTGCGTGCACAACGACCCATTCTGGCATTGACCGATCTGGTGGGCGATACGGCAGAAAAGCTTCGCAGTATGGGGGTCGACACGATTGCACCGCTGGATTCGAAGGAAGCTATTATGACCGGATTGCGGCGATTTCTTGCGTTATTGAGAGAAGATAAGGCACCGATTGCACCAATGGATAAAATATTGTCCAATTCGAGAGAGGCCAGGACTAAAGAGCTGGCCAGACTACTGGGTGCTGCTTGTAAAGGGTGATCATTTAATTTTATGGGAAATCAGGAAGCTATGAAAATTTTGGCAGCTTTTATCGCCATGATGTTTTTTATTGCTTTACCCGTAGCGGTAGTAGCTAAAGGAAAAGTTTACTGTGGCGAATTAGAGATTGCCGGTGGCTATGGTCCGTTTGATTATATGAATCGGTTTCATCTTAAGGAAAAGTTGGATATTGTTGAAGCTTTTCACTTCACTTCTGATATGGAAAACCTAGTTCTTAATGGGAGAGGTATCAGGTGGCTTGGAGGAAGTCTAAATTATACGCTTCGTGCCTGGCCTAATCATCATCGTGCATTGGTGAGCCTAGTTAAACTTTCTATTAGGGAGAAGTCTACTCAAATTCCGGGTTTAACATGGCCGGTTGAGTGTTATTTTGATCGAGCGATTCGTATGAATACGAAGGATGCACAGGTTCGCTCGATTTACAGCGCATTTTTATCCCATCACAACAGAAATAGAGAAGCACTCGAACAGCTACAGGTGGCAGCCAGTCTGGAGCCAAACAATGCCACAATTCTTTATAACCTCGGGCTGATGTATTTTAAGCAAAAGAACTATGAAAAGGCCGGCCATTATGCTGAGCAGGCTTATGCACTTGATTATCCATTGCCGGGCCTTAGAAATAAATTGATTCACGTAGGAAAATGGCGGGGATCGACTGCCAAAGATTCCAGTAAATAATGATTCTGGAAAATTCCTGCCGATTCACCAGATTACCCTTGATAACCGATTGACTGACATTTCTCATGGAAAAAAACGAAAAAATACACGCTGATATGCAGGCTCTCGGGCGTGCGGCGTGTGCGGCAGCGCGGATAGTTGCAAAAGCAGATACCGCTACTAAAAATCATGCACTTGCTATGATGGCTCGTGCTATTCGTCGTGATGAGGCATTATTGCTAGCGGCTAATGCCAAAGATGTAGCGCAGGCCAGAAATAAAGGTTTGGAATCAGCCATGATTGATCGCCTGACATTGACTTCGAGAGGGGTTGTCAGTATGGCCACCGGTCTAGAACAGATTGCCACACTACCTGATCCGATTGGAGCGATGACAGATCTGGATTATCGTCCATCCGGTATTCAGGTAGGTAAAATGCGGGTGCCACTGGGGGTAATCGGTATTATTTATGAGGCACGCCCGAACGTGACGGCGGATGCTGCCGGTCTATGCTTGAAAGCGGGTAATGCAGCAATTTTGCGTGGGGGATCTGAGGCGATACAAAGTAATCAGGCCATTGCCATTTGCGTAAGAGAGGGACTTAGATCGGCGGGCCTGCCTGAACAGACTATGCAGGTGGTGGAGACGACAGATCGTGCGGCGGTGAGCGCGCTGATTACCATGAGTGAATATGTGGATGTGATTGTTCCACGAGGTGGTAAGGGGTTGATCGAACGGATTACTAATGAAGCGCGTGTTCCGGTTATCAAGCATCTGGATGGCGTGTGTCATGTATACGTTGATTTGTCAGCAGATCTGGAAAAAGCGGTGCGTGTTGCAGATAATGCTAAAACTCAGCGTTACGGCACATGCAACACCATGGAGACGTTACTGGTGCATACTGGGATTGCTGAACAATTTTTACCACGCATCTGCCAAATATTTTTGGAAAAAGAGGTGGAATTACGGGGGGATGAGGCAGCATGTGCACTTGTTTCCCGAATGAAACCGGCTGTGGAGGAAGACTGGTATGCTGAATATCTCGCGCCGATTCTGAGTGTTCGTATTGTGGCTGATATTGATGAGGCCATTACGCATATTGCCACCTATGGATCACAACATACCGATACTATCGTGACAGAAAATTATTCGCGTGCGCGACAATTTCTGCGTGAAGTAGATTCCAGTTCGGTCATGGTGAATGCTTCAACCCGTTTTGCTGACGGATTTGAATATGGTCTGGGAGCGGAAATTGGTATTTCTACAGATAAGTTGCACGCACGTGGCCCAGTGGGGCTGGAAGGACTGACCAGCCAGAAGTTTATCGTGCTGGGTGATGGCCATATCAGGGAATAAGAAGATGACACAATTTACAACAATAGTTTTGCCTGATATTGGCGATTTTAAGGATGTTCCAGTCATAGAAACTCTGGTTAAACCGGGGGATCGGGTAGAACAGGAAATGCCGCTGTTGGTACTCGAGACCGATAAAGCTTCGATAGAAGTTCCGGCGCCTCAGTCGGGCATCGTGAAAGAAATGCACGTCAAAGCCGGTGATAAGATTTCACAAGGATCGCTCATTGCCACGCTGGAAGTCAAGGACGCGGAGGCTGTGCCTTCAGCATCATCCTATGATGAGACTAAAGTTACCGATCAACCCGTTGTTGCAGGTGCAGGCAAAGTACCTTCCAGGATAGTGGTGCCGTCACCTGAAACTGCGCGTGGCAAGTTACGTGCTGAAGTGGTTGTGCTGGGTGCCGGTCCGGGAGGGTATACGGCAGCGTTTCGTGCGGCCGATTTGGGTAAACAAGTGGTGTTGATTGAGCGTTATTCCACATTGGGAGGGGTTTGTCTGAATGTGGGTTGCATTCCCTCCAAGGCACTGTTGCATGCTGCAAAAACGCTTACCGAAGCAAAAGAGGCGGATCAGTACGGTATTCATTTCGGAAGGCCGGAAATTGATATTGGCAAACTGTGTTCCTGGAAAGAATCGGTTGTGGGCAAGCTGACCAAGGGATTATCGATGCTGGCTAAGCAACGCAAGGTGACCGTTATTCATGGCGCCGGGAAGTTTGCCAATTCGCATCTAATTGAAGTTGAAACATCGGATGGGATCGAAACAGTTTCATTTGAGCATTGCATTATTGCGGCCGGATCCAGCGCTGCACGCATCCCGATATTACCGGATAACGAATGCATTATTGATTCGACCGGCGCACTGGCATTGACGGAGATCCCGCCGCGCATGCTTATTGTGGGAGGTGGAGTCATCGGGTTGGAGATGGCTACGGTCTATCATGCACTGGGTAGCAAAATCAGTATTGTGGAACAGATGGTGCAGCTTATTCCAGGCGCCGATGCTGATCTGGTTAAACCGCTTCATAAGAGACTGAAAGCTGGATGTGAGGCGATTTACCTCAATACCAGTGTCAGTCGGATTGAAGTGGACGGTAAGGAGGTGCAGGTGTTTTTTGAAGGCGAGCAGGCACCGGAGCCACAACGCTATGATCGAGTGTTGGTTGCGGTTGGGCGTCGACCTAACGGAAAGCTGATCAATGCTGAGGCAGCGGGTGTGAGCGTGGATGAGCACGGTTTCATCACGGTGGATAAGCAGATGCGAACCAATATTGCTCATATTTTTGCAATTGGCGATATTGTTGGAGATCCTATGCTGGCACACAAGGCCTCACATGAAGGCAAAATAGCAGCAGAAGTTATTGCCGGGCACAAGGTGGCATTCGATGCGCGCACCATTCCTTCGGTGGCCTATACCGATCCTGAAGTTGCCTGGATGGGACTGACAGAGACCGAAGCCGAAAAACAGGGTATTGCTTATGAGAAAGCAGTATTTCCCTGGGCAGCTAGTGGTCGTGCCATCACCCTGGCGCGTGATGAAGGCATGACCAAATTACTCTTTGACAAGACTACCCGAAGAATTCTTGGTGCAGGAATTGTGGGTGCTCATGCAGGGGAGTTGATCTCGGAAACAGTGCTGGCGCTGGAAATGGGGGCGGATATGCAGGATATCGGGCTGACTATCCATCCCCATCCCACTTTATCCGAAACCGTCCTTTTTTCCGCAGAACTGGCTGAGGGTACGATCACGGATCTCTACGTGCCGAAGAAGTGAATGTAGAGCAGTAACTGGCTGGCTGTTTTTTCTGTTTGGCCAGCCAGATAGAAAATATCCAGAGAATCAGAAATGCAGGATAGCACTGGCCGAGAGCAGTATCTGGTCGTTGTCTCTGCCATCCCTGAATACATGATGGCGAGTAGCCAAGTCGTAGCGAATTTCCGGGCGCAAAGTGATTCCGGGAACAGGTTTGTAGTTTAATCCTGCTGTAATACCGATGAAATCCTCATTATTGCCATCTCCCATTACGCGCGTTCCATTCTTGTCGTAAAACCATTCCACACGCAATCCTGCGCCGAGTTGCTTTGAAATGTCATACAAAAGATACTGGTTAATACCGTACCATGCAGCAGAGGGAGTTTCAGTCGCCCTGGTCTCGATTGCAAAATCGTGCTGAAATACATAACGCAATTTTTCTAGGAGACGATGTTCCATCACTACACTGTACATGGTGCGATTGTGATTCTCATGCAAGCTACCGGTTCTTGTATCTCCGGTAATCAGTGAAACTGCAAGTGTGGTTCTTCCATCGTCGGTAGCATAATTTAATCCACCCATATAATTGGGGGTGTGTCGAGAAAGACTATCCCAGCCGGTAACGATCCCATTTTTGACGGTAAGATTAGAGTTGACCGGGTAGGAGAACAATATTCCCATGTGCGTAAAAGGTTCGCCATAACGCATGGCGTAGGCATGTGAGAAGAAAAAGTTACTGGATGACATCACGGATTCATAGCCGATAAGTGTATAAAAGTGGCCAATTGACAGCGTGACGCCATTCCCGATCGGAGCGAATAGGTTTGCGTACAACTGGGGAAATACCAATTGATGTTTAGGACTATCTCCAAAAATACTGGTGTCGAAGTTGGTGGTGGCCGAAAACTTTGCATCCGTACCATACAGAAGATCGGCACGCATACCGATATCCCAGGTATTTTTACTGGGATCAACTTCTTTTTCGATATAGGCATACAGCTGATGAAGCTTGAACTGGTTGGCGCCATCATTGAACGACACCGGATAGTTAGATTTATTACGCGGACCACGCGGATTACCACTGAAGCCGGTTTCCACCCATCCGCCAAATTTCAGTTTGATGGATGGAGTCGGTGTGATTTCATTGATGTTGTAACCAGTCAATGTTTTGATCAAACCATCTTCATTTGCATGAGCAAGGGAAATCGAGAGCAGGCTTGATGCGATGAATAATGAAGCGCCAATTCTTTTTAATTGCGATGAGGACATTTGGTTATTTCCGCTTGTTATTTTGCCGGATGTGAAGAGCCACTGTTGCTTATTCGCGTTGTGAATGAAGCTGAAAAATTATAACGCTGCTGTTTGGGGCCAGTGTGGCTATCGCGATCGCGATTCTTTTGTGCCGGTTATTTTGAAACGACAATGTTTACCGCCTCTCACAATACATTCCGTATGCTCGATATCAGCCTTCAATAGATGCTTCAAAAAACTAATATCAAGTTGGCAAAATTCACTGTGCTGCTGAGCGAGTTCCTGGTAAACACAGTTGTTCGCAACGATTTCTGCCTGATTTTCAGATAGCTGATGTAGCTTGGTGTCGTAACCAAGTTCACTCATGATGGTAACGGCTTCCTGCAGTCTGTCATTGTATGAGGAGTATTGCGTGATGCGATGCTCAAGCCCATTTGCCATTTCTTTTCCGAGCTCGGTCAGACACGTATCAAGCTCGCGTTCTCCCATGTTCTTATCTATCCAGGAAAGTAGCAGTTTTGCCAGAAATGAGTACCGTCGCTGGAAAAGTTCCAGGCCATTGGGTGTCAGCGTGTATACCTTGCCGGGTCTGCCGCCGGTACTTTCCTGCAAGGAACTTTGAATGAAACCACTGCCGCTTAGGTGAGTAAGGTGCTGATTGACGGCATTCCGGGAAATGGCCAGCAGACCGGATAATTCCTCTACGGTTAACCCTTTGCGATGATGCAGCAAGGTAGTGAGCAAAGACTGCTGGCGTTCTCCCAGCAACGATAAAGCAGATTTCATGATCAATTAAACATCATTTCAAGTTTTGACATATTTAAATTGCAAAAGTATTCTAGCGTGTAATATAGTAAAAACCCATTATTAAAAAGAGGAGGGAGTAAAGATGTCAATGACTATGATTGCAATTATAATTTTTGCGATTGCTGCTGTCGGAGGTTTGTTTCTGGCTTCAAAAGTGCTTTCCGGGCAGCTTGCGCCGTGGGCTGTTTCAATCGTGCATGCGCTGCTGGGTGCAGCCGGTCTGGTGACGCTGATACTGGTGGTGCTGGAGGGGTCGGGTGATAATCGTCTGACCGCTGCATTAGGTCTGCTGGTTGTGGCAGCATTGGGCGGGTTTTATCTTGCCTCAATTCACATGAAAGGTAATGTGGCATCTAAAAATATTGTTTTTATTCATGCGGGGATAGCCGTAGCAGGCTTTCTCACATTGTTGAGCGTATTGTTTTAACGTAACCCTGAAAAAGGAAACCTTGCTATGAGACACCCCGTTCATCCAATGTTGGTTCATTTTCCGATTGCAACCTGGTTTATATCAACGTTGTGTGATATTGCTAGTTTGTTTACGACAAATGAGCTGGTCAGCCGGATGGCCGGGGTGCTGCTCATTATTGGAACGATTAGTGCATTGTTTGCCATGGTGGCAGGATTGATGGAGCTTGCAAAAATTGATCAGCAAAGCCCTGCCATGAAAATTGCCAATCAGCATATGCTGTTGATGATGGCCAGCTGGTCGTTGTACACAGTTAGCCTGTTTCTGCGGTTGGACGGCACCCGGTTGGGACAACCAGGCCTGGCTGCTGTTGCCTTGTCGGTCTTAGGGTTGATCGTTCTCTGTATTGCTGGTTGGCTGGGAGGCAAGCTTGTTTACGAATACGGGGTAGGTACTCGTTCCAATCCGTCTTGAAGTAAAATTTCTTTGCCAGCAGGTAAGAGAATATTCAGGTAATTGCACTGTCCAGTCCGTTTTCGGCAATCTCTGCTGCGCGTAATAATGCTTTGGCCTTGTTGCATGTTTCAATCCACTCATTCTGCGGAATGGAATCGGCGACAATGCCTGCACCTGCCTGCACATGTAACATACCATCCTTGATGATTCCGGTACGGATAGTGATAGCCAGATCCATATCACCGTTGAATCCGAGATAACCAACTGCACCGGCATAGATTCCACGTTTTGAGATTTCCAGCTCGTCGATGATTTCCATTGCTCTGACCTTAGGTGCCCCACTAACAGTGCCTGCCGGGAAAGTGGCGCGTAATACATCAATGGCGTTCAGATCCGGTTTGAGTTTCCCTTCGACATTGGAAACAATATGCATAACGTGCGAATAATATTCTATTTGCATGTTTTCAGTGACCTTGACACTGCCTGTCCGTGCAACCCGGCCGATATCGTTGCGCCCCAGATCCATCAGCATGATGTGTTCGGCTCGTTCTTTGGGGTCTGCCAGTAAATCTACTGCCAGCGCCTGATCTGCCTGAATATTCAATCCACGTGGCCGAGTGCCGGCAATCGGGCGGACGGTAACCGTATCCTTTTCCAGTCTGACCAGAATTTCTGGTGAGGCCCCCACGACGTGAAAGTCACCTAAATGATAATTGAACATGTAGGGTGATGGATTAAGGCTACGCAAGGCACGATACAATGCGAGTGGTGAAGCGGAATAGGGTTTACTAGTGCGTTGTGAGAGGACAACCTGCATGATGTCGCCTTCGACAATATAGCGTTTAGCCTTTTCCACAACGGCAATAAAGTCAGCTTCGGAAAACTCATTAACAGCTATTCCGGAAGAGGTTGGTTTTTCGACTGGTACTGGCAGAGGCTCCCGCAGTTTATGTAATAATTTCTTGAGATGATCTTTCCCGGTCTGATAAGCATTTTCCAATGTTGGATTGATGTAGATAATCAGATAAAGTTTGCCGGAAAGATTGTCCATAACGATCAGTTCTTCCGAGAGCAGTAGCAAAATATCCGGTGTCTGTAACGTATCTGGACGGGCACGACCAGACAGCCTGGGTTCAATGTAACGAACGGTGTCATAGGAAAAATAGCCAGCCAGACCTCCGCCAAAACGAGGTAACTTGGCGTAAGGAGCAACTTTGAACCGATTTAGGAAAGAGTCAATAAAACCAAGTACATCGGTTGTGTCGATTTTTTCTTCTATAGTATCGTTACTGATTATACGAATATGGTTGGAGCAAGCTTCTAGCCTGGTTGTTGCGGGTAATCCAATAATCGAATAGCGTCCGAACCGTTCTCCTCCCAGTATCGATTCCAGCAGGTAAGAATAGGGCTGATTGGCCAGTTTGAGATAAATGGAAAGGGGAGTGTCGAGATCGGCGAATGTCTCCAGCACCAAAGGTATGCGGTTATACCCTTGTGCTTTCAGATCGTTGAATTCACTTTCAGATATGCAATGATCCATGGAAGGCAGAGTGTTACTAAAATGGTAAAGTGATGGAATGAGGTTATACCGGCTGTTGCATGTTTATCACGGTGACAAGCCGGTATAGCTTTATGTGTTTCATTGCCAGTCAGGCATCGCGCTGGCAGGTAATCAGACTGTTTGCTTCAACGATCGAATTAACAACCGCGTCACAATCGAGTTTGTGCACATCATGCCCTTCATTGTATCCATAGGGTACACAGAAGATATGGCAGCCTGCCGCGCGTGCGGCAATAGCATCGTTGGATGAATCACCGATCAGCAGCGCTGCGTTGGGTAAAACACTAAAATGTTTGCAGGCATGCAGTAGTGGCAGCGGATCCGGCTTTCTTTTCGGGAGGCTGTCACCGGACAGTACCAGTTCAAAGTAATCCCGCAGCCCGGTTTTGTGTAACAGCGGGAGTGTAAAGATTTCTGTTTTATTGGTAATGCAAATCAGGCGAAATCCACTCTGCTTGAGCTGTTCGAGTCCCTCGATGACGCCAGGATAGGGGCGTGTATACACATGCAAGTTCTCTGCGTAGCAACGTTCGTATATCGGCAATGCCTGCTCGAACAGTGCGGGATCCGGCTCATCATCCGGGCTGTTGGTAAGCGTGCGTTTAACCAGCTTGGGGACTCCTTTGCCAATAAAACTTTGTATGGTGGATAGCGGCAGTTCTGCCATGTGTAGCTCGCGCAGCATCGCATTGGCCGCTAGCGCGAGATCCTGGGCAGTGTCAAGCAGAGTGCCATCCAGATCAATGATGACAGCTTTAAGTGGAATCGGAAACGAGGTTCGATTGGACGGTTGTATGTTAGATTGGGTCATATGTTGGTTCCTGGTCAGGTAACTTTTGCTAATTCGGCCCGCATGGCAGCGATAACGCTATCGTAGCGATGAGGATCGCTGTCTTTACCTGCACTGTAAATGGCGGAGCCCGCAACAAACGTATCCGCACCAGCGCGAGCAATTTCTGCAATATTACTCACCTTCACGCCACCGTCAATTTCCAGCAGAATATCGCGACCGCTTGCATTGATGCGTTCTCTTGTCAGACGCAGTTTGTTCAGTGCCTCGGGAATAAAGGCCTGCCCGCCAAACCCGGGATTGACCGACATAATTAGGATCAGATCAAGTTTATCCAGAACATGATCAAGATACGAAAGCGGTGTGGCCGGATTGAAAACCATGCCTGCTTTGCATCCTTGCTCTTTGATGAGCCCGATGGTACGGTCAATATGCCGCGAAGCTTCCGGATGAAAGGAGATAATGTTGGCGCCCGCCTTGGCAAAATCCGGAATAATGCGATCAACTGGTTCAACCATCAGATGCACGTCGATAATTGCTTTGGTCAGAGGGCGGATCGCTTCGCATACCAGTGGCCCGATCGTCAGATTGGGAACGTAATGATTATCCATGACATCGAAGTGAATGATGTCCGCACCAGAATCCAGGACTTGTGTGACTTCTTCGCCTAGTCTGGCAAAATTGGCAGAAAGAATGCTAGGGGCAATGCGATACATGATTTGGCCTCATAAGGAAATGTTACATTTTAACCATAAAAAGAAACCGGGAGTTAATAATGCTTTTGTATCCATACGGGTTTTTCATATTATCGATGTCTGGAAGATACATGGTCGGTGGTCTGGCAAATTCCCGACTGTTTTCTGAAACTATTACTGGAATCCGGTGACATGATTCCAGTCCAGACGTATATCGATCGCAGAAAACAACTGCTGTCACACATTCAGCAAGGTGTTGCTGTAATTGCTACTTCACCGGAGAAATACCGTAACCGTGATACAAATTATCCCTATCGTTACGATAGCTACTTCTACTATTTAACCGGTTTCCAGGAGCCTGAAGCGGTTTTGTTATTGGTTGCTACCGGGGATGAAAACACATCGCAACAGATTTTATTCTGTCGGGACAAGGATAGTGAACATGAAATATGGAATGGGTTTCGTTATGGGCCGGATGCGGCACGAGAAGCATTTTGTTTTGACGCAGCTTATCCCATTACCCGGCTGGATGAGCTTGTCGGTGAGCTGCTAGCGAATCAACCTGTGGTATTTCATGCATTCGGTCATGATGTTTCCTGGGATCAGCGTGTGATCGGGTGGATCAGCCGTGTGCGAGAACAGATCAGGAAAGGCATATCAGCACCGGCAGAAATACGAGATATCCGCCATTTACTCGATGAAATGCGCTTGGTCAAGGATGATCATGAACTGGCGGTGATGCGGGAAGCAGCCAGGATTTCAGCTGATGCACACAAGCGCGCCATGCAGGCGACTCGTCCCGGTAAGCATGAATATGAAATAGAAGCTGAACTGCTCTATGAATTTCGTCAGCAAGGTGCTCAGTCTCCCGCTTATACATCTATTGTGGCGGGCGGTGCGAATGCATGTGTATTGCACTATGTTCAGAATGACGCACGGCTGAAAGCAGGTGATTTGTTGTTGATTGACGCTGCCTGTGAATTGCATGGTTATGCAGCGGATATTACACGTACTTTTCCGATAAATGGTAGCTTTTCGGCTGCACAGAAAGATGTTTATCAGTTGGTACTTGCTGCCCAGCTGACTGCCATTGATGCAGTTCGGCCGGGTAATAATTGGGATATGCCGCATCAGGCAGCTTTGCGGGTACTGGTACAAGGATTGATTGACTTGCGCTTATGCGAAGGTAGCCCGGATGCAGTGATGGAAACGGAATCCTACAAACGATTCTATATGCACCGGACCGGTCACTGGTTAGGGTTGGATGTACATGATGCGGGAGAATACAAGCAGGCCGGACAGTGGCGTACACTGGTTTCTGGGATGACGCTGACTGTAGAGCCAGGTTGTTATATTCGCCCCGCCGAAGATATCCCGGAGCATTTCTGGAATATTGGTATAAGAATCGAGGATGATGTAGCTGTTACATCGACCGGGCATGAAGTGCTTACCCGGTCAGTGCCTAAAAGTGTGGTTGAGATAGAGGAGTGGATGCAATGCATGACGACTACAGAAAAATAATTATTAGAAGGATTATTCATCAGGGGCAAGCTGATCCGACAGGTGAATCACTGAATACATCGCCGATTAACCGGTGGGCATTTTATCTGACGCTGATACCAGTAGTGATTGTGGTGGTAGTGTTGGGTGCGTTCTTCTTTTCGATTGTACTGGCGTTGTTTGCGGCTGTGGCAGCAGTAGTTAGTGCGCGATTGTGGTGGCTGCGGCGCAAACTCCGGCAATCAATGGCTGCTTCGGCTGAGCAGAGTAACGGGATAATCGAGGATGCTGAAATTATTGAAATCAGGGAAGATAATAAAAAGAACCGTGGACATCATTGACTGATACCGCTATGTACAAGACTACATTCAAGGTTATATTGATTGTCCTGCTGTTAATGGTTAGCACGCTTGGTCGGGCTGAAACTGCCATCCGGGCCGGGTTATGGGAAGTGACAACCCGATCGGATTTACTCGGGCTGGTTCAACATGTTCCATCCGAGCAGATGCAGCAAATTACCATGCTGGCCAAACAGTACGGAGTGAAAATTCCGCGGATCAAGGATGGTGCGGCTACTTCTCGGGTTTGTATCACGCCGGAGATGGCACAACAGGATATTCCCTCTAATTTTTATGAGAATCAGTCCGGATGCACGGTTGTCAATGCCAGTCGATCCGGGAATCGCTATCAAGTGGAACTCGTTTGCGATAATCCGCGCTTTAAAGGGAATGGCCATGCTGAAGGTGTTTTTTCTACACCTGAAAGTTTTACTGGGAGAACAGAATTCAATAGTACAGTGCAGGACATGCCGGTTTATGTATCTGCTGACACAACCGGTCGCTGGATTGGTGAGCAGTGTGAAGCTGTACAACCTGTACGATAGATTTGAAATTTTTGTTTTCACCAGTTGAACCGTATGCCACCGTAAATTGCCCGACCATAGCCGGAATTGAAGAGTGCGGAGGTGGCATCAGCCGTGCCGGAGGTGATCGTGGTTGAGATGTAGCGGGTATCAAGTAGATTACGTCCTTCGAGGTAACCGGACCATTTTTTACCTGGGTCATAGCTGATTCTGAAGTTTAGGAGCGCGTATGAGCCAATGGAGAGATTATTAGCATTATCAGCGTAGTAGGCTCGTGGCATCCATTCCACATTTGGACCGGCGTGGAATCCATTCGGATATTTGTAGAGCACTTCTGCGCGCAGGTAGTGGGGTGGTACGCCGGGCAGCTTGTTGTTTCCATAAAGGGTGTCATTGTCAAAAAAGAAATCGTTGTAGGTGTAGGCTATGTCGAGCCAGAGAAGATCTTTCCGGGCGGCGATTCCTTTGAGAAATGCGGCACCGAATCCCAGTTCGATCCCCTGATGTACGGTACGATCTGCATTGACTACCGTACATGGGCTGAACGGCGACGTTCTCAGGCATTGCAGCTCATTTCTGATATGGGCGCGATAGAAGGCGATATCCCATTTGAAATCGGCTCTGTGCCCGCGTGTTCCGATTTCATAGGTGGTAGCAGTCTGGGCATCGAGTTCCGAACTAGCGGGTGTCATAAAGGTGTTCGTGTCGAAAGTCGGTACTTCGGCACTGCGTGAGATATTGGCAAAGATCTGTACATCGGGAGCAATGTCCCACAACAATCCTCCTCTGGGGCTGAAGATGCTGTAAGCACGGCGGCCCGACTGATCGCCATCCGCCAGGAAACGGTCATTCCGGTCGCGAATCGCATGCAGGAACTGCCCGCCAGCAACCAGCGCGACATTCTGCAGGAAGTAGAAACTGTTTTCCACATAGATTGAATAGTTCTGTGATTTATCTACCGTGGACATGGCGAGTGCACTTTTCACCGCATCTCCCGGGTTGATATATTCTTTGTAGTTGATTTTGCCGTTATGAACGTTTGCACCCGCGACGAAGCGGTTGCGGAAGCCGGCGATCAGACGGTCATCGGTTGCACGCGCGAAGCCGCCGTAGTCATGGACATAGTAGTCCAGGTACCGGTAGATAGGATGATCCACATGGCGATGGTGGCCAAAGAGACCAAAGTCGACCGTGGTGGGGCCGAAGCGTAGCGTAGTCTTGTTGGCGAGCCGCACTGAGTCGATGTTGCGTTGCTGATCCTGCCGTACGAACTCGGGATCGGCGCTGCGTGGTGAATCCAGCACCATGCGCTTGGTCAGCTCGCCTGGTAAACGCTGGCGCCATGTATTTGCGTTCAGGTAAAAGCGTGTCTCGGCATCCGGTAAGAATCGATAACCGAAGTTGGCACTACCGAGTACCATATGGCCATTGCTGTGATCACGATAGCCATCCTCGCGCTGTGCCGATGCAGTGATGAAATAATCATGCGGGCCGTGGATTCCGCTCGTGCTCACCTGTCCTTTCATATAGCCGAAACTGCCTGTATCCACTCGCCCGCTGAACCGGGAAGCATCATACCCTGTCGGTGTGACGAGGTTGATTGCGCCACCGAGAGAGTTGGCTCCGTAACGCAGTGCATTGGCACCCTTGAACACTTCGACGTAGCGGTAAGCACCTGGATCGATTTCGAAGACATCGAACAGGCCGTCAGCAGTGTTGATCGGGATGCCGTCCATATACATATTGATGCCACGGTTGCCATAGTTGCGCGTTAATCCGGAGCCGCGGATCGATATCCGGTTATCGATATTCGATTTGGGTTGGGCGATGACACCGGGTATCCAGCCGACGATGTCCTTGATGGTTTGTGCCGGTGTACTTTTGAATCGGGCATCGGATATGACTTCGACGGCACCGGGTGTGTACTGGATATTGGCCGTTGCCTGTGCGGTATTCGGAACGGTTAGTGAGGCTTCGTTACCGGCCGCGGATGAATCAGTGGTGATGGTGATTTCAGGTAAAACCGTATTGGCAGCAGCCTGGCTGATGACGACCATGCTGTTATCGACCATCTCGTACTTCAACCGGTTTTTATTCAGTACCTGGTTCAATGCTTCTGCCAGTGTGAAGTTGCCGTGTAGAGGTGGAGAAAGATGATTTCGGGTGATTTCATCCGCATAAATCAGCTTGATGCCAGTGATATTGGCCAGGTGATTCAGTGTGGAAGAAAGAGGCTGTGCAGGAAGATTGAAGGAATAGGGGATGTCATTTTGCGCATTGGCCGTATTCGCCCATAGCAGAAGCAGTAACGAAAATAATCCGGCAATAGATTTCATGGTGTTTTTCTCCAGTCAGGAAGGTATAAAGGTTTCTGATGTCCTGTCTGGTAAGACGTGAAAAACACGATGAACTGGTCACATTTTTTTATTTATCCGGTCGATCAGCAGGGTTTGCCCGTCCGGCAGTTTTTTTACCCTGACTGGTAAAGCCTTTTCCAGGCTGCTGAGGAAAAGTGGCAGATCACGGGTGCCGAATGTTCCGCTCAGCGTCTCATGTGCAATGGCGGGGTCAGTAAAAATGAAGTGTACCGGGTGATAGCGTTCCAGCTCGGTTGTGACTGCTGCCAGAGGAGTCTGGCGGAATATCAGCCGCCCGTGCTGCCAGGCTGCGATCTGTTCGGTATCGACCGGGCGGAGGACCGCATGATCACTGCGAGAGGAGTAGTATTGCTGATATCCTTCATCCAGACGTACGCCATCGATTTCCACCGCGCCTTCCAATACCGTGACTGAGATCTCATCCTGCTGTCTGTGTACGTTGAATTGGGTACCGATATCCTGGATTTGCAATTTGTCTGTATGCACGACAAAAGGACGCCAGGTTTCGTGTGCAACGTCAAAAACGGCTTCTCCCGCATCCAGCGTAATTTTGCGTTGCAGGTAAGAAATGCGGACGTGCAGACGGGTAGCCGTATTCATGTTGATACGGCTGCCATCCGCTAGGGAGATGAGACGCTGCTCTCCCAATCGGGTGGAATAAGTGACGGTTTCAGCGTTGTATTCCAGCCAGCTGATACTCATCAAAGCAGATGAAATCAGGAAGAACAGTGCCCAGCCGAATATGCCGGCCGGCTGGTGTTTGGGCCGGCGTCGTCTGGCTTCATGCAAACCGGGAATATCGGGTGTTTCTTTCAGTTTGTCTGTTTCAGACCATAAGCGCTCAGCATGCGTATAGGCTGCCTGATGAGCTTCATTTTTACAGAACCAGCGGTTGAATTTCCGCTTGTCTTCATCCGTACAGTGTTCAGACTGTAATAGAAAAAACCACTTCAGTGCCTGTTTGAGCAGCTGTTCGTCAGGAGGGCCGGAAGCGGACATATAGTATTACCGGTCGGTCATACGGTTCATGCTGCGGTGGCAACGCAACATAGCCTGTACCAGACGTCGTTGCACGGTTTTCTCGGAAATATTGAGATGGATGGAGATTTCACTGTAACTGAGCTCATCGATTTTACGCAGCAGAAAAACATCACGGCAACCTTGCGGCATAGAGGCGATCGTATCCAGTAATAGTCTGCATTGCTGCCGGAGACTCACGATTTCATGCGGCTGGAGCAGCGGGCAGGGCAGGGTTTCGTCGAGCAGCAGGTATTCTATTTTATTTAAGGGGTCACGCTGGTGATCCATCGCCAGGTTATGGCCGATCCGGAACAGATAAGCGGACAAACTCAATATATTCGATAAATCGCGGTGGCCCAGTAACCGGATATAGGCTTCCTGGGCGAGATCAGCTGCTGTTTCACGGCAACCGACCAGACAGGTGATGCGACTGATCAATTGTGACTGGTATTGTTTATAAAGTGCTGTAAATACGGGGGAATCCGATGAAGACATGATGCAGTAGCGAAAAGAGTCATAATAACCATTGTTTGTCCGGATCAAATTATCCGGACAAAAGCAGGAAATGAGAATGCGACAAATTGTCGCAGGAAGAGGTAGCCGAGCGATTGTTGGCGCCGGGTTGCCGATGCGGCAACATCATTCAAAGGTCGTCAGCCATAGCGATTTTATCTGATGCACGTATACTGGGTATTGCCGGCGCGCAGTTATCGGTCCGGCGATTTTCCAAGGAGCAGAATTATGAAAGCGACACAACTTTTGCATAATCTCGGCCAGAGTCTCTGGCTCGATAACATTACACGTGATTTATTAATTAATGGCACACTCAAACGTTATATTAATGAGCTGTCAGTAACAGGGTTAACCTCGAACCCGACAATTTTTAACCATGCGATCAAGCATAGCGATGCTTATGATGCTTCCATCCGTGCTGATCTGGCACAAGGAAAATCGGGTGAGGTAATTTTTTTCGATCTGGCGCTAGAGGATCTTACTCAGGCTGCTGATTTATTTCGTCCGATTTATGACCGTACCAATGGCATTGATGGTTGGGTATCGTTAGAAGTATCTCCTCTATTGGCATACGATACCGCCAGTACCATTGCAGCTGTAAAGAATTTGCATAGTCAGGTGGAGCGGCCGAATCTTCTGATCAAGATTCCAGGAACCAGGGAAGGTTTGCCTGCCATTGAAGAAGCAATTTTTTCCGGAATTCCGATCAATGTGACTTTATTATTCAGCCGTGAGCAGTATGTGGCGGCAGCCGAGGCTTATCTGCGTGGAATTGAGCGGCGTATCGAAGCTGGACTGAATCCTGATGTGATCTCCGTTGCATCCCTGTTTATCAGCCGGTGGGATGCGGCAGTGGCTGGCAAGGTTCCAGAAGCATTACAGAACAAACTAGGTATTGCCATTGCTCATCGCACCTATAAAGCGGTATGCGAACAGCTTGGCTCCGCCCGCTGGTTGCGTATCTACAATGCGGGTGCACGGCCGCAGCGTTTATTGTGGGCTAGTACAGGTACCAAGGATCCCAAGGCTTCTGATGTGCTTTACGTGACAGCGCTTGTTGCACCTTTTACAATTAACACCATGCCTGAGAAGACTTTGAGTGCGCTGGTAGATCATGGTGATTTGAGTGGTGGAACTATGCCTGTTGATGGCGGTGACAGTGAAGCCGTTCTGCAACAATTTGCTGGAGCAGGGATTGATATTGATGCTCTTGCTGCCAGGCTGCAGGAAGAGGGAGCCAAAAAATTTGTAGATTCCTGGCGTGATCTGATGGAGGTAATTGCCTCGAAGTGCATGATGATACAGAAGGAAAAAGCAGATTAGGGCGACGGGAAGCAAGAAGACAGTTACTGCATCAGCGAACGGCTACAGGATATTTGTTGACATGAGAATAACCAGTCAGATCAGGATCCCCGTATTCTGACAGGCAACGGCAAGTCATTTACTGATGGACTGTTTGCCAGCCATGAACGCAACCCCAGTGACAATCATCAGTTTGACCAACTATGCCAGGAACTCGGTATCGAACATCACCTGATCCGGGGGTCACGTACTGCGCAAACCAATGGAATGGTCGAACGTTTCAACAGACGTATTGCTGATGTACTCAAAACACATCGATTCAATAGCGCTGAAGATCTGAAACAGACTCTGATACGTTATGCCAGTCTGTATAATTAGTAACTGCCGCAGTCTGCCCTCAAGAGTAAAACTCCAATACAGGCCATGAAAGAATGGTATAAAACGCATTCCCACCTCTTTCATAAAAAACGATACAATCATCTGGGACGCGATATTTAGTCCCACGAATGCTGGTGTAAGATATCCTCGCTTATCGTGGGACTAAACAGTAAACAGCTACAGACAATATAAAACAATCCAGTTGATGGTTATATTATTGATATCACGGTAGTGTCGTCCATTTCCAATCTCTGATTTCCGGCATATCTTCACCGTGGCGGTTGATATATTCGCGGTGCTCGATCAGTTTGTCACGCATGATTTGTCTGAGATAGGCTGCGTTATAACCCAGATGGGAAACGCGGTCGATGACGTCATCAACCAGATGGAAGCGATCCATGTCGTTAAGTACCACCATATCGAATGGTGTGGTAGTAGTGCCTTCTTCCTTATAGCCGCGCACATGCAAATTATGGTGGTTGGTACGACGGTAGGTTAGGCGGTGAATTAGCCAAGGGTAGCCGTGATAGGCAAAAATGATAGGTTTGTCTGTGGTGAACAAGGTGTCGAATTCCCGGTCAGATAGACCTTGCGGATGTTCCAGGTGATGCTGCAGAGTCATCAGATCAACGACATTGATCACCCGGATACGCAGGTCGGGCAGGTGTTCACGTAGAATGCTCACAGCAGCTAGGGCTTCAATAGTTGGAACATCTCCGGCGCAGGCAATGACGACATCAGGCTCGCCGTCCTGGTCGTTACTGGCCCATCCCCATATGCCGATACCGGCCGTGCAATGCTTGATCGCGGCATCCATATCCAGCCACTGCAGTTGTGGCTGCTTCCCGGCAACGATGACATTAACGAAATTACTGCTGCGCAGACATTTGTCTGTGACATACAATAGACAGTTAGCATCAGGCGGTAGATAAATACGGATGGTATCGGCTTTTTTGTTGATCACATGATCAATGAAACCAGGATCTTGATGGGAAAATCCGTTATGATCCTGACGCCAGACGTGGGAAGTCAGCAAATAATTGAGTGAGGCGATAGGTCTGCGCCATGGGATTTCCTTGCTGATTTTTAGCCATTTGGCATGCTGGTTGAACATCGAATCGATGATGTGAATGAATGCTTCATAGCAGGAAAAAAGACCATGCCGCCCAGTCAGTAGATAGCCTTCCAGCCATCCTTGACAAAGGTGTTCACTGAGAATTTCCATTACTCGGCCATCTGGCGCCAAGTGTTCATCCTCAGCTAAAGTTTCGGCCAACCATGTTTTGGGTGTGACCTCATACAGGTTTCCCAATCGGTTGGAAGCTGTTTCATCCGGCCCAAATACCCGAAAGTTACAGCTTCTTAGATTCAGGCGCATGATGTCTCTCAGGAAGCTGCCCATGACCCGGGTCGCTTCAGCTTCAATCTGGCCGGGTTGTGCAACCTCAACCGCGTATTCCCGGAAATCTGGCATATGCAGTGGTTCTTTCAGTAATCCACCATTAGCATGCGGGTTGGCACCCATTCTCCGATTACCAAGCGGTGCCAATGCCTGGAGTGGTTCAATCAGCCGTCCGTGAGTATCGAACAGCTCCTCTGGACGGTAGCTTTTGAGCCAAGCTTCAAGTTGCTGGAGATGTTCCGGTTTTTTTGCCAGCTCTGAGAGGGGTACTTGATGGGAACGCCAGGAGCCTTCTATTTTCAGGCCATCGACTGTTTTGGGTCCAGTCCATCCCTTCGGGGTGCGCAGGATGATCATGGGCCAGCGGGGATACCGGGTTACGCCCTCGAGTCGGGCTTGGGCCTGGATCGATCTGATTTCAGTCAATACCTGATCTAGTGTACTGGCCATGAGCTGATGCATGGCCAGTGGATCTTCTCCTTCAACGATGTATGGCCGATAGCCGTGGCCATAGAACAGCTGATTCAGTTCTTCACGGCTAATACGTGCCAGAATGGTGGGGTTAGCAATTTTATAGCCGTTCAGATGTAAGATCGGCAGCACTACACCATCTTGAGCTGGGTTAAGAAATTTGTTGGAATGCCAGGCAGCTGCCAATGGCCCGGTTTCTGCTTCTCCATCACCTACGACACAGGCTGCGATCAGACCCGGATTGTCGAACACCGCACCGAAGGCATGGGAAAGTGAATAACCGAGCTCCCCCCCTTCATTGATGGAACCAGGGATTTCTGGCGTGGCATGACTGCCAATTCCGCCTGGAAAGGAAAATTGGCGGAACAGATGCTTTATCCCCTGGATATCCTGCGAAATATCAGGATAATATTCAGAGTAAGTGCCTTCCAAATAAGTGTTGGCAGCCAGCGCAGGCCCGCCGTGGCCGGGACCAGCTATGTAGATCATATTCAGATCATCACGTAGGATAACGCGATTGAGATGAGCATAGATGAAATTGAGTCCAGGTGTCGTTCCCCAATGTCCTAGCAAACGGGGCTTGATGTTTTGCAATGTCAGCGGAGCTTGCAGCAAGGGGTTGTCGAGCAAGTAGATCTGGCCGACTGAAAGGTAGTTGGCGGCACGCCAATAAGCGTCTATTTTTTGCAGTTCATCCGGCGTGAGAGATTGTGGAGTCTGAGTCATGTTGAATACCTCATTAAGGTCAGGTTATCTGGAATCGCCCCAAGTTACGCCATGATGAGTCGTAATGTATGGTGAGCGATGATGCTCTCTTCATCGGTTGGTAAAACGAGGACCGGGATATGGCTTTCAGCAGTGCTGATACGAATGGCATTGGCTTGATTGGCAGACTCGTCAAGCTTGATCGACAGCCATTTGAGGCGAGCACAGATCCCTGCTCGGATCTGTGGTGCATGTTCGCCGATGCCAGCAGTGAAAATCAAACCATCGATACCTTCCAGTACGGCTATCATTGCACCCAGTTGGCGGCATACCTGCCAGATGAACAGGTCAACGGCATGTTTGGCGCGGGGGGCATCGCTGGCTAATAACGTACGCATATCGGCGCTGATGCCGGAAACACCTAGTAAGCCAGCGTGACGATACAATAAGTCTGTCAGCATGTCGTGATTCATTTGTTGCTCCCGCATCAGATAGAGCAATACTGCCGGATCGAGGTTGCCGCAACGTGTACCCATCGGCAAACCTTCTAATGGTGTGAATCCCATCGTAGTAGCGATACTTTTGCCCTGCCGCAAAGCGCACAGGCTGGCACCATTGCCAAGATGCGCTACTACGATGCGTCCTGCTGCACGATCGCCTAGATGATCGTGCAGAATATGGGCAATATACTCGTAGGAAAGGCCATGAAAACCATAACGCTGGATTCCCTGATCTGTTAAATGGCTAGGTAGTGCATAAATCCGTTCTTCATCAGGCATGGTACGATGAAAACTGGTGTCGAAACAAGCAATCTGTGGCAAATCTGGCTTGAGTCGTTTTAATGTTTCAATTCCCGCCAGGCTGTCAAGCTGATGCAGAGGCGCCAGTGGAACCAGTTGGAACAGTTGGGTGATGACTTGCTCATTGATGATGACTGGCTGGTCAAATAATATACCGCCGTGAACGACGCGATGGCCTGCTACCGTTGGCCGTTGTTTATCTGTTTGTGTCTCCAGCCATTGTAAAATCACTTCTATCGCACTTTCATGATGAGGAACGTGAAGGTGCTGCTGCCAGAGTAATTCTCCTCGGGAATCCCTGACTTGAAACTGGGATGAAGTATTGCTGCCGATCTCG
Organism: Nitrosomonas eutropha; assembly: GCF_003201195.1. Taxonomy (GTDB): domain Bacteria; phylum Pseudomonadota; class Gammaproteobacteria; order Burkholderiales; family Nitrosomonadaceae; genus Nitrosomonas; species Nitrosomonas eutropha. The sequence continues at coordinate 8,229 of NZ_QICQ01000003.1, read as the reverse complement.
ATTTTTCCCCGGCAGATTATCGATATACTTTCGTATGTTGTTCGATAGAGTGCGTATTTGATACTGGATGAACCGGCATTGAGGACAAGAATGGTTTCGTTCATGGTAATTTCCTAAAAATATTTGCCGGGACCGATTTGGCACGGTGTATGCGCTAACTTGTGAATTATTGAAATCCAGAGTGATGTGGGTGAAACACACAAATAAATGACTGATGCATAGGGCTATATAGCGCAATCTGATCAACCTGGAATTCGAACATTTATAATTTATATGCAGGCTGTCTATTGTTTTATGGTCTGTTGACTGTAATTCGGTGTTTCCCCGGCTGGCACCAGATTACATATTGCTGTCAATTCTGTGTGATTTTATTTTTTAACCTGATACATTATTAACCTTGCCAAACAGGTTTCGTATAATCACGTAGAGTAAAATAACCACGTTGCGGAAGAATATGTATCAGGAGTGTGTTTACTTGATCTGGCGATGATTCAATTAGGGAGATAGAGTTTTCAGGCTTGGTTTTAGTACCAGGAGTATCTAAAAAATGCATCGATTTTTTACGGGGAAATTCAGAAATGAAAAGAATAAATTCTGATCGTTTTGCAAAGAGTATTTTGGTTCTGTTTCTTGTTGGAGTTATTTCCGGTTGCGGTGACCAACCTGAAGAAACCGCCAGGAAAAATCAGCCAGAGATAACTTCGAAAGCTGCTCAGAGTAATGAGAGTGCAGTTGAACCGGGACTATCTGAAGCTGGAGAAGCGACAGAAGAATCATTGGAATCCATACTGGCAAGAGCAGATGAAATTATTCAACGAACCGGATCGGCAGTCAATGCTGCGGGTGATGATGTAAAACACGAATTGGAAGAAACTGCTGGGAATTTTGCTGAAAAAGCTGATTCTGTTCTGGCAGAGACTCCAAAAGTAAATGAGGCAATAAAAGAAACTGTCAATGATGGGTTGGAAGTTGTCAAAGCTACACCGGATCTGATTCGTAAAATTCAGAAGGCGTTGAAGGATGCGGGTCTAAATCCCGGGGCGGCAGATGGCATGATGGGCCCTCGTACTCAAAATGCATTGGTGGATTTCCAGAAACAGCATGGTTTGGCTGAAGGAAAAATAACCAAAGAAACGTTGCGAGAACTGGGAATTACTTTCTAATTTTCTGCGGTAAATAGTGGTTTTGCCGGGGAATAATAAATCTATTCCGGCTATGGAATCTGACTGGGTGTGATGTAATGAGTGTGCGTCAGTCGGCAAAACCGTTTTTTGCAGAATAATGATGACGCTACGGTAAGGTTTTGATGCAGAGAAGCCTGGTATTTTTGTTCAGAATCCTGAAATAGAATTATTCCAAAGAACTGTGTAGAATTCCCGACCGTTTAATTATTTATTTCTGAGAGATATCTTTCGTGGCGTTCCTTGTTCAAAAGTATGGCGGCACTTCGGTAGGCAGCGTTGAGCGCATTAAGCAGGTTGCGCGCCGAGTGGCTGAATTCTGGGCGCAGGGACACAAACTGGTGATTGTTGTGTCTGCCATGAGTGGGGAGACAAATCGCCTTATCTCTTTGGCAAAGGAAATTCAAACCAATCCAAATCCTCGTGAACTGGATGTTGTTCTGGCAACGGGTGAGCAGGTTACGATCGGGCTGCTGGCAATGGCTTTGCGTGAACTGGGTATCAAGGCAAAAAGTTATACCGGCTCCCAGGTCAGTATTACAACTGATAGTGCTCATACCAAGGCGCGTATCCTGAAGATTGATGAAGATCATATTCGTGCTGATTTGACTGCTGGCAATGTGATTATCGTTGCCGGATTCCAGGGTAGGGACGAAGCAGGTGATATCACTACACTCGGGCGAGGTGGCTCAGATACGACTGCAGTGGCACTTGCTGCAGCACTCAAAGCTGATGAATGCCAAATCTATACGGACGTCAATGGTATTTACACAACAGATCCACGAGTAGTGCCGGAAGCTCGAAAACTGAATACTATTACCTTTGAAGAAATGCTTGAGATGGCCAGTTTAGGCTCCAAGGTGCTGCAGATACGTTCGGTAGAATTTGCCGGGAAATACAAGGTCAAGCTAAGGGTTCTTTCCAGTTTTGAAGAGGGTGAAGGTACGCTGATCACGTTTGAGGAAGATAACAAGATGGAACAGCCTATAATCTCAGGGATTGCATTTAATCGTGACGAATCGAAGATCACGGTTGTTGGTGTGCCAGATCATCCGGGTATTGCTTATCAGATACTGGGTCCGGTTGCAGATGCCAATATCGACGTGGATATGATCATTCAAAATATAGGGCGTGACGGTACCACTGATTTTTCATTCACGGTTAACCGCAATGAATACACCCGGACAATGGATATCCTGAAAGAACAGGTGTTGCCGCATATTGGTGCTCGTGATGTGATTGGTGGAGAAAAGATAGCCAAGATTTCGGTGATTGGTGTAGGGATGCGTTCTTATGCTGGCATAGCCAGTAAAATGTTTCGTGTTCTGGCTGAGGAAGGGATTAATATTCGAATGATCGCAACTTCAGAAATCAAGATTTCTGTCGTAGTAGATGAGAAATATATGGAGCTGGCTGTCCGGGTTTTGCATAAGGCCTTTGATCTGGATCAGGCGAACAACATTGATGTGAAATCGTGTTAATATTGTTAACTTTTTAAATTATAAGCCGTCGTAAGAAGCTGCAAGAAATATCATTTACGGAGAGATGGCCGAGAGGTCGAAGGCGCTCCCCTGCTAAGGGAGTATAGGCTCAAAAAGCTTATCGAGGGTTCGAATCCCTCTCTCTCCGCCAGTTATTAGTATACAACCGTATACAACAATATAGATAACCCGCATGTTTACTTGCATTGCGGGTTTTTTATTGTCTACAATTATAGATGGCAATTGCTTGACATAGATGGTAATTATGACGGTAGTTCAAATACCATCATGAAGCTATCAGATGTAGCCGTGAGGTAGTCCAAGCCCAAAGAAAAGCCGCACAAGCGGACCAATGGTACTGGCCTGTATCTGCTGGCGAATCGGCCTGGCCGGTATTGGCGGCGCTATGACTACCGCTTCGAAGATAAGCACAAGACTATTTCCTGCGGCATCTATCCCGTTATGACGCTTTCAGCAGCGCGTCATGTGCGTTTGGCGATCAAACGGGAGTTGGCTGAAGAACGCAGCCTCATGGCCGTACGCAAAGCGGAAAACAAGCGGATGCCATGACGTTTAAGGCCATAGCTGAAAATAAGGCTGAACTGGTTCTCGCCGGGTACTCTGGAAAACCAGATCTGAAGCGGAATTGGCAACCCTGGAATGGGCGCCTGGTATAACTATCAACACCTGCTCGAGCCTATTGGGTATATCTCTCCGGCACAAGCCAAAGAAAACTGCCTACCAACTTAGGACAACAAGACCACATGAATATTTTACTTTAACCAAGCAGCTTCCTCTATTCTCGGGGCATATCACAGATACTGAAATGGAGCGTGGCAGCCGGGCTGGCGCACAGGAAAATCTATATATACTATGCGCACGATGGACGTGCTGCGACTAACACAGTAAAAAATGCTATATGAAGGCGTGTCCTTTGGCTGAAAATGGACGGATGCTGACATGGGAGAAAAACAGGCTTCTATCTGGATACGGGTGATTGATAGTGACCTTGAATGCAGTGATCTCTTGAACGGTTAGCATGATGTCAAAGACCGGGTACGGCTGATCACCACAGGATGTAGCTACTAGCTAGGCGGCGGGGTGGCCTAGTTTGCTTGCCCGTGCTGTCTTGTATCTGAGCTAGCGCGTGGCCTGTCGGGAGTGCTGCCGGCTACGTGCCCCTGCCAATCCGAGGATGTAATTGGTGCTACTTGGCGTAAAAAGTGCAAGTTGGCCGCAAGGATCGGCAGTGATGTACTCTATCAGCTCTCTCATGACAGCTCGCGCCATGAACAGCGGATAACGAGTTTTATCTATACAATCATCTGGGACTGAACAAGTATGTACAAATTATTAATCCAAAAACTGTTTATTTATGCGGCATTACAAATCAATATGACTCCCTCTCTCCCAGAGTTTCACAAGCAGCCTCCTCCAGGATGGCCTTGATAATCTCCTCGCATCCTGAAAATATTATATGGCCATGCGCCAGGCGTATCCCGCATGGCTATATTGTCAACAAAACAAGTTTTCAGGAAGTCATTGCTATGTCATCATTGCCTTGCATAATTCGTGCTGTTAGCCATATCCCCTCAGTGAGATGAAAGATGTCTGCAACGGTTTTGGTGGTAGAAGATGAGCCAGCAATTCAGGAGTTGATTGCCTATAATCTGCGCAATGCGAACTATATTGTTGTATGTGTAAATAGTGCCGAACAAGCGGTAGTAAAGATTAATGAGATATTGCCGGACCTGATATTACTGGACTGGATGCTCCTGGGTAAAAGTGGCATCGAATTTGCGCGATCACTGCGCCGAGATCCGCGTACCAGGTCGATTCCTGTCATTATGCTGACTGCCCGGGTAGAGGAAGGTGACAAGGTGTCTGGGCTGGAAGCAGGAGCGGATGATTACATTACCAAACCATTTTCACCACGCGAGCTGATCGCCCGGATAAAGGCAGTTTTGCGTAGGAGTCTGCCCGAAGCTTCTGATGAAATTCTCAATGCTGAGGGAGTGAGGCTGAACCCGATGACGCATCGGGTAACAGTCATTAATCAGGAAGATGGATTTCGAGAAAAGGAATTACTGGTCAGTCCCACTGAATTTCGATTGCTGCATTTTCTGATGGCTCATGCTGAGCGTGTGCATACTCGCGCCCAGTTATTAGATCGGGTATGGGGTGATCATGTTTTTGTCGAAGATCGGACGGTTGACGTTCACATACGCCGGTTGCGCAAGGTGCTGGAGGTTGCTGGAAAAGCTGATTTGATCCAGACAGTAAGAGGGGCCGGGTATCGTTTTTCCACGCGAAATGAAGATGCTTTCTGAAATTGGGATGCGCTGGCCAATGAGATATCGGTAAGTTATACTGCCTTGACAAGCGCCATAGGTGGATGAGCCATATTAATGGCAATTGCAGGGCGCTTTTTGTCTTTTCAAGCACGAATACTTGATGCTGCTGTTTCTTCATAACAAGGTGTGGCTGTAACCAGTTGCTCCTGCCAATCAGTTATTCCCATTGACAGTGCTGTTCCGGAAGAGTTGTTTTTTTTCAGGCAGTGAGGCTGTTTTCCGCAGTGATTCACGTGAACGACCAAATTAGAGGAATGTAAAAATGAGTGTGAAACCAAAAATAATGATTTCTTCGCTTGATGCGGAGAGATTAGAAATGTTGCTGGATTCTCTTCCGCAGAGTGTATTTCCAGGAAGAGATGATCTGGAAGCCGAGCTTGCGCGCGCTGACGTGGTGGACCCAGAGGAAATTCCGCCCACTGTGGTCACAATGAACTCAACTGTCAGATTTAGGGTTGAGTCTTCGGCCGAGGAGTTTTGTCTGACGCTGGTCTATCCAAAGGATGTCGATACTAGTGGCGAGAAGATCTCGATCCTTGCACCAGTAGGAAGTGCCCTGCTGGGACTTTCACAGGGAGATGAAATTGAATGGCCAAAACCAGGCGGAGGGGTATTGCGTGTGCGTATTGTAGAAGTAACCTATCAGCCTGAGCGTTCCGGTGAATATTATCGGTAAGTGAACATGCTGTTTTCTGGAATTCTTTTGTTCTTTGTATAAAACCAGTTATGAATAACCAGCCAGTGATTCTGGCAATCGATCAGGGAACAACCAGCACTCGTGCCATTCTATTTTCGGCAACATTGGAAATTCTCGCGGTGCAACAGAAAGAGCTGAAGCTACATTATCCACACAAGGGGTGGGTCGAACAGAATCCAGAAGCTATCTGGCAGGATACGCTCGAAGTTTGTCATGCGGTACTGGAACACAATGTCAGTATGGTAGGGTCGGTTGCTGCTATCGGCATTACTAATCAGCGTGAAACAACTATTTTGTGGGATCGTAAAACCGGTAAACCTGTTTATCCTGCCATTGTCTGGCAGGATCGTCGCACCGATATTGGTTGTGAGCAATTAAAAGCTCAAGGGTATGAGCCAATGGTAACAGCCCGGACTGGCTTGTTGTTTGATCCTTATTTTTCTGCAACTAAAATTGCCTGGATATTGGATAACGTCGAAGGAGTGCGTTCTCGGGCAATGCGTGGCGAGCTGGCATTTGGAACAGTGGATTGTTATTTGCTCTGGCACCTGACCGGCGGGAAGGTGCATGCTACGGATGTGACGAATGCTGCGCGGACACTGTTATTTAATATCGTTGAGCAAAAATGGGATGCAGATTTGCTGACATTGTTCAATATCCCGGAAACGATTCTGCCGGAAGTTCGCGATAACGCAGCCAGGTTTGGGATGACTGATCGGATCTTGTTCGGACGGGGAATTCCCATCGGTGGTATGGCAGGGGATCAGCATGCGGCACTGATCGGGCAAAGATGCTTCCGGCCAGGTATGGTCAAGTCTACCTACGGTACAGGTTGTTTTGCTCTCATGAATATCGGCTCGGATTTTAAGCCTTCGCAGCATCGTTTGCTGACCACGCCAGCGTATCGTCTGAACGGTAAGATGGTTTATGCTATCGAGGGGTCTATTTTTATTGCCGGAGCAGCGATTCAATGGTTGCGAGACGAGCTGGAGTTTTTTCAGGAGGTTGCGGCGAGCGATGCATTGGCGCTCAGTGTGCCAGACAGCAATGAAGTGTATTTTGTGCCTGCCTTTACTGGTCTCGGTGCGCCATATTGGCGGCCGGATGTACGAGGCATGATCAGCGGATTATCGCGTGATACAACGCGGGTGCATATTGTACGTGCCGCACTGGAAGCGCAAGGCTACCAAACCCGGGATCTAATGGCGGCGATAGAAGAGGATGGCGGTCATCATGCCGAGATTATCCGTGTAGATGGAGGGCTGGTAGCAAACAAATTCATGTGTCAGTTTCTTGCTGATATATTGAACAAGCCGGTGGAAGTGCCAAAAATAACGGAAGCAACAGCACTGGGTGCAGCGATCCTGGCCGGTCTGACGGTGGATTTGTTTGCTGATCTGGAAGTAACTGGATGTTATTGGCAGCGGGATAAAATCTATACTCCTACGATAACAGAAACCGAAAGAGAACGATTGTATGCAGGCTGGAAAGCTGCAGTTCAATCGCTTCTGCACGCCTCCAGAAATTAGCTTGTTGAGCTCATTAAAGTGAAGCCCGGTGTAAGTCGTGATTACTCTGGGTAGAGAGAACGTCTGTAGTAAATTATAAATATCTGCCTACTAATGTGATGGGCTGAAACAGATTGGAGTGCTTTTGGTTATGCTGATGAATCTTCCCAATTCTTTGACGTGGCTGCGCATAATGGCTATTCCTCTGTTTGTTGGTATTTTTTACCTGCCATCAGAATGGTTGTCTCCAGCCGCGCAAAACTTGGTTGCAGCTATTGTATTTGGGGGGGCCGCATTGACTGATTGGCTGGATGGCTACTTGGCCCGAGCACTCAATCAAACTTCCGCATTTGGTGCTTTTCTTGATCCGGTGGCTGACAAGTTGATGGTAGCTGCTGCGCTGATTGTTTTGGTACATTTGGATCGGCTTGATGTATCGATCGCATTGATTATCATTGGCCGCGAAATTACTATTTCTGCTCTGCGTGAATGGATGGCGCAAATTGGCAAATCTAAAAGTGTGGCGGTTTCCTTTTTGGGCAAGATCAAGACAGCTGCGCAAATGGTGGCAATTCCTCTATTGCTTTACCATGATAGGGTTCATGATTCATTCGATTCACAAATGATTGGCACCTGGTTGATTTATATTGCCGCCATTTTGACATTGTGGTCCATGGTCTACTATTTGAGAGCTGCTATTCCACACGCTACTCATCGTCATTGAAGAAATTTTCATCAATAATAAGGTATCCCGCCATGTAAACGGGGGTAGTTGATTAAGATTTCAGAAAAAATAAAACAAAAGAGAATCTGCTTGCCGCCAATTTGGCGCCTATAAGCTTCTAGTACGAGCTTACCTACCTGTTTTTACAGAAAAAATAAAACCCAACGAGCTGGAAATCTTGTTGCATACAAACCTATATCCACAAAGTTTTCATGGTTTATTTTATTTTGAGGGATGATCTGGTTTTTGTGAGGGGTGCTGTGAAGATTGTTGTAATCAATTGA
>NZ_QICQ01000002.1 GCF_003201195.1 Nitrosomonas eutropha | reverse complement strand
TCTCCAAACTCAAAGCCCTATTACGCAAAGCCGCCAAACGAACCATGGATGCCTTATGGGCACAGATCGGCAAAGTGTTGGATCTGTTCACTCCGGAGGAGTGTGCCAACTACTTCGCTTCATGTGGATATGTAAACAAGTAAGCCAAAAATGCTCTAGGGTATGAAATAGCTGAGCAGTATTACGTCTACTATTTTGGCCTGTTCTCGATTCTGGTGTACCAGCCCTGATAGACTTCATCCGGCCACAGGGATTTTATCCAGATCAGGATGTCATCAATTTCCTGATCTGTAAGGATCCCTTCCCAACCAGGCATACGACCTTCTCCCGGAGGGCCGCCGTTTAGTATAAAGCGTTTCAGTTCTTCGGTGGAATGGTGCCAGGCGTGTGCAGTGCCATTCAGTGGTGGTGGTGGGTATCTGCCATTTTCCAGTGGTTTGCGCCAATCCGGAGTGCCTTCCGCATTCTGACCGTGACACACCGCACAGTTTTTCTGGAAAAGTGTTTGGCCATGTGCAACTTGATCGGGGTCAAAATCGCGTGTGATCTGTTCCGGAGATATATCCCTGCCCAAAATACGATCTAAGGCGCTGCCTGCCGAGCGAGTGTCAGTTTGCTCTGAGCAGGCAGCAATAAGTAACAATGACATGAGCGCTACGGCTCTTGCAGGTATCACGTTATTTAAGTCTTAGAATTGATTTGGTTGTATTATTTTCAGGTATTTTATCTGTCTGTGATTTGCCCGGACCATATCGGTTGTAGATTTCTGCTGCGCTACGTTTGTCTCCAGGTTTTCTGATTAGCAGCACGTTATAGGTGTCAACACGTCCGGTTTCCATACCCGGGGAGCCATGTGGCATTCCGGGGGCTGACAGGCCGACTGCTCTCGGGCGTTCTTTCAGTAATTGTTTGATGTCATCAACCGGAACATGCCCTTCTATGGCATAGCCATTAACCAGGGCGGTATGACACGACCCCAGTTCGGTGGAGATGCCAGCTTCTACTCTGGCATTATCGTTACCGACATCATGGATGTTAACGGTGAATCCGTTGTCGCGCATGATATCCACCCATTTGGCACAACAGCCACAAGTTGGGCTTTTATACACTTCCATGGTTGCAGCCACTGCCGTGCTGGCGACGCCTGTTAGTGCGATGGTTAGCAGGGAACGGGTAAAGAATTTATTGAGTTGTTTTTTCATGTGCTCTCCGATATGGTTTTGCCTTGTATTCGCTTGAATTGGTTGGGACTGAACAATTAATGATAAGCGCGTATCCTGGGCATTTAGAAAAATGGAATTGTTTCTTGCGCGGTTGGACATTGATAGCGTGTATAACGTTCTCCCTGATCCCTGGCTGGCAGTCGTTACATTGTTATAATTTTTTGCTTGAGTGGTGTCGTTATTCAACAAATATGAAACCTTGAAGATATAACTATAACCGACTTTCTCATATATCCGTGATAGACAGCAGAAACAACTAATTATTGTATTGTTCAAGTGTTAATTTATACAAATGTTCTTTCCTTAACTTTGTGTGAAATAGTTACCTGGCTGATTTTTTTGATAGCTTTCTTATTTTATTTTTCTATAAATTCATATGATTACGGATACATTTTCCAGAAAATCCGAATACAGCACTAATAAGTTGCGTAAAAGACTGAGGCGGCTTGTTGGCACGGCTATTGCCGATTTTAATATGATTGAGAGCGGTGACCGGATTATGGTGTGTTTGTCCGGTGGAAAGGATAGCTATGCGCTGCTGGATATTTTGCGCAATTTGCAAGCACATGCGCCACTGGATTTCGAACTGATTGCAGTTAATCTGGACCAGAAGCAGCCGGGTTTTCCTGAGCATGTATTGCCTGGTTATTTGTCAGAAATAAATATGCCCTTTCGTATTGTTGAACAGGATACCTATAGTGTTGTAAAACGAGTGATTCCTGAGGGGAAAACGACCTGTAGCCTGTGTTCCCGTTTGCGTAGAGGAGTGCTTTACCGGGTGGCAACCGAGCTGGGGGCAACCAAGATTGCCCTGGGACACCATCGCGACGATATTCTGGAGACTTTTTTCCTGAATATGTTTTATGGGGGCAAACTGAAAGCAATGCCTCCCAAACTGGTAAGTGATGACGGGTGTCATGTGGTAATTCGACCGCTGGCATATTGCAAGGAAAAAGATCTGGCTGCTTATGCCCAGCTTGTCCAGTTTCCTATTATTCCTTGCAATTTATGTGGTTCGCAGCCGAACCTGCAGCGGCAGGTAATTAAGGAAATGATGCAGCAATGGAACAAGAAATACCCCGGTCGGCTTGAAACGATGTTTACAGCTTTACAAAATATTCAGCTTTCACACTTGGCGGATACCAGTCGCTATGATTTTGTCGGAATCAAACCACATGGTATTGCGACGGAAGAAGGGGACAAGGCATTTGATGAGGAGTTACTTCCTGACAGCCCGGTTGGTATGAATCATGATGATGCCGCATCCGAGCTGGATGAAGCATGCAGTACCGAGGCTGTCCAGGGTGGCACTATATAGCATGTCTTCTTCAGTATATCTCTGCTTTATTCAATCCCGGCTTCGTGCGCTTGTTGATCAGCATGATAGCTGGAGCGTACCATTGGACCGCAAGCAGCGTGGCTGAATCCAAGATTGGTGGCAATGCGTTCGAAGGTTTTAAAATCTTCGGGTGAAACATAGCGCATGACCGGGTGGTGACCAATGCTGGGTTGTAAATATTGGCCAATGGTTAGCATATTAACTTGATGTGCGCGTAAATCCTGCATAACCCCGATAATTTCTTCATCGGTTTCCCCCAGCCCCAGCATCAGACCGGATTTGGTCGGAATATGAGGGGAAGCTGCTTTAAAATCCTTGAGCAATTGCAATGAATGTACGTAGTCTGCGCCCGGCCGGCACTGCTTATATAAGCGCGGCACAGTTTCCAGGTTATGGTTCATCACATCAGGTGGACAGGCAGATAGTTTCTCCAGTGCGATTTCCAGTCGGCCACGAAAATCCGGGACCAGGATTTCAATCCGTGTTTGTGGAGATTGAGCGCGAATTGCGCGGATGCAATCTGCAAAGTGTTGTGCCCCTCCGTCTCTAAGATCATCGCGATCCACGCTTGTGATGACAACATAATTGAGTTTCAGCACTGCGATAGATTTGGCCAGATGCATAGGTTCATCCGGATCGGGGGCATGGGGCCGCCCATGCGCTACATCACAGAACGGGCAACGCCTGGTGCATAAGTCACCGAGTATCATGAAGGTTGCCGTACCGCGCCCGAAACATTCCCCAATATTCGGGCAGGAGGCTTCCTCGCAGACGGTATGTAATTTATTCTCGCGCAGCAGGCGTTTTACTTCCTGGTATCTCTGACTGTTAGGCGAACGCACGCGAATCCAGGAGGGTTTGCGCAATAGCTGGCCGGATTGTTCTAGATCAATTTTAATTGGGTTGCGTGCCGTTTTGGCGGTGCCTCTTTGGTGGGTATCAGCGACCATGGGGGGTGATTATCCTATGGGTTAGTTGAGCAATAAAATTCTGTGCCAGTTTGCCAGCAAGTACTTCTTTGTTATCCGATATGCCGAGCTCTTTTGCCTGTGTGACACGCAAGCCGGGATAACCGCAAGGATTGATTGCAACAAAGGGAGCAAGATCCATGTCTGCATTAAAGGCGATACCGTGGTAGCACGCGCCGCGTCTTATTTTCAGTCCCAACGAGGCAATTTTGGCGCCGTTGACGTACACTCCGGGCGCATCTTGGCTGCCGTTTGCAACGATATCGTATTCATCCATCAAGTTTATCACGGCCCCTTCCATTTTTCTGACCAGTTGTCTGATACCAAGCTGCCAGCGATGTAAGTCCAGCAATAGATACATGATTATTTGCCCGGGGCCGTGATAGGTTATTTGCCCCCCTCGGTCGGTTTTGATGACGGGGATGTTGCTAGGAAAAAGCAGGTGCTCAGGTTTCCCGGCAATTCCCTGAGTGTAAACTGGAGGGTGTTCCAATAGCCAGATCTCATCAGGAGTTTCACGAGTACGCTGCTGCGTAAAATCTTTCATGGCCTGCCAGGCTGTGAGGTATTCCGTAATCCCCATGTTTTTTACTGTAACGGTAAACATATAGCCTGTTTTTGGAGCGTGATTCAGTTTTTTAGTTTGCATGCCCGTTGTTCAGGGTGGGACATGTGTTTTTCTACAGAATGGGCTTATTACTCGTGGTGAGTATGATGATATCGAACACTGATCAGCCTACAGAAGCATCGTTACCATTGGGTGGTTATGCAGTGTCTGATAGAGAGAATCCAGCTGTGTGCGCGAAGTTGCGCGGATTGTGCAGGTAAGGCTCAGGTAAGTTCCGCATTTACTGGTACGAACTTCGAGAGTTGTATCGTCAAAGTCAGGAGCATGTGTTTTGACAATGGCCAGCATGGATTGAGTGAATCCCTGCTGTGCCTTCCCCATAATTTTTATTGGGAAATCACAAGGATATTCAATAAGCGATTCTTCTGTCATGAGATTGTATTACTGGGGCGAGGTGTATCCGCGCATTACTGTCTGTTTATATGCTTGATAGTGCCGATTGAGTTGCTGAAATATGGGGCCGGGCACACCATTGCCAACCGACTGCCCATCGAGTCGGGTAATGGGAAGGATCTCTTTAGTGGAAGAGGTGAGCATAACTTCCTGAGCGGTACGTAATTCAGTCTCTGAGACATCTCTTATTGCGTGAGGAATGTCATGAGTTACGGCCAGTTCCAGTACCACATCGTAGGTGGTACCAGGCAATATACGATGATCTTTGGGGGGGGTCAGCAGCTGGTTGCCTTTCACAATAAAAATATTGCTGGCTGCTCCCTCGGTCAGCAATCCATTGCGCAGCAGGATGGTTTCCATGGCATGCTCATCCACTGAAAGCTGGCGTAATAATATATTAGGCAAGAGAGAAATGGTCTTGATATCGCAGCGACCCCAGCGATTGTCTTGTGCAGTGACAGCCGATGCTCCGGATGCGAGCAATCCTTCGGGCGGTGTCAGTAGAGGGCTGCTCATCATAAAGACGGTTGGTGTTATTCCGTGAGGGAATGCGTGATCACGTTTCGCTACGCCACGAGTAATATGCAAGTAAAGATACTGGTCATCGTATTCGTTCAGCTCAATTATGCGTGTAACCAGATCAATCCATTGTTTTTCAGTATGTGGATTCTGGAGGCGTATCCCATCAAGGCTGTACTGCAGGCGGGAAAGATGTTCGTTCAGCCGGAACGGTTTGCGCGAATAGACTGGTATAAGCTCATAGACCCCATCTCCAAAAATGAAACCTCTATCCAGTACCGGAACCGTAGCTTGTTCTATTGGTAGAAATTTTCCGTTGAGATAAATCATGCTTTTATTGTCCGCGAGATTAGTTGAACAGCATTTTCAGATTATCCCATGCGCGCCCGAAGAAATTGGCTGTATCAACAGCTTCCAGAGCAACCAGGGGGTAAGTGGCCACTTCCAATCCATCCAGGACAAATTTTACCTTTCCTATTTCCTGGCCTTGATCAATGGGTGCAATAAGTGGCTGGCGATATTCCATTCGAGCCTTTACCCCTTCGACCTTACCTTTAGGGAGTGAAAAATAGATATCCTGATTAAAGCCGACTTTTATTTTATTTTGTGTGCCTTTCCAGATTTGAACATTTGCGACCGGCTGGTTCTTTTTGTAAGGGTGTGCCGTATCGAAAAACTGGAACCCATAATTTAGCAGGCGTTGGCTTTCAATGCTGCGTGCATTAGGTGAAGCGGTACCCATCACTACAGAGATAAGGCGCCGATGATCACGTTTTGCTGAGGTAACCAGGCAGTATCCGGCAGCTTCCGTCCACCCTGTTTTCATGCCGTCAACATTAGGATCCGTCCATAGAAGGCGGTTACGGTTTTGCTGGGTAATGCCGTTGTAGGTATATTCGCGTAAGGAGTAGAGCGGGTAGTATTCTGGAAAATCCCTAATAATGGCGCCTGCCAATAATGCCAGATCATTAGCTGTGCTGTAGTGATCAGGATGAGTCAGACCAGTTGAGTTGGTGAAATGCGTGTTGTGCATGCCCAGGCGTTTTGCTTCTTCATTCATCATGTGCACAAGCAGATCCTCTGAACCGGCGATCAGCTCTGCTAGGGCAACGCAGGCATCGTTCCCTGATTGTACAATTACCCCATGAATTAACTCATCAACAGTTACTGGTTTGTTTGGCTCGATAAACATACGTGATCCTGCCATGCGCCAGGCTTTTTTGGATACGGGCACGACCTGGTCCAGCTTGATACGTTCCTGCTTCAGCGCGGAGAAGACAACGTAGGCTGTCATCAGCTTGGTGAGCGAAGCAGGATCCAGTCGTTCATGCGGGTTGGAGCTGGCGAGTGTCTGGCCGCTGTGAAAATCGGTCAGAGTAAAGGATTTGGCAGCAATTGACAGTTCCGGCTGTTGTGACCATGCCGGAAAAACGGGCATCAATAAGAACAGGAAGAGGATAAACTGTTTCATGAGGGTCAGCAAAAGCTTCATTATACTCCGACTTTGCAGCATGTATTTCTTGAATCCAGCTTGCCTGGATGCAAATTTGACATTCTTAATGCGCTAACTCATAATTCACGGTTATCTTGTACTACAAAAACAAAGGAAATTCAGTGAAAACCTTTTCTGCCAAGCCACATGAAGTAAAGCACGAGTGGTTTGTGGTTGACGCAACCGATAAAGTTCTGGGTAGATTGGCGGCAGCTATTGCTCATCGCTTGCGTGGCAAACATAAGCCTATTTATACACCGCACGTAGATACTGGTGATTATATTGTGGTTATCAACGTGGATAAATTGAGAGTCACTGGTAATAAGGCGGAAGATAAAATATATTATCGTCACAGTGGCTATCCCGGGGGGCTCTATGAGACCACCTTTAAAAAGATGCATGCGCGTTTTCCTGCCAGGCCACTTGAAAAAGCTGTGAAAGGTATGTTACCCAAGGGTCCACTTGGGTATGCCATGATAAAGAAATTGAAAATTTATGCCGGGGATATACATCCTCACGCGGCTCAGCAACCGCAGTCACTGGAAATTAACGCTTAATCTTATAAATTATGGCTATTCAATATAACTACGGAACCGGCCGTAGAAAAAGTGCAGTTGCACGGGTTTTTATTAAATCAGGTACAGGTGTTATCACGGTAAATCACAAACCTGCCGATGAGTATTTTTCTCGTGAAACAGGGCGGATGATTATCCGTCAGCCATTGGAGCTGACTGGGAACAGTACTAATCTGGATATTATGGTCAACATACGCGGGGGTGGAGAATCCGGGCAGGCTGGTGCGGTCAGGCATGGCATTACCCGTGCGTTGATCGATTATGATGAAACGCTAAAGTCGGTTCTAAGTAAAGCAGGTTTTGTAACAAGAGATGCACGTGAAGTAGAGCGGAAGAAGGTTGGTTTTCGTAAAGCAAGACGTCGCAAACAGTTTTCTAAACGGTGATTGTTGTTGTTTTCTGGAGAATACGAAAAAGCCGCCCTCTTTGTTGGGCGGCTTTTTCGTATTGGGTTCACAACACAAGATACCGACTGCTTTTTGATAAAAAATTAATTTTTTAGCTGTTGTTTCCTAGAGATGATTAATGTTGGTATTGTAGGTGGGACAGGTTATACGGGTGTCGAGTTATTACGTATTCTCGCACAGCACCCGAAAGCCAAGCTTAAAGTTATTACCTCTCGTCAAGAGGCTGGAACAGGAGTTGACGATCTTTTTTCCAGTTTGCGCGGACAGATTACGCTTAAATTCAGTGATCCGCTCAAGGTAGACTTTGGAAAATGTGATGTCGTCTTTTTCGCAACGCCAAATGGTATTGCCATGCAACAGGTAAGTGCATTACTTGGATCTGGAATAAAAGTTATTGATCTGTCTGCTGATTTCAGGATTAAAGACGTTGCGGAATGGGAGGAATGGTATGGCATGTCGCACACAGCTCCTGAATTGGTGGCTGAAGCAGTCTATGGTTTACCCGAAGTTAACCGTGAAAAAATCAGGAATGCAAGATTGATTGCTAATCCCGGTTGCTATCCAACAGCGGTGCAGCTGGGTTTTATCCCGCTGATCGAAGCAGGGGCCGTTGATGAGAATCATCTGATAGCCGATACCAAATCAGGTGTTTCCGGAGCAGGGCGCAAGGCCGAAATACACACACTATATGCAGAAGCATCAGACAATTTCAAGTCTTATGCCGTAGCGGGTCACCGTCATTTACCTGAAATCAGACAAGGCTTATCCGAAAGATCAGGTAAGCCGATTGACCTGACTTTCGTGCCTCATCTAACCCCAATGATTCGGGGCATTCATGCCACATTGTATGCAAGACTGACCCGAGATGTTGATTTACAAGCTTTATATGAAAGCCGTTACGCTAATGAACCCTTTGTTGATGTTCTTCCAGCAGGCAGCCATCCGGAAACACGTTCTGTACGTGGTTCAAATTTCTGCCGGATTGCAGTTCATCGTCCCCGGAATGGCGATACTGCGGTAATACTCTCGGTTACTGACAACTTGGTTAAAGGGGCTGCCGGACAGGCTGTTCAAAATATGAATATTATGTATGGGCTGCCAGAGAAGATGGGCATTCAGCATATTCCGTTGCTACCCTAGCAGTTTGTGATTAAAGAGTGAAGTGACTGAAAGAACGTCATATTGCAGATAATATATGCATAGTAATACCCTGGGAATTTCTAAAGAATAAGGGAACGAATTGCTGCATAACAAAAAAAATATTAATGCACCCAGGGTGGTTATACGTCCTCATGTTCCCTGGTATCGACGTTTGCTGATAGCGGCTATTGGGATATTACTGGTAGCCTTGCTTGCTTATGGAATGTACATGGTCGGGCAGGGAGCGGCTCAACCAGCCAGTAACGTTGTAGCCGATCCGGTTCTCGAACAGATACTGGAATCGAACAGTTGTCTAGAGAAATATGATTCTGCTCTTTGCTCACAGCTTGCAGAGCTTGTCAGGCAGCTGCAGATCAGCAACGCGACCCGCGCTGATCTGGTAAAGCAGGTTAAGTCTCTGGATGAGGAAAATGAGCGCCTGAGAGAGGACCTGAGCTTATTTCAGCAGATGGTTTCCGGTAATGAGGATTTACCTGGCGCCGAACTGGTTATTCATCGTTTTACGCTTGAACAAGGTCAGCTTCCTGGTGAATACCTGTATACACTATTACTTGCCCAAGGTAGTCAGCGTTCAAAAGAATTCAACGGTAAACTGGAGTTTGTGGTTGGGTTGCTTCAGAATGGTGAAGAAAAATTCATTTCTCTTGTAGACGAGAATGCATCCAAAGAATTTCCAATAAATTTTCGCTTCTACCACAGACTGGAGAAAAGCTTCCAAATACCAGCTGATACGGTAGTGAAAAATTTGCAGGTTTTTATCTATGAGAATGGTTTAAATGAAGCAGTGCTGACAAAAACGATTCAGTTATCTCAAAAGGAATCGGGGAATGTTCGGAAAAAAACGTAGGGTAGTCAGTGATATCGATACGTTAATCGGGGAAAATACCGTGATTACCGGTGATATCCAGTTTGCTGGCGGATTGCGGGTTGATGGCCGTATCAGCGGTAGCATCATGGCGGCGGGCAATAAGCAGCATTCCTTGCTTGTGTTGAGTGAACAAGGGGTGATTGAAGGAAAAATCAAGGTGCCGTATCTGGTGATTAATGGAATCGTCAAAGGACCGATTCACTCCGATGAGAGTCTTGAACTACAGCCTGGTGCAAAAATCACCGGGGATATTTACTACAAAACTATAAAAATTCACCAAGGTGCTGTAGTTGAAGGAAAAATGGTTTGTCATGAGAACTCGCAACCGGAGAAGCTGATTACCTACGTCGCATCAGCCGAGGAGCAGAAAGAAAAAGTGGAATAAAATTCTATTGCGGTTGATTTGATCTGTCTAACCCAGTATTTCTGTTGCGTGCTGAAGTGTGGTAGCGGTCAGATTTTCACCACCCAGCATACGAGCAATTTCCTCAACTCTTTCTGCTGCATCAAGTTCTGCAATATGGCTAGCTGGCAGTTGGTTATCATCTATTCCGGCAGTTTTAGATACACGCCAATGATGATCGCCTTTGGCCGCTACCTGCGGAAGATGAGTAATACTGATTACCTGCCGCGTTTCTCCCAGTTGATGCAGCAATTTACCGATTATTTCAGCGATGCGTCCACCTATGCCGGTGTCTATTTCGTCAAAAATAAGAGTGGGAGTGGTGCCAATCTTGCTTGTAATAACCTGAATCGCCAGGCTGATACGCGATAACTCACCGCCAGAGGCTACTTTATTCAGTGGCCGCAATGGCAGATCTTTGTGGGCGGATACCTGAAATTCGATCTGCTCCAGGCCATGCAGATTGCCCGATGGCACTGGTATCAATGCCACATTGAAGCGACCACCGTCCATTGCCAGCGCCTGCATGGATTCTGTGACTTGCTCGGACAGCTGATTTGCCGCACTCTGCCTTGCCTGACTTAATCTGTCTGCAAGATTTTTATAATCATTGCGAGCAGATTTCTCTGCTTCTGCCAACATTTCGTTGTTTGAAATGTTTCCCACTACCTCCAGACGCTGTCTGGTTGTTTCCAATAGCTCCGGTAGCATTTCCGGAGAGACGCGATATTTCCTGGCCGTTCCATGGATAGCAGCAATACGTGTCTCGATTTCCTGCAGCTTGCGGGGATCAATGTCCAGATGTTGCTGATAGTATTTCAGTTCATATACTGCTTCCTGAAGTTGTATTTGTGATGATTGTAACTGGCTGCAAATTGGTTCGAGTGTTTTGTCAATATTCGACAAGCTGCGTAGGTGGGTGATCACTGCGCTAAGTTGTGGCAATACCGCTGCTTCACTTTCCGATAATGCTTCCAGACTGGACTGAGCAGTTTCCAGCAGGCTGGCTGTATGCGTCAGCCGGTTGTGTTCTGCTTGCAGGGTTTCCCATTCTTCAGATGAAAAGTGCAGAGCAGTCAGTTCCTGCAGTTGCCATGACAGAAGTTCGTGCTCTCGTATATTTTGCTCGCTTTGCTGTTTCCACGAGAGTCTTTGCTGACATAGATCTTGCCAGTGCCGATAGGAGGAGGCGACTCGCCGGGCAAGATCTGATTCACCGGCCCAGGTGTCGAGCAGTTCGCGCTGTTTGTGGCCCTGCATCAGCAACTGGTGTGCATGTTGACCATGGATATCAACCAGCCATTCACCTGCTGTTCGCAATTGTTGCAGGGTGGCAGCGTGTCCATTGATGAAATTACGCGAACGTCCGCTGGTTTCCATGATTCTGCGCAGCAGACAAATGCCGGTTTCGTCTTCCAGTGCATTCTCCTGTAACCATGTCTGTAGCGCAGGAATGGCGCTTACATCAAATTGTGCGGTAATTTCGGCACGTTTACAGCCATGCCTGATTTGACTTGTGTCGGCGCGTCTGCCTAATACAAGTTCCAGTGCGTCGATTAGAATGGATTTTCCTGCACCTGTTTCACCTGTCAGAACGGTAAAACCGGGTTTGAAGAGCAGATCAATGTAATCAACTATAACGAAATTCTGAATAGATAGGTTTTGCAACATGGATGGATACTAACGGCTATTTTTCTGAAGGATGCTGCTCCAACCGAGTTTTTCCCGCAGCATACGGTAGTAACTGTGATGGACGGGATGCAGAAGTTTTATTGTTTCCGGACAGCGCCGAACCAGTACTCTGTCATGCTCGCCCAGATCAAACCAGGAATGGCTATCTGTATAGATCTTTGTCTCAGTTGTATAATGAATTTTGATTTCAATGACTGCATCTGCACCGATTACGATCGGACGGTTGCTAAGTGTATGCGGACAGACAGGAACCAATATCATCAGGTTGAGTCCTGGGTGCAGGATCGGCCCACCGGAGGAAAGTGCATAGGCTGTTGATCCGGTAGGGGTTGCAATAATGAGGCCATCTGATCTTAAAGAATAAACATATTCTCCATTGATATGGACCTCAAGCTCGATCATGCCACTGCTGATGCCGCGATGAAGCACTACATCGTTGAAAGCCAGTTCTTTAAAGACGCTTTCCCCATGACGTGTGACTTCGGTGGTGAGCAGCATCCTGTTCTCTACAATAAATTGGCCCGCTAGCATGTCATTCAGGGTTGCATACATGGTATCGACTGTAAGATCTGTCAGAAATCCTAATCTGCCCTGATTGATACCGATCAACGGAACACTAAATGGAACAAGTGTACGAGCAATATTAAGCATGGTGCCATCTCCCCCCAGCACAATTGCAAGATCAGCCTGTCTGCCGATTTCTTCCAGAGCCACTACGGGATATTGGTTTTTGCCAATATGCGCGGCTGTTAAATCATCCAGTACCACGCTGGTGCCCCGATCAGTCAGATATTCTGCCAGATTCAGCAGAGGCGTCATGATATCGGGATTTTTGTGTTTCCCGATCAATGCGATTGTTTTGAATAAAGTGCTGCCCATGTATGAAAAGGGAGGTGGAACAGTAAAAATATCCGGATTCCTGCTGCAGGTGATCAGGATGAATTCAAGTGATTGTAAGTACTGGATATTACCGTAGCCTATCCCAAAAAAGTAAAAATGAGTTGAAAAACTGTATTCCACTTATATGTAGCATTTGAAATCCCCGCTTTAGGCTGTCTCTGCTCGTGGCAGGACCGATTCGTGTAAAATAAATATATGCTTAACGAACGCGCGAAAATTCTGCTTAAAACCTTGGTTGAACGGTATATCCATGAAGGCCAACCTGTTGGTTCGCGTTCGCTCGCCAAGTTTTCAGGACTGGATCTGAGTCCGGCCACGATTCGTAATGTAATGACTGATCTGGAGGAAATGGGGTTTGTTTCCAGCCCGCATACATCTGCCGGGCGTATGCCAACCACACTTGGCTACCGTTTTTTTGTTGATACCTTGTTGGTGGTGCAATCTCTGGATAATGAACAGATTACTCTACTGGAAAACCGGATGCACCCAAATAACCCATCGCATTTGATTAATGTTACCTCTCGCTTGCTTTCAGATTTGACCCAGTTTGTTGGTGTGGTGGTAACACCCAAGCGAATGGGAGGGGCGGTATTTCGCCATATTGAATTTGTGCCATTATCTGAAAAACGGATTCTCCTGATTCTGGTAACGCCAGAGGGGGATGTTCAGAACCGGATTATTTTTACTGAAACGGTTTATAACCAGTCTGACCTAATTGAGGCTGGGAATTTTCTCAATCAGCACTATGCTGGTTGTGCGCTGGAAGAAATTCGTTCCGGGTTACAGCACGAATTGACACAGTTGCGCCGGAATATGACAGATCTTATGAATGCGGCAATAGAAATAGGTAATGCTGCGCTGCAGGAAAGCAGTGAAGCAGTGGTGATTGCCGGAGAACACAAACTGTTTGATGTTCGTGATTTATCGGAAAATCTGTCTAGTTTGAAACAATTATTCGAGCTGTTTGAGCGAAAATCAAAGTTGTTGCAGTTAATGGAATTAAGTCGCCAGGCGTGCGGCGTTAAAATCTTTATTGGTGGTGAGTCTGATGAAACCATGCTGGAAGAGATCAGTGTGGTAACTGCACCCTATGAAATGGAAGGTAAAATTGTAGGTACTGTGGGGGTGATCGGTCCACGACGTATGGCTTATGAGCGCATTATCCCTATTGTTGATATAACTGCCCGCCTGCTTTCAAATAATCTGTCGTAATATCCCGCCCTCTATTTTTATGTCACGAATAATATTACCGGAGCCGGCTTATCAACACGGTTCAATTGATAGAGTCGGTGTTCTGCTGATTAATCTGGGTACGCCAGATGCTCCGAATGCCAAGTCCCTGCGAACCTATCTAAGACAATTTCTGAGTGAGCCTCGTATTGTGGAGTTCCCGCGCTGGTTGTGGTGGCTTATTCTGAACGGTATTATTTTGAATATCCGGCCAGGTAAATCAGCAAAGAAGTATGCGCAAATCTGGACGCCAGAAGGTTCTCCACTGAAAATACATACCGAGCGTCAGACAGAACTTGTCGCAGCTTTACTGAAGAAACAGCTCAATTCGGTTCCGATAGTTGAATATGCAATGATTGTCGGCAATCCATCTATCGCAGAGAGGTTACAGCGGATGAGAGAGCAGGGTTGCAGCCGGATTTTGGTGCTGTCATTATTTCCCCAGTATGCTGCCAGTAGCGCCGGTTGTGCATTGGATAGTGTTTTTACTGAGTTGGGAAAGATGCGTAATATCCCTGATATTCGCACCGTCAAGCACTACCACGATGATCCGGGCTATATTGCAGCATTGGCGCAGAATGTTCGTGATTACTGGGAGAAACACGGGAGGCCTGACAAGCTGGTTATCAGCTTTCACGGTGTGCCGCGTAAAACTCTGGAGATGGGCGATCCTTATCATTGTGAATGTCAAAAAACCGGGCGATTACTGGCTGAGGCACTGGAACTAACGAATGACCAGTATCAAGTATGCTTCCAGTCGCGTTTTGGCTTTTCTCAGTGGTTGAGTCCCTATACTTCAGAAGTTCTAAAAGAATTAGGCAAACAGGAAACCGGGCGGGTGGATGTTGTCTGCCCAGGATTCGTCTCGGACTGTCTGGAAACACTCGAGGAAATCGCAATGGAAGGTAAAACAACCTTTACCGAGGCCGGAGGGGGGGAATTTCACTACATTCCCAGCCTCAATGAACATCCGGAGTGGATTAAAGCGATGAGAGACATGATTCAAACACACTTAGCAGGCTGGGTTGTCCGGCAACCTTCCGAAGAGGATGCTGAGCAGTCGCGTAAACGGGCGCTGGAGCTGGGAGCAGAAGAATGATTAGTGCATCCATTTGTATTCTTGTTGATTGATAATCCGCGCAGGGGATTTGCTCTGAATTGGGGCTGAACATATGATCGATTTATATCTGGTTATGGTCGGGAGAGAAGAATGAGTACATTAATGATGAAGTTATTGTTCGCCTTCCTGTGGATCAACTTTCTGACAGCCTGTGCAACTTCTCCTACCGGCCGAACGCAGCTTGTATTTATGCCGGATACAGAGGTAAACAGCATGGGTCTACAGGCATTTGATACTTTGAAGCGTGAAAAGCAGATCAGTCATGATGCGGTGAGTAATCGGTTTGTCAGTTGTGTTGCCAGCGCAATTACCCGGGAAGTGGGGGGTGAATGGGAAGTGGTCGTATTTAAAGACCAGTCACTGAATGCATTTGCGTTGCCTGGTGGGAAAATTGGTGTGCATACTGGCTTACTCAATCTGGTGGATAACCAGGATCAGCTGGCAGTTATCATTGGTCATGAAGTCGGGCATGTGATGGCTCGCCATAGTAATGAACGTTTATCTCAACAGGTTGGAACAAACCTGGGAATATCGCTTGTCCAGGCAGTTGCTGCACCTCAATCTACGTTGGGGCAAACTGCAATCGGTTTGCTGGGGATTGGGGCACAGTATGGGATTATTATGCCGTATAGCAGATTACAGGAATCCGAGGCGGATATGATTGGTCTGGACTTGATGGCCAAGGCAGGATTCAACCCGTCGGAAAGTGTAAAACTGTGGCAAAAGATGGAGCAGGCCAGCCAGGATGCACCGATAGAATTCCTTTCCACCCACCCTTCGCACGCGTCCCGTATCCAGAATCTGCAGGCATATTTACCAAAAGCGCAACAATTACAGAAACAAGCGAATATTGCAGGGAAAAATCCACATTGTACTAAATGAAGAATATCGAATTCATTGGTAACTGCAGGCTGATGAGCAGCATCATTCGCTATGCGGTGACTGAATAGCTGTCTACTAATTGCTGGAAATTATTTTTTATATTTAGGAGATAAAAACAAATGTCGCAGAAACACCCTGTTATCGCTGTAACTGGATCTTCCGGAGCCGGAACATCTACTGTCAAGGCAAGTTTTGAGCATATTTTTCGGCGTGAACGACTGAATGTTGCTGTGGTAGAAGGTGACAGCTTCCATCGTTATGACCGTGAATCCATGAAGCGAGTGGTTGAAGAATCGGAAAAGAGTGGCGGGCGGCCTATCAGCCATTTTGGTCCGGAAGCCAATGAGTTTGAAAAGTTGGAAACCTTATTCCGGACATATGGAGAAAGTGGATCTGGAGAAATTCGTCTTTATCTGCATAATGAAGAGGAAGCCAAACCCTACAATCAGAAACCCGGTACATTTACTTCCTGGAAGACAATTGCACCTGGCACAAACCTGTTGTTCTATGAAGGTCTGCATGGCGGAGTGAAGAGTGATACAGCGGATGTCGGCCAGTATGTAGATCTGCTGGTGGGTGTGGTTCCAATTGTTAACTTGGAATGGATTCAAAAAATATACCGTGATACTGCTGCGAGAGGGTATTCGTGCGAAGCGGTGACACATACCATTCTGCGTCGCATGCACGATTACGTTCATTACATTACCCCTCAGTTCTCACGTACACACATTAATTTCCAGCGTGTGCCAACAGTTGATACTTCCAATCCATTCATTGCACGGGATATTCCTGCACTGGATGAAAGTATGGTCGTTATCCGTTTTCGTGATTATCACGGTGCTGATTTTTTCCCTTATCTACTTAGCATGCTAAACGGATCGTTTATGTCCCGTCCCAATACTATCGTTGTTCCTGGTGGCAAAATGGGTATGGCAATTGAATTGATTCTAACGCCGCTGATTCTGGATCTGGTGGCAAAAAGCAAGAAATAGTTTTTCTGATATCCCCCCGTCTGGCTCTGATAGCAGACGGGAAATTCGGCTGTTCCCTCTTATATGACTGCTCTACTTACTGATCTCAACCCGGAACAGCTGGAAGCCGTAACCTGGCCACACCAGTCCGCTCTGATACTGGCGGGTGCCGGAAGTGGCAAAACCCGAGTGCTGACTACACGGATTGCGTATTTACTGCAATCAGGCCTTACTCAGCCGCAGAATCTTCTGGCAGTTACATTCACTAATAAAGCGGCACGTGAAATGGTCGCGCGTATCAGCACGATGCTGCCTATCAATATTCGTGGCATGTGGATTGGCACATTTCATGGTTTGTGTCATCGCATGCTGCGTGCCCATTATGAAGATGCAGGGCTGCCGCAGGCATTCCAAATACTGGATATGGCCGATCAGCTGGCTGTTATCAAGCGAATACTGAAAGAGCGTTCGTTGGATGAAAAAGTGCTGGCACCCAGACAACTGCAATGGTTTATCAATAACGCCAAGGAAGAAGGATTACGAGCCTCACAGGTTGATACGCGTGGCAGTTTCAATCGGACTCTGGCTGAATGCTATCAGGTGTACGAAGCTGTCAGTATGCGGGGAGGTACTGTTGATTTTGCAGAACTGTTGCTGCGTTGCTATGAGTTGTTGAGTCGCAATGAAATTCTACGGGACCATTATCGTGGCCGTTTCGAACATATATTGGTAGATGAATTTCAGGATACCAACCGATTGCAATATCAATGGATCAAATTACTGGCAGGCTCGGGCTCACAACAACATGCTGCTATTTTTGCTGTCGGGGATGATGACCAAAGCATCTATGCATTCCGGGGAGCGCATGTTGGAAATATGCGTGATCTTGAGAAAGATTTCAGTGTACCCAAAATTATCAGACTGGAACAGAATTATCGCTCGCAAGGCAATATTCTGGACGCAGCCAATGCACTGATCGAGAATAACAAAGGGCGTCTAGGTAAGAATCTGTGGACTGCTGCGGGGAAAGGTGAGTCTGTGCGGATTTATTACGCCGCTACGGATGTGGATGAAACCAGCTTTATTGTTGATGAAATCAAGGCTCTGCACGCTGAAGGATTGTCCCTCTCCGAGATAGCTCTGCTTTATCGTTCCAATGCGCAATCACGGGTGCTGGAACACGGTTTGTTCAATGCATCTATTTCTTACCGTGTTTACGGTGGTATGCGTTTTTTCGATCGGCAGGAAGTAAAGCATGCACTGGCTTATTTGCGACTGGTTGCTTCGCCGGATGATGACAATGCCCTACTGCGGGTTATCAATTTTCCTCCCAGAGGAATTGGTGCACGCACATTGGAGCAATTGCAGGACCAGGCGGAAATACTTGGAACCAGTCTTTGGCAAGCGGCACTTAAGGTATGCGAGGGAAGGAAAGCTGTTACCACCAGGGGTGACCAGCCAGGAAGAGGGATAGCAGGTTTTGTTAATCTGGTTCTATCCATGCAGCAGGCATGTGAAGGCCAGCCGTTGCCGGAAATAATCCGGCGTGTAGTGGATCAGAGTGGGCTGGTGGCACATTACCAGGCTGAGCGTGAGGGTAACAATGAGCGCCTGGAAAATCTTAAAGAGCTGGTCAATGCTGCGACCAGTTTTGTGCATGAAGCCGAAGATGACAGTCTCACGGCTTTTCTGGCACATGCCTCACTTGAAGGTGGTGAGCATCAGGCGGAGGGCTATCAGGATGCAGTTCAATTGATGACAGTGCATGCTGCAAAAGGATTGGAATTTCATTCAGTATTTATCAGTGGCCTGGAGGAAGGGTTGTTTCCTCATGAAAACAGTCGTAATGAGCCGAATGGGCTGGAAGAAGAAAGACGTCTGATGTATGTGGCAATGACGCGCGCGCGTCAACGCTTGTATCTGAGCTATGCAGAGAGCCGTATGTTACACGGCCAGGTACGGGTGAATGTGCCTTCCAGGTTTGTTGATGAAATTCCGGAGGAGTTGCTGAAAAGGTTGCGATCATCCGGTTTTTCTGGAGCAGGGTATCGGCAGGGACTGTCAGGAACCGGACAAAATACTGTTAGCACTGCCTATTCTCGCCAAGGAAGAGGGAAGCATACACCAGTTTCAGCAGCAGTCAGGGTGGCCCCGCAAGGACTGAATACGGCGGGGTTGCATATTGGTCAGCAGGTATCACACACAAAATTTGGTACGGGCACTATTGTAAATTATGAGGGCAATGGATCTGATATGCGGGTT
The DNA here is from genome assembly GCF_003201195.1 of Nitrosomonas eutropha. Classification (GTDB taxonomy): domain Bacteria; phylum Pseudomonadota; class Gammaproteobacteria; order Burkholderiales; family Nitrosomonadaceae; genus Nitrosomonas; species Nitrosomonas eutropha. The sequence continues at coordinate 115,325 of NZ_QICQ01000002.1, read as the reverse complement.
CAGGTGAATTTCCACCAGACAGGTACAAAATGGCTCTCACTTACCTATGCAAAACTGGTTCCTTTATAAATTGGATTATTTTGGTTCATCGTTCTCAATCTGGCTGATATTTTCCTTGTTTCCACCTGTGTCCTGATCAGATCTGGTATTTTCGTCTTGTTCGTAGTGAAAAATATCCTTGTAGCTGACATATGCTGAGGCAAATGCAACCGGGAACCATACGATGAAACCAAGTCCGTAGAGCATGGCTGAAAGCATGGCAAGAATAAACAGGACAATAAAGTAAATCTGGAAAGCAAAGAGATTTTTCAGGCACGCAAAAAAACTTTTACGTATAGCGATGAGAGGGGGCATTTTCTCAAAGATCACCAGCATGGGAGCAAACCAGATTGCCATCAGCAGCGGAATAGTTAGTAGCAGGGAAAATAAAGTAGCAGATAATATGTCGTTCATGACCCCGGCCAGCTCGGTTTCATCAAATCGTTTGCCATGCAGCCACATGTCAATGGCGGCATCTCCTCCACGCAGCATGAAGAACCCAGTAATCAGAACATCACCGACCAGGTAAATTCCACCGATCGTAATAAGGGGTAGGGTATATTTCTTGAATCCGTAAAACAGATATTCCAGTTCCAGTTTACCGTTTAGATCCAGCTGCCTGCATCCAGCCATAATGCCGGCCACAAAGACAGGTACGGTCAATATGCCGACAAGACTCCCCAGGTAAGGGATAAGCCCCAGCGTCGTTCCGATCAGCAAATAAGTAAAACATAGAAAGATCCAGTTAAGGGGTGCCTGGCGGAAAAAGTAAAAACCACTCAAAATCCACTGTAATCCCTGTTTTCCGCGTACATATCGTGCTTCCATCGTATTTCTCCAGTAATTAAAGTACGCCCGGCCAGAATTTTAATTGTTTATAGAGCGTATGTGAAAAGGATAACGATAATCTGTTTGGCTTCAAGCCTGAAGAGAGGGTAGTACACTCGGATTGGTCAGATGATATTCCAGAATTTTTCTGAAGTATTCTGGATCCTTTTTATGTGTCAACTCACCCGGGCGAGGCAGATAATAGTCATATAGACGTGATAACCAAAAACGCAGTGCACCTGCCCGTAGCATAGCAGGCCAGGCAGGGTATTCTTCCGCTGTTAATGGTCGGGCGGCCTGGTAGGCCTTCACGAGGGCATGCATGCGCGCTTTGTCCATTACGCCGTCCCCAAGCGTACACCAGTCGTTTGCAGTAATAGCCAGATCGTATAGTAAAGCATCATTACAGGCAAAGTAGAAGTCGATAATTCCGCCAATGCCGGTGGATGTAAATAAAACGTTATCACGGAAAAGATCGGCATGGATAATGCCTTGAGGAAGGTTGGTTGTGCGCTGCTTTATCTGGAATTGCAACTCCTCATCGAGCAGGCTTTGCTCCGAGCGGGAAAGGAAGGGCATGACTGTTCCAGCAGCAGTTTGCCACCAATCCAGTCCGCGCGGGTTTCTGTTTTTACCATTGTAGTTTAGTCCTGCCAGGTGCATTTTGGCGAGTATTTCTCCGACCTGTGCACATTGTTCTTCTCTGATTTGTGTCATGGATTGCCCGGGTAGAAAGCTCACAATAGAGGCCGGTTTGCCATTGAGAGTACCTAGCAAAGCGTGATCTTGTGATTCAATAGGTTTGGGGCAGGGAATACCCTGCTCGGAGAGATACGCCATCAGATTGAGATAAAAGGGCAATTCAGTGCTGGTTAGCTTCTCGAACAGAGTGAGAATAAATTTGCCTTGTGTCGTGGTAACAAAATAATTGGTATTTTCGATTCCGGATGAAATACCCTGCAAATCAGTCAGTGATCCAAGTGAGTAATTCTGCAGCCAGACGGCAAGTTGCTTTTTGGTAACCGGGGTGAAAACAGACATGAATGAAGTACTGAAAAGGCAGTTTGTAAAGGATGGGATGGCAAATAAACCAGCAAGTTTACTGGAGATCGCTCAGGTTCCGGTGAATCTTGCTCAAAAGCGGTAAATCTCCCACATTGGAACACTTACACCAGATCCCATATCCCCAGGGTGAGTTATGCCGGCAGCACTGCGCCGGTTCAGGAGGTAATAAGGTTTTCCGATTCGAGGGGTGATTTTGATCATGTATAACTCACCATTAACACGATATTCCTCGATTGTTCTGTCTTTTCCTTCATGGATTGTTATTTCTGGCTCAAGAGATGGATCCAGCCCCAGTTCGGGGGGAAGGACACTCTCTTCGCCGCTAGAAGGAGGTTCTGGAATCTCTGGTAATGGAATCAGGTTATCCGGTTGCGGTTTGTTTTGTGCGAATACCAAAGAGGATATCCAGACCAGATTGCTGCAGAAAAATAAAATAATTACTGGCCTCATGCTGATATCCGGATGGTTGGAATATTCTGGTATTTGTCTGATGAAATAAATCTGTCGATGTCAAAGATTGAGTTGTATGTTACGTTCAGTAGCTGAAGGCTCAAACCCGGAAGTTTCGTAGTAACGGAAAATTGCGTCTACGACTTGAGCGGGTTCATCAACAATTTGAATGAGATCCATATCTTCTGGAGAGATGAAATTATCCTGGACGAGTACCTGGCGAAACCAGTCTATTATTCCCTGCCAGAAATCTGAGCAGACCAGAATGATTGGCATCTTGCGGGTTTTTCCAGTTTGGACTAGGGTCAGTGCTTCCATTAGTTCATCTAGTGTGCCGAATCCACCCGGCATCACGACGTAGGCAGTTGCAAACTTGATGAACATATACTTGCGAGCAAAGAAATGGCGGAAAGTCTGGCTGATATCCTGATAAACGTTGCGGCGTTGTTCGTGTGGTAGCTGAATGTTTAGCCCTACACTGGGAGATTTGCCATAAAAAGCGCCTTTGTTGGCAGCTTCCATAATGCCTGGCCCTCCACCGGATATGACTGAGAATCCAGCATCCGACAATTGTCTTGCAATTGCTTCGGTTAATTTATAATGCGGATGGTCGGGATGAGTTCTGGCGCTGCCAAAAATACTGATGGCGGGCTGGATACATTCGAGTCGCTCCGTGCCTTCAACAAATTCTGCCACAATACCGAAAACCCGCCATGATTCTCTGGCTGACCAGGGTTTTTCCAGGGTAAGGGCATCCCCCAACTTTGCTTGTAAACTCATAAAGGTCCTTATTTGATGAAAACACTCGTGCTGGTTGATGGCTCTTCTTACCTGTATCGTGCCTTTCATGCGTTGCCCGATTTACGTAATCGCCTGAATGAACCGACTGGTGCAATTTATGGCGTACTGAATATGCTGCGTCGCTTGTATAAGGAATACCAGCCAGATTATAGCGCGTGTGTGTTTGACGCAAAAGGTAAAACGTTCCGGGAAGAGATTTATCCGCAATATAAAGCAAACCGTCCGCCGATGCCGGCAGATTTGGCTGGCCAGATAAATCCCTTGTATGCCTGTATCCGGGCAATGGGCTGGCCGCTGCTGGTGGAAGAGCAGGTCGAGGCGGATGATGTCATCGGTACGCTGGCCAGACGTGCAGCAGGTGAACGGATACAATGTGTTATATCGACGGGTGACAAGGATATTGCGCAATTGGTTGCGCCAGGTATACGACTGGTAAATACCATGAATAGTGAATCACTGGATGAGGCGGGTGTGCTGCAAAAATTCGGTGTGATGCCTGCGCAAATCATCGATTTTCTGGCGTTGGTGGGGGATAGTGTAGATAACATTCCCGGCGTAGAAAAAGTAGGCCCCAAAACTGCGGTGAAATGGCTTAATCAATATGGCTCGTTGAATAATCTGATCGCACATGCACATGAAATAAAGGGTGTGGTGGGTGAAAATTTGCGCAAGGCACTGGATTGGTTACAGGTTTCAAGAGAGTTGCTAACAATCAAGTGCGATGTTCCGCTTGCAATGGGTTGGCAGGATCTGGTTGCTGCTCCTCTTGATGTTGCTCGGTTGATGGCGCTTTATGAGCATCTTGAATTCCGAAGTTGGTTACGTGAACTCAGGCAATCAGATTCTGAAACAGGCCCAGCAACTATACCTATGTATGATCCATTAGTGCCGGGAGAAAGAAACAGCGATAGCCGGGATTATCAAATCATCCTGACTGATTCCCAATTTGAAGAATGGGTCCAGCAATGCGAGTCTGCTGAACTGGTTTCGATTGATACCGAAACAACCAGCCTGAATCCAATGGAGGCTGAACTGGTGGGGCTTTCGTTATGTACGGAGCCGGGGCACGCAGCTTATATACCGCTGGCACATCATTATCAGGGTGTGCCTTCACAGCTAAATCGTGAACAGGTACTGCAACGGTTGAAGCCCTGGCTGGAGAATAGTGATATACCCAAGGTAGGGCAGAATCTGAAATACGATCGGCATGTGTTTGCTAACCATGGGGTCATGCTGAACGGAATCGCGCACGATACGCTGTTGCAATCGTATGTGCTGGAATCCCATCTGTCACACGATCTGGACAGTCTGGCCCGCCGACATTTGGATATCCAGACCATCAGCTATGATGATGTAACCGGGAAGGGCGCAAAGCGTATCGGGTTTGAACAGGTGGAAATTCAACAAGCGGGGATTTATGCTGCTGAAGATGCTGATATTCCCTTGCGTCTGCATCATTTTTTGTATCCAATCATCAGTAAGGATGCTCATCTTGGACATATTTATCAGCAGATTGAAATGCCATTGCTGGAGGTTCTGTTCCGGATAGAGCGTAATGGTGTGTTGCTTGATACCGATCTTCTACGGGAGCAAAGTGGTGAACTGGCGCGGCAACTGGTCATACTTGAGCAGCAGGCCCATTCCCTGGCTGGCCGTGCTTTTAATCTGAACTCAACTAAACAGATACAAGAGATTTTATTTGGGCAGCATAAGTTGCCAGTTATTAAAAAAACACCAAAAGGTGCGCCATCCACTGATGAAGAAGTTTTACAACAGCTGGCTCTGGATTATCCGTTACCCAAGATCTTGCTGGATTACCGGAGTCTTGCCAAGCTCAGATCGACTTATATCGATAAGCTACCGCAAATGGTGAATAGACAGACCGGTCGTGTCCATACAAATTATGCGCAGGCGGTGGCAGTTACCGGTCGCCTGGCGAGTAACGATCCCAATTTGCAGAATATTCCGGTACGCACACCGGAAGGCAGGCGTATCCGTGAGGCATTTATTGCTCCGAGTGGCTGGTATATTATTTCAGCAGATTATTCCCAGATTGAGTTGCGTATCATGGCGCATATTTCCCAGGACGCTGGGTTGATACGGGCATTTTTGGGAGGGCAGGACATTCATAGCGCTACTGCTGCCGAGGTATTTGGCATTTCTGTTGGTCAGGTGAATGCAGAGCAGCGCCGCTACGCTAAAGTCATCAATTTTGGTCTGATTTATGGCATGTCGGAATTTGGGCTGGCCACCCAGCTGGGTATTGATCGTAGCGCTGCGCGAGCGTTTATTGATCGTTATTTTGCGCGTTACCCAGGAGTGGCAGATTACATGCAACGTACAAGAGAGCTTGCGAGACAGAATGGATATGTTGAAACTGTGCTGGGAAGAAGACTGCAGCTACCTGATATTCGCAGTAGCCAGCATAATCGCCGGATGGGAGCTGAACGGGCGGCGATTAATGCCCCAATGCAGGGTACAGCTGCTGATATTATTAAATTAGCAATGATTTCCGTACATCAATGGCTGGTAAAAGCGCCGCTTCAAAGTAAATTGATCATGCAGGTACATGATGAATTGGTGTTGGAGGTGATTGAGGATGAACTATTTGTAGTTAAGGAAAATCTAATAATATTGATGGAAAATACGTTTAAGTTGGATGTGCCATTAAAGGTTGAGGTCGGGGTTGGGAAAAATTGGGATCAGGCGCATTAACTTTCTATTTGATCCACCTTCTTTTCGAGAATCTTATGAAATTTCTTGACTAATAAGTAGCATCTATTTAGATTGAGCTGTTATAGAATAATTTATGATTACAAAGGAGAACATTTACAGATATGGATATCGCATCGGTATTGTTAACTGGACTTATTGATCTGCCGTGGTGGGGATATATTATTGTGACACTGGTGTTTACCCACATAACGATTGCCAGTATTACTATCTTTTTGCATCGTCATCAGGCACATCGGGCATTGGATTTGCACCCCATACCTAGCCATTTTTTCCGTTTCTGGCTGTGGTTATCGTCTGGGATGGTAACTAAGGAGTGGGCGGCAATCCATCGGAAGCATCATGCAAAATGTGAAACTGTGGATGATCCTCACAGTCCGCAAATTTTTGGGATTAGAAAGGTATTGAGTGAAGGAGCAGAGCTCTACAAGATCGAGGCCAAAAATCAGGAAACACTTGATCGCTACGGGCATGGTACCCCGGATGATTGGATGGAGCGTAATGTGTATTCCAAACATAGTGTGGCAGGTATCGCATTAATGCTAATCATCAATGTGGTATTGTTCGGTCCGATCGGTTTATCGATCTGGGCTGTACAAATGATGTGGACACCGGTATTTGCAGCGGGTGTCATCAACGGCATTGGCCACTACTGGGGTTATCGCAATTTCCGTCCTGGGGATGCGAGTCGCAATATTAGCCCATGGGGGATATTGATTGGTGGGGAAGAGTTGCATAATAATCACCATGCCTACCCAACCTCTGCCAGATTGTCCAACAAGTGGTATGAGTTTGATATCGGTTGGATGTATATCCGCATACTGGAAATGATGGGATTGGCGAAGGTGAAAAAAACAGCTCCCAAGCTGCAACTTAATAAAGCCAAAACCCAGTGTGATCTGGAGACATTGCAGGCGGTTATTTCCCATCGATATGAGGTGTTAGCGAAATATACCAAATCATTGAAAATTGCATTCAAGAATGAGCTGTCATCTTTACAGCAAGCAGCGGTTGAGCTTGGTGTAGATGGCTCAACTCTGAAAAACTGGATACTGGCTGATGCGAAAACCTTGAAGGAAGAGGAACGTACCAAGCTGGATCAGGTGTTGAGCCATACTCAGAAGCTGGATACGCTTTATCGTATGAGAGAAGAGCTGTCTGCGATATGGGAACGGTCAGCGGCAACCAAGGATGAGTTGCTCAAGCAACTTGAAGACTGGTGTCGGCGCGCAGAAGAAAGTGGTATTGAGCTGCTGGAGAATTTTTCACGCAGACTAAGATGCTATGCATAATACTTTCTTTCTGCTTCGGAAGGATGTAAGTTAAGCAATAAAAAACCCGCTAAAAGCGGGTTTTTTATTGCTGGTAATAATTTATTTTAGTTTTGTTTCTTTGTACATAACATGTTTTCTTGCTACCGGATCAAACTTTTTGAGCTCCAACTTTTCCGGGTTGGCACGCTTGTTTTTGGTCGTGGTATAAAAGTGACCAGTACCTGCTGAGGATTCCAGTTTTATTTTTTCACGCATAAATACACCTTCCTTGGTTCGTCGTCTTGCCGAGTGTCAATCAGATACGTTCTCCGCGCGCACGCATGTCGGCAATTACTACATCGATGCCGTTTTTATCTATGGTACGTAACGCGGCATTGGTAAGACGTAAACGTATCCAGCGATTTTCACTTTCTAACCAAAAGCGGCGTGACTGAAGGTTGGGCAGAAAGCGGCGTTTGGTTTTGTTGTTTGCATGAGAGACATGATGGCCGCTCATGGGACGCTTTCCCGTGACTTGACATACACGCGCCATGTTACTAACTCCTGTCATTAAAATACTGAAGCCTTGCATTATAGCTTGTAGAGATATGTTTTTTCAATTTAAATCAAGCCCCGTTCTGCAAATGATACGGTTTCATTATTGCCAATTACAAAGTGATCAAGCACTTTCACATCCACCAGCGCAAGCGCCTGTTTGAGAGATTGAGTCAACATTTCATCTGCCCTGCTGGGTTCGGCAACTCCGGAAGGGTGATTGTGCGCAAAAATCATGGCGGCTGCGTTATGATACAGGGCGCGCTTGACTACTTCACGTGGATAAACACTGGCTTGGGTGAGTGTACCGCGAAATAGTTCTTCGATCATTATGGTTCGGTGTCTGGCATCCAGAAAAATACCGACAAAAACTTCATGTGGCTTTCCTCCCAGGCTAAGACGGAGATAACTGCGCACAGACTGTGGTGAATCCATAATGTCACCGCTTTTGAGCTCTTCTGCCAGTGCACGTCTTGCCATTTCCATAACTGCCTGCAATTGTGCAAATTTTGCCGGCCCCATTCCAGGCAATTTACTGAATTCGTGTAAATTCGCTGCACATAGTTTTGTCAGGCTGCCAAAATGAGTCAACAGATTGCGTGCCAGCTCAACTGCACTTTTTCCGGTAATCCCGGTACGCAGAAAAATAGCCAGTAATTCCGCATCGGAAAGTACGGTTGCACCTTTCTGGATTAACTTTTCCCGTGGACGTTCGGCTTCCGGCCAGTCTGAGATTGCCATATTTAAATGAATCCTGTAAAAATGAGTGTGTTTAATTTAGTGATACGAATGAACGGTCATTCTGGGTAAAAATGAATAGCTATTTGTTTTTATTCAAAAATATATCTAACCAACTGAATATAGATTTATTGTCATGATTTCAACTTGCTCGCTTGCAGGAAAGCGCCTGTTATTGGGAGTAACAGGCGGTATTGCTGCCTATAAGGTAGCAGAACTGACCCGGTTGCTGATGCAGGAAGGAGTGGAGGTACAGGTTGTAATGACTGAATCTGCTTGCCGGTTTGTCGGCATAGCCACGTTTCAGGGGTTAACAGGCAAAAAAGTATTTACTGAGCTTTGGGATACTGATGTACCAAACAGCATGGCACATATCAATCTTTCCCGGGAAGCAGATGCGATTTTGATTGCACCAGCGAGTGCGGATTTCATTGCCAAAATCACGCATGGCTTGGCTGATGATTTGCTTTCTACGCTTTGTTTAGCACGAAACTGTCCTTTGCTGATCGCCCCCGCCATGAACTTACAAATGTGGGAAAACGCTGCAACTCGACGTAATCTGGCTACCTTGCAACAGGATGGGATCACAGTACTCGGCCCGGGTAGTGGTTATCAGGCTTGTGGAGAAACCGGGACAGGGCGCATGCTGGAGCCGAAGAATTTGCTGGATGCGGTACAAAGTTTCTTCCAGCCCAAATATCTTGATGGCAGGCGGGTACTGATTACAGCCGGGCCTACTTTTGAAGCGATTGATACGGTCAGGGGGTTAACCAACCGGAGTTCCGGGAAAATGGGATTGGCAATTGCGCAAGCTGCGCTTGCAGCTGGAGCACAAGTGACGCTTGTATGCGGCCCAATCTGCCTGCCATTTCCGGCCGTCCACAAACTTATTCGTATTGTTAGTACTGAAGAAATGTTTGCTGCTGTCAAAGATGAAGTGAGCAGCAGTGATATCTTTATCAGTGTGGCAGCAGTTGCGGATTACCGTCCGGCTGAACAGCATTCTTTCAAGCTGAAAAAGACAGCGGCGGATATTACACTGACACTGATTCCCAATCCGGATATTTTGCAATATGTGGCCAGCCTGTCCAATCCTCCGTTTTGTGTCGGATTCGCGGCAGAAACGGATGCCGTCCAACAATATGCGGAAGAAAAAAGAAAAAGGAAAAAATTACCACTGATTGTTGCTAACAATGCTGTAGAAGCCATTGGCACAAATGAGAGTGCACTGATTCTACTGGATGATGACGGATCACATTATTTGCCAAGAGCTGACAAGAATGCACAAGCAAGGCTGGTGATGGCGCACATTGCCGGCCTCTACGATAAACACAAAGGATGAATTATCGCAATGAAACAAGTTGATATCAAACTGTTCGATCCACGTCTGAAAGATTGCTTTCCCGGTTATGCCACACCCGGATCGGCTGGCCTGGATTTGCGCGCCTGCATTGATGAACGCACTGAGATTCACCCGGGTGAGACACTCCTGATTCCCTCCGGGATAGCTATTCATCTAGCTAACCCTGGTTTCGCTGCCGTGGTTCTGCCACGTTCCGGCTTGGGGCATAAACATGGAATCGTGCTGGGCAATCTGGTGGGGCTGATTGATTCGGATTATCAGGGACAAATCCTGGTTTCCTGCTGGAATCGGGGACAGACTACATTTGCACTGGAGCCATTGGAGCGGATTGCGCAACTGGTCATCGTTCCGGTGATACAAGCCAGCTTTAATGTGGTGAATGATTTTCAGCACAGTCAGCGCGGAGAGCGGGGATTCGGTAGTACCGGCAAATGCTGAGAGCCTGTTTCACTGTACTGTTGATAATCAGTGTATTGAATACAGCCGGTGCCGAAAATCAACAATTGCCAATCATGAAGCTCAGTATTCTGGATCACGTAATTACTGTCGAGCTGGCGGATACTGCCTCGGCTCGCATGATTGGGCTGATGCATCGACGTAATCTGCCAAAAAATAGTGGTATGCTTTTTGTTTTTCCAGCTCCCGGTATTCATTGCATGTGGATGAAAGATACCGTTATCCCTTTGAGTGTCGCTTTCTTAGATAAAACGGGAAAGATCATCAATCTCGCTGAAATGGCATCTGAAACACTCGCTCCACACTGCTCGACCAGTGCAGCACGATATGCACTTGAAATGAATTCTGGTTGGTTTGCAGCACGAAAGATCAAAGTGGGTGATCGGATGATCGGACTATAGAAACCATAAATTCCGGCAGCATGTGGTGGTAGGAAATGTGCGAGCTATTGCAAGTGTGGATGCCTCTGCTTGACAGCAGATCAGTTTCTGCCTTTCGTATGTGAAAATTTCTATCTTTGTTTGTAGTATCCAGAAGGGTGCTGTAAGACAGAATTAGTTTAAAAATTATCTAACCTCGTGCGAGTGAAGATGAGTAGAGAGGCCAATAGTTAAAACGTGGAATAGAGCTGGTATTGTAGATTATTAATCTGGGATTCTGAATACGTTTACTGATAAATAGAGCGTTTTATCTTTGAATGGATCTTTTTGCAGGATGTACGAAAAAGCCCACCAGATTTGGTGGGCTTTTTGGCAGTGGAGCCTAACTTCTAATTATAGCAGCGGAATAATCAGTAGTGCTACGATATTGATAATTTTGATGAGTGGGTTAATAGCCGGGCCCGCAGTATCCTTGTAAGGATCACCAACCGTATCACCCGTTACAGCAGCTTTGTGGGCATCACTGCCTTTGCCACCATAATTTCCGTCTTCGATATATTTCTTTGCATTATCCCATGCTCCGCCACCAGCAGTCATGGAGATAGCAAGGAACAAGCCCGTAATGATTGAGCCCATCAATACACCTCCCAAAGCCTGCGGGCCGAGGAAAACTCCGACCAGCACTGGTATCAGTACAGGCAGCAAGGATGGAATGATCATTTCCCGAATCGCTGCCTTGGTCAGCATATCGACCGCACGGGAGTAATCAGGTTTACTCGTACCATCCATGATTCCCGGGATTTCTTTGAATTGGCGACGTACTTCAATCACAACGGAGCTTGCTGCACGACCAACCGCTTCCATCGACATTGCACCAAACAAGAAAGGGACCATGCCGCCAATAAATAACCCAATAATCACCAGGTGATTAGATAAATCAAAGGTAAGCAGTTTGTCAGCATGTTCTAGTCCGTGAGTATAATCGGCGAACAGCACCAGTGCAGCCAGGCCGGCCGAGCCAATCGCGTAGCCTTTGGTAACAGCCTTGGTGGTGTTGCCTACCGCATCCAGCGGGTCGGTAATGGCACGGACGGATTCGGGCATACCCGACATTTCAGCAATACCGCCAGCGTTGTCAGTAATCGGACCATAGGCATCCAGTGCTACGATGATCCCGGTCATGGATAACATGGCGGTTGCAGCGATCGCAATTCCATAAAGACCGGCGAGTGAATAGGCAATGATGATACTTGCACAGATTGCTAGCACAGGAGCTGCAGTAGCACGCATGCCCACGCCGAGCCCGGCGATGATATTGGTAGCGTGCCCGGTGGTGGAAGCATTGGCGATATGCTGTACTGGTGGATATTCGGTAGAAGTGTAGTATTCGGTGATGATAACTAATAGACCGGTTAGAGCCAGGCCAACGGCTGTACTGGCAAACAGACGCATGATCAACTCGCCGCCTCCGACTTCGACACCGCCCAGTGACAAGGTTGCTCCCCCCATAAACCATACGGTTATCGGCAAATAAGCGAAGAAAGCAATTCCACCGGCAACTGCCAGTCCGCGATACAGGGCGTTCATGATCTTGCCGCCTTCACGCATCTTGACAAAATAGCAACCGATAATTGAAGCAACGATGGATACTGCACCCAGTGCGAGTGGGTAGACTACTGCATTGCCAGTTTCGGTCTGGAACAATAAAGCACCCAGCAACATTGTTGCAATGATTGTGACTGCATAGGTTTCAAAAAGATCAGCTGCCATCCCGGCACAGTCACCTACATTGTCGCCTACGTTGTCTGCAATCACTGCCGGGTTGCGCGGATCATCTTCAGGGATTCCGGCTTCGACTTTACCGACCAGATCAGCGCCAACATCCGCGCCTTTCGTGAAAATACCACCACCCAGCCGTGCGAAAATTGAAATGAGTGAGCCACCAAAAGCAAAACCAATCAGTGGGTGGATGAGGTTGCTGATATTGCTACTTACATCTGCGCCATTGACCAGCAACGCTGTATAACCGGCTACACCAAGCAAGCCGAGCCCCACAACCAGCATCCCGGTTACAGCACCGCCACGGAAGGCGATGGCCAACGCTTCGCTCAATCCGCTGCGTGCGGCTTCAGCTGTCCGAACGTTGGACTGAACCGAGACATTCATGCCCATGAAACCGGCCAGGCCGGAAAGTATAGCTCCCAGCGCAAAACCAAAGGCTGTATCCCAGGAAAGTGTCAAGCCGATAATTAGGAATAAAACCATACCTACCATACCAATGGTTAGATATTGTCGCTTGAGGTAAGCCGACGCACCTTCCTGTATGGCGGCTGCAATTTCCTGCATGTGCGCATTGCCCGCGGGTTGTGCGTAGATACGCCGAATCCACAGGCCACTAAAAATCAGGGCAAGTATCGCGCTGCAGATTGCAATCGTTAAACCGTTTGCCATAAAGAACTCCAGTTAAAATCAGACCATCCTAAATATGTACGGAGCCAGGCCTGATAGCCCCGCATCAATCTACAATCAAAATCGTGAACAGCTTGAGCATATATAGCTTAAACACATATTTTATATGCTCTTACTGCTAAAAAACAAAACAGATTAAATTTTGAACTCAGCCAGCTTTTTAGCAACTGCCGTATTTTTAAGCCGAATATAGTCGGGCAGTCCATTCTTGTAGGGTGGATAGTCTTCCCCCTCGATTAAAGGGCTGAGATATTCGCGGCATTTGTCGGTAATGCCAAAGCCATCTTCACTGATAAAGTCTGCTGGCATCATTTTTTCTACATTGGCAACTTTGGAAAGTTCAACCATACCGATTTTCCAGGTATAGGGCGAATTGGAGATGCGTTCGATAGTCGGCATCACCGAATTGTATCCGGCAATTGCATATTCCACGGCAGCTTTGCCTGTGGCGTAGGCTTGCTCCACGTCTGTTCGGGAAGCAATATGCCGGGCAGCACGCTGCAGATAATCCGAGACTCCCCAATGATATTTTAATCCCAGGCCATTTCTGACCATATTTGCGATTACTGGCGCCACACCACCCAGCTGCGCATGTCCAAACGCATCGCGCAATCCCTGATCGGACAGAAATTTGCCGTCAGCTCCTTTCACTCCCTCTGATACCACCACCGTACAATAACCGTATTCCTTGACGTAACGATCCGTTTTGGCCAAGAATTTCTCTTCATCGAATGTAACTTCTGGAAACAGGATGATAATTGGGACATGACGATCCTTGCTGGACGCCAACCCGCCTGCGGCTGCAATCCATCCAGCATGACGCCCCATCACTTCCAGAATGAACACTTTGGTTGAAGTCTTGGCCATACTGGCGACATCAAAACTGGCTTCCAGCATGGAAACAGCTACATATTTGGCAACTGAACCAAACCCTGGGCAACAATCCGTGACGGGCAGATCATTGTCAACTGTCTTGGGTATGTGAATTGCCTGGATTGGATAGCCGAGTGTATCGGCCAGCTGTGAGACTTTTAGGCAGGTATCGGCCGAATCGCCGCCACCGTTATAGAAAAAGTAGCCGATATTATGGGCCTTGAATATTTTTATCAGACGTTCGTATTCCCGTCGGTTATCTTCAAGGCTTTTCAGTTTGTAGCGACAGGAGCCAAAAGCGCCGGATGGTGTGTGGCGCAATGCCCGGATTGCTTCGAGGGGCTCTGAGCCGGTATCAATTAAGTCTTCAGTGAGTGCCCCGATAATGCCATTGCGACCGGCATAAACGTTTCCAATTTTATCCGGGTGTGCACGTGCTGTTTCCAGTAAACCTGCCGCTGAAGCATTGATTACAGCCGTTACACCGCCAGATTGGGCATAGAATGCATTTTTTATAGTCATACTCCACTCCTGGTTGATCAAAACCTGTTTCTCGTCCGCGTATCGTGTAAATAAATGTCACGCAGCAGAAGTCTTTGAAAAACCAGCTGCCTGATCAGGTAGTTACAATCTGCCCGACGTTTACGTTAGTCATTTTTCAGCAAATGATCTGGTCTGGAACAGGGAACGGTTCAAAGAAGCGCTTGTCCTGTTTGTTTGAGCGCTGCGAGAATATTTTCCTGTATGGTTTCCACGCTGCCGGTTCCGGCAATTTTGACGTAACCTGGTGCATCGGGATCGCTACTGTTTGACCATTCAAGGTAGTATCCAGCCAATGGCTGAGTCTGCTCATGGTAGACCTGCAGACGTTTGCGCACGGTTTCTTCCCGGTCATCATCACGCAGAACCAGCGCTTCGCCAGTCACATCATCCCGATCAGCAACTGCTGGCGGGTTAAATTCAATATGGTAAATCCGGCCCGAGGACGGGTGTACGCGGCGGCCTGATAAACGTTTTATGATCTCAGCATCAGGCACATCGATTTCGATGACATAGTCTATATGCACATTGGCCGTTCTAAGTGCATCGGCCTGAGGAATGGTGCGGGGGAAGCCATCAAACAAAAAGCCGTTAGTGCAATCAGGTTCTTCAATTCGGTGTCGGACCAGATCAATAATGATTTCATCCGAAACCAGGCCGCCAGATTCCATGATTTTTTTTGCCATTATGCCTAGCTCGGTTCCTGCTTTTACAGCATTGCGGAGTATATCGCCGGTGGAAATCTGTGGAATTGAAAAATGTTCGCGGATAAAACCTGCCTGCGTGCCTTTGCCCGCGCCTGGTGCGCCTAGTAAGATGATACGAATGATTGGCCTCCTTTATTTTTATCTGGATGTTAACCATCCTGAAGCTACGCGTGCCATAGATGTCCTGTGAGTAATCGGTGTTAGACAAATCGGCATTCTGCTCTGTAGATTTTGCTGTGAATTATATCTCAGGCCAGCCAGTGGCTTGAAGTTTTTGGGGGCATTTAGCGCGTCGGCATAGCAGTTGATGCTGGATGGCGTTTTTTACAGATTGAATATGCGATAATTTCAGCTGTCTTTTTCGGGGATAGCTATGGACGAAAACAAAAATAAGGCACTTACGGCTGCACTAGCGCAGATTGAAAAACAGTATGGCAAGGGCTCAATCATGCGGCTTGGTGATAGCGATGTGGCTAAAGATATCCAGGTGGTATCTACCGGTTCGCTGAGTTTGGATATTGCACTGGGTGTGGGCGGACTTCCGCGCGGGCGTATTATCGAGATTTACGGTCCGGAATCTTCAGGTAAAACTACCCTGACGCTGCAGGTGATAGCAGAAATGCAAAAGCTTGGTGGAACAGCCGCTTTTATTGATGCAGAACATGCACTGGATCCACAGTATGCTCAAAAAATCGGCGTTAACGTACAGGAATTGCTGATTTCCCAGCCAGATAACGGTGAACAGGCGCTAGAGATCACGGATATGCTGGTTCGATCCGGATCGGTTGATATTGTTGTAATCGATTCGGTTGCGGCACTGACGCCCCGCGCTGAAATAGAAGGAGAAATGGGCGAGCCGCAGATGGGGTTGCAGGCAAGGTTAATGTCGCAGGCCTTGCGTAAGCTGACCGCCAATATCAAGCGCACCAACACCACGGTAATTTTTATCAATCAGATACGCATGAAAATTGGTGTGATGTTTGGTAATCCGGAAACAACCACGGGTGGTAATGCGCTGAAATTTTATGCTTCCGTTCGCCTGGATATTCGTCGTACCGGATCAATTAAACGTGGTGAAGAAATAGTTGGTAATGAGACCCGTGTCAAGGTCGTTAAAAACAAGGTTGCCCCTCCCTTCAAACAGGCAGATTTCGCTATTTTGTACGGCGAAGGCATCTCGCGCGAGAGCGAGATTATAGAACTGGGTGTGTTGCATAAACTGATCGAGAAAGCCGGCGCTTGGTATTCCTATAATGGTGAGAAAATCGGGCAGGGCAGAGATAATGTGCGTGACTACCTGAAAGAGCACAAGGATCTTGCACATGAGATTGAACAGAAAATACGTGCGGCAGTTGACCTTGCTGAAACAAATAACCGGACTGTTCCACCTTCTCCCAGCGAATAAAGATGAATTTATATACGCGCGCGCTGGGATATCTTGCCCGACGGGAGTATTCGCGGCAGGAGCTGGAAAGAAAGCTATCGCGCCATGAGTGCACACTTGCAGAAATAAAAAATATTCTTGACAGACTTGAGCAGCAAAAACTACTGTCAGATGAAAGGGCAGCTGAGCAGATTCTCCATACGCGCAGTCGTAAATATGGAAGCAGGCGAATACGCTATGAGTTGCAAATGAAGGGAATTACCGATCATCTGATTGAAGCTGCCATGAAAGATTTTGAGCAAACAGAATTTTGCTGTGCACGAGCGCTTTGGTACAAAAAATTTGGCGGGGTTCCGTCTACTCCGGCGGAACGAGGGAAGCAAATTCGTTATTTGGCAGGAAAAGGCTTTCCTTCCGAAGTGATAAGCAGGGTTTTGTGTGATGCTCGGGAAATAGAGAATTGAGTCATGAGGTTTTCAGGATGAAAAGCAGTGAAATCAGGCAGAAATTTCTTGATTTTTTTGAGACACATGGGCATGTCGTCGTGCCATCCAGTCCGCTGGTGCCAGGGAATGACCCCACCTTGCTGTTTACCAATGCAGGTATGGTGCAATTCAAGGACGTGTTTCTTGGTCAGGATAAACGCCCTTACGTTCGTGCCGTCAGTGCCCAGCGTTGCGTGCGTGCAGGTGGCAAGCATAATGATCTGGAAAATGTAGGTTATACCGCGCGGCATCATACTTTTTTTGAAATGCTCGGTAATTTCAGCTTTGGAGATTATTTTAAGCGTAATGCTATTTTGTTTGCCTGGGAATTTCTGACCGGTCCGTTAAATATTCCCAAGGATAAGCTATGGGCAACTGTATATGCGGAGGATGATGAAGCAGCGGATATCTGGCTGAATGAGGTGAAGATTGCTCCTTCCCGGCTGGTGCGTATTGCAACATCAGATAATTTCTGGCAGATGGGGGAGACAGGGCCTTGTGGCCCCTGTTCCGAAATTTTTTATGATCATGGCCCGGAAGTGGCGGGTGGCCCACCCGGATCCGAGGATGCAGATGGTGATCGTTATGTCGAAATCTGGAATCTGGTATTCATGCAATATAACCGCGATACCAGTGGCGAGCTGCATCCTTTACCCAAACCATCGGTGGATACTGGCATGGGTCTGGAGCGTATTGCAGCTGTTATGCAACAGGTTCACAGCAATTATGAAATCGACCTGTTTCGCTGTTTGATTGAAGCGGCTGCCAGAGTGACCGGTGAACAGGATTTGTCAAACAACTCGCTCAAGGTTATTGCTGATCATATCCGTGCCTGTGCTTTCCTGATTACGGATGGTGTGATTCCAGGCAACGAAGGACGAGGTTATGTGTTGCGGCGTATCCTGCGTCGCGCCATTCGGCATGGATACCGGCTCGGACAGAAACAGTCCTTTTTTCATTTGCTGGTGGATGATCTGGTTGATGTCATGGGGCAGGCCTATCCGGAATTGATGGCTGCCAAGAAGCATGTGATCGCTGTTATCAGGCAGGAAGAAGAACGTTTTGCTGAAACACTGGAGAATGGCATGGGAGTGCTGGAAGCAGCATTGGCTCGGGAAAGTAATATGCTTCCGGGCGATGTTGTTTTCCGTCTGTACGATACCTTCGGTTTTCCGGTTGATCTGACTGCGGATATTGCTCGTGAACGGGGAGGTGGAATTGATCTGGCCGGATTTGAGATGTGTATGGCCCAACAACGGGATCGCGCACGTGCCAGCGGCAAATTCACTATGCAGGCGGGTCTTGAATATGTTGGATTACCAACCGAGTTTCACGGCTATGAAACGTTGCAGCATGAAGCGCATATTTTGGTGTTGTATAAGGAAGGCAGCCATGTGGATTTCATAGAGGCCGGTGATGAAGCTGTGGTTGTGCTGGATCAGACTCCTTTTTATGCAGAATCAGGTGGCCAAGCCGGCGACAGCGGAGAACTTCTGTCAGGTAGCGGCACTTTTACCGTAAAAGATACTCAGAAAATTCAGGCCAAGGTATTTGGCCATGCCGGAATGCTGAGTAGTGGTCGGCTGGTGACAGGTGATCGGGTGATCGCCAGGGTTAATCCGATTGCTCGAATCAATACTGCCTACAATCATTCCGCGACACATTTGCTGCATGCTGCATTACGCCAGATATTGGGTAATCATGTCACGCAAAAAGGATCACTGGTTGATGCTGATAGGTTGCGCTTCGATTTTTCCCATAACAGTGCTATGCAGGCAAACGAGATTCGCCAGGTTGAAAATCTCGTCAATGCGCAAATCCGTAAGAACCATGAGGTGGCGACACAGTTGATGGCCTATGATGAGGCCGTCAAGCAAGGTGCCATGGCATTATTCGGTGAAAAATACAGTGATACGGTACGTGTTGTATCAATGGGCGATTTTTCAACCGAGCTATGTGGTGGTACTCATGTGCAACACAGTGGCGATATCGGTTTCTTCCGGATTGTTGCTGAATCTGGCGTGGCAGCGGGTATTCGCCGGATTGAAGCATTGACGGGTGAGGCTGCATTGGCTTACACACAGCAACAGGAGCAACAGTTGCAACAGGTTTCCGATGTGCTCAAGGCAGCACCACACGAAGCTGCTCTGAAGTTATCCCAAGTGCTGGATCATGTCAGACAAGTAGAGAAGGAAATCACAGTTTTGCGATCGAAGCTTGCTGGCATGCAAAGTTCTTCCCTGATTGAGCAGGCGCAGGAAATCAAGGGAATACGAGTGTTGGCGGCAGCGCTGGAAAATGTGAACGTTAGAACATTGCGTGAAACACTGGATAATTTCAAGAGTCGGTTGAAATCGTGTGTTGTCGTGCTGGGTACCATCGAAGACGATAAAGTAATGCTTATTGCCGGTGTAACCAATGATCTGACAGCAAAGCTCAAAGCAGGTGACCTGATCAACTTTGTTGCGCAACAGGTGGGCGGGAAAGGCGGCGGGCGTGCGGATATGGCGCAGGCCGGCGGGACGCTGCCAGACAAGCTACCGCAAGCTCTGACAAGTGTGGCGGGCTGGGTGGAACGCAATCTTTAACCTGTAATTAAAAATTATTCAAATACCTCTTATTCAATATGACAACAACCAGACATTGCAAATTACTCATTCTCGGATCCGGCCCAGCCGGCTATACAGCAGCCATTTATGCTGCACGGGCGAATCTCAATCCGGTGCTGATTACCGGGATGGCGCAAGGTGGGCAACTCACGACGACGACGGATGTGGATAACTGGCCGGCGGATGTTGCCGGGGTGCAGGGTCCAGAGTTGATGGAGCGCTTTCTGAAGCATGCTGAGCGTTTTCAGACTGAAATCATATTTGATCATATCCATACCGCCAAATTGTCAGGAAAGTCGTTTGAACTGACAGGCGACCAAGGAACCTACACCTGTGATGCACTGATTATTGCGACAGGCGCTTCGGCGAAATATCTCGGGCTGCCTTCAGAGGAAGCTTTTATGGGGAAAGGGGTTTCAGCCTGTGCAACTTGTGATGGGTTTTTCTATAAAAATCAGGATGTGGCTGTCATTGGGGGAGGGAATACCGCAGTAGAGGAAGCGTTGTATCTCTCTAATATTGCTCGTAAGGTAACTGTGGTACATCGTCGTGACAAGTTCCGTTCAGAAAAAATTCTGATCGACAAATTGATGGAAAAGGTACAAAGCGGCAAGATTGAGCTAGCGCTTGATCACGTTCTGGAAGAGGTGAAGGGTGATGACAGTGGCGTTACCGGAGTTCGCATTCGTCATGTCCGGGACGATACGGCACGTGATCTTGATTTGCAGGGTGTGTTCATCGCTATCGGGCATCATCCCAATACTGATCTATTCCAGGGACAGCTGGAAATGAAAAATGGCTACATTATTACGCAAGGTGGGAACGAGGGTAATGCAACAGCGACCAGTATCCCGGGTGTATTCGCGGCTGGTGACGTGCAGGATCATATTTATCGCCAGGCGGTTACCAGTGCCGGCAGTGGCTGTATGGCTGCTCTGGATGCGGAAAGATATCTTGAAAAATCCAGCTGAGTGCCATGAATTTTCTGTCCGCATATTTACGTATAGAGAAGGATAACCCGTCATCCAGTCAGGAGACTATCCATGATGCTGCTGCCTTGTTCCGCGAGGCTATGCAGGGAGTTAAACCGCTTGCCAAGACTGGGAGGAAAGTGATGCTTTCTCAATCAAAACGCCGGCTGTTTATTCAACCTCATGTACCAATCCTGCCTTGTGTTGACCATGACTTGCCCGGCGGTCATCAGCAAGAGATAGGAGAGGGTGATGAATGGTCGTTTGCCCGTCCTGGTCTGCAGCGATATACCTTGCGCAAGCTACGGCGTGGATATTGGTCTATTCAGGATGAACTTGATCTGCATGGATTAAATCGGGATGAGGCGTATCGGGTATTGATGACATTTCTGGAGGCTGTTATTTTGCAGGGATATCGCTGTGTACGTGTTATTCATGGCAGAGGACTCAGTTCAAAGAACCGCAGACCGGTACTAAAAATTCTGACAGGCAACTGGCTGATGCGCCATGATGATGTGCTCGCTTTTTGCCAGGCGCTGCCTGAACATGGGGGAAGTGGCGCTGTACTGGTTCTTTTGAGAAATGCGGATAAGTCACCCTGAAAATTGCAGTTGATCGTTTATCTGTTTCTGGAAGCCTGGAAATAACTCTGCCGCTTCGTCGCCCTTTGCCCGACATGCATCCAACATACAGAAATTTTTTTACCTGTTTTTATAAAGTATTGAACCCTCCCCGAGCCTTGTATCGAACGATTCACAAATGGCTATCATCGTTTTTCTACATGCAGGAGTGATATTGAGAAACAGGTGAATTCCAAATGTGGTGCAGTCAAGGGCGCGTGCCACGGTATCAAACTGGGCAATCTGACTACTTTGCTGGATAACAAGGAAATTGCTTTGGAAGGTGGAATGTACGATGTGGATACAGGGATAGTTACGTTTTATGACAAGTAATCATCTTTAAGACGTAACTATCCCCCATTAGTTAGAAACTGCTTTTGTAATAATGATTTTAGAATCCCAATTTTGCCAGCAGATCATTAACCTGTGCCTGGTTGACGTAAACATCTTCTTGTTTTTTGGGTTAATTTCCGGGCCGTTTAATAGATTGTTACTCGGTTTGGTTGCTATTTCTTTGCTGGCCGGAGTATCTCCCAACAATTGTTGAGTTTCCCCTCTCAATTGTTTCAATTGTTTGCAAGATTCTCTGGACAAACTGGCCTGTCAGATCATGAAAGTTTTGTGCTGCCAGAATTTCTGTCAGATAGATTTGTGTGGCAGCCGTTTGATCCGGAACTTCATTCAGAAAATCAAGAGTCTGCTTGAGTGCACGATGTATAACAGGTTCGTTTGCTATGGTGGTTACGGTTTCTTCAGGTATCTGCTTCCATAATTTATGTAAACTTTCGGCGTTTGCAGACAGATTCTCAAGGATGGGCTTGGCATCCTCTACCGCGAACGGAGTAGATTTGGCAGATTGAGTTGTTTTGCTAATAATGTAATTTGTTGCAAACGCTGATCATGTCCAAGCTCGGCCAATCAACTGTATATCACTCTCGTAACCCATTTCAGATGATCTACAATTTTTTCATTAGTATCCAAGCTGCTGTTCATTTTTTGGCAATACCTATTGACTAATCAATAAAAACTCCAGGTTTACGCATGTACCGCCATATTCTGAAGAATTTTGTTCAGTTTCTCGTCGAGTGTGGCTGCAGTAAAAGGTTTGGCGATATACCTGCTTGCGCCGGCTTGAGCCGCGACAATAATGTTTTCTTTCTTGGCTTCGGCGGTGATCATCAGCACGGGGATGTCTTTCAATGCATCATCCGCACGGACATTTTGTAACATGGCTAATCCATCCATATTGGGTATGTTCCAGTCGGAAACAACAAAATCAAAACCACCATCGCGAAGTTTTTAGATAGTGTAGTCATGAGATTAAAAATTTGAGATTCTTTTAAAAAACAAAAGGATTTCATATGACACAATCACATCGCAGACATGATATTTCGGATAAGGTATGGGCATTGCTGGAGGGTCATTTACCGGGGTGCGAAGGAGTATAGGGAGAGGTGGCTGCAGATAATCGTCGATTTTCAATGCTGTTTTCTGGATATAAGAACAGGCGCTCCATGGAGGGATTTACCGCCGGACTACGGAGGCTGGAGCAACACCCATCGCCGCTTTATTCGCTGGCATGATAAGGGTATCTGGGAAAAGTTGCTGGAAATTCTGATTGATGACCCAGATTATGAATGGCTGATGATTGATGCCAGCCACTGCAAGGTTCACCCCCATGCCAGTGGAGCCAGAGGTGGTAATCAGGATATGAGTCGGACAAAAGGAGGCTCAACACCAAAATATATCTGGCTGTGGATGCGCATGGTATGCCGATCAGAATCCTTGTCACGCAAGATGCCACTGCTGATTGCACGCAAGCTGGCCACCTGATTGAAGGAATCGATGTCGATTATCTATTGGCTGATTACGGTTATGACAGTAATGTTCATTATTGAAC
Source organism: Nitrosomonas eutropha (assembly GCF_003201195.1). Lineage (GTDB taxonomy): Bacteria > Pseudomonadota > Gammaproteobacteria > Burkholderiales > Nitrosomonadaceae > Nitrosomonas > Nitrosomonas eutropha. The sequence continues at coordinate 92,106 of NZ_QICQ01000002.1, read as the reverse complement.
AGGCGAAAAAACAGAAGATGAACGTTGTTATTCCACCAAAAAAATAGGAAAATGCAAAGATCATTATGATAATGAATTGTATAAACTGAGGTATCTCTTTGAAAATACTTTCCTTCATCTAAAAAGATGGCGTGGTATTGCTACACGATATGCTAAAAATACCTCTCCCTTTCTTACTGCCGTGCAAATCAGGTGTATCGCTCTTGGGGCAAATATCTTGTGACTACACTGCCCGGGTAAAGCATAATTTTTTCTTATGTTCTAAATAAGAATTTCAAATTTTCATTATCCTTTGACTGCCTTTAGGATGGCATTGCCGATGCGAATGGATGGATAGGGTTCGCCTCGGTTCAGAAACGGGCGTCCAGTGCAATCCGGAAGAGCGGGTCCACATCTTGACGCATTTCTCTTTCCCTTTATCGAGGACATATCTGTCGTGAACGATTGGGTCGCGTTTTGTCTAGTGGCTTTGCCGGCCCTGCCGGTTCTTTCTGCCGTCGCCGCACCGTTGATGTCTCGCTCCGCCAAGCATCTGGCTGCGCGGATCAGCACAGGTTTCATGGGATTGACTCTGCTGCTGGCGCTGGCCCTCTTGATTGCGGTACTGCAAATGCCGGCTGAACAGGTCCTGGTGTTGCGCGCCGGGCCGCTGACCTTAATCCTTGACCACTTAGCCGTAGTCATGGCGATACTGGTCTCGGGCATTAGTTTGATCGTGCATATGTACGCGGTGCAGTATATGGCTGACGAGCCCAGCTATGCGCGGTTCTTCGCGTTGCTGGACCTGATGACGGCGAACATTTTGCTGCTGGTGTGCGCATCCGACTTGCTCACGCTGGTCATGTCCTGGTTCCTGGTGGGGGTGCTACTGTACTTCCTGCTGGGACACGACACCACGCGCGCGGCCAGCGGACGCTATGCGTTCTGGACTTTCATCACCTATCGCGCCGGCGACCTGCCTTTGCTCGGGGCGGCTCTTGTGCTTGGACACGCTTACGGCACGATGCAGTTGTCCGAACTGTTCGCGCGCATCGCGGCCAATCCCGACGTGACAGTCGCCGGCTGGCCGGCGACAAGCACTGCAGCGATGCTGGTGGCGTTGGCTGCGTTTGCGCGTTCCGCGCAGTTTCCGCTGCATTCCTGGTTGCCGTACACAATGGAGGGGCCAACCCCGGTGTCGGCACTGATGCATGCCGGTATCGTCAACGCCGGCGGCTTTTTGCTCAACCGTTTTGCCCCCTTGTTCGTACACACGTCGGACGTGCTGCACGTGGTGTTCACGGTTGGATTGTTGACCGCGCTGATTGGATCGGCACTGATGCTCACGCAAAACGATATCAAGAAATCGCTGGGTTACTCAACGATGGGTCAGATGGGTTTCATGGTGATGGAGTGCGGGCTCGGAGCATTTTCGCTCGCAGTGTACCATCTTGTTGCCCACGGTCTGTTCAAGGCTACGCTGTTTCTCGGGTCGGGTGGTGTGATCAGCGATGCGCGCCGCAACGATGGCGTGCCTCCTGACGATATCTACACCTCGGTAGTCGAACGTAAGCCGCTGCGCTTGGTGCGCCTGCCTTGGTTGGTCGCATTGGCAGTGACAGTGCTAGTTCCGGCCTTCGTGCTCGGCTTTTCGCATCTGCTGGTGGCAGCTGATTTCGTGCATAAGCAAGGGGCGGTCATTCTGCTGTTTTTCGGCTGGATCACGGGTGCCCAGGTCTTTTTCTCGATTCACCGTTTGTCTACCGAGAATCCATGGCGGTTGATGGGAATGATCTTCCTGTCGTTTGTCATCGTCGTTGTGGGTTATACGATAATAGGGCATCTGTTCGAGCAGTTCCTCTATCCCGACGCAACTCTGGTAAATGCGATATATGCCGCAGCAGGAGTCGATCTGATTGTTTTCGATATCATCGTGGTGGTGCTGACCTTGATCTTGGTGGCAGCATGGCTCGTCATTTTGTACGCTGACTCCTCGAATATGGGTGGACGTTCGAGGGTCAGGAATATCGTTTACCTCAATCTTTACGCTTTGTTCTCGCGCGAGTTCTACGTGGTTGATGTGTTTGCGCGTCTGGGGCGCATGCTACAAGACGGCTCCAAGCGCGTGAACGTATGGCTGCGCTGGGTTTGATTCATGGAGACGACACCGATGATGATCTCACTGATGGCATTGTTGGCAGTTTTTTTTCTGCCGCTATTCCCGTTTAGCATGGTTTTCAACACCGTATTGCGTGCGGTGCGCTTGGTGTGGTTGCGCGCAGCCTTGCTGCTGATTTGGCCGCAAATCGGCGTGTGGCTGATTTCCGGAGCCAGCATGCATCTTTCACAGGCATGGACATCTGCCGTGCTTGCGTGGGCAACCGGCACATCTCTTTTCTACGCTTGGCGTATGCTGTCGACTCGCGATCTCGACATCTGGATCGGATTTTATGCGAGCTCGGCCTGGGCGCTGGCTTGGATCGGCGTCATTGGCGGGGCCGGCGCAATAGAGCTGAGCGCGGTAATGGCATGCCTATCTGTGACCGTGCTGGCGCTAGCTCTGGTCAGTCATTGCTTGTGCAACCGCTGGGGTGATGTCTACGTCGGCCTGCGGCCGGGCTTGGCGCGGGCGATGCCGCGTCTGGGTGCGGCAACCACGCTCTCAGTTCTCGCCGCCCTCGGCGCGCCGGTATTTCCTGTATTTTTCGCGATGATCTATTTGTTGAGCCTGAGTAATGCTGCGACCGTTGTCAGTGTTCTCATCGTTTGGCTGCTGTGGAGTTGGGCGGGAGCGCAGATATGGCAGGGATTTCTGTTTGGAGTGCCGCACGCTGAATATGTTTTCAAATCTGCAGTGCACGACATCCCGGTATTCTGGACTGTTCTGGCCGCGTTGCTGGCCGTGGCCGTGATTGTGGCCGCTTCTCTTTGGAGCATGACATGGTTGATGCATTGAACTTAGGCAAGATCTTGCGCGTGCATGCCACGGTCTATGTGGCTGCCGAGCCTGTACCGTTGTTCTGGCCGATGCGCACATTTATTTACAATAATCCCCTGCATGGGCTGGAAGGCTTGCCGTTCACAGAGGCGGTTCAGGCTGCGCGCGGGCTTTTCCATGCCCGCGTGTACCTTCCACGCACTACCTATCAGCATTATCTGCGCGAAGGCAAGGGCGATGTGCGCATGCTCGACGCGATTACCGCGCAGTTCGCGCAGACCGCACCCAGTATCGATGGCATCGACTGGCAGCGCTGGCTGAGCGCGGTGCGCAAAGCGCCGACCGACGCCTCGCCCTATGTGCCGCATGCCTCAGCCGAAGACGTCGCTGCAGTGCTGGCTGGCCAGGCTATCCCAAATGGCAGCGCCATCGCAGCCGGTCTGGATGCTGCGATGCTTGCCGATCTGCCTCCTTGGCGGCCGCTGACCGAGTGTATCGATTCGCTGTGGGGAACCAATCTTGCTGCTGAGCTTGACGAGCTGGTGGTCAAAAGCTGTTTGGATTTTTTCGACGAAGATCAGTCATCGTGGCGCATGCCCGGTCGGAAGCAGGGTTTTTACGCTGCCTGGGCTGATGTTGCTCGGCGCAACGGCCGCATGTTTTTGCGCGGGTTGGCGATCAAGCGTATCCTCGATCAGGCGCCACGTGCAGATGCCGCGATTGTTCACGTCATGCAATCGTTAGGCATTGCCGAAGAGCATTGGCAAGCGTATTTTTCGCGCGAACTGTTACGGCTGCATGGTTGGGCCGGCTTTATCCGCTGGCGCTCGGGAGCCGAGCATTATCATTGGGGACGCAAGCACCCGGCCGATCTGGTCGATTTCCTTGCCGTGCGCTTGGTATTCGCGCTGGCGCTGATCGAGGAAAGCGCGCGGCATCGCAAAACACCCGCGAACCGACCTGCGTTCGACGCCTTTTTGCGCGAGCAGCGCGACTGTGCCCTATTGCGCTACGCGTTGCACGCAGGAGAGCTTTTACCTGGGTGGGCCCAACGTATCGATGATGCGCTGGAGCGATCCAGCGGGAATCGCATAGCTCGACTGGCCGAGGACTACGCGAAAGAATGGCGACGCGTACATGCGCAGCGGCAGGGCCAGATACTGCAAAAAATCGCGATGGAGGCTGGAACACCGGTGCAGACGCTGGCCGCGCTCGGAGCGCAGGGCGCCGCCGAAGTCCTTGAGGTGCTGCAGCGCTTTGCCGTGCAGGAAGGGTCGATGTGGCTGCGTGCACTTGAAGCGCGCGCCATCGACCATCTGCTGAGCCAGATCGTGACCCCGGACGAGCCGGCGGTGCCGAAGCGCGCTTTTGCACAGGCGCTGTTTTGCATTGATGTGCGTTCTGAGCGACTGCGGCGCAATCTGGAGAACGTCGGAGATTTCCTGACGTTCGGCATTGCTGGGTTCTTTGGCGTTCCCGTGGGCTTTTTGGGTTACGGCAAAGGAAGTGAAACCCATTTGTGTCCGGCGATAGTCACGCCAAAAAATCTCGTGCTCGAGATTTCCGCTGCAATCGACTTCGACGAAGAGGATTTTGTCTCGACCCTTGGCCATGTGCTGCACGATCTGAAGAGTTCGGTGATCTCTCCCTTTGTCACGGTTGAGGCCATTGGAGCGCTGTTCGGCTTCGATTTGATTGGCAAGACCATGGCGCCGTTGGCCTATCACCGTTGGCGCAGCCGGCTGGATGCACCGCATCCGTTCACCCATTTGTTGCTGGACAAGCTCAGCCGCGAACAAGCGGACTCCATTGTGCGTGCTCTGCAGAGAGCGATGATCGTCAATGCTTTGCGTATTGAGCTGGGCATCGAGCGGGAGCGCGTCAACGACGACATGATTCGCGAGCTGCGCGAAACGGCGCTGGGCCATTGCAGCGGCACCACGATACTGGTGCGCGAGTTTGGTCTTTCCTTGGAACGCGAAGCACGATTCATCGAGCAAGTGCGCGAGGTTTACCGTGTCAATTCGTCATATGCGAATTACCAGATGCTGCGTTTGGGGCGGATTGGTTTTTCGCTCGACGAGCAGGTCAACTATGTCTGGACCGCGCTGACTTCGATTGGCCTGACCCGCAATTTCTCGCGTTTCGTGTTGCTCATCGGACACGGCAGCCATTCGGAAAACAATCCCTACGAATCGGCGCTCGATTGCGGCGCCTGCGGCGGCAGCAACGGGCTGGTCAGCGCCAGGGTGCTGGCGCAAATGGCCAATAAAGCCGAAGTACGGGCGAAACTTCGGACCATTGGGGTAGATATTCCCGCCGACACCTGGTTCGTTCCCGGGCTGCACACGACTACCACCGATACCGTTGAGTTATGCAATCTGGAGCTTTTGCCGCCGCGGTTACTGGTGTATCTGGAGCGTTTGCGGAACGGTCTGTATGCAGCGTCGCGGCTTTCTGCAGCCGAACGCGTTCCGACGCTGCTGCCGCAAGCAAAAACCTTGAAACCGGCTCAGGCTCATCGCATAGTACGTGTCATGTCGCACGACTGGTCGCAGGTGCGACCTGAGTGGGGATTGTCGGGCAATCTGTATTTCGTCGTGGGACGACGCGGTTTAACGCAGAAGGCCAATTTGCATGGACGTTCCTTTCTGCAATCCTATGACTGGCAGCTCGATCCCAAGGGACGCCTGCTGGAAAATATTCTTGCCGGCCCGGTGGTAGTGGGGCAGTGGATCAATATGGAGCACTACTTCTCCACCGTCGACAACACTCATTTTGGCAGCGGCAGCAAGGTTTATCACAACGTTGCCGGGCGCTTTGGCGTGATGACCGGCAATCTGTCCGATCTGCGCACCGGGCTGCCGGCGCAGACTGTGATGCGCCATGGTCAGCCTTATCACGAGCCCCTGCGCCTGATCGTGATGATTGAAGCGCCGCTGGACTTCGCGCGCCGCGCCATCGAGGCCGTAGCCAAGGTCAAGAGTCTGGTGCAGGGGCAATGGGTCCGTACCATTATCCTCGATCCGACGCAGGATATGCAGGCCTATGTTTTCGACGATGGCGAGTGGCAAGTACATTTCGTATCCGCATCCCAATCGACATACACCGAGGAGGTCGTCACAGCATGAGCACGTTCAAACTCTCTCCCCTGAAAAAACTAGAAATCATCCTCGCAGGCGAGCATCGCGAATTCGCTACCAGCTTGCTTGATCGCGCTGATGTAAAAGGTTACACCATTGTTGGCAATCTTTCGGGCAAGGGTAGCCAAGGTTTTTACGGAGGACACTTGATGTTCAACGAGGACGATGCGCTGATCATGATCATCGTCGCGGTGTCACCGAATCTTGTCGATGCATTGCTCGAAGGCTTTCAGCCGTTTTTCGAGGCTCATTCCGGAGTGATTTTCGTAAGCGATATCCAGGTTGGCCGTCCGGTCAAGTTCATGGCCTGAATTAGAATGTGTTAAGCACTTTGTCCAAGAGTTAGTTACTCTATTGAGATGATCAAACGTAAGCCCTATCCGACAGATGTATCAGATGAAGAATGGAACTTTGCCGTATAATCGGAAAGTGTGCGACGTTGAGCGCGATTTGCTGGGCCTGAGTAATGCTGCGACCGTTGTCAGTGTTCTCATCGTTTGGCTGCTGTAGAGTTGGATGGGAGCGCAGATATGGCAGGGATTTCTGTTTGGAGTGCCGCACGCTGAATATGTTTTCAAATCTGCAGTGCACGACATCCCGGTATTCTGGACTGTTCTGGCCGCGTTGCTGGCCGTGGCCGTGATTGTGGCCGCTTCTCTTTGGAGCATGACATGGTTGATGCATTGAACTTAGGCAAGATCTTGCGCGTGCATGCCACGGTCTATGTGGCTGCCGAGCCTGTACCGTTGTTCTGGCCGATGCGCACATTTATTCACAACAATCCCCTGCATGGGCTGGAAGGCTTGCCGTTCACAGAGGCGGTTCAGGCTGCGCGCGGGCTTTTCCATGCCCGCGTGTACCTTCCACGCACTACCTATCAGCATTATCTGCGCGAAGGCAAGGGCGATGTGCGCATGCTCGACGCGATTACCGCGCAGTTCGCGCAGACCGCACCCAGTATCGGTGGCATCGACTGGCAGCGCTGGCTGAGCGCGGTGCGCAAAGCGCCGACCGACGCCTCGCCCTATGTGCCGCATGCCTCAGCCGAAGACGTCGCTGCAGTGCTGGCTGGCCAGGCTATCCCAAATGGCAGCGCCATCGCAGCCGGTCTGGATGCTGCGATGCTTGCCGATCTGCCTCCTTGGCGGCCGCTGACCGAGTGTATCGATTCGCTGTGGGGAACCAATCTTGCTGCTGAGCTTGACGAGCTGGTGGTCAAAAGCTGTTTGGATTTTTTCGACGAAGATCAGTCATCGTGGCGCATGCCCGGTCGGAAGCAGGGTTTTTACGCTGCCTGGGCTGATGTTGCTCGGCGCAACGGCCGCATGTTTTTGCGCGGGTTGGCGATCAAGCGTATCCTCGATCAGGCGCCACGTGCAGATGCCGCGATTGTTCACGTCATGCAATCGTTAGGCATTGCCGAAGAGCATTGGCAAGCGTATTTTTCGCGCGAACTGTTACGGCTGCATGGTTGGGCCGGCTTTATCCGCTGGCGCTCGGGAGCCGAGCATTATCATTGGGGACGCAAGCACCCGGCCGATCTGGTCGATTTCCTTGCCGTGCGCTTGGTATTCGCGCTGGCGCTGATCGAGGAAAGCGCGCGGCATCGCAAAACACCCGCGAACCGACCTGCGTTCGACGCCTTTTTGCGCGAGCAGCGCGACTGTGCCCTATTGCGCTACGCGTTGCACGCAGGAGAGCTTTTACCTGGGTGGGCCCAACGTATCGATGATGCGCTGGAGCGATCCAGCGGGAATCGCATAGCTCGACTGGCCGAGGACTACGCGAAAGAATGGCGACGCGTACATGCGCAGCGGCAGGGCCAGATACTGCAAAAAATCGCGATGGAGGCTGGAACACCGGTGCAGACGCTGGCCGCGCTCGGAGCGCAGGGCGCCGCCGAAGTCCTTGAGGTGCTGCAGCGCTTTGCCGTGCAGGAAGGGTCGATGTGGCTGCGTGCACTTGAAGCGCGCGCCATCGACCATCTGCTGAGCCAGATCGTGACCCCGGACGAGCCGGCGGTGCCGAAGCGCGCTTTTGCACAGGCGCTGTTTTGCATTGATGTGCGTTCTGAGCGACTGCGGCGCAATCTGGAGAACGTCGGAGATTTCCTGACGTTCGGCATTGCTGGGTTCTTTGGCGTTCCCGTGGGCTTTTTGGGTTACGGCAAAGGAAGTGAAACCCATTTGTGTCCGGCGATAGTCACGCCAAAAAATCTCGTGCTCGAGATTTCCGCTGCAATCGACTTCGACGAAGAGGATTTTGTCTCGACCCTTGGCCATGTGCTGCACGATCTGAAGAGTTCGGTGATCTCTCCCTTTGTCACGGTTGAGGCCATTGGAGCGCTGTTCGGCTTCGATTTGATTGGCAAGACCATGGCGCCGTTGGCCTATCACCGTTGGCGCAGCCGGCTGGATGCACCGCATCCGTTCACCCATTTGTTGCTGGACAAGCTCAGCCGCGAACAAGCGGACTCCATTGTGCGTGCTCTGCAGAGAGCGATGATCGTCAATGCTTTGCGTATTGAGCTGGGCATCGAGCGGGAGCGCGTCAACGACGACATGATTCGCGAGCTGCGCGAAACGGCGCTGGGCCATTGCAGCGGCACCACGATACTGGTGCGCGAGTTTGGTCTTTCCTTGGAACGCGAAGCACGATTCATCGAGCAAGTGCGCGAGGTTTACCGTGTCAATTCGTCATATGCGAATTACCAGATGCTGCGTTTGGGGCGGATTGGTTTTTCGCTCGACGAGCAGGTCAACTATGTCTGGACCGCGCTGACTTCGATTGGCCTGACCCGCAATTTCTCGCGTTTCGTGTTGCTCATCGGACACGGCAGCCATTCGGAAAACAATCCCTACGAATCGGCGCTCGATTGCGGCGCCTGCGGCGGCAGCAACGGGCTGGTCAGCGCCAGGGTGCTGGCGCAAATGGCCAATAAAGCCGAAGTACGGGCGAAACTTCGGACCATTGGGGTAGATATTCCCGCCGACACCTGGTTCGTTCCCGGGCTGCACACGACTACCACCGATACCGTTGAGTTATGCAATCTGGAGCTTTTGCCGCCGCGGTTACTGGTGTATCTGGAGCGTTTGCGGAACGGTCTGTATGCAGCGTCGCGGCTTTCTGCAGCCGAACGCGTTCCGACGCTGCTGCCGCAAGCAAAAACCTTGAAACCGGCTCAGGCTCATCGCATAGTACGTGTCATGTCGCACGACTGGTCGCAGGTGCGACCTGAGTGGGGATTGTCGGGCAATCTGTATTTCGTCGTGGGACGACGCGGTTTAACGCAGAAGGCCAATTTGCATGGACGTTCCTTTCTGCAATCCTATGACTGGCAGCTCGATCCCAAGGGACGCCTGCTGGAAAATATTCTTGCCGGCCCGGTGGTAGTGGGGCAGTGGATCAATATGGAGCACTACTTCTCCACCGTCGACAACACTCATTTTGGCAGCGGCAGCAAGGTTTATCACAACGTTGCCGGGCGCTTTGGCGTGATGACCGGCAATCTGTCCGATCTGCGCACCGGGCTGCCGGCGCAGACTGTGATGCGCCATGGTCAGCCTTATCACGAGCCCCTGCGCCTGATCGTGATGATTGAAGCGCCGCTGGACTTCGCGCGCCGCGCCATCGAGGCCGTAGCCAAGGTCAAGAGTCTGGTGCAGGGGCAATGGGTCCGTACCATTATCCTCGATCCGACGCAGGATATGCAGGCCTATGTTTTCGACGATGGCGAGTGGCAAGTACATTTCATATCCGCATCCCAATCGACATACACCGAGGAGGTCGTCACAGCATGAGCACGTTCAAACTCTCTCCCCTGAAAAAACTAGAAATCATCCTCGCAGGCGAGCATCGCGAATTCGCTACCAGCTTGCTTGATCGCGCTGATGTAAAAGGTTACACCATTGTTGGCAATCTTTCGGGCAAGGGTAGCCAAGGTTTTTACGGAGGACACTTGATGTTCAACGAGGACGATGCGCTGATCATGATCATCGTCGCGGTGTCACCGAATCTTGTCGATGCATTGCTCGAAGGCTTTCAGCCGTTTTTCGAGGCTCATTCCGGAGTGATTTTCGTAAGCGATATCCAGGTTGGCCGTCCGGTCAAGTTCATGGCCTGAATTAGGTGGTAGCAGGATCCTGGAGCGAAGCCAGATGTCTTGCCTCTCGAATCAGAAAGTCAAGAAAGGCTTGCGCTACGGTCGACAGCCGCTTGCCTTTGCGATGCACGATGAACCACTGCCGCATAATCGGAAAGCGTTCGACGTTGAGCATGGCCAGTCGCTGCATCGCCAGTTCGAGTTCGAGTGTATGCAAGGATAGGATGCCCAGGCCTAATTCGGCTTGCACCGCCTGCTTGATCGCCTCGTTGCTACTCATTTCCATTACCGAATGAAACTCTACTCCGTACCGGGAGAAATGCCGCTCAGCCGCTTTGCGCGTTCCTGAGCCAGGCTCGCGGGTGATGAAGGTTTCGCGCTCCAGGTGTTTGAGTGCGACCCGACTCTTGGCAGCTAGCGGATGGGTCGGTGCGGCAATTATGACCAGTGGATTGTCAAGAAAGGCTTGAGCGACTAATTCTGAGTTCTTCGGTGGCTGTCCCATGATCGCCAGATCCATGTTCGACGTGGTCAGCATGTCCAGAATCTGTTCCTGGTTCGACACTCGCAGTCGCACCTGCACTTTAGCGTGCTGTCTGCAGAATGCGGCAATCAACTTGGGCGCGAAGTAATTCGCGGTACTCGCCACCACTAGATCCAATTCGCCTCGGCGCAGGCCACTGAATTCTTCCATTGCGGCGCTGAGGTCCTGCATTTTCGCCGCAATGATAATCGCGTGGCGGTGCAGCTCGCGTCCGGCGTCGGTGGGTTGGATTTGTTTGCCGACCTGGTCGAACAAGGGTACACCGACTTGCTCTTCGAGCTGCCGCATCTGCATTGATACGGCAGGTTGCGTCAGATGTAGCACGTCAGCCGCGCGCGTGAAGCTCTGGCGACGCATGACAGCGTCGAAAATTTGTAGTTGGCGAAAAGTCAGATACATAATTTTCACATAAGTTTATCTAATGCATTCTATCAGAAGATTGAGTTGTATTTTATGATTACATTCGATACTATGTTTGCAAGCAAATCGATGAATCCATCCCTAAGACCAGGATTGATGCCTTGGTCGATTGTGCTGAACAAATTTTCCTTCGTCGTTTAGTTCTCGCGAGCAGCGAGCTTTAAGGAGTCGTCAAAACATGGCAATCAAAACCTATCAGGCCGGTGTCAAGGAGTACCGACAAACTTACTGGCAACCGGATTACGTGCCGCTAGACACTGACATTCTAGCGTGTTTTAAAATTACCCCACAGTCTGGCGTCGATCGCGAGGAGGCGGCGGCGGCGGTAGCCGCAGAGTCGTCCTGCGGTACTTGGACCACAGTGTGGACCGACCTGCTGACCGATCTCGATTACTACAAGGGTCGCGCCTATCGCATCGAGGATGTTCCCGGTGACGATGCTCGCTTCTATGCTTTCGTCGCGTACCCCATCGACTTGTTCGAAGAGGGTTCTGTGGTCAACGTGTTCACCTCTCTGGTGGGCAATGTATTCGGTTTCAAGGCGATTCGCGCCTTGCGTCTGGAAGACGTGCGTTTCCCGATCGCATACGTGAAGACCTGCGGCGGCCCTCCGAGCGGCATCCAGGTGGAGCGTGACAAGATGAACAAGTATGGTCGGCCGCTGCTGGGCTGCACCATCAAACCTAAGCTGGGCCTGTCGGCCAAGAACTACGGTCGTGCGGTGTATGAGTGTTTGCGCGGCAGCTTGGACTTCACCAAAGACGACGAGAACATTAATTCTCAGCCGTTCATGCGCTGGCGCGATCGTTTCGAGTTCGTGCAGGAGGCCACTCTGAAGGCTGAGGCCGAGACCGGCGAGCGTAAGGGTCACTATCTGAACGTCACCGCGCCAACGCCTGAAGAAATGTACAAGCGCGCAGAATTCGCCAAAGAGATCGGTGCGCCGATCATCATGCACGATTACCTCGCCGGTGGCCTTTGCGCTAACGCAGGTCTGGCGAACTGGTGCCGTAACAACGGGATGTTGCTGCACGTTCACCGCGCCATGCACGCCGTGCTCGACCGCAACCCGCATCACGGTATCCACTTCCGCGTGCTAACCAAGATTCTGCGCCTGTCCGGCGGAGATCACTTGCATACCGGTACCGTGGTGGGCAAGCTGGAAGGTGATCGCGCCTCCACTCTTGGTTGGATCGATCTGCTGCGCGAATCCTTCGTACCGGAAGACCGTTCGCGCGGTATCTTCTTTGATCAGGATTGGGGTTCGATGCCCGGCGCTTTCGCCGTCGCGTCCGGCGGTATCCACGTGTGGCACATGCCTGCGCTGGTTGCCATTTTCGGTGACGATTCGGTGTTGCAGTTCGGCGGCGGCACGCTCGGTCATCCTTGGGGCAACGCTGCAGGTGCACACGCTAACCGCGTTGCGCTCGAAGCCTGCGTACAGGCGCGTAATGAAGGCCGTCAGATCGAGAAAGAAGGTCGCGAGATCCTTACCGCCGCGGCTCAGCATTCGCCCGAACTGAAGATCGCCATGGAAACGTGGAAAGAGATCAAGTTCGAGTTTGACACGGTTGACAAGCTCGACATTGCCCACAAGTAATGTTTCAAACCAAATTCGATCGATCTGCGTTCCAGTGAGACTGCGGCGATCGGATTCGATTCCTAATTTTGAAAGGATATAGCTATGGCCATTCAAGCCTATCACTTAACAAAAAAATACGAAACCTTTTCGTATCTTCCCCAGATGACGCCCGAGCAGGTGCGCCGTCAGATCGCCTATGCCCTTGCTCAAGGCTGGAATCCTGCGGTTGAGCACGCTGTCAAAGGAACGTCTGCCAAGGAGAGTTTTTGGCATATGTGGAAGCTGCCGATGTTCGGCGAGCAATCGGTCGATGCTGTGCTGGCCGAGATTGAGGCCTGCCATCGCGAATTTCCTGATCAAATGGTACGTTTCATCGCTTATGATAACTACTCGCAAAGTCAGGGCGTGGCTTTTGTTGTTTACCGCTAAAACGAGCGGATCCATCCCAGGGGCGGGTTCTGGTTGCATGAAATCAAACTACTCAGTGCGACCAGCGGCCGCCTAAAATGAACTCAAGTGCTGAGGTTCTTATGACAATCGCTGAATCAAGTTATGCCAATGCGAACATGTCCGGGCGCGCACTGGCGCTCCAGCGTCGCCAGGCGATGGCCCGTCAAGGCAAAACCGCCATTACCAAAACGTCTGTGCTGCGCAGCAGGGCAGACGTCGCCATGAATGCAGATAAGGTTGCTACTGCCTGGCACGGTTCGCAGGCTCCTGTTGCTGCGGCAGTATCGGCTGCGCAGGTCTTGACGCGCACTGAGCCTTTGTCGGCAGCAGTCGTATCGGCTGCGCGAGCGCGGCGACAAGCGCTTGCCAGCGTTGGCAAGGCAGCGTTGCAAACTGCTTCAAAAAATTATACTCGTCCGAGTGCACATTTGCGTCCAGCTGTACAGCCGTTTGCCACAATCAGGTGCGATTGCGATGCGCAGTGCGAATGCCAGACTCGGCACAGGGCAGTCGCCGAAATGCCGGTGGCCGGGGTTGCGGTGCAAGAAAGCGTTCAGCGTGCGACAATCGTCGCCGAGCAGGCGACCGGGCGCGCGCTGGCCAAGATGCGTCGCGCAGCGTTGACACAAGATGGCAAAGCCGGGCTCAAGCGGGTTGCCCAGGCGACCAAGATTGCTGCTGCGATGCCGGGGCAGGATTGGCAAGCTGCGATGGTCAAAGGCGCTACCGGAAGACAGATCGCGGAGCAGCATCGTCGCGTGCAGTCACTCGCGGGGCGCGCCGGTCTGTCGAACAGCGCTGCTTCTGCTTCCAGGCCAAGCGGACGGGTCAAGACGCGCGATGCCAAGCAAGTGCCGATGAAGGTCGAGGAAGGGCATACTTTGTCCGGTCAAACCGTGACTGGTACCATGGTCGAGCGCAGCATCAAAGTCACCGGCAACGAATCGGGATCCTGCCGCAGTATCACCGGCACCGAATATATTGGCGCGGAACAGTTTCAAACTATCTGCGGTGTACGCGCCGAACCAGGCGTGTCCAAGGTTGAGATGAGCCACACCTTGCGCGAGCAAAAGATCACAGGCATAGCGCTCGGTCGCTCGACCAAGGCCACGGGTGACGAAGCGGGTGTTTGTCATCCCGTGACCGGCACCGAATATCTGTCCGCCGAGCGCTTCCAGCAGTTTTGCGGCACACGCCCGGCGCCCTCGCCGGAGAAAGTCGCACTGGCTTTCACCAACAAGGACATGGCCGTGTCTGGCTCCCTGGTCGATCGGCCGCGCAAAATCACCGGCGCAGAGTACGGTGCTGATCGATCGATCACCGGTACCTGCTACGGCCGTCCGCCAGAAAACGACAATGCACCGGACAAGGTTGCAATTACGCACACCGGTTCGGGCAAGACTATCACGGGCACCCTGGTAGGCCGTAGCGAACACCTCACTGGCGACGAAGCCGGTAGCTGCCGTGCGATCACAGGCACCGAATATCTCTCCGCCGAACAGTTTCGCGACTTGTGCCATACCAATGCGCCGGCAGCGCCGCGCAAGGTCAGTGTGATGTCAACACGCGGTGCGCAAGCCATCTCGGGTGCTGCCGTCGACCGTTCGTCCAAGGTAACCGGCAACGAGACAGGTTCCTGCCGAGCGATCACCGGAAGCCAGTATTACACTACGGCCGATTTTGCGGGGCTTTGCGATGCGTCCGGGCCGAACAAAGTCAATACGATGCATACCCTCGCTGGTCATACCATTACTGGTTCGGAGGTTGCTCCCGGCCCAAAGTTGACGGGTGACGAATCTTACGGGTGCAAATCCGTCACCGGCACCGACTATATCGGCACCCAACAACTTGCAGCTGTTTGCCCGCCAGGGCAATCATCTACAGTACAACCCGTGAATAAGGTCGTCTTCGACAGTACATTGCAAGGCCAACCAGTTTCCGGCAGCTATCCGGGCCGTGCTGCCAACGTCACCGGCAACGAAGCCGGCACCTGCGCCCCCATCAGCGGCGTACAGTATGCAGGAATGTCGCAAATTCAGGAATTTTGCCCGGCTCCGAGCCTCGATGCTCAGGCGGCGCGCGTACGCGACAGCGCCGTGATTCCAGCCAGCGTCGTGACCGGTGACCGTCCAGGTGCAGGCGGGTCGCGCATGACCGGCGATGAGCGCGGCGCTTGCGAGCCGATTTCGGGCACACCATATCTTGGGCTGGATAATATGCCTGACCAATGCGCAACTAGCAGTCGTTTCGTTGCGCGCGGACGCACTTTTGATGTCGCGCCACGGCCGCCTGCACCGAAGGATTTCAGCATTGTGCCGCCGTCGCGTCAGCGCCAGATCCAGAGTCCGGGGCGTGAGTGCCAGGGAGATAATCTCACCGGCAGTGTGCTGAGCAATTTACGCATAACCGGGACGATCAACAAGGCCGATGGTCTGATTACCGGAACGCCGGAGTTCCGGCATAGCGACACGTCTCGTAGCCAGGTGCAACTGGATGAAGTCGTCGCTGCTGCGCAGCGACTGAGCGGTGAAGGTAGTCAGCAGGGAGTGCGTATTTCGGGTGATGCTTGGAATGCAAACCCTCGAGTTACCGGTACCGAGGGCTCGTCCAGTCTGGTACGCAACCCTTCGATGCGCGGCCAACCGCGTGGCGTCGGTGTCAACGCAGTGAAATTCCGCGAGCTCGAGCGTCTTGAAGTGCCTGAATCGGTCATTACTGGTTCGTCCGGCAATACCGATAGAGGCGCAACCATTACCATTTCGGGCGGAGCGCGCGGCTGAGGATACGAAGATGAATACACGACAACGTATGCAGGCATTGCGACGCAGTAGCGTTGGGCCGATCGATGTGGCCAATGAGAGCGGTATCGCAGAGGTGCTCGAACATCCTGCTTGCGTGATCAGTAGCGGGCAGATCTGCGAACACTCGCTTGTCGACCGCGACCTTAATCGCCTATTGTTCGACTATGAGCGGACGGTACGCTCGCGCTTCACCCGTATCGTCGAGGTGCTCAAACGCATCTCCATGCATCAGCACGACAAGGATTTCACCGAGCGCGCGCAGCAGCTCGCCCACGAACAACTCGGTTTTGATCTGCCGTCGAAGATGTTTGAGGATGCTTGGGTGTGCGGGTTGGATTTATCGGCCCTGCATTCGCACTGCATATTCAGCGTCCTGAAGTCGTGCGTCGATAATGCGCGAACCGAGCAGGCTGGCTGGCGTCAGCGCATACCGCTCGATGAAAACTTCTTGCGATCCTGCGGTTATCACACAGTGGATATCAGCCCCTGTTCGGATGGTCGGTTGCAGGGTATGAGCCCTTATGTGTTGCGCATTTTACCTGGGCCTAATGTGCAGGTGAAGGCTTATGCGGGCGCGCTGTTCGACATTGAAGCCGATGTATGCGATTGGGCGCAGCGCGAAGTCGAGCGACTGTCAGGCGCGATGGTCGATGGCGAGCGTCTGGACTATCTCAAGATCGCCGTCTACCACTTCAGCAGCTCCTCGCATAACGGTGACGGTTGCGCCGCGCATGGCAGCAACGATCGCCAAGCCACCGAGGCGGCACTCGGCCGCCTGGATGAACTACGTGAGGCGATCGATCGCAGTTTCGGCATCGGCGCCGCGCCCGACGTGCTGTTGATCGGAGTCGATACCGATCTAGACGCTTTGCGCATTCATCTTCCCGATGCGTACGGCGACGTCAATTCGCATCGCTACATCGAAACCGTGAAGATCTACCGCGAGACGCTTGGGCTATCCGCCGAGGTGGCGCGCGCGCGCGTCGCCGAGATAATCGCCGACGTCGAGAATACCGGCGGTTGGGGCCAAGGCCAAGGGCGGATGAATGATGGCATGCGCCGTTTGGTGTCTGCGCTGGCCGAAGCTAATCTGTCGCAGATCGAATACGTCATCAAGCATCATACCGGTCGCTACGCGACTATCGGGCACGACGAGGAGTGCATCGTCGCTGGCGACGCGGTTCGGTCGTTAAAATTGCGCAACCTGTTTTATTTCGCCCATCTCGACACCATCGAGGAAGGGGCGCCCGATATGGATGTCGGGATCGATATCTTCGCCAAGCTCAATGTCGCACACGGTCTGCCGGTCCCAGTGCTGGTGCATTTCGAATATGATGCCCGGATTCCCGAATCGCGCGCGCGCGCGGTTGAGCGCGGTCGGCGGGTGCGTGATGCGATCGAGGCGCGCTATCCCGATCTGGTTGCCAAGGGTCTACTTAATTGCGCGATCGCGGTGAGTGAGCGCGCTGGCGACGAGCGCTGCGACTTTGTGGCTGACGAAGTTGCAGCGAACCATTGAGTATTGAGGACTAAAACGCTATGCGAATCATGCGAGTCGAAAAAACCCTGGTGTCGACCAACCGCATCGACGGCTTTGGACATCGCCCGCTGCTGGTCGTGCAGGACAAACCCGGCGGAACGCGCAGTGTAGCCGTCGATGCGGTGGGCTGCATCCCGGGAGACTGGGTAATCTGTGTCGGTTCTTCAGCAGCTAGAGATGCGGCTGGTGCCAAGGATTTTCCCTCCGATCTAACGATCGTTGGTATCATCGACCACTGGAATCCGGAGGCGATCTGATGGAGATCTGGCGCGTCGTCGGTGAACTGGTTTGCACTCGGCGTGTTCCGGGACTCGGTTCGACATCGCTGCGCGTACTAAAAGGGCAGAAGGGTGAAATCATGGTGGCGTCCGACGCGGTCGGCGCCCCACCGGGAAAATGGGTGTTTACTACGCTGGGCAGCGCCGCTAGGTATGCGATGCCAGACCAGAGGACGACGACTGATCTCACGATCTGCGGCATCATCGAAGGCTGGGACGAAGCGTGAACAGACGTGTATATATTACGCGTATAGAGCAAAAGGCGCACGCATGGCGGGCGCTTGAGTGCAGAGAAGTGGCAGTTTAACCAATTTTTTGACTAAAGGAGTAAGAAAATGGCAGAAATAATGGGCATTGCCCTGGGAATGATTGAAACCCGCGGTCTGGTTCCCGCGATTGAAGCGGCCGATGCGATGACCAAGGCTGCTGAAGTACGTCTGATCTCGCGTCAGTTCGTCGGCGGCGGCTACGTTACCGTGATGGTGCGTGGCGAAACCGGCGCGGTCAACGCCGCAGTTCGTGCAGGCGCTGATGCTTGCGAGCGTGTGGGTGACGGCTTGGTGGCTGCGCACATTATTGCTCGCGTGCACAGTGAAGTTGAGGGCATATTGCCCAGGACTCCGAGTGCCTAAGAACCCCCTACCTTTCTTGAAACAACTACGAGGACAGTAACATGGCTAACGTAAACGGCATTGCCCTGGGAATGATTGAAACCCGCGGTTTGGTTCCCGCGATCGAAGCGGCCGATGCGATGACCAAGGCAGCGGAGGTGCGTCTGATTGGCCGGCAGTTCGTCGGCGGCGGCTACGTCACTGTGCTGGTGCGTGGCGAAACCGGCGCGGTCAACGCCGCAGTTCGTGCAGGCGCTGATGCTTGCGAGCGTGTGGGTGACGGCTTGGTGGCTGCGCACATTATTGCTCGCGTGCACAGTGAAGTTGAAGGCATACTGCCGACCAAGCCAGACGTCAGCGGCGGTGGTGGCGGCGGCCGCGATGCCGAGATCACTTCCACGCTTAGTTGATCGACGGATCGTTTCCTGCCATGGCTGTCGATCCGAGAACCTTAGGGTGGCTGGCACGCGCTCTCAACCACGAGATGGGAGCAGTCCAGCAATACCTCGCACAAAGCGTGCTCGCGCGTCTTTGGGGGGATGTGGAACTTGCAGCACACCTGCGCGCCGAAGCTATGGAAGAGCTGGAACATGCTGAACTTTTGATTGAGCGTCAGATCCTACTTGGCGTGGCTCCTTGTGGCGGACAGTTGCCCGTTGTTCGCTTGGGCCGCAATGCACAGGAATTATTCGCTCACGACCAACAAATGGAAGTGCAGGCCGTCCAACTTTATGTCAATGCGCTAATGCATGCACAGCGCTTGCGTGACCAGGACTCGATAGCACTGTTCCAATCGTTGTTAGCGCAGGAGCAGGAGCATCTAGAACACATTGCGCATACCAAATCCGGATGAGCTTTGACATGAGTGACGAATTGCAAGGCTGGGAGCGGCGCGACAAGCCGCCGACGTTGTATAGGCGCTTTTCCTTCGAGCGTTATGCCCAGACGCGCGCATTTCTCGATGCCTTGTCGGTTCTGTGCGATGAGTTCAAGCGGCATCCACAGAATATTAGTTTCGGTACCACCTACGTTAACGTCACGCTCGAACCGGCTGACGACAAGGTCTTCGCGTCGCAGGATGAAACTTTTGCCGCACGCATCTCAGCGCTGGCTGAACAGGGGAAGTGATCGTGGTTGACATGCGTGTCATCGCGATCACCAACCAAAAGGGCGGTGTCGGTAAGACTACGGTGGCAATGAACCTTGCCGCTGGGCTGGCGCGGCGGGCATCAGTAGTAGTGGTCGATCTTGACCCGCAGTCCTCGGCCACGCAATGGGCGACGGCCGGCACTAAGGCCTTTCCTGCTACGGTCAAGCAGCTTCGACTAGGCGTTGTCCTGCCCGATTTGCGCAAGGAATTCCGTGCCTTCGACTATATCGTGCTTGACTGCCCGCCATCGGTCGACACCCGCGCCGCTATGTTTGCGCTCCTGACTTGCGATATCGCGCTGATCCCGGTCCTGCCTTCGCCTGTGGACCTGTGGGCCAGCCTGCGTTTGCCGCAGGAGATCGACGAGGTGCGCAAACGCTGTTCAAATCTGCGAGCCTTTCTGCTACTCAATCAGATTGAAGCGCGCAGCGCGCTATCAGCGGCGATGCAAGAAGCACTGGCTGAGTTCGGACTGCCGGTGCTGCAAACCTCGATACGTCGGCGTAGCATCTACAAAACGGCTGCGCTCGAAGGCGTATCTGTGTTTCAAATGGGTGCGCGCGGGCAAGCCGCCGCCGCAGAAATTGAAGCCATCATCCAGGAGATTGTTACATCATGACCAACATAAAAGACAAGCTTACCAGTAGTGTGCGCCAGGCAAGATCTACCACGCCTTCCAAGGCTGTTGCGCCGCGTGTGGTAGCCGAAGACACCAAGCAAACAAACATACAAGCCAAACCGGTTCGCCAAACCGCTGAGCCGGTTTCGAGCGCTCAGGCGCTTTTTCCTGACCGCGTATGGCCGGACTAAGCCCGGTTGAACCGAAGAATTCTGGATATCATTATGAGTAACGAAAACCTGACGCGAACCTATATGCCCCGGTGGAATGCATCCTACCGTTCCACGACTTCAACCCAGGAGGCGCAAGCGATGTCGCTGCCGGCAACGGCCGTCGTTGCGCCGACATCGAGTTCACTCGACAGCTATCGTGTGACCCGCGAACCGTACTATCGCGCCACCGGCGATGAAGTTGCGCTGTATGAGGCAGCGTACTCGGTGCGTATGCCCATGATGCTCAAAGGACCCACCGGCTGTGGCAAGACCCGTTTTGTCGAATACATGGCGTGGAAGCTCGGCAAACCGTTGATCACTGTGGCATGCAACGAAGACATGACTGCCTCCGACTTGGTCGGCCGCTTCTTGCTCGACACCAGCGGTACGCGCTGGCAGGACGGACCGCTGGCGCTGGCGGCGCGTTATGGTGCGATCTGCTATCTAGACGAGGTGGTCGAGGCACGGCAAGACACCACGGTTGTGATTCATCCACTGACCGATACGCGGCGCATTCTGCCATTGGAGAAAAAAGGCGAGATCATCGAGGCGCACCCCGATTTCCAAGTCGTTATCTCGTACAACCCGGGTTACCAGTCCCTGATGAAAGATCTCAAACAATCAACCAAGCAGCGTTTCGGCGCCTTAGATTTTAACTATCCGGAACATGAAGTTGAGGCCGAGATCATCGCGCATGAAAGCGGCGTGAGTATGGACGTGGCGAAAAACCTGGTGCATATTGCTGAGCGTGCGCGCAACCTGAAAGGACACGGGCTCGACGAAGGCATTTCTACCCGCATGCTGATCTATGCCGGCCGTTTGATCGCGCAGGGCGTGGCGCCGCTGGCGGCGTGCCGCGTCGCCCTGGTGCGACCGATCACCGACGACCCTGACATGCGCGATGCGCTTGATGCGGCTGTAACCACCTACTTCTGATGGGCGACATGGGTCTCGCATTATGGCTATTCACCTTGAAGAATTCCAGAGTTTGCTCGACGAGCTACCCGGCAGTGCGCAGGAACTGCTGCGCGCGTCTTGGAACGAGGCGGCGCGCGCACTCACGCCGCGTGGCTTAGATAACTACCTCAAAGGAGCGGTCGCGTTGCATCACCTCGGCCGCGGGGAGGACCTTGTGGTCGGTTTCATCCAATCCATGCCCGAGTTGGCGCGCGGAGTGGGTGAGGAAGTACTGCCTGACCTAGTCAACTTCCTTCTTGGCATGGCATCCAAGACCTCGGGCCATGTGCTTGCGCTGATCGTCGGCACTGCGCCATTAGCGGCACAGCGCTTGAGCGATGCCGGCCTATTCGTCAGTTATCTGAAGGTGCTCGAGATCATGCTGGCCCAGGCGCCTCGCGGCCTGCGACCGATGCTGGAAAACTTGGACCGTCTGCTTACCCAGCTCACTCTGGGCGGCTTGCGGCGCTGGGTGCAGTGGGGTGCACAGGCGTATCGCAGCGATTTAGACGGTCAGGTAGCGTACTTTTCTCTGCAAAGCGCCGACGCGCTGGCTGTGCTGCAGCAGGAGCGCAAGGGCACGCTGTTCGTCGACATTCAGCGTCGTTTGAACATCTATCAGCGCGCAATGTGGGGACGTGATTTTTTCCTGCGCCCTACTTCCGGCGATTACGAAAGCCGTGAAGAGTTGAAGCCCTACATTGAGCATTACGTCATTCATATTGCCGATGCCTACGACAATTACAAGCCACTGGGCCCCGATACGCCGCCCGAGCAATGCGTGCCGGCACTAGAGATCTACCGCGCCGCAGTTAACCATTGTGCTGCGCATCTGGTGTTCACTCAACAGCCGCTGTCCATGCAGATGTTGCATCCAGCGCAAATGGCGGTGATTGAG
Organism: Nitrosomonas eutropha; assembly: GCF_003201195.1. Taxonomy (GTDB): domain Bacteria; phylum Pseudomonadota; class Gammaproteobacteria; order Burkholderiales; family Nitrosomonadaceae; genus Nitrosomonas; species Nitrosomonas eutropha. Next base: position 69,882 of record NZ_QICQ01000002.1, on the reverse strand, counting down.
GTATTCGAAGATGCGCGGGTCGAGGAGCTGTCAATCCGGCAGTTTCCGAACATGCGCGAAGCTTGGCTGATGCTGCATCCGGTGTTCGATTACTCTCGTGAGCCGCAGAGCATCGGCGAATTGCTCGACCGCCTGGGCCGCGCCCTGCTTGAAGAGCAGAGCCACGATCCTCATCCGTGGGTGCGTGAGGCCGTGGTGGCGTTTCGCGCACAGACCGATCTTTCGACCAATCAGACAAGCTGGAACCTCGGCATAGACTTGTCGCACAAGCTGTTCGAGTTGCCGCTACCCGAGTTCAACAACCGTACCGACCACCGCTTGAGCGCGATCTACCGAGACGACAACCGAGCGGTATGGCAGCTCGAAGAGTACGACGAGGCACAGGCACTGGAGGCTACTTGGCAGACGCGGCAGCAGGTACGCAAAAAAGTCAACCTGATGGAAATGGTCAACGAGGTGGATAACGAGTTTGCCGGTGATGACGCGCAGGAAGTCTGGGAACTGCCGACCGAATATCTGTTCGATGACGGCGTCAGCATCAACGAACTCGAAGGTCGACCACCGATTTCCGAGCCTTTCCATTATCCCGAGTGGGACTATAAGATTCAGCTCGAACGCCCGAACTGGGTCACCGTGCTCGAACACCATCCACCCGTGGGCGAACTCGCAATTATCGAGAACATCATCATCGAAAATAAGCCAGTGATCTCACGGCTGAAATTCCTGATCGAATCGATGGTGCCACAAGGCATGCAGCGCATCAGGCACGTAGAGGACGGCGACGATCTCGATATCAACGCCGCAGTGCGCGCGATGATCGACATCCGCATGGGCCAACCACCGGACCCGCGCATCATGATGCGGTACAAGCGCACGCTGCGCGAGCTTGCAGTGATGGTACTGCTGGATATGTCCGAATCGTCCAACGACAAGGTGCGCGGACACGACTACACGATAATGGATCTCACCCGCGCAGCCACAGTGTTATTCGCCGACGCGCTCGATCGCATCGGCGACCCATTTGCGATCCATGGCTTTTGCTCCGATGGACGGCACGACGTGCATTATCATCGTTTCAAAGATTTCGACCAGCCGTATGGTGACATCGCCAAGGCTCGCTTAGCCGGCATGAAGGGCCATTTTTCTACACGCATGGGCGCAGCGCTGCGTCACGCTGGATATTATCTGGCGCAGCAGCCCAAATCCAAGCGGGTAATTTTTGTCATCACCGACGGCGAACCGGCCGACAACGACGTGCACGACCCGCAATATCTGCGCTATGATACTAAACATGCAGTCGAAGAACTCGCGCGTAAGGGCATTACGGTGTATGCGTTATCCCTCGATCCGCATGCTGACCAATATGTGTCGCGTATTTTTGGAGCTAAGAACTTCACCGTCATTGACGAAGTCGAGCGCCTGCCGGAGAAATTGCCGATGCTCTACATGAGCCTCACACGTTAAGGGCGCCATGCAATGAAAATAAGCTTGCGTACCTTCGTATTTCTCGACGCACTGCAACCGCAGCTCGCATCTTATCTCGCCACCTCGTCGCAAGGCTTTCTGCCGGTGTCGGGCGACGCCTGCATGTGGATCGAAGTTGCTCCCGGCATGGCGGTCCATCACCTTTCAGATATCGCGCTGAAAAAAACCAATGTGCGCATGGGCGAGCAGGTGGTGGAGCGCGCGTTCGGATCGATGGAACTCCATTACCGTAATCAAAGCGAAGTGCTTGCCGCCGGAGATGCGGTCCTGCAGCAACTTGGCATTACAATGGAATCGCGGCTGCGCTGCAAAATCGCCTGGAACGAGATCATCCGCGCCATCACTCCTGATCACGCTACGCTGATCAATCGTCAGCTGCGCAAGGGTTCGATGCTGTTACCGGGGAAGAGCATGTTCATCCTCGAAGTAGAGCCAGCTGGATACATCATTTATGCCGCGAATGAAGCTGAAAAGGCTGCGCATGTCACATTGGTGGATGTCAAACCCTTCGGCAGCTTCGGCCGACTGACCATGATGGGGTCTGAGGCTGAGGCCGAGGCTGCGCAGCATGCCGCAGTAGCGGCGATAGAGCAACTGAACCAGCGCGCCGCCGCCCATCCCTGAGTCGGCGCGACGCTACCGAACCACCTATATAGTGTATATGTATTATGGAAATCGACTCAATCGCCAAGCGTCTGCTGTTTTGCACAGTGCGCGTGGACTCCGAACTCGAAGACGGCAGCGCTGGCTCGGGAACCGCGTTCATTATCACCCACAGTCATGCCAATGGCACGACGCCGTTCATCGTTACCAACCGGCATCTGGTCGAGGGAGTGCGCCGGGGTGGGCTGGTGTTCACGCAGGCGCGTGACGGCAAACCTGCGTTCGGCGAGCGTTTTCAACTCAACATCGACGACTTTACAGCGGCCTGGTTTTTCCACTCCGACCCCGAGGTCGACCTGGCCATCGTGCCGTTGCGCCCATTAGAGCGCGCTGCGCGGGAGCTGGGCATAGAGCTGTACTACCACGCCATCGACAGCGCCAGCATTCCCGATGCCGCCGCCACACGCGGCTTCGACGCACTTGAGGAAGTGCTATTCGTCGGCTATCCTAGCGGCATGTGGGATGTGGTCAACCTGATGCCTATTTTGCGCAGAGGTACCACTGCTACGCCGCTGGAACTCAATTTCGAGGGCCAGAAACAATTTTTGATCGATGCCGCAGTGTACCCGGGATCGAGCGGCAGTCCGGTATTTGTGGTGCGCGACGATCCGTTGCGCCCGCGCGGAGACGGCGCACGCTCGATTTGGTTTGCAGGCGTCGTCGCTGCAGTGTTTTTCCACGAAGAAACCAACCAGATCATCCCCGGCCCGGTGCCGGCGTACAATACGGGGCAATCGGTAGCTTCCGAGATGATCGACTTGGGCCTGGTGGTCAAGTCCGAGTCAGTGCGCGAAGTCATCGACGCTTTTGTGCAGCGCTGGCTTAGCTGATTAGAACTCGTTTCACCAATAGCAGCGTGTGCGAAAGATCTTATTAGGATGCAGCACAAGGTATCGTCGCGCCGCACAGCCGCATTACTGGAGCAAGTATGGAAAAGATTATCTATTCCGGATTAAACCGGATTCGCATGGCATCACTCAGCTCGATCCCACACAGGTCCCGATGCTGATCAATGTAGGCGTTTCTTTCTTCAGTTCGTGGTCGAGCGCCGCCTGGGCGAAAAAAGCATTGGCTGTCTTTAGAATATCGTTGGCACGGCGCAGCTCCTTGATCTCACGCTCCATGGCTTTGATGCGTTCACGTTCACCGGATGTTACACCGTCGCGCCACATCACTACGCTTGACCCAATCCAGCAATGTAGATGGCACACAGCCAATCCTCTGGGTGGAATCGATTCAACCGCTGCCTACAGTGAGGAATATTCCTGACGATGCTCCTGCACCAACCGGACTGCCCGTTCTTTTACTTCCAGGGAAAGCTGATTTTGTTTATTTATGGCTCTATTCTCTTAAAGGCTAGAGTCTCCTCAAAACCCGGAGTGATTCAGGATGATAACCAGATATACCAGTATATTGGTGTAGCTTGCTCATGAAATTATGGCCAAGAAGATACCGTTCAATCAGAACGGATGTGCTGACAGCTTCTTATCGTGACGATAATCACTATTTCTGGGAGTTTGAGGAGTTTGATTTGAGCGCTCTCGATTGCTGCCGGATATGGCACGCCGAAGCAGGTTTGCAGACGAGTCAGTTTGATGGAATTTATTAATGAAACAGAATGCGAATTTGCTGGCGATGTGGCGATGATGCCAACGAAGTATGGATATTGGATTCTGAACTTTTTCCATATGAAGATAACGGCATTTCCTATAACACCATGTGGGTAAGGAACGGATTGCTTCGCCTCATTATTATTCCGAGTGGGATTACAAGATTCGATTGGAACGACCTGAATGGTCAACGATTCAGGAAAAACGTCCAAAGCCAGGAGATATTCAGGTTATTGACGACATTGCTACTCAGTATAAAAAGGAAATTCATCGCATGAAATTCTTGCTTGATGCGATGCAGCCTCAAGGTGTATAACGTATTTGCAAGCTGGAGGATGGGGATGAAATTGATATTAATGCAGCGATTTCTTCGTTCACTGATATACGTATGGGGCAGCATCCAGATCCGCGCGTCATGATGCGTGCCGTGCGTAAAGTGCATGATATATCAGTATTAGTATTGCTAGATTTGTCGGAATCCACTAACAACAAGGTGAATGGTCATGAATATTCCGTACTGGATTTGACTAGACAGGCAACTGTGCTATTGGCAGGTGCCATTAACCGGGTGGGGGATCCTTTCGCAATCCATGGTTTTTGTTCGGATGGCCGACATGATGTTCAGTATTACCGTTTCAAGGATTTTGATCAGCCATACGATTAAATTCCCAAGATGCGGATTGCCCCGCATGACTGGCCAGCTATCTACCCGTATGGGAGCGGCTATACGCCACGCGAGCCATTTCTTGAAAATGCAGCACTCTGCCATGAAGTTACTGTTCGTTATTACTGATGGTGAACTGGCGGACGTCGATGTGCGTGACCCGCAATATCTGCGGTTCGATACCAAAAAGGCAGTAGAGGAAGCAGGGCGTTCTGGGATATTAACCTTTTGCAAGAGCCTTGATTCGCATGCTGATCAATATGTATCCAGAATATTTGGGATGCGCAACTATATGGTGGTGGATCATGTTATGCGGTTGCCGGAGAGACTGCCGTTGTATGCGGGATTGACTCGTTAATCTGACTGAGGATAGTTTATGAGAGAGAAAGGTTACTCGGGAGTGGATCAGGATGCAGCTGGAGGACTGACTCCCTTGGGGCGTATCGTAATTGATGCGTGGGTTTTTGGTATATTGCCCGAGAGTGAAACCTGTACGGGATGGAATATGTCTCGGATGCAGGTTCTTTATGAAGAAGTTTACGCCGCATGGGAGCCTTACTCACATCTTCCCAGCCTCTTGCCGCCAGAATTGCAGCAGCGACATTCTGTTTTATATGAACAGAGAATAGCTATTGCAAGGAATAGCGGATGGGATACGGATCTTAGTGATGAATCTTGATCGGGTTATTGGGTATGTTCTGCGGGAGGAAGGCATTGGAGTTTTTCTGAAACCGAGCCCTTTTACTCGTGATGTCTGCTAGAAATATTCCAGGGATACACTGTTTTTTATCTCTTTGTATCTATCAAGTATTGATTTTGAACAGATACCGTGAGTGTTGTATAACCTTTATCGTTTGGAAACGATTCAGTAAATGGCCAAATTGTGCAATTTTTTGTTCGATTTGGGCGACTGAAATTTCAGGGAAACGATGGTTGTGATAAGAAAGCCGGTTTGGTCCCGGGCGGCGCATATATAACTGGGTTAATGTTGTTTTCAGATTGGCAAGCGCCCAACCCACCATGTATTTTGCAATAGAGCTTGCTGCTGGCTGAGATCGAGCATAGCCACTGTCCTCCAGTACATCCACGATACGCTCGCATGCCAGGCGATCTTGTTGTGCTGTCAAATAATAATCAATAAGTTTCTTGCGTTCTTCTCCATCTGCAACACCCAATTCACCACGCAAAATCCGGGATAAGGTCTCTTCAAGTTCGTCGAAGTTAAACGACGGATAACTAAGTTTGGTAGGCAATCCCTGGAAATCATAGTCGTAGTATTATTCATTGAAAGCAGCCAGATAAGAAATGGCAGGTACACCTAGGGCATAAGCTTCTAGTCCGGTTGTACAGCCATTGTGTATCATTGTTTTCGAAGCCAGAAGCCAGGGGATGACATTACCTTTATTTGCAACCTTTACCCGGCGACATTGGGCAGCAATATTGTGATAAACCTGTAAATTTTCACTTGGGTGAGGGCGGACAACAATAGTTACATCAGGAAAAGCGCGCTCCAATGCTGGGATAAGCTGCTTGAAACTCTCCAGTATGGCTTTCTTGTGGTGCCACAACCCTTCGGCAAATTCGTCACTTAAGCCGATCCCACCCTGTCCGCGCCGGGATGTTTTTTCTCCATTTTTACCCGAAATGAACATTCCGATACTGGGAATAAAAGGATTAACACTGGAAAAATTGGTATTGATCAGGATAAAGTTGCCATAAGTTTCACGTAAGTGCTCTACCTTTGCTGAAAAATAGGCGCGTATTTCTGGTCGCAAGATGTCGCCTCGCGGATTCCCGGTTATGTGAATGGGTAAATTTTCCGGAAGTTGCGGATATTGTTTGATGAGATCAGAATTCTCCTGACCCCAGGCAAAGAAATGAGAAACATTTTTCATCGTAACGGGAGATAACCGTAGCGAGAAATAGGTATCTGCCGGAGGATGAACCAGTGCTTCCTCTTCCCAAGCAACAATTTCGTGGCCAAGCATGCGAAGGATCCGGAATATGGAATTACTCAACCTGCGCATACTTTTTGCAAGATATATGCCGCGTGGTAGCGAAGCAACTTCAAAATGAATGTAGGCACGAGAACCGATAACAACCGGGAATCCGCGTTCGGCAGCCACGCAAGATAACAGGAGTTTTGCATCCAGTTCACGAACCTGGTTCTCAACGGGTATGATCAGTGTCGACGCGGTAGTAGCCATGTTCCGAAGTTTCTATTAAAAAACCATTATTTAATAATCATACATTAGTCGCGCGCCTAATGTTTTTATGTCATCTGCCTTTTGTTCAAGCACATGCCAGGGATGATGCAGCAACCGCTGCGGCACATAGTAAAATACGCAACTGACAAGTTGTAGTTTTATATGCTTGACGGCATGAATATATATTTCAGGAATACTTTCTCACTGTAAATATTCCCTGCTTTTATCACTAAGCGTTATCTGTAGAAACTTTGGGTCGGAACTTGATTATTTTTGCCGGGTTGTGAGGGGTTTGTTTTGCCATCATTGCATACAAAGCAAGTGGAAATTCTCTTTGCAGGCGGCGCATAACCGCTGTTTGATCTTCCTGATAATAAACTGCTTCATATTCAATGGGTTGATCAAGTGATTCACGTTCATGTGAATGGAAATTTTGCCAAGCAATATCTACCCAGCATTTGCGCTGGCCATCAATAAATACAAATTCCTCACGATCAATAATAGCTAAATATTGCATACTTCGGATAGGTATGAATAGATTTTTTGCTCCGCAGCGAGCAAATAACTGGATAGCCAGGTTATAGGTGGTTGCTGGTAACGTCCTTTTTTCCCGTTTGATTTCAGGATCGCGATAACAAGTGATTTCCATTTCCAATATCCTCAATTAAATAGTTAATCGTCACCTAATTAATTTAGGGATGGTGACAATTCTTCAGCGGATATCGTGGAATTCCTAAATATGCCGGACAAAAATCCGCGTTTACTTTTTGAGTTTTAACCCCTTATCTGTTTGTTTTGCAGAAGATAATCAGGTGGGAGATTCTTCTACTAAAACCTTAATAGTCAATGTCAATGCCTTTAACAATTATCAGATCTTCAAAAAATTGTATCGCGATTTCAGATTGTTTTGGCAGAGACTTGTTTTGGCAGAGACTTGTTTTGGCAGAGACTTGTTTTGGAAGGAATCATTTAAACGCAAGCGCCAAACCTTATATTGTGCAAATCACGTATGAAAGATTTGGCGTGCTGTGGCGTTGACGACATTTTTGCTGCTTTCACGACTTGCAAGGCATATTTGATTTACTCAGGAACCTGATAACGATACTGTGGATCATGTCAACATTGCGTCTGGTAGTAAACTGTGATTTTCGGGTCGAGTTGCAAGCTTATTTGGTCGGGGTGAGAGGATTTGAACCTCCGGCTCCTGCGTCCCGAACGCAGTACTCTACCAGGCTGAGCTACACCCCGAATGAAATAGTTTATCGAAAACAGCACTAGCAAGGAAATATTTAGGATTTCCAGTGATAATTGCTGAAGCTGGCAATTCTGGTAAAAATTAGTAATTTCTCGAAACAGCGAACTCCGCCAATTCTAGCAAACATTGTTTATAGATAGAATCACGGAGCGTAGAGATTACGGAAGTGGCCATGTTGGCTTCTTTCTGCGCGCATTGCTTTGCGTAATCCAGCGCACCAGTTTTCTGGATGATTTCGAGTACTGGTCCAAACCCGTCTTTTCCACCAGATTCAATAGCATGACGGACCGTATTTGCTTGGTCGGTCGTGCCAGCCCGCATGGCGAAGATCAGTGGCAGAGTCGGCTTTCCTTCTGCCAGATCGTCACCCAGATTTTTACCAGTGTCATGATCATTACCCGAATAATCCAGCAAATCATCCACCAGCTGGAATGCTGTGCCCAGATGCATGCCATAAGCAGCCAGTGCTTCTTCTTCAGCCGGAGTGGCTCCGCCCAGTATCGCTCCCAGCCGGCCAGCAGCTTCAAAAAGCTTGGCGGTTTTGAAACGGATAACCTGCAGGTAATTTTCCTCTTCAACGTCTGGGTCACGGCAGTTAAGTAATTGCAGTACCTCACCCTCGGCAATGGTGTTGGTTGCGTCGGCCAGCACCTCCATAACTCGCATGTTATCGACTTCCACCATCATCTGGAAAGCACGCGAGTACAGAAAATCACCCACCAACACACTGGCAGCGTTGCCAAATAAAGCATTGGCTGTGGCCTGATTGCGGCGCAGTTGGGATTCATCCACTACGTCATCGTGTAATAGTGTTGCGGTATGGATAAATTCGACAACAGCAGCGAGATTATAGTGATGCGTACCCTTGTAATCGTATAACCCTGCGGCAAGGATGACTAATGCTGGCCGTAACCTTTTTCCGCCGCTATGGATGATGTATTCGCTGACCTGTCGAACAAGAACAACTTGAGAATGAAGCTTTTGCTGGATAACGTTATCCACCTCGCCCATATCTTTGGCGATAACGTTTCTGATTGACTCGATTGACACAATGACTCCCTGAAGAAACCGCTATGGTAGAAATGTCCCTGCCCGGGTGTCAAGGATTCCTGCAGGCAAAACAGCCGAGATACATATTGTGCGGCGTATCGCCATGGAACTTCCATTGATTGGGGCGGTATAACTTCCGTTATAATTAGCCAATTTTGAATTGGCGTCATCAGGATATTTTTCATGCAACTTTTTGCCTTTGGTGTTAACCATCATACTGCACCTTTAGATATACGCGAACATGTGGCTTTTACGGAAGAGTCGATGCAACATGCGCTTCATGATCTGGTGGGTCACCAGCTGGTTAAAGAAGCGGCTATAATCTCAACGTGCAATCGTACTGAAATATACTGCAATACTGATACACCCGATAAAGCTGTCGGGTGGCTAGCTGATTTTCATCATCTCCATTCTGGAGATCTTGAGCCCTACCTTTACAAATTGTTGCGGGAGCAGGCTGTAAAGCATGCATTTCGCGTTGCCAGCGGACTGGATTCCATGGTGTTGGGTGAGGCACAGATACTGGGGCAGATGAAGAACGCAGTGAAATCAGCTGAACAAGCGGGAACGCTGGGATTGTTATTACATAAAATGTTTCAGCATACATTTTTTGTAGCGAAGGAAGTGCGTACCTCTACAGAAATAGGTGCCTGTTCAGTTTCAATGGCTGCTGCTGCTGCACGTCTTGCCGAAAGAATTTTTGGCAATATTAGTGAACAAAAAGTGCTGTTTATCGGTGCCGGCGAAATGATTGAGTTGTGCGCTGCTCATTTCGTTGCCAAACGCCCCGTGCATGTAACGGTTGCAAATCGTACTGTAGAGCGAGCGGAAGCGCTGTCGCGACGTTTTAATGCGCACCCCATCTCTTTGGGTGAATTGCCGGATCAACTGGCATTGCATGACATTGTTGTCACCTCAACGGCAAGCCCGCTGCCGATACTTGGCAAAGGAATGCTGGAACGAGCCATCAAGTTGCGCAAGCATCGCCCGATTTTCATTGTTGATCTGGCTGTGCCACGAGATGTTGAGCCGGAAGTAGCTGAGCTGGATGATGTATTTCTATATTATGTGGATGATTTGGCTGATATTGTCAGGGAAGGACTGGATAGTCGTCAGGGGGCAGTAACTCAGGCAGAAACAATTATTGATTCAAATGTTATGGACTTTATGCATTGGGTCGCCACACGGCGGTCTGTTCCAACTATTCGCGCACTGCGCGACCAGGCCGAGCAATTTCGTCAGCATGAGCTGAGCCGCGCCCATAAATTACTGGCGAAGGGGGAAGATCCTGTAAAAGTGCTGGAATCACTTAGTAGTGGATTGACCAATAAATTTCTCCATTCTCCTTCTTCCGCTCTCAACCAGGTATCCAATGATGAGCGTGAGCAACTTGTTGAGCTTGTCAATCGGTTGTATCAGTTGCGTTATCCACGATGAATAAGGGAATTGTGGATCAGCTTACCCGGCTGAGTATACGACTGGAGGAATTGGACAAGCTGTTGAGCAATGAAAAGATCACGGCTGATCTGGATAATTATCGGAAACTTTCTCGTGAACGATCTGAAATTGAGCCGGTAACCAGGTTTTATCATACTTACCAGCAGGTTGAGCAAGATTTGGCTACCGCTATGGAAATGAGTGTGGATCCGCAATTCCGGGATTTTGCTGAAGCCGAGATTGATGCAGATAAGCAGAAGCTGGCGGATATTGAAACCGAGATACTCAAGCAGCTGTTGCCCAGGGATCCGAATGATGAGCGCAACATTTTCCTGGAAATACGGGCCGGTACGGGAGGGGATGAATCTGCTCTGTTTGCAGGTGACTTGTTTCGCATGTATAGCCGCTATGCGGAGCGTGAGGGATGGCAAGTAGAAATTGTTTCCCAGAATCCTTCTGAAGTGGGCGGATACAAGGAGATTATTGCCCGGATTATTGGCCACGGTGCCTATTCTAGACTTAAATTTGAATCGGGTGCACATCGGGTGCAGCGTGTTCCGGCGACTGAAACACAGGGGCGTGTGCATACTTCAACCTGTACTGTTGCTGTGCTTCCGGAAGCAGATGAAATTTCTGGCGTAACTCTGAATCCGGCTGATTTAAGAATCGATACATTCCGCGCTTCCGGCGCGGGCGGGCAGCATATTAATAAAACAGATTCGGCTGTACGGATTACCCATTTGCCGACAGGAATTGTGGCTGAGTGTCAGGAAGGGCGTTCCCAGCATAAGAATAAGGCACAGGCAATGAGTGTGTTGATTTCCCGTATTCTCGACAAGCAGGTGCGTGCGCAACAGGCTGAACAGGCAGCTGCCAGGAAATCGCTGGTTGGCAGCGGTGAACGTTCAGAGCGGATCCGGACCTATAATTTTCCACAAGGGAGAATTACTGATCACAGAATTAACCTGACACTCTATAAAATAGAGCAGATTATGGACGGTGAGTTAGATGAATTATGCTCTACTTTGGCAGCCGAACATCAGGCCGCACAGCTGGCTGCCATGATCGAAAGATGATAGGAAATATGCTTTCCTCGGAACAACAGCAAGGTATAAACACGCCCGCTACAATTGGTGAACTCTTGCAGAATGCAGCAAGTGTTGTAGATCGGATTGATGCGCGTTGGCTATTGCAAAGTGTACTGAACGTGGATGCGGCTTTTCTGATTACACATGCAGAATTGTTACTCGGTATGGAGCAGATTGTACATTTCCAGCAATTGCTTGCGAGGCGCATGGCGGGGGAACCTGTTGCATATCTGACGGGCGAAAGAGGGTTTTACGATCTGGTTTTTGACGTGACGCCAGATGTTTTGATTCCTCGCCCCGAAACGGAACTATTGGTGGAAATGGCATTGTCTAAAATTCCACCAGATCGGTGCTGTAACATTCTTGATTTGGGCACCGGAAGCGGTGCTATTGCCATTACAATCGCCAGACATCGTCCTGATATTTATGTGACAGCAGTTGATCTTTCTCCTCTGGCACTGGCAGTGGCGCGCAGAAATGCTAAAAGATGTTCTGTAGAAAATGTGGTATTTATTAAAGCAGACTGGTTTTCGGGTTTTATCAGTGAAAAGTTTGATGTGATTGTGGCTAATCCGCCTTATATAGTCGAGGGAGATCCGCATCTTGAAGCCGATGGCCTGCGTTTTGAACCCACTATCGCACTGGTGGCCCAGAATAACGGCCTGGATTGTATTCGTAGAATAGTTGATCAGGCTCCGGATTATCTGGAACATTCCGGATGGTTAATGCTTGAACATGGATACGACCAGGCTGATGTCTGCCGCAGATTGCTGGATAAAACCGGTTTTTCCCATATATTCACCAGATCAGATCTTGCTGGGATAGATAGGGTAACGGGGGGACAGTATGGATTGGTTCCGGCATAGAAGTTTATATCACCATCTGGAAATTATTCTGGATATAAAGATTCAAACAGGATGAGTAGTATTAACCAAGGTTTTGTATAAATTTGTTCCAGTTGAAGTGTTTGCTGTTCAGGAAACAAGTAGCTGCTTTATAAATTTAAAGAGGAAATTAAATATGGATATCGCTGATTCTATTGAGCAACAGGTATCAACGCACCCGGTGGTTTTATATATGAAAGGTACTCCACAGCAGCCACAATGCGGTTTTTCCGCTAATGCTGTACAAATATTGAGTGCTTGTGGCGTTGAGGATTTTTTCGCTGTAAATGTATTGGCTGATCCGGAAATACGACAGGGTATCAAGGATTATTCCAGCTGGCCCACCATCCCTCAGCTGTATGTCAACGGGGAGTTTGTTGGTGGATCGGATATCATGGCTGAGATGTTTCAGAATGGTGAACTGAAAAAACTGCTGGAAAAGTAAATTCGATTGCTTGTGAATTTCTAACTGATTGCTGCAGCGATTACCCAGTAGCGTGCAAATTTTCCGATAGCAATAAAAAATGCTGCGGAGGCCCAGTTGATCCGCAGCCATCCGGCAGCCACACATAATATGTCGCCGATGAGTGGCAACCAGGACAGGAATAGTATGGGTGCTCCACGGCGACGTGTCCATTCCAGCCCATGAACATGGCGGCCAAGCTTTTTTGACAAAGCCTGCTCATCGGGCAGAAAACGACCAATCACGTAAGAACTCAGTCCTCCTAATGTATTTCCCAGCGTGGCAACATTCAGCGCTGGCCAGAACAGATCCGGGTAGGCGATCAATACCCCGACAAGCACAGCCTCGGATCCTCCGGGTAATAACGTTGCGGCAAGAAAACTGCTGGTAAAAAGTGCTAACAAGCTGGCGCTTTCATCCATATAGACAGTAGTGTGGTTTCTTTGTAACAGATGGTTGATCTGAAGGCATTACAGTAAATATCTGCAAGCTACATACTTACTATTGCATCAGTTTACCATCGCGGTTGCCGTTATTCTTCACTGGTGACAAATACTGATGCTGTTAAAAACGTCCTTCAGCGCGGGGGAAGATAAGAATGCTTTAGATGTCGTCATTAGGTTAAGTGGCAGTTAATTTATTATGTTCTTAGCTGCTCTTCCATGCCACGTATTCTAGTTGCATAATTGTATATACTTGATAGTAAGAGTTGAGGGACTGCAAGCCGCCGATACCGGCCAGGGGAAAATGAAAAATTTTGACTTGATGAGATTAAATATTTACTGATAAGACATTCTCACGTGAGTAATAATGAACAGGATGCACACTTTTACCCTTGAAATTGCAGTGACTTCAATAACGGAGTTGATCTATGCTGATCTATGATGCTCATAGCCCTGCGCCACGCTGTCTGCGAATGTTTTTGTTGGAAAAGCGATTACAGTTACCGGCAGTAACAATTGATGTCATGACAGGAGAAAATCGTCAGTCAACGTATCTGGCTATTAATCCGACGGGCCAGACCCCGGCTTTGCGTTTGGATGACGGCAGTATGCTTACGGAGGCTGTTGCTATTGCAGAATACCTTGAAGAGCGCTACCCCTCACCCAGTTTGGTCGGAAACTCACCCGAGCAGCGTGCACAAACCCGTCAATGGTGGCGGCGAGTAGAGCTTAATATCACTGAATTCATACACAATGCCTACCATTATGCTGAAGGATTGGCTCGGTTTGAATCGCGCATTCCAGTCGTGCCTGAAGCAGCTGATGGAATGAAGCGCGTGGCGCAGGATCGTTTGAACTGGTTGGATGGTATGTTCGGAACAGGTCCATATCTATGTGGTGAACGCTTTACTGCGGCTGATATCTGGCTGTATGTGTGGCTGGACTTTGGTCAGTCGGTCAACCAGCCGTTTGATCGCAACCTGCCGAATATAAACCCGTGGTTCGAACGTATCGCGGCGCGGCCCAGTGCTGAGCTTAGTAAGGCATTATTGAAGACATAGAGCAGCACCTCTATGTGCTGTATTTTTCAGGTTTAGAGGATGCAGTGCAGGAAATGTGAAACCTGACCTGAATGGGTAGCTGGTCAAGTGCAAGCAAAATGTCGCCGCATATTGTAACTGCAAAACTGGTTGGAGTTTCGGCCCGTATTACATTTGATTTATTTTTGTAATGTAATACAAACCGAACTGGGTTGCTCGTTGTTTCTCCCGGAGCAGTGAGTAAAAATGTGTAGTAATGTGTGTTTGTTTTTTTATTAAGGAGACGAGTGGTATGGATAAGAAAAGAATGGTATCAATGCTGGTATTGGTAGGTGCTTGTGCAGGTTTGTCCGCTTGTGCGACGACAGGTGATGTTGATGCACTCAGATCCCGTGTGGATGCACTGGAATCCAATGTGTCTGCAGTACAGTCAGATGCAGCGGCTGCCAGGGCAACTGCTAACGATGCAGTAAATATTGCGAATCAGGCAATGGATAAGGCTAACGAAGCCAATGCACGCTCGATTGATACTGAGACAAAAATTGATCGCATGTTTAAACGTGCGATGCACAAATAAAGTAATTGTTTTGTAATTACCTCGGGTTTTGCTTGTTCATTTGTGATTTTGGCTCTTACGCTTATTCATTTGAAACAAAGTAAGGCCCGAGGTGATTCTGGTGTCTGTTTCGGTTAGCAGATTCTTGAAAATATTACAGTATTGCTGACGCTTGTAAGAATTCAGGAGTACTTCAGAGTTATCTATAGCTGGCAGTGATACCACTCGTGTCAAGGGTATCTATCTCACATTGTATTCGCCCAAAATATTCGGAAGCAGTTTGTGGCTACTTGAAAAACGAATGTTCAATATTAACAATATGCTTTACCACAGAAAGGTCAGGAAATGAGTGGGCGGGAACAATACGAGATGCACAAAGACCATATCCGATCAAATGGACTGGATAAGGTTATAAATTTTCAAGAAAACATCGACTACAAAGATAGCGCGTTTGATGCTGTCTCTGGGAAATAAAAAATCCCATTCCCGCCAAAAACTGATGATTTAGTTCGCTTGCACAAGTTAATCAGGCATAGAAGGCCCTTTACAGTCCTTGAATTTGGGCTTGGGTATTCAACTGTGATCATGGCGGATGCTTTGGAGAAAAATCAGAAAGAATGGGAAAATCGGCGTAAGAAACCTGATATACGGAACAGATTTATGTTTCAGTTATTTGTGGTGGATGCTTCCAGTGAATGGATTCAAAATGTAGAAGACCGGTTTCCAGCGCATTTGCTTTCACGTGTGCATTTCCAGCATAGCAATGTTGAAATAGGTACATTTAATGGCCAGCTCTGTCATTATTATAAGAATCTGCCTGACGTTATCGCTGAATTTATTTACCTTGATGGGCCATCCCCCAAAGATGTACAAGGAAGTATTAATGGCTTGAGCTTCAATTGCGACGAACGAACAGTGATATCTGGTGACCTGCTGCTAATGGAATCAACTTTTCTTCCCGGTACACATTCATTCTTGTTGATGGGAGAATCAATAACACACGGTTTCTCCAGAGAAATTTTACAAGAAACTATGATGTGAAGTATGACAAAGAGGGGGATATCACTACGTTTGAATTATTGGAAGAAAGGCTGGGCAGATACAACTTATTAGGATTGGATTTTTTTAATAGCCTGCTGGATCTGATGTTGGCCTGATATATTCACTTTTTAACCTGTCCCAGCAGCGTGCAAAGGACTCAAAAATAGCAGGATTGCTGGAAATGGCAGCAATCTCATGATTCAACCAGAACGATGGCTTGGTCCAATTAAAGCTCCCGAAGATTGACCAGGCACAATTGCCATCCTCAACCAGTACAAATTTGAGGTGCATGGGCAGGGAGTCGGAATGCCGGATGCGTTTAAAACGGACTCCGGCGCTGGTTAATTGCTGCTCCACCTGTGGAGTGACGCGCCTGAGCGTCGATTCTGCCAATATTTCCAGGTCAACGCCCTGCCTTGCCAGCTTGGTCATAATATCAACTGCGCGACCCATCCTTATATGCGAAGCCGCAACCCGAACACGGCCGCTGTTAACATTATGCAGGAATCGCACGATAGGATGAGTATCGACCCGGGGCCAGAAATAGATATCGGTGTCTGCGCTGTGGATACTACTGCTTATGCTCTTGGTAAAACGATAGAAAAGCCCTGGTGGTGACTGGTGTAGCTGTCGTGCATGCTCGGTCAGTTTCTCGACCAGTGTTGGATCCCTAAATCCAACTAAAACGTTATAACCACGATCCTGATCACCGATTTCTAGAATGATATTGGGATCGTCTTCCGAACCGTTTCCGGACGGATTGAATGAACCGATAAAGGCAACCGGTTCAGGGTGTGAAAAACAGTATAGTTTCTCATGCAGCTGGGGTTTCCATGGTTTTGTCGCAGGCGATGGCAACCCGGGGATGGTAATAACGCGTAGTGCATTGCCTATTCCATCTGGCCCTGAGAGCAGGGTAATTACTTCGTCGTTAGCATAGGGAATACGCGGCCTGCCTTCCAGGCTTAGTGTGACACGGACACCACGTTGATGCGCCCGAATGAGTGCTTTCGCCAGACAGATATCACGGAAATAATACGTCACCCAATCAATGGTTCCCCCAGCAGGGACGGCAGCAATTCGGGCTTCCAGCAAATTGCGCAGCTGGCCAACAGGCTGGTTTGGGCCACCAAAATGGACTTCAGGAGAAGAAATTGCTCTGGCTTGTGGTGCCAGAGCTTTGTTCAATGAAATCCACATAACGCTTTAATCTGACCCCATACTGAGTGGGATTCCTTTTGTTTATCTGTTTCGCCAGCTTCTTCTGTTTTCATCCGCCTGGCCTGCTCTTCCAGCAGAGCGACGTAACGCGGCAAAACATCGGCGCCCCCAACGTGCAGCATTTCATTAATGAAGCGCTGGCGATGTGCCTCGATATAAAAATTGTCACAGCCAGTGGTTAAGAATCTATCAATCAGTTTGTATACATCATCGCGGCATTTCAGTTCCGTTTCGGGCATGAAATGCGCGAGCGCAGATCGGCCGGCATGCAAATAATCAGCAGCCAGTACGGGTTTTTTGGCTTTGACCGCTTCAAATACCACTGAAGTGGCCAGGTCGATAATGACATTTGCCCAATTCATCAAGGAAATGGAATGAACACTGTCTTTCGCTATGCTGACGTTTGGAAGGTGGCGCAGGGAGGTGCTACCAGTCAGTGGTTGTCTCCAGCCGCCGCGTGTGTGCGGTTTGATTACCAGTTCTACCCCGGGGAATGCAGCAATCATATTCACAATGATATTAACCTCTTCCCAGAATGTGGTGAATTCACGCTTTCTCAAGAACATGACGATTCTAAGCCGGGTATCTGAGTTGGTACTTAGCTGGTGGGGAGGTGACAGCTTGGCCAGTTTATTCAGCCATTCGTCACAATAGCGCGGTGAACCCAGCACGGCGATTGCCTGATTGTTCAGAAATGGTCGGAAACGGATCGCACATAACTCATTCGGAACCACGAGTTTGTCAAATATTTTTGCATCCGCATACAGGGTATTCGGTTGTATAGCTCGTTCATGATAGCGTATCAGCTGGTTGGCATGAGGGCTGTCGCCATGTGGTAGCGATACCGCACCGAGCCCCTTTGTTTTCGCCATTGTAACAATGGTTTCGATCCACTCGATGGGGATGGGCGAGACGCTAGTGACCCAATCAAACACAATCACACCTTCATCGGTATCAGTAAAAGTGCGTTTCAATAGCTGTTTAGCCGTACTTTGCCAGATCGGATCGCGCTTTCGGGCATCATATTTCCTGGCCAGCACTTCTGCGAGTTTACCAATCAGGAAGATACGTCTTACGCCTCTGATCAGCAAGAATGTCTGTAGACGCCATTGCAAAAACTCCAACGGGGAGAGTAGTTCCCGGATATGCGCTATGCGAACATGGTCGAGGCTACCTAAATATTTAATGCGGTAATCATTCAGGAATTTTTCATGTCCCAGCAGAACCACATCTCCATGATGACCTGATTCAGACCATTTTGAAACAACTGGAGTAATATGATCTATATCGTTGTAGTGACGAAGAAAAAATAGGGCTTTCATAATGAATTATTGCTGAACGCTGGCGGGCGTAAGCAAGTAAAATTTCGTCATTGGTAAATTTATAATCAGAGCAGAGACTGATGTTTAGTCCCACTTTGTGTGGTGGTATGGATTAATGGTTACCTTGAAAACCCCTGTTTTTGAAAATATATTGCTCGTAAAATCAATGTGTTACATACAAATCTTTTCGGAATTTATAGGTTTTTCGAGGTGCCCTAATGATAAATTGCTCTGGTTCATTTTGCCAGCATTTAATGATGTGTTCATAAGATGTGAATCCTAGCAGGACTAAATAGCTACGTTTGGCGATTTGTATTGTCACAAATACTCCCGGGATTTCGCACACTCACCTGGGTGGAAGGTTTACCCACATAGACGCTGTCGCACAGCAAATTTTGTACCTACTGCTGCTCCTGTTTGCAACGACGCAGCGCCAGCAAAGCCCCCGGCCTATCAACTCAGCCGTACTATACGTCTGGGACAGGTCTTCTTGCACGCACTCTCCGGCAACGACTTGCTAATTGCAAATCGTTCAGGATCAATATCGCTCGGATAACTTTTTCTCATGCCCTAAGCTCCTCACATTTCCAGAGACTTTCAACGGTTTCTTAGCCGTTGAGGTTTACCTGGATTGATATTCAGCGCTTGCGGCGACGAGAGGGTGATGATGGCTGTTTAGAAAAACTGTCCAGAAAATCATCCAGCATCTGCAACTCATCAAACTCGTCGGGCTCGTTATCCACCTGATAATGCTTGATAAAAGCAGCAAGCTGTTTGCCATCCTGAAACGCAACCAGATCAATATCAACCTGCCGCAAATTCATCTCCAAACGTGCAACTTCAGCATCTACCGCTTTATCCACACGATCCGGCTTAAGTTTTGGGGTCAACGGTACCAGCGCCCGATAAGGAGCCAATAACGATGCCAGTTCCGCCTTGAGCTTCGCCTGTTGTTCACGTAACACCTGGATATAATGGTCAATCTGTTCAACCGGCAAGTTGGTAAGATAGTCGGTATCAATTTGTTCAATTTCAAGTTGAATATTCAATAGTTCAAGCAAATCGCCTTTATCATAAGCTTGATTGACGCGCTGCATCAGGACGGTTTTTTCATCTGCTGTCAGATTGGCGCTTGTGCGATCAGGATGCAGGCTGCTGGCCAGTTTACGATAGACTTCACGCACTGACTGGATGATCTCTTTTTTTGCCGCAGCACGCTTCTCTTCGGCGGCTGTCTGTTTGGCTGATTTTCGCCGGTGCGAGCTTTGTTTAGCTTCACTTCTGGTTTCTTCCTCCTGCTGTTTGCGCATGGCTTTTGCAAGCATTTCTTCCATGCTGCCATCCGTATCGTCATCATCCAGGTGCACACCAAACAGATTTTCAACTATATTTTGCGAGAATGCCTTATCAAGCTCAGTCTGTTCATCATAAGTGAGATCACTGTATCTATCGTACAGTGCCACAATGTCTTCATCGCGCTGTTCGAGCAATAATTCATGCGCCAGATCAAGCATGATGTCGCGCAACTTGGCACGCTGCTGTCTGCCGCGAACTACATCACGCTGATGAAATTGCGTATCAAACAGATGCAACATGGCGATACGTTTTTCACGCAACTGTGCAAGCAGGGGCATCAATTCACTACCTATGCGCTGATTGTAACGCCCGCCGTAAATGTGCCACTCTGCAACCTGGGTACGTTGCTCGTCAATTTGCTGGATCAAGCGCTGGAAAGCGGCTTGCTGTTTAGTTTGCGGTTTTGTGTGCACCACAACATCGGTAACAGTGAGTTCGTTGCTATTGACAGGATCGAGTAATGATTCCTGACGAGGGATACAGGGCATAGTAAAAATTCCAGAATATGGAAGTCCAAAAATTCATTCAACGCCATTTCCAACAAAATTTCCAGTTTTTTTCAGCATTAGCAAGGTGGTGAAAAGCATTGGTGACGTTGCGAATACCTCGGCATGAAGCAATCCAGTAGTTAAGAGGATGAAGGCACTGGATTGCTTCGCACCAATGTGCTCGCAAAGATGGTGTTTTTTGTGCTCTTCTCCAAATACAAGTGCCACCATACTCCACCCTGTGTTTGCAAGGTGGCTGCAGGCTGACGTGACAATCCAGCACTATTATCTCTGCACTGCAAGATTATTGCCTCGTACTGCTACGTTAGTAAAAACAGGATAAAGCAAATAATATCGCCACACACCATTCAAAAGGAGTTGTTTTTTGTACGTTCAAGTGCGCTGCGGATGCTATTCAGTGCCTGCCTGATCCGGTGGCGGGGAGCTCCAATATTCATGCGCATGAAGCCGCTGCCTTCCCTGCCATAGGAAATACCAGCGTTTAGCCCGATTCCAGCTTCAAATATGAAAAAGTGCTTGAGTTCATCATCAGTCATACCCAGCTCGCGACAATCAAGCCACAACAGGTAGGTTCCCTGTGAAGGAATCAGCCGGATTTGTGGCAAATACTCAGCCAGATAGTGCTGAACCATCTCACGCGAAGATTCCAGATAGGCCATCAGTGCATCCAGCCATTCACCGCCTGCACGATAAGCTGCTTCAAACGCCACTATGCTGAACGGATTGGCGGCACTGATATGCATTATCTCCAGTTGATCGCGAATGGCTGCCCGGTGTTGCGGATCAGGAATAATCAGTGCAGACAAATTGAGCCCCGGAATATTGAACGTTTTACTAGGTGCTACCGCAGTGATAATTGCTTCCGATGAATCTGCCAGGTCAGCCAATATGTGATGCTTGTTACCCGGATAAATCAGATCCGCATGGATTTCATCCGAGACAACAATCAGGTTATATTGCCTGCTAATGTCCAGCAGCTTTTCCAGTTCCGATCTGCTCCACACCCGGCCAACCGGATTATGCGGGGAACAAAATAACAGCATGCGCGCAGAAGCCGCCTGCCGGGCCAGATCAGCAAAATCCATACCGTAGCTCCCCTGTGCCTGTTGCAAGGCATTGTTCAGCAGCTTTCTGCCGGTTCTTTTGACCACCGAGAAAAACGGGTAATACACCGGCGGCTGAACTATGACAGCTTCACCCGGTTTACTCAACGCAAGAACAGATGCACTCAGCGAGGGTACTACACCCGGACAGAAAACGATCCATTCGCGTGCTATCTGCCAGCCATGACGTGATTTCAGCCAATAGATTAGTGATTCATACAGACTGTCAGGAAATTGTGTGTAGCCATAAACAGGGTGAGTGGCGCGCTTGACCAGCGCTTCGGTGACGGCAGGCGGAGCGGCAAAATCCATATCGGCCACCCACAGCGGTATGACATCCGGGCGATTGAACGTTATCTCACGGCCATCATATTTGGTGCTGAATGTCCCGTCCCGGCCGATTTCACGATCAAAATCGTAACTCAAGTGAGTTTCTCCCAGAGAGTCACTTCTGACAACGTATGTTGGAATTTACGTCGTGTTTCACGAATGACAAATGGTACCTGTTGCGGTTCTCCAAGCAAACGGAAATGGCTGCCGAGCATTTCTTTCAGTCCATCCAGCGTGGTGAAATTTTCACCATCGCGCTTGAAACCGCCCACCCAGTGCTCCCGTTTGGTGTGTTCCTCCAGCCAGGTATAAGGTGAGGCCAGCAACAACAACCCGCCCTGATTCAGCCGTTCATGCACCATGGTCAGGAATTTGGCAGGTTCATACAAACGATCAATTAGGTTGGCTGCCATAATCAGATCATAGCCAGTCAATATCGGCTTGAGATTACAGGCATCCCCCTGGAAGAACTCAACCTTGTGCCTGAGCTCTTTCAGGCCGAGCCCGGCAAGGGTGCATTCCCGGTAAGAAACCAGCTCCCCTTCATCTGTCAGGGTATAACGCAGGATGCCACGCCCCGCCAGCATCACACCCTGATTAATAAAGCGTGCAGAAAAATCAACGCCGGTGACATGATCAAAATGGTGCGCCAGCTCGAATGTTGCCCGGCCGGAAGCACACCCCAGATCAAGCGCTTTATGCGCGGGGCGATTTCCCATTGCAGCAATGGCCAGTTTTGCCAATGCCGTCGGGAAATTGGGCACATCAAAATAAGTATTGCCATAGTGAAATTCTGCATACTCCGACAGCAGCTTGTCCGTTTCGTAATGTGAGCTGTGGTGCACAGCAGATGCAGCAGAAATCACATAGCGAAAGCCGGCATGCTGAAAAAAATGTCTGCGGAACGCATAGCGTGATGTGCGAATGGATTCATTTCCGCATGCAATCCATGACCCCCCCTTGATGAGATTATGCTGATCATCAAAAGTGGGTGTGGTGAAATCATCGTACAGTGGGTGGACTTCAAAGCCGGGAAATGGATGCATAGGCGTTTCTGTCCATTGCCAGACATTGCCGATCACATCAAAAAATTCACCGTGCTGGAATTTATCCACCGGGCAGCTGGAGGCATAGTAATCAAGATGGATATTGCCTTGTGCTCGTTCAGTACGGGGTACTTCGCTCAATCCAGCAACATCATATAAACGATACCATTCATCTTCAGTGGGTAAACGCACCGGCTGCCCAGTTGTTTTCGCTTTCCAGTTACAGAATGCCTTGGCTTCATGGTAATTGACCTCTACCGGCCAGTTCCACGGCATCGGTACCTCTTCCGTCATCAGGCGCAATAACCATTGATCCCCCTGCTGCACCCAGAACGTTGGATGAATCGCAGCGCTAAATTTTCGCCATGCCAGCCCTTCCTCTTCCCAGTGATCATCTGTTTTGTAGCCTTGTGCTTCGATAAAACCGAGAAATTCCTGGTTGCTGACCAGATAGCGGCTAGCCTGGAAATCAGGCAGCTCCGCCTCATGGTGGCCATATTCATTATCCCACCCATAAACAAGATCGGTTTTGTTCTTGCCCAGCACCACTTTCCCGGCCGGAACCGTAACCATCCCGTTTTCTGGCGCACTGCCGCTCTCGTGGCAAGGCTGCCAGGCAGAATGAGGCTGCACATAATCAAGTTTGTGCTGGCGGATCAGTACAGAAGACGTTTCCAGGTGAATACGCTCATGCTCCACCCCCATCACAATCGCCCACCACGGGCTTTCCCATGTAATTGGTAGTGTTAGTGATAATGAGCTGATGAGGGCATCTATCTTCTGACGCATGGTACGGCGATAGGTCATCACCTCCTCAACAGTTGGCCAGTCATAATGCGTGGCATCCAGATCATCCCAGCTCATCTCATCCACGCCCACGGCAAAGATGGATTCCAGCCTTGGGTTGATACGCTCCGTCAGCACGCCAGCCAAAACCAGCTTGTTGATAAAGAAAGTGGCGGTATGGCCCAGATAAAAAATCAGGGGATGGCGCAGAGAAATTGGTTTGATGTAATAGGCTGCATCACTGCGCAGAGTTTCGAACAACTGCTCATACCGATCCAGCGTCGTATGAAAATAGGCGCGCACTTCTTCGCGCTTGGCTTCGACATCATCGCCGTCCAGCACGGGTGTTCTTTGAAACAGATCAGGTTTAACAGACATAAGCTATTCAGGACAATGCTCCATCCTTCTTTAGAAATAGCAGATTATAACGCCACTTGTATAACGATCGTCGTGAAAGCAAGCTACTGAACAGGATCAGGCAGCAACAACTACTCCCCGTGCGGTAATGAAGTAATAAAGTCGAGACCAGTAAGAATGGAATGAAAATACCGGGGTAGAAACCAAACCAAGTAAACATGAAATTAGAAGTTGTTATCGCCGGCATTTTTCCGGCCATGAAAAAGTTTGTTCCACAATCCAGCACCTGGGAATGACCGCGAAAGTGTGCGGTTCACTTCTCCTGGCGTCAATGCAGTAATAGCGCCTTTGCGGTCGGTAACCCGCGGTTGTTACAGCAATGGCGTGAGGCAGTCCCAAGGTGTCAGCAGCATATGTCGTTTGATTCCAGACACTTTCTTACCTGCATCTCAGTTCTTTTCCCCGGCGGTATCCGTGTTTTTTATACTCTGGGTATCAACAATCATATGCTTGGGCATGCCTTGCGGCCAGCTTGGATACAGGCCTCTGATACCTGATTTTTTAATGCGCACTCTAACGCACTTACATCATCGACATCAGGGTTTTTCCATTTGGAGAAATACGCGTAAACTGTTTCTCATTTCAGGTGGTCACTGGATGTCCGTCTGCAGTCTCCTCGCAAAGATGAGGGAGTGGGATAAGAAGGTGTGGAGGAAGAGTTTGGGTGAGCGCACAAAAAAAGCGCCGGTTACCCGGCGCTTGAGTTTTATTTTATGAATAGATATTTGTTTTTGTAATGATTCAAGCCTGTTTACGACGGCGATTCAGACCAAGCCCCAAAAGTCCGGCACCAAACAACAACAGGCTGACGGGTTCGGGTATTTCACTGCTGCCGCCACCATTTTGCAGATCACGAACCAGGATGTCGAAATTGGAAAGGCCTGGAAATTGATTACCATTATTTACAAAGTTGATCTGGAAAGTGCCAGCGTTAGTGGCATTAATTGTTCTGTCATCAAAGAAGTAAAAAGCATTGTTATGCCCACCGTGCATATGAATCAGAAAATCCATCGTAAACGGAATAGACGGCGCGGTATTCAGGTCATTATCCGTGACCATCAGTTTCCATATGTCGGGGGTGGGTTGACCATTCTGGCCGTTATCTGCGGAAAGCGTGAAGGTTAAACCTTCATAAACAGCAGATACGGAATTAGTGGTGCCTGTGTTATCTCTTACCAGAAAATCCCATGAACTCCCAAAGTTCCAGCCCGAATTGGAGGCATTTGCGAAACTTTCAATTGAACTGGGGCTCTGGTCACTAGGATTAGCCGTGGGGCCAAAGAAACCATTTGATGCAACGCCATTAAATGTTACATCCGCGTTGGATAAAGCTGCATTCGCAGTACCAACGATCATCGTCAGCATGGCGCAGGCGACGCCTGCCTTAAGCGTAGCTGTCAGACGAGTCGCCTGTTTCTTCCGGGGGGGGCGATATGTTCGCCGTAAAAAGTTTTATCCAGTTTTGTCATTTTAATTTTCCTCCTGAAATCTTATTATTGATTAATGAAATTCTATTTATATATTAAGCACAAAACATGCCATATTGCTAATTGATTGAAATATAATGAATATTTGCAGGTGATCCTCGTCAGCAGGATATTTATGTAAAATTTTCCGACAAAAAACGCCCTGCGGGAGCAGGGCGCTGAATGCTGGGAATCAAAGGTAAGAAAATGATCAGGATATTTTTACAGATCCTGGTATTACGAGACTCTCCAGGCCGTGGCGATTACCAACGCCGCTGGATTACTGCCTGCTTCTCTGCGCTCGCAGTCACAAAGACGATAGTAGCGGCGCCGGATTGCCTTAATCCTGCAGATTGTGTCAGGACAGGATCAAGGTTATACAGCCTCCCTAATTTCTGACGCTGACAGTTTGGCTGACAAATTCACCATCCACGTTACCGGCTTCCACGGTAACGGTAAGCGTGCTGCCGCGCGGGGCGCTATCCCATGTATTCCAGCGGTAATTCAACGAGTTGCCGTCAATAGTGGTAAGGATGTTGCCATTCACTTTCAGGTTGATTTTGCGGGTGTTGTTGTCGGCTTTCACTTTGACGTTCTCAAAAAGGCTGACTTTCTGTCCATCCTTGAGATTGAACTGGTTAATTTTGGGTAAAGGCGCTTTCTGTGGATTGTTGTCGGAATTTTTTACACTGACCACCACCGGTGAGGAAGTGCCCAGATTACCGGCAGCATCAAACGCATACGTCACCAGGGTATAGCTGCCATCGGCCAGCGTGGTGGTATTCCAGGTAAAACGGTTGCCCGGTTCGGTGTCTTCCATCGCCTGCTTACCGTTAATGTGCAGTTCTGTACGCGCCACGCCGATGTTGTCGGAAAAATTTACACTTACGGATACGTTACCGGAGACTGTGCCACCAGTGGGAGAGGTGATGCTGATGGTCGGCGGTGTGGTATCTGCCGCCGTATTTTTTACGGTGATTTTAACCGGGGCAGAGGTACCCTGGTTACCGGCAGTATCAAACGCATACGCTACCAGGGTGTAGCTGCCGTCCGCCAGTGTGCTGGTATCCCAGGCGAAGGCGAAAGGCGGCTGGGTATCTTCGATCGCTTTTCTGCCGTTGACGTACAGCTCTACACGCACCACGCCCTTGTTGTCGGAATAATTGACATCCACCAACACATCTCCCAACACTGTGCCACCAGTGGGGGAGGTGATGCTGATAACCGGCGCAATGTTATCCACGTTAAATTGTGCATGAGCAGCATTCACCGCACCGGCAGCATTAATACGCCCGTGGCCGTAGTAGGCATCATGGCCGGGATCGCCGAGATCGAGAGAGGTGTTTTTGAGTATCTGATCGACATCTGCCGGGGCCAGATCCGGATTGGCAGAGAACATCAGTGCAGCGGTGGCGGCGACAATCGGGCTGGAGAAGGACGTGCCGGAAACGGAGCCGTACCCGCCGCCGCGCGTAGTGGTGTAAATACTTGCTCCCGGTGCAGCAACATCCACTGCGGGGCCGTAGCTGGACCAGCTGGCGCGTGTATCGTTACTGCCTGTTGCTGAGGCAACGATCAGCGCATCACTGGGGGCATAACTGATATATCCGCTGGAATTGCCTGCGGCGACGACCACCACTCCTCCCTTGCTACGCATATAGTTGGCAGCGGATTGCACGGTCAAGCTACCGGCTGCGCCTTCATAGCTGATGTTGGCAACACGCGCGCCGTGATCAGCCGCCCAGCGAATGCCATCTGCCATGGCGCTGAAATAGGCGTAAGCGTTGGGATTGGCAATGCGTATTGGCATGATGCGTGCATTCCAGGCTACCCCGGCGCTGCCAATACCGTTATTGGCCGCTGCTGCCGCTGAACCGGCCACTTTGGTGCCGTGGCCATGTACATCGCTGGCATCGTCGTTACCATTGTAAATATTCCAGCCGGGAACCATGTTGGCGGCCAGATCAGGATGGTTACTGTCCACCCCGGTATCAAGAACAGCAATGGTTACGCCATCGCCAGTAGCAATATCCCAGGCGACAGGTGCCTGGATTTTGGGTAGCGCCCAACTGCTGTTGAATGCGGGATCAGAAACCATTTGCGCTGGGCCAACCAGTTGATCCAGCTCAACCGCCTTGAAACGGCGATCTTTTTTGAGCTTGTTCATGACCTTGATTTCATCCACGCCATCGGGCAATTCGTAAATATGCGCACTTAGCCTGCTGAGTTTACGTTTGGATTTGACGCCATGCGGTCTGATGGCCTTATCAAACTCTTTTGCGGTCAACCCGGCACGCGGAATGAGCAGCAGACGACCTTTTTTCCAATGGGAGGGAGAAGCGGCGGTTTTACTGGTTGATTCAGATCTGGCAGCTTCCCGGATATCCTTGCCTGGATTGGCATGGCTATTGCTGGAGAAGATGATCAGGAGAAACAGAAGAATTGAAAAACTGAAGCAATGATATAAGTGATCTGAAAATGGCGAATGAATTGATCTTGCATTTGACATGCGCGGCTCCTTGGAAAGATAGGTTATAACGAAGCCGACCCGCAGTACGCATACCTGTATGAAGAAAGGGAGTGGATGCGAACTTCGGCAGTCCCGCTTTCCTGATGCAATCAGGATCGGAAACTTTGCGCCCCTGCCTCACGACAGGTTGGCCTTTGTCGGTTCTACATGATGCAAGACTGGATAACGACAGTTTCAGCGCTACTCTTTATACACATTGTGCTTGGCCAGTGTTGCACTGTGCTGGATTGCTTTGCACTGCTGTGCTCGCAAAGAGCGGGGTGGAGTATACCCATATCAATAAATGCATACCCTGCGAATTATAATTTTGGTGGTTTCGTACCAGGTTGCTTGCCGTTGCCCGCAAAATAGTGTGGAATATGCCGCATGAAAAACGACCAAAAATACGACATCAAGGTGCAAGTGCGTACCACTTATCTGCAGGATCAATCCGATCCCGCGCAGGAGCAGTATGTGTTTGCTTATACGATTACGATCAATAATATCGGCAGCGTGGCTTCGCAGCTGGTGAGCCGTCACTGGATCATCACTGGTGGCGATGGGGAGACACGGGAGGTGCGCGGATTGGGCGTGGTGGGAGAGCAGCCGCTACTTAAACCCGGCGAAAGTTTTGAATACACCAGCGGCACTGCGATTTCCTCAATAGCGGGTTCCATGAAAGGTTCTTATCAGATGGTGGCCGAGGATGGTTTTCATTTTTCGGTGGAAATTCCTGAGTTCATTCTGAGTGTGCCGCGCGTGCTGCACTGATTTGCAAACATCATGCCTGCAGATGTTATGCCTTACGGTACGCTATATCTGATCCCGACCCCGTTGGGGGAAGGCGATCTTAGCTGGATACTCCCTGCCGGAGTTCAGCAGCGAATCAGCCTGCTGGGGCGATTCATCGTCGAACATCCTAAAACAGCGCGTCATTTTCTTAAACAGGTAAATCCACTGTGCGTTGTGCAAACGCTCAAACTGGAAGTGCTGGATGAGCATACTCCCGCCGCTGAGTTGGAGGCACTACTGGCGCCATTGCTTGCCGGGGAGGATATTGGTTTGTTGTCCGAGGCAGGTTGTCCGGCGATTGCTGATCCCGGTGGGATGCTTGTCCGGCTGGCGCATCGCAGGCAGATTCGGGTGGTGCCGTTTGTTGGTCCTTCTGCAATTTTGCTGGCGTTGATGGCTTCCGGGCTGAACGGCCAGCGCTTCCGCTTTCATGGCTACCTGCCGGTTGCCCCAGAGGTGCGCAATAAAAAGATTATCCAGCTGGAAAAGGCATCCATCGCGGCGGATGAGACCCAGATTTTTATCGAAACACCTTACCGCAACCGGAAATTGCTGGAGGCGCTGGTGCAGCAATGCCATGTGGAAACGGATTTATGTGTGGCCTGTAATCTGACCCAGGCAGATGAGGTTGTCCTGACGCAAATGATCAGTGAATGGCGGCCAGGCAGCAACTGGCCGGATCTGCACAAGAAACCGACGGTATTTCTGCTGCACGGGCGGAGATAAAGAAAGCTCTGAAGTTGCTGGATCGCTTTGGCGTGCCGCTTCGGGTGTTTAGGGAATCTCTGCACGGTGATTCTCGCCTACTTTTTAAGCAGATCTGCTTTTCATCCAGCGCTCCATAATGACGACAGCGGTGAGATCGCCTGTGACGTTGATAGTCGTGCGGCACATGTCAAGGATACGGTCAACGCCGAAAATAATACCGATGCCGGCGGGAGGTACGCCGATGCCGGATAAAATGGTGGCCAGCACGACAATGCCAACGCCAGGGGTGGCGGGAGTGCCGATTGATGCACCCACGATGACGCACATCAGCAAGGCCATCTCGGTAAAACTCAGATCCACGCCGAAGATCTGACACAGGAAAATAGCAGCTACGGCCTGATAAAGTCCGGTGCCGTCCATGTTGATGGTTGCACCAATGGGGATGACGAAGCGGCTGATATCTTCACTGACACCCAGGTTGTTTTCTGCGGTACGGATGGATACTGGCATCACAGCTGCCGAGCTGGAGGTTGAAAAGGCCAGCAGTTGCACTTCACGGATCGCTCGTAAAAAAGTAGTTGGTGAATGGCCACCAAATACGGTTGCTCCGAACAGATACAAACTGAGAATAATGGCCAGCCCCGATAGTACAGAGGTCATATACCAGCCAATGGCGCTGAGGGCGTCAAAGCCCAGGTGAATCATGGCGTCGGTCATCAGGCCAAATACGGCATAAGGTGCCAATGCCATGGCCCAGTCGATAATTTGCATCGCGGCGCCTTGCCCGAACAGACATAGTGCCTCAAATGGTTTTACGATCTCGCGCGGCATGGTCAGCGCGGCAACACCAAAAAAGATGGCGATGATCACAATTTTGAGCATGTCGACGTGCAAAGCTGCTTCGACAAAATTGGAAGGAATCAGACGGGTAATGCGTTGTGGAACAGTCAGTTCATCCAGTATCGGTGCACTGGCGGTCGATATTGCATCCGTTACCATTGCATGGGCACCGGCACTCATCATGTGTCCTGGCTGGATAAAAAGAGAGAGTGACAGGCCGATTGTGACTGCTACAAAAGAAGTTGCTATGAAATAGGGCACGATAAATGCCCCCATCTTCTTTAGTTGCCGGGGTGAGCCGCTGCTCAGAATGCCCAGTACGATGGAGCAGATGATTAGCGGAATTACTACCATTTTCAGGATTTCCAGAAATACGGTACCGGGCAGGGCAATCCATTCTGCCGCAGTGAGCGCGGTTTCATTTTCCAGCAATGCAAAGCCACCAGGGGATAATGCAAGCCCAGTGATCGTGCCTAATCCCATACCCAATAAGATCCTTGCCCATAGCTGCTGGGCAAGCAAAGAGCGCACAGATGTGAATATTTGCTGGTATCTGAAAAATGTCACGGCTAGCTTGCAAAGATTGGAGGTTGGACGTGACTCGGATTGCGAGTGGCCTTGATAGTTTGTAACGAAACCGGTCGCCAGGTTGTTAGAACCTGTTCAATAGCTTACTGAAGGGCGCATTACGGCGTTGAAATTGAACTCAAAATGCTCAACATACTTCAAGTATGCTCCGCTTTCTTGTTTAATTTTGCCTTGCACTGCATCCCTTGATTGAGACCTTGAATAGGTTTTACAACATTGGTTGAATGATTGCTTCGATTTGCTGTTTTTTAATTCGTCCCAGGTGGGTATCGACGATCGTGCCGTTGCGATCAATTGTAACGGTAAAAGGCAAGGCACCTTGCGGGTTGCCCATGGCTTCCGTCAGGGTAAAGGCATCAAATTCTCCGACCAGTACGGGGTAGTTAATGTTGAATTCCTTGCTGAATGCGGCTACTTTTTCGGCATTATCTATGGCAATTCCAACGATAACCAAATCTTTCTGGTGGTATGTTGCATAGGTATCGATTAATTCCGGAATTTCATCCCGACAGGGCAGACACCAGGTTGCCCAGAAATTGATAACAATGATTTTCCCCCGCCATTGCGACATGGCCTGGGGGATGCCTTCCGGGGTGGATAACGTTGTGTTGAAGAATGTTTCTGCTGCAGTTTTTTTGGCGTTATCCGACAGAGAGGTTGTAATACCCATTTCTCTGGATTTGTAGGCAATACCAGCGGCCAGTGAAAGAATGGCGACAATAATGTAGAACGAAAACTTGTTGGGCTTGGACATAAGGGATTCCGGGAAAAAGTTAGATATTTACGCGGTATAACAGATACCGGATCAATTTGGTATTTACCGTACTGGCGCACTCAAGGCACAGCGTGTACTGCTATATATCTGCAAAATAGTGCAAATGTGGATGGTTGCTGCCTGCTGCCTGGTTGTCAGAGCAGTATTGCATCCAGTACGGTAACAAAGTCTTTTTTGTCGAGATAGCCAATAATCTTGATGTCAGGAATCTCAACTCCCTGTTTATCAAAAAACAGAATTCCAGGCGGGCCGAAGAGTTTGAAACGTTTGAGTAGTTCGGCGTCATCCGGTGTTCCTTCAGTTACGTTGATCTGAACCAGCTCGACATTTTTTAGACGTGCCTGGACCTGTGGATCGGTAAAGGTGAAGCGTTCCATTTCCTTGCAGGAAATACACCAGTCGGCATAAAAGTCGATCATGACGTAATGTCCCCGTGATTGCCGGATGAGTTCGTCCAGTTCTGCAGCTGTTTTTATTTGCTTGAATGGCAGGGGAGCGTTCATGCCAGCCGGCGATTCAGCAAGCTGCGCGGAAGAGGTGGATGCAGTCAGGTTGAATTTTGACAAGGGTTGCAGGATATCCCGGCTTCCGGAAAGTACGCCGATGAGTAATGCAACACCGGTCAGCAATGCAATAACGCCGATCCCCTTGAGAAATTTACTGAAGCCAGAAGCCTGATGAGGTAGCGGATCAAGCGCATGTAGATAGATGGCTGAAATAATCAGCAACGCTGCCCAGAGCAGCATGTGGACGACTTCTGTAATTACGGGAGAGATCAGCCAGATGGCCACAGCCAGCAGCAGGACACCAAAAAATTGCTGAATGGATTTCATCCACGCACCAGCTTTAGGTAATAGTGCACCAGCAGAAACACCGAGCAACAGTAGGGGAACACCCATTCCCAATGCCATGACAAACAGGGCGGATCCACCCAGCACGACATCGCGAGTCTGGCTGATATAGATCAATGCACCAGCGAGCGGAGCGGCAACACAGGGGCTGACGATCAGTGCGGACAGTGCGCCCATTCCAAACACGCCAGCCAGTTGGCCACCCTTGAAATGATTGGCTTCTTCTATCAACTTGTTTTGTATGAAAGCGGGCATTTGCAGTTCGTAGAAACCAAACATGGAGAGTGCCAGTGCAGTAAAGATCAGTGCGAATGTTCCCAGTACCCAGGCATTTTGTAGTGAGGCGGATAACATGGCCCCGGATAAGCCTGCGGCAGCACCGGCTGCGGCATAAGTGATCGACATCCCCAGCACATAGGCCAATGCCAGTATGAAGCCGTGTGTTTTTGACATTTGCTGTCCTTTGCTGGCGATGATGCCGGACAGAATTGGCAACATGGGGAATATGCAGGGCGTGAAAGCGAGTAGCACGCCAATGCCAAAAAAGCCACTCAGAATCAGCCAGAAATTGCCACTGGCGAACAGGCGTTCTATTTTATAGGATTCTGTTTCAAATAATGGGGCAGTATTGCCAGGTGATTGAAACAGTTCGGCAGTAGAGTCAGCATTGGCTGCTTGCACATTGTTGCTGATAGCGCCGGCGGCTGTGTTCACTATGGCCTTCAGGGCGGGCAGCAGTAGTTCATTTTCCTTGTTGATCGGCGCATAGCACACACCGATTGGTTCGTTACAACCCTGGTAGGTAGCAGAGAGGGATAGCTGCTCCGGAGCAGATGATTCGCGGCGCAGTGTGATAACAGCTTCCAATGGCTGGTAGTACACTTCAGTGTTGCCAAAGAGCTGGTCATTCTTCATTTTCCCTGATGGCAGGGTGACTTGCTCAATGTGAATCCCTTCACTCTTTGATTCAAAAGCAATCTTGTCACGATAAAGATAGTAATCCCTGGCTGGTGTCAGGCGGGCAATCAGTGTGTGATCATCCCGTACTTCGAGGGACAGCTTGAAGGCCTCATCCGGTGGCAACAATTCCTGCTCGGTCTGATCGATACTCATCCCCAATCGTTGCAGAATACTCATCAACCCCCCGGACCGGCTTTCTTCGGCCATGGTGTGCGTACTGATCAAGCATAGTGACAGTAAAATCAAAATGAATTTTATCCAGCGCATTGGTTATCCTGGTTAAACATCTGTTTCGGTTGTTTCATTAGCGACCCACTGCAAGTAAGCAGGCAACCCGTTATCGAGAGGGACAGCAATAACTTCAGGGAGTTCGTAGGGGTGCTGTGATTTGATCGTTTGTTCCACAGCTTGGTATCGTTGCCGGGTAGTTTTGATCAGAACCGGTATTTCACTGGCCGTTTCAATTTGACCCTGCCAGCGATAAATTGAAGTGCATCCCTGCAGGATATTGACACATGCTGCCAGCTGTTGGTCAACCAGTACTTTTGCCAGCTTCCTGGCGCTTGTTTCATCCGGAAGGTTGGTCAGAATGAGTAAAATTCGAGATGATTCGGTCATTTCATGTGGTTTTAGGTATTGTTGCCCCGGCATAATAATGATCTAAGTTTCTATGATATTCTATTGTAGTTTAAATGCGGTTTCTCGTGGCAATGAGCAAGATAGTGTGAGACAGTACAATGAAGAATCTGTTTTTGTTACTCCAATCCCTTATGATCATTTTTCCGATTGGTGTTTTCTTTACCTACATCATTATGGATGAAGGTGATCAGTTTACCTATGAACATTATCTAATGACGACACTGAGTTCCATTCCCTTTTTTCTGGTTCTGCTGATTAAATATTTTATATCAGGATTTGATGACAACAAGTAGCGTTAGCGTTTCCAGATCAGGTCCGCGTAAAAACCGGATGTTTTGGTATGTGTTAACAGTGGCCGTACTATTTTGTTTCCGGAACCAGCCACTATAAGTGAAATGAGTAGACTTACCCATCTTCTGATTATTTCTATCGTTTGTGTATGTATATTGCCACTGCCGGCTCGGGCTGAAAAAGGCTATGCCAGCGATCAGGTGGAAGTGTTAGTACGAACGGGCCCCAGTCATAAACATGCAATTGTGAAGGTGTTGAAAAGTGGTGCTGAGCTAGAAGTGCTGGAGCGCGACCGGAAGAGCGGGTATGCCAGGGTCAGGACAGCTGGTGGTGCTGAAGGATGGGTGTTGACACGGCACCTGATGGCCGAGCCGGCAGCGAGAGTGTTACTCGAAGCATTAAGCAACCAGTTTTCAGGCGATGACAATCGCCCGGATAATCCGCGTGCGCAGGCTGATCTTATCAGGCATGAGTATGAAACACTGATGCAACGGGCAACGATGCTTGAGAAGAATAACAATCAACTGGAGGCGGAGCTATCCAAAATAAAGCAGTTGGCCGCCAATGCTGTACAGCTTGATAATCAGAATCAGGAACTACGGCAGCAAACAGATGTTTTAACGGCAAAACTTGGCAAACTTGAGCAAGAAAATCAGACGCTGGGCAAGCAGGTCGAACGTGAGTGGTTTTACGCTGGAGGATTGGTGCTGTTTGCCGGTTTATTTTTGGGGCTAGTTATTCCACGTATTCAATGGCGCAAACGGTCACGCTACAGTGATTTTTCTTAAGGGTACCTCGTCTGAAAGCCAATCTTCAGAAGTGATCTTAATGCAGGATCAATGCACTCGGGTGCTGAATACGTATTGAAAAATGGTTTTTCTTGCGTGATACCCAGCCACGTACCTCCAACGGCTTGTTCAGATAAGTTTCCAGACGTGGGAATAAGGCCAGATCCTGGTTGGCAATAGAGATGTCGATATTTTTGCCGATGATAAGGCGGCTGAATCGGCGATTGCGTTTGAGTGCCGTGACCTTTACCCGGTAGCGCTGCCAACCAAATGGTTTTTCGGTTAGTTTGACCAGCTGACGTGGCTGGTATTGCTTCATTGACCAGATCCCCAGTTTCTTTGTTTCTGCCCGTTGTTGTGCCTTGATCAGGGTATTGGCATGCAGCAGGTTTGGAGATATCAGTGTGACAACAGCTAGCCCTTTTTCCACCAGAGACAGGTTGATATGTTCTCCATCTGCAAGATATAGATGAGCAAGCATTCTTTTATAGTGATCTTGCGTTTGCCGATCATGTTCCAGATAAACACTGCGTCCTTGTAGTTTTCCTTGCAGCCATTTTTTTGCTTCAATCCCGCCTGGCTCTGCCGGATGAAACCGGTTTTCGATCTCGGGTGCATTCACACCCAGCAATCTTACCCGTTTGTTATTCTCAAGCACGACGGTATCGCCGTCGATAACTCTAGTGACCCGATATTTGCTCCGTACTGGCTGAGCAGCAAGTTGCAGAGGTTTTGCAGTTGGGGTGGGGATATCAGAATAGAGGATTCGACCATGGGGATTGATAGAGCGATAGATGGTGTCAGCCAGCCCCGGTTGGGCATGCAGAAAAATCAGAAAGATTGTAAAGAGACAAAATTTCAGGAAAGAGAGTGACGGGTTGAGTGGTATCCGGGGGGCTCTGGTAAAATGCATGAATTGGATTATGTTAGGGGAATGTTCGGGTTGGAATGTCTATGCGGCCAGTATTGGAATTAGGATGCAACCTTGGAGATGTTACGCATGTCACTGAAATTTTGGAAGTTAAAAGACAAAAACTGATGGCTACCAGTCCGTTGATTGAATTCAGGAACGTTAATTTTGCCTACGGTACCCGGCCAATTCTGAAAGGTGTCGATATGAGCATATCGCGCGGACAGGTGATTGCCATCATGGGAGGGAGCGGGTCAGGAAAAACGACGCTATTGCGGTTGATTGGAGGTGAAATCAGGCCTTTGGTTGGATCTGTCAGCGTAGCGGGGCAGGTTGTACATGAGCTAGGCCGGAATGAGTTATTCAAGTTACGACGTAAAATGGGTATGCTATTCCAGTTTGGTGCATTATTTACCGATTTGTCAGTGTTCGATAATGTTGCTTTTCAGATGCGTGAACACACGAATTTGCCTGAATCAATGATCCGGGATCTCGTGCTGATGAAATTGCACGCGGTCGGTTTGCGTGGTGCCCAGCATCTGATGCCGGCACAGCTTTCTGGCGGAATGGCGCGGCGCGTGGCACTGGCGCGTTCGATTGCGCTGGATCCTATGCTGATGATGTTCGACGAACCGTTTACTGGTCTGGATCCAATATCATTGAGCGTGATTGGCAGTTTGATTCGCCGCTTGACCGATACACTCGGCATGACTTCCATTATGGTGACACATGACATTCAGGAGTCGCTGCGGATTGTTGATTACGTTTATTTTCTGGCCGACGGGGTGATTGCTGCGCACGGAACGCCTGATGAGGTACGTGCATCAAAAGTGCCGTTCGTACACCAGTTCGTTCATGGTGAAATAGATGGCCCGGTGCCCTTTCATTACCAGGCACAGGCTTATTCTCAGGATTTGGGAATAGGCGTTGGAAGCAATGCCTGACTGGATATTATCAGCATGAATACAGGGAGTGATCAGTTTGGCTAGACGGATCAGGATCGTTATCGAATCCATTGGGCATAGGATGGTTGATAGCATCTGGCGACTTGGATGTGCAACTCATTTTATGCTGCTGGTATTGCTGAAATCTGTTCCCGGTTTTCTGCGTTTTCGTTTGATTACGCGCGAGATCTATTATGCCGGAGTGATGTCGCTGATTATTATTCTGGTATCCGGGCTATTTGTCGGCATGGTGCTGGGATTGCAGGGTTATGAAACGCTGCAGAAATTTGGTTCCGAATCAGCGGTGGGAACATTGGTGGCGTTATCTCTGGTGCGCGAACTGGGGCCAGTGATTGCTGCATTGCTGTTTGCCAGCCGGGCAGGTTCAGCCATGACTGCCGAAATCGGACTGATGAAAGCAACCGAGCAACTGGCCGCCATGGGTATGATGGCAGTGGACCCGATCGCGCGCATCGTTGCGCCGCGATTCTGGGGTGGAGTTTTTTCGATGCCGTTGCTGGCTGCCATGTTTTCTGTGATGGGTGTGTTTGGTGGCTATCTGGTGACGGTGATTTTTATCGGTGTGGACGAGGGCTCTTTTTGGTCACAGATGCAAAGCTCGGTTGATTTCCGTTATGACATTGTAAATGGTGTCATCAAAAGCTGTTTCTTTGGTGTGGTGGTGACGGCCATTGCCGTGTTTGAAGGATTTGATGCACCGCCAACGGCAGAGGGGGTGTCGGGCGCAACGACCCGTACAGTGGTTACTTCCGCGCTGGCAATTTTGGGTCTGGATTTTGTTTTAACTGCATTTATGTTCAGAGGGGTAAGCTGATGCAACGTACCATGATGGATTTTTGGGTGGGCCTGTTCGTCATGGCGGGGATTGGTGCATTGCTGATTCTGGGGTTAAAAGTAGGTAACCTTACGGATTTTCAGACAGATAAAAGCTATGTACTGGTGGGTAATTTCGAGAATATCGGTGGTTTAAAGGTACGTGCGCCCGTAAAAAGTGCGGGTGTAGTGGTGGGCCGTGTCACAGATATTCAGTTTGATGTGCAGACCTATGATGCGGTGGTAACCATGAAGGTGGATACGCGCTATCGGTTTCCTAAGGATACATTTGCTAGCATTTTGACCTCAGGGTTGTTGGGGGAACAGTATATCGGATTATTACCAGGTGGGGATGAGGAGATGCTCGCAGATGGTGAAAAGATTATGAAAACCAACTCGGCGATTGTGTTGGAGGAGATGATCGGGCGCTTCTTGTTCGATAAGGCTTCAGAGAAAAAAAATTTGGATCCGGAAATTTGAAACAGGCGATAAAACATGAAATTATTATTTAATAAGATTATTTTTCTGGCGTTACTGGTTATTGCGCTCCCTGCAGCAGCACAGGACTCTTCACCTGATGCACTGATTAGAAATACAGTTGATGAAGTGATCACCATACTCAATCAGGATGATGGTATCAGGGCAGGCAACCAGGATAAGGTATTAAATCTTATCCGGGAAAAAATATTGCCGCATTTTAACTTCACACGCATGACCCAGCTGGCGATGGGTAAAAATTGGTCACTTGCCGGTCCGGAACAAAAGAAATCACTGGTTAGGGAATTCCGCACGTTACTGGTGCGAACCTATTCCAACTCGCTGACCAGCTATCGTGATGAGATCATCAAGGTCAGCCCAACCAATGTCAACCCGCAGGATACCAGGGCAACAGTCAAGACTCAGGTGATCCAGGGGAGTGGTAAACAGCCGGTGCCGATCGACTATTCCATGGAAAAAAGTAGCAATGGCTGGAAGGTTTACGATGTAACTGTTGCCGGTGTCAGTCTGGTGACCAATTATCGGGGCACCTTTAACAGTCAGATCAGAAACGGTGGTGTGGATGGTCTGATCACAGCACTTGTGGAGAAAAATACATCCATGCAGAGCAAGTAAACAGGCATGGATACGGAAACCGGTATTCGCGTGGAGAAAGATCGTCTTTTTATTCATGGTCCGATAGTTTACGATAATGCGGTTGAAGTCACTCGAGCAGGTGTGGCGGCAATCAAGCTGGACAATCGGGTGATAGACCTGGCAGAGGTTACCCAGGTGGATTCTTCGGCTGTTAGTATGCTACTTGAATGGGTACGTGCTACTCAGATACACGGCCGGAAAATTGAATTTATCAACCTGCCGGGAAATCTGGTTGGTCTTATTGAGTTATATGACGTAGATACTTTAATTCCATCCGGCTGTACAGGTAAATCCGATTGATCGGGCAGGTGTTACCGTTCCTTGTTTTGTTTAATAAATTCTGATTGTTTCCCGTGATGAGATGACCCCAGCTATCGAGATACAGCGGCTAGGCAAGTGCTATGGTGCGCTGGTTGCGCTGGATAATGTCGATCTGGTTATTCAGCCAGGTGAATTCTTCGCGTTGTTGGGCCCTAATGGTGCAGGTAAAACCACGCTGATCAGTATCCTGGCTGGTTTAACCCGTGCAAGTCATGGGACTGCCAGCGTTATGGGGTACGATGTCTTGTCCGGTTATCGTGAAGCGCGAAAAAGGCTGGGTGTGGTTCCACAGGAACTGGTATACGATCCCTTTTTCACCGTACGTGAAACACTGGTGATCCAGTCAGGTTATTTCGGTCTTAAACGAAATGATGTCTGGATTGATGAAATTTTGCATCATCTTGATCTCACAGAAAAAGCACATGCGAATGTACGCGCCTTGTCAGGTGGTATGAAGCGGCGTTTATTGATCGCACAGGCATTAGTACATAAACCTCCGGTGATTATTCTTGATGAACCGACAGCAGGCGTAGATGTGGATTTACGTCAAAGTTTGTGGCAATTCATCCGGCAACTTAATCTTCAGGGGCATACGATTGTTCTGACCACGCATTATCTGGAAGAGGCCGAAGCCTTGTGTAATCGTGTGGCGGTGCTCAAGCAGGGAAAAATTATCGCACTTGATAGTATGCATAACCTTGTGCACAGCACGCGGGGTTACACACTGGAGTTTCGTTTGTCTTCGGAGAAATTGCCATCCGGTTTACAGGCATGGCCAGGTAAACAGGATGGCTGTCTGCACAGTCTGAAAATAAAGGACAGTTCAGAGATTGAAACGGCGTTGTCAATATTACGAGAATCTGGAATACAGGTGTTTGATATTAAACTGCTTCAGCCTGACCTTGAGTCGGTATTCATGAAGCTTATGGAAGCTGATTCGGCAGGTAGCGCATGACCGGTTTTTATACCTTGTTTTACAAGGAATTATTGCGTTTCTGGAAAGTCAGTTTGCAGACGATACTGGCGCCAATCTTGTCCAGCTTGCTTTATCTACTGATTTTTTCTCATGTACTTGCTAATCGGGTGCAAGTTTATGATGGTGTTACTTATGCTGTATTTCTGATTCCCGGGTTGGTAATGATGACGGTTTTGCAAAACTCCTTTGCTAATTCATCTTCCAGCCTGATCCAGTCGAAAATAACGGGGAATCTAGTATTCGTCCTGCTGTCACCCCTGTCTTACCTGGAAATCTTTCTGGCCTATATCAGTGCCTCAACATTGCGTGGACTCATGGTTGGCATGGGTGTGTATGCTGCTGCCCTTCTATTTTATCCGTTGCCCCTGCAGTCGCCACTCTGGGTTATATTATTTGCGTTGCTTGGTAGCGCTCTGCTGGGAGTGCTAGGCGTCATTGCCGGGATTATGTCGGATAAGTTTGATCAACTGGCTGCTTTTCAGAATTTCATTATTCTACCGCTGACTTTTCTTTCCGGTGTGTTTTATTCCATTCATTCTCTGCCACCTGTATGGCAGCTTCTGTCGCATCTGAATCCGTTCTTTTACATGATCGATGGTTTCCGCTATGGTTTTTTTGGTATCTCTGATATTTCGCCTTATATCAGCATGAGCGTTGTGCTGTGCTGTCTCATCGTGATTTCAGGGTGGGCATTATGGATGCTGAAAAGCGGCTACAAAATACGCTCGTAAGCGAAATGGAACAGCTTTTATATTTTTATGGATAAGGAGTAGTTGTGGTTACAGCAGAGTCAATCGAACATTCAATTAAAACTGCGTTGCCTTGTACCTGGATCAAGGTAGTAGGGGATGACGGCCATCATTTTAGTGCTGTGATCGTCAGCGAGCAGTTTCAGGGGAAGAATATAGTCAAACAGCATCAACTGGTTTATCAGGCGCTTGGTGACCGGATGCGCGAAGAAATCCATGCGTTATCCATGAAAACCTACACGCCCGAACAGTGGGAAACAGCAAAAAAATCAGCTGATTGATTGTATGGCTGTTCCTGATTACGTCAGTCCGCCCAAGACGAATAACATTGTTTCCTCAATCATCGAACAGCGGGCTGGCCGGGTATTCCAGTGCTTCCTTCATGGCTACCAGTGATAGCACGGCTTCACGCCCATCGATAATGCGGTGATCATAGGAAAGCGCGAGGTAGTTCATGGGCCGAATGACGATCTGACCATTTTCAACTACCGGGCGCTCTTTAGTGGCATGGATACCAAGAATAGCACTTTGTGGCGGATTGATGATCGGCGTGGAGAGCATTGATCCGAAGACACCGCCGTTGGTAATAGAAAAGGTGCCTCCCGTTAGCTCTTCTATGGTCAGTTTTCCATCCTGCGCTCGTTTAGCCAGATCAGCAATCTGTCTTTCAATTTCAGCAAAGGTAAGTTTGTCTGCATCGCGAATAATGGGCACAACCAGGCCGCGCGGGCTGGCTACGGCTATGCCGATGTCGTAATATTCGTGATAGATGATGTCGTTTCCATCCACCGATGCGTTGATGATGGGGAATTTTTTAAGTGCTGCGATAGCTGCCTTAATGAAGAATGAGGTAAACCCGAGTTTGATGCCGTGTTCTTTCTCAAAACTGACCCTGTAACGGGCACGTAAATCCAGAATGGCCTGCATGTTGACTTCATTGAATGTCGTCAGAATAGCTGCGGTGGATTGGGACTGTACCAGCCGTTCTGCAATACGCATGCGTAGACGGGTCATGGGCACACGTTTTTCTTGTCTTGCGGATTGTTCTGTTTGAGAGGCTGATGAGGCTGTGTCAGGCTGAATTTTTCTGACAGGCTGATTCGATGAGGAATCTGGTTGTTGGCTAGTGGCAGAGCTTTCTCGATTCTTGATGTGGTTTAATACATCTTCCTTGGTAATTCGTTCACCACGGCCGGTGCCATGTATGGCTGTTATTTCCTTGGCAGTCAGACCATTCTCGTCTGCGACTCTTTTTGCAGCCGGCATAAGCGGGCGGCCTGGTTGTGGTGATACGTCGTCGGTCTTATCAGCTGCTGGCTGTTTGGGATCGTCAACAGATTCAGCCTGAGCGGTTTGTGCAGGTTGCTGTGGATCTGTTTTCAAGCCTTTTGCTGCAGTGTCGATACGAGCGATGATTTCCCCGCTGGTGACGATAGCCCCATCATTTTTGACGATTTCAACCAGAACACCGGATTGCGGGGCAGGGAGCTCCAGAACCACCTTATCTGTTTCAATATCAATCAGATTTTCACCGCGTTCAATATGTTCTCCCTGTTTTTTAAGCCAATTGATCAGCGTACCTTCTGTCACTGATTCTGAAAATACGGGGACTTTGACTTCGATCAGCATGATGATTTCTCCATAACCTTGTCAGATTGTGTCGCGAAATGCCGCTTCAATTAATTCTCTTTGCCTGAATCTATCCATTGCGAAATACCCGACCGAGGGGGAAGCAGATGAAGGCCGGAGTGCATATCCCAGTTTTTGATCTGGTCGCATGTGGCGCAGCAGGTAGTGCTGAATACGATGCCAGGCACCCTGGTTACCTGGTTCTTCCTGGCACCAGAGGATTTCTTGCGTGCGTGCGTAGTGATTGATTTCCGCCTGAAAATCTTCGTGCGGAAATGGGTAAAGCTGCTCCAGTCGAATGATGGCCATATTGGTGATGGCATGTTCACGTCGATAGGCGATCAGCTCATAGTATATTTTTCCGCTGCAGACGATCAGACGCTTTATTTTCTCTGTTGCAAATGTTCCTGTTTCAGAAATAATAGGCTGAAATTGGTCGTTTGCCAGTTCTTCCAGAGATGAGACTGCTTCCTTGTGACGCAGCATACTTTTTGGGGTAATGACGATCAGCGGTTTGCGTATCGGCCGGATCATCTGTCGCCGGAGTAAATGAAAGATCTGTGCCGGCGTGGAAGGGATACATACCTGGATATTGTATTCAGCACACAGCTGCAGGAATCGTTCCAGGCGCGCGGAGGAATGTTCTGGTCCCTGTCCTTCATAACCATGCGGCAAAAATAAAACCAGGCCGCACAGGCGTCCCCACTTGGCTTCACCTGAAGCGATAAACTGATCGATCACAACCTGAGCGCCGTTGGCAAAATCTCCAAACTGCGCTTCCCAGATGACGAGTTCATCCGGTCGCGCCGTGGCATAACCATATTCAAAACCCAGCACTGCTTCTTCTGAGAGGATTGAATCAATCACAACGAAATCAGATTGTTTAGGAGTGATATAGCGCAGAGGAATATATATGCCATCTTCCCATTGATCCTGTTCACGATTCTGGTCATGCAGGACAGCATGGCGGTGAAAAAATGTACCGCGTCCACTATCCTGTCCGGAAATACGCACCGGATAACCTTCTTTCAGCAAGGCGGCATAGGCCAGGCTTTCGGCCATCCCCCAATCAAGCGGCAAGCTGCCTTCACCCATTTTTCGCCGATCTTCAATGACTTTCTCAACCCTGGGGTGTAATTGGAACGTGGCTGGAATAGTGGTCAGGCGCTCAGACAGATGTTTCAGATCTTCAATAGATACACCAGTTTTTACCGGTTGATTCCATTTCGCGGGGGATAAGAAAGGCGCCCAGTTGGCTGTATTGGGTGATTTGTAGTCGTAGCATATCGTGGTGTTGGGGTTGCGGCCTTCATCCATGGCATC
This sequence comes from Nitrosomonas eutropha, assembly GCF_003201195.1. Lineage (GTDB taxonomy): Bacteria > Pseudomonadota > Gammaproteobacteria > Burkholderiales > Nitrosomonadaceae > Nitrosomonas > Nitrosomonas eutropha. Next base: position 25,879 of record NZ_QICQ01000002.1, on the reverse strand, counting down.
CTGATAGGATTGCACCATAGCTTCTGCATCGGCTTCCTTGATGACACCCTGTTGGATGAGTCGGTCAGCATAGAGTTTACGAACCCCGGGGTGTTGATGAATAACACGATACATGGAGGGCTGGGTAACCATGGGCTCATCTTGCTCGTTATGACCCAGTTTTCGGAAACAAACCAGATCAATCGCGATGTCCTTGCGGAACTGCATGCGAAAATCAAGCGCTATTTCAGTTGCCAGTATGACTGCATCAGGATCATCTCCGTTGACATGCAGGACCGGCGCATCAATCATCTTGACGACATCTGTGCAATACAGTGTGGAGCGGCTGTCACGCGGGTCTGATGTGGTGAAACCAATCTGGTTATTGATGACGATGTGAACCGTTCCACCTGTACCGTACCCTCGTGTTTGTGACAGGTTCAGTGTTTCCATAACAACACCCTGCCCGGCGAAAGAAGCATCGCCGTGGATCAGCACCGGAACGATCAGATCACCATTTTTATCGCCAATTCGGTGTTGGCGTGCGCGTACAGAGCCTTCCACCACCGGGTTGACGATTTCGAGGTGTGACGGATTGAACGCAAGCGCCAGGCGCATAACACCACCCGGCGTCATGACTGCGGAAGAAAATCCCTGGTGATATTTGACATCGCCGGAAGTCAGCTCCTGCGGCTGTTTGCCTTCAAATTCCTGAAACAGCTCGGAAGGCATTTTCCCCAGCGTATTGACCAGTACACTCAAGCGTCCGCGATGAGCCATTCCCATGACAATTTCCTGTACACCTGCTGTTCCCGCATGTTGCAGCAGTTTATCCAGCATTGGGATGAGACTTTCATTACCTTCCCCGGAAAAGCGTTTCTGGCCAACGTAACGAGTGTGCAGATATTGCTCCAGGCCTTCAGCAGCGGTCAGCCGCTCAAGAATATGGCGTTTGTACTCTGGGGTGAAATTGGGCTGGGAGCAGACGGATTCGAGCCGGTTTTGTAGCCAACGTTTCTGTTTCACATCCGTGATGTACATGTATTCTGCACCAATGCTGCCGCAATAGGTTTGTTGCAATCTATGCAAAATTTCCTGCAAGGTGGCATGTTCCGGGCCGACAAGAGAGCCGGTATGAAATACCTTGTCCATGTCTACGTCAGTCAACCCGTGAAATTCCGGGTCAAGTTCGGGAACATCCTGTTTTTGCTGCAAATTGAGCGGGTCAAGATTAGCTCTGCGCACGCCCAGGAAGCGGTAGGTGTTGATCAGCTGCAGAACAGCAATTTGTTTACGTTCCTGTACTTCAAAGTCAATAGCTTGCTGTTCCGCCTGTTTTGAGGGAGTGTCGGAAAGGGAAGATTCATGCCGTGCAGCAGATCGAATCAGTGACTCGATAACCGGAGTATGGGAAATGTCCCGGATGGAAATACTTTCTGTTGGCTGCAGTGAGTCGAAATACAGGCGCCATTGATCCGGTACGCTGGTTTGATCTTCCAGATACTGGTCATAGAGCATTTCGATGAATGCCGCATTGGTACCGAACAGTTTTGAATCTTCTAAAAGTTGTTTTATCACGATAGCCACCTGAAGCCTGTGAAATTACCGCAACATATTTTCTGGGGGCAGAGAAAAAGACAAATGGCGAGGTACGGGTAATCTGCTGCTTGTCTTTTATTCTTGCCAGCTGTAGCCGCCAGGTTTGTAAATTTCCTGTTGATCAGATATAGCCATGATTGTCATGGTACATCTCTGCGCGGGACTCCAACATATAATTGGCGGGGTCTACCTATTTTCTGTTCCGGATCAGAGATCATCTCGTTCCACTGCGCAACCCAGCCAACGGTACGTGCGGTAGCAAAAATGGCAGTAAACATGGATGTTGGAATACCCAGCGCCCGTTGTACGATTCCCGAGTAGAAGTCAACGTTGGGGTACAGCTTTCTGGTAATAAAAAAGTCATCTTCCAGGGCGATTCTTTCCAGCTCCAGAGCAAGCTTAAACAGCCGGTCATTATGTAGCCCCAGTTCATCCAGTACTTCGTGGCAGGTGTCGCGCATCAGTGTGGCGCGTGGATCAAAGTTTTTGTAGACCCGATGGCCAAAGCCCATCAGCCGGAAAGGATCATTCTTGTCCTTGGCGCGGGTAATGTATTCATTGATGCGTGAAACGTCTCCGATTTCTTCCAGCATATTGAGGCAGGCTTCATTCGCGCCGCCATGCGCCGGACCCCATAAGCAGGTAATCCCGGCAGAGATGCAGGCAAATGGATTGGCACCGCTTGAGCCCGCCAGACGGACTGTTGATGTGGAAGCATTTTGCTCGTGATCCGCATGCAGAATCAGAATGCGATCCAGTGCCCTGACAATGACCGGGTTGGGAACATATTTCTCGGCTGGCGTGGCAAACATCATGTGCAGGAAGTTTTCCGTAAAGCCCAGATCATTACGAGGATAGATGAAAGGCTGGCCGATATTATATTTATAGGCAATTGCCGTAATGGTTGGTAGTTTGGCAATCAGACGAAATATGGATTGTTCACGATGTGGCGCATCAGAAACGTCCATGGCGTCATGATAAAAAGCAGACAATGCACCCACCACGCCGACCATGACCGCCATGGGATGTGCATCGCGGCGAAATCCGCTGAGAAACTTGATCATTTGCTCATGCAGCATCGTATGGTTTTTGATGTTATTGACGAATTGCTTTTTTTGGTCTGCTGTAGGCAATTCTCCATTCAGCAGCAGATAGCTGACTTCCATGAAGTCACAGCGGGTGGCCAGTTGTTCGATCGGGTAGCCGCGATACAGCAGGATACCTTGATCACCATCGATGAATGTAATGGCTGATTTGCAGCTGGCGGTGGATACAAACCCGGGATCGTAGGTGAACATATTGCTTTGAGCGTATAACGAGCGAATATCAATAACATCAGGACCCTCATTACCGGACAGAATGGGCAGTTCAATCGTTTTCTTGTTTTCACCCGGTGACAAAGTGGCAACATCTTGTGGGGGCATAATTTTCTCCATTTATCCTGCAATTCAAATTTTCCTGATAGATGACCAGGGTTTTGGTTAATTTTCCTGTAAAAGTCTCAATATGGGCCGAAATGCTTCATCAGGTACTCCCGTATTACGGGCAATCATATTCCACAGATCATGATCTGGGTACGTTAGTAGCGCTTCAAACAGTTCATGTTGCTGCTCATCCAGCTGTTCATAATGAGCATCCATGAAGCGCAACAGAACGATATCCAGTTCCAGCATGCCGCGACGACAACGCCAGCGCATGCGGGCCTGGTGGTTCATACCGTTTTATTCAGCATCATGATTTTTATACTTTCTATCGCGGCGGTCGGGTTTAATCCCTTGGGGCAGGCATCGACACAATTCATGATGGAATGGCAACGGAATAAACGGTAGGGGTCCTCCAGATCATCCAGCCGTTCAGAAGTGGCCTGATCCCGGCTGTCGGCCAGAAAACGATAGGCTTGTAGCAATCCGGCCGGCCCGACAAATTTGTCGGGATTCCACCAGAATGAAGGGCAGGCAGAGGTGCAACAGGCACACAGAATGCATTCATAGAGACCATCCAGGCGAGCGCGTTCTCCCTGGGATTGTAAACGCTCGGTTTCTGGCGGCGGGTCATTATTGATCAGATAGGGCTTGATTGAATGATATTGCTTGAAAAACTGGCTCATATCAACAATCAGATCGCGAATAATCGGCAATCCCGGTAGAGGCCGGATTTCCACAGGTTCACGCAGGTCAGCAAGCGGTGTGATGCAGGCAAGATTATTTCGACCATTGATATTCATGGCATCGGAACCGCACACACCTTCCCGACAGGAGCGGCGCAGACTGAGACTGTCATCAATGGCTTTGATACGTATCAGCGCATCCAGCAGCATTTTATCTGTCGGTGCGAGCTCAACGTCATAATCCTGCATGTACGGTTTTTCATCCTTGTCCGGATCATAGCGACTAATCGAGAACAGCATAATGCACTCCTTTTTCCGTTTATTTTAATTTGATCAGAAAAATACCTTGTTCCGAAAGAATACAGATGATTTTATGATAACGTTAAGAAGATGATTACAATGTACCAGGATCGGGGTCAGTTTTTTCGTTATCCGTGCATCTGATTTGATGGCCCAACCTGATGGGCAATGAACCGTTTAACTTGTTCGGCATCTGCTGTCATACGTTCAAAACGCTGGGGCAGTTTCTCCAGGTTATCGTATCCATCCGGTTGTTCCGGTACGAATCCGACTGCTTCCTGGATACTGTCCGCAAACTTGACTGGCAGTGCTGTTTCCAGGCAGATGAGTGGAACATCAGGTTCGCGCAATTCCATACCCACTTTCAGGCCATCTGCTGTGTGTGTGTCAATCAGGATATTGAATTTATGGTGTATCTTTCGAATAGTGGTGATGCGTTCAGCATGGTTGCTGGTTCCAGAAATAATGCCAAAATCCCTGATTTTTTTCCATAGATCAGTATCGGAAAGATCGAATGATCCTCCTTGATCAACCAATTTCCAGAGTTCTTTGATGCGTGCCGCATCCCGACCGGTCAGATCGAAGATAAACCGCTCAAAATTTGATGCTTTGGAGATATCCATTGAAGGGCTGCTGGTTTGCTTCGTTTCAGTTGTTGTGCGGGGACGATATAAACCGGTACGAAAAAACTCATTCAGCACATCATTTTCATTAGTTGCCAGAATCAGTTGCTTGATGGGTAGGCCCATCATACGGGCGACATGGCCGGCAAAAATGTTGCCGAAGTTGCCGGAAGGGACTGAAAAAGATACTGCTTCCCCGTTAGAGCGGGTAACTGCAAAATAGGCCTTGAAGTAATAGATAATTTGCGCGGCGATACGCGCCCAGTTGATCGAATTGACCGCACCGATCCGGTATTTTTGCTTGAATACCTGGTCGTTACTGACAGTTTTGACAATATCCTGGCAATCATCAAATACACCTTCGATAGCAATATTGAAAATGTTGTTATCCTGTAACGAGAACATTTGTGCGGTCTGAAAAGCACTCATTTTTCCGTAAGGTGACAACATGAATACGCGAATGCCCCGTTTGCCGCGCATGGCATATTCTGCACTGGAGCCGGTATCACCAGAAGTTGCGCCCAGGATATTCAATTCATCATTATTTTTTGCAAGCACATACTCGAACAGGTTGCCCAGGAACTGCATGGCGATGTCCTTGAACGCCAGGGTAGGGCCATTAGACAGGTGCAGCAGGTGCAGATTGGATTCCAGTGTCTGGACAGGAGTGACCTCCTCACTGCCAAAAATTTCGTCCGTATAGGTGCGTGTAATTAAGGTGCGCAAATCGTCGGCGGGGATGTCATCCATAAAACGCGACAGAATTTCAAATGCAAGCGACGGGTAGTCAAGCGAGCGCCAGGATTCAAGCTCTGCCGGGCTGATTTTAGGATAAGATTCAGGCATGGCCAGCCCGCCATCCGGAGCCAGTCCGCCTAACAGAATTTCAGTAAATGTTTTGGGCAGCATGCCGCCTCGGGTCGAGAGATAACGCATATTAGTCTGTGATAAACGGGGAAAGAAACAACCAGGTGCTTCGCGTTGGAAGCTGATCAATTCCGAAAGAAATCAAGGATTGAATTGAATATGAATACAGCAAAATTTGAAAGGCTGTGCAATTTTAACTGCCAAGCTCCTCAAGTCGAATCCGAATGATTTTATCAGCCATAGCTGGAAGGTTCTGTATTTTTTCAATAGCTGTATTGATGTTCTTTTCCCTGGTTTTGTGCAAAAGCATAATGATGTTGACCTTGTCTTCCCCATCTGCATGCTCTTTCTGGATCATTGCACTGATGGAGATTTCACTGTCTGCCAGGATGCGGGTGATATCGGCCAGCACACCAGGTTTATCCGTGACCTGCAGCCGCAGGTAATAGGCGGTTTCCACTGCCTCCATCGGTATGATGGGTGTGTCAGACAGCAGCTCCGGCAGGAATGCCAGCACGGGCACCCGGTGTTCCGGGCTGGAGGTGAGCAGACGTGTGACATCTACCAGATCAGCGATCACTGCGCTGGCAGTAGGTTCCGCACCGGCCCCGGCACCATAATACAGCGTCGGCCCGACTGCATCCCCTTTTACGATGATCGCATTCATTACACCTTCTACATTGGCAATCAGTCGTTTGACTGGAATCAGCGCCGGGTGGACACGCAACTCAATGCCATTGGTCGTGCGTTTGGTAATACCCAGCAGTTTGATGCGATAGCCTAATTCTTCAGCATAACGAATATCGTCATTGGCCAGTTTGGTGATTCCTTCGATGTAAGTTTGATCGAACCGAACCGGAATGCCAAAGGCAAGTGCCGCCATGATGGTGATTTTGTGAGCAGCATCGATGCCTTCTATATCATAGGTTGGGTCAGCCTCGGCATAACCCAGCTGCTGTGCGCTGGCGAGAACGGTGCTGAAGTCCAGCCCTTTGACACGCATCTCCGACAGGATGAAGTTACTGGTTCCGTTAATAATGCCGGCAATCCATTCAATGCGGTTGGCTGCCAGACCTTCTCGCAGAGCCTTGATGATGGGAATGCCTCCCGCCACGGCCGCCTCAAATGCGACGATAACATTGCGTTGTTGTGCGGCAGCAAAGATTTCATTGCCATGATTTGCCAGCAGTGCCTTATTGGCAGTAATGACATGTTTGCCGTGAGTAATGGCTTCAAGTATCGCTTGTTTGGCGATAGCTTGCCCTCCGATCAGTTCGACGATGATGTCAATGTCGGGATGTCTGGCAATTTCAAGTGCATCGGATGTGACGACGACATCGTCACCCGCGACCAGAGCACGTGCCTTTTCCTGATCCAGATCGGCGATCATGCGAATGATGATATTGCGACCAGTTCTGCGTGTGATTTCCTGCTGGTTGCGTTTCAGAACGGTATAAGTACCGCTACCAACGGTGCCAACGCCGAGCAGTCCTACATGAATTGGCTTCATAACGGAATTTTTTGTGTATCAATAAGGATAAACCGAAGATTATATACGGAATAAAGTGGAGTACGTTAGTTACCCGCTTGGTTACCGTGCTTTCCAGGAGGTAGGATTAGCAGCTGTGACGAGCGCGATAGCGGCCTAAAAACTGTGCGATACGGCCGATGGCTTCGGTTAGATCGTCACTGTTAGGCAGAAATACAATCCGGAAATGATCGGGCTGAGACCAGTTGAACCCGGTTCCCTGAACGATGAGTACCTTTTCTTCCAGTAGCAGATCCAGTGCAAATTGTTCATCATCTGTAATCGGATAATAGGCGGGGTCCAACCGCGGGAACAGGTACAGTGCGCTTTGGGGTTTAACGCAGGTCACGCCCGGAATGTCGGTGAGCAGTTTCCAGGCCAGGTCACGCTGGCGCTTTAGCCGCCCGGTGGGCATGGTGAGATCGTGAATACTTTGATAGCCACCCAGTGCAGTCTGGATGCCGAATTGTGCTGGAACATTGGCGCACAAACGCATGGATGCCAGCATATTGAGCCCGGCAATGTAATCCCGCGCTCGTGTTTTGTCGCCGGAGACAACTGCCCAGCCGGAACGAAAGCCAGCGGCGCGATAATTTTTGGATAAGCCGTTGAATGTTACAAATGGAACATCATTGGCCAACGAGGCAATTGAAGTATGGCGGGCAGAGTCATAAAGGATTTTGTCGTAGATTTCGTCAGCAAAAATGATCAGGTTGTTTTGTCGGGCAATTTCTATGATATCGCGCAACAAATCATCCGGATACAGTGCGCCAGTAGGGTTGTTGGGGTTGATGATGACGATTGCCCGGGTTCTGCTGTTGACCTTGGCTTTTATGTTTTCCGGATCCGGCAGCCAGTCAGATTGTTCGTCGCATATATAATGTCGCGCGATTCCGCCCGCCAGAGAGACTGCAGCCGTCCATAAGGGATAATCCGGCGAGGGAACCAGCACTTCATCATCATTTTCCAGCAGCGCCTGGGTAGCCAGCATGATCAGTTCTGATACGCCATTCCCGACGTAGATGTCATCCATCCGCACGTTGGCGATATTTTTTTCCTGCGTGTAATGCATGATCGCTTTACGAGCGGCGAACAGCCCTTTGGAATCGCAATAACCGGATGCGGCAGAAAGGTTTTGGATGACATCCTGCAAGATTTCGTCCGGCGCTTCAAACCCGAAGGAAGCAGGGTTGCCGATATTGAGCTTGATGATACGATGCCCATCTTCCTCCATCTGTCTGGCACGATCAAGAACCGGTCCCCGTATGTCATAGCAGACATGGTTGAGTTTGCTGGATTTTTTGATGGGTTGCATGGACGGATAGAGAAAATTCTATTTAAAATACGGAAAAAGCATACCATGTTACGCTGATTTTTATTAAAGGACATTTCTAAAAACTCAGCTGTGCGGGATGTGGTGCAAGGCGTATGGGCGCAGCAACGAGATCTGTCAAACAAGTAACAAGTAGATAGGTGAGGCAGGGAGTACCTGCACAACGTTGCTATTTGTCTGGAAAATCAATTGTTAGAAGTGTCCTGAATGAAAATGGTTGGGCTGATTATCCAGCCGGATCAAAGCTGAATTTTTCGTTACGAAAGGATTTATATGAAATTACATCTTTCGGATAACTCCGGTTTGAACATTTTTTCCGGTTACGGAGATGGTTATGTTGCGGTCAATCAGGTGCGGTATACAGATAGCATGATCGTGCTGCCGGAACAAATTGTTGAACACTGGCCAGTAAGCAGTATTAACCAGTTGGAAATGGAGCATTTTGATCCATTGCTGGCAGTGCAGCCGGAAATTATTTTGCTCGGAACAGGAATATCATTACAGTTTCCAAATGCATCGCTGATAAAAAAAATACTGGCTCGCGGAATTGGATTCGAGACAATGGATACGCACGCAGTATGCAGAACCTACAATATTCTGTCGTCTGAAGGAAGGCATGTTGCTGCCGCAATATTTGTCCGACCCCCAGACAGATAGCAATCCATGGTTCGTTCAGGTTATTTATTTTGATAAAAGAAGACGATAGTGCACAGATGTTATCGTATCCGTTCTGTTTTTCAATGAGAGTAAGTTATGGCTGGTCATCCTGACTATATTTTGTGGCTGGATCAGGTAGGTATGAACGATGTGGCGAGCGTAGGGGGCAAGAATGCCTCGCTGGGGGAGATGATCGGCAATCTTTCCCGCGCCGGGGTGAAAGTGCCTGGCGGATTTGCTACGACAACATACGCTTATCGTGAATTTCTCAGGATCAATGATTTGAATGATCGCATCAATCAATTATTGACCCCACTGGATGTTGACGATGTGGAGGCGTTGGCCGTTGCGGGTAAACAGATTCGCTCTTGGTTGCTTGCCGCCACGCTGCCGGATGATCTGGTAGAAGTAGTGACTCGGGCATACCAGAAGCTCATTGCTGATTCGGGTGAGAAAGTATCCTTTGCAGTACGTTCATCGGCAACAGCTGAGGATCTAGCGGATGCCTCCTTTGCCGGCCAGCAGGAGACGCTGCTGAACGTGCAGGGGCTTGATAACCTGTTCAGTGCACTCAGAAGAGTGTTTGCTTCACTTTATACGGACCGGGCGATTTCCTATCGGACCCATCACGGGTTTCATCATGATCAGGTATTTTTATCTGCGGGCGTACAACGGATGGCGCGCAGCGATAAAGGTGCCAGTGGCGTGATATTTACACTTGATACTGAATCTGGCTTTCGGGATGTGGTGTTTATTACTTCTGCTTATGGTTTGGGGGAAACCGTCGTACAGGGAACAGTCAATCCGGATGAGTTTATTGTTTATAAACAAAATCTTAAGGTGGGATTACCCGCAATTCTTTCCCGCCGGCTGGGAGCCAAGGCAACCGAGATGATCTATAGCGATGAGCAGGCAGGGCAGACGACCGTGGTACAGCCGGTATCGCCGGAACGAAGTCAGCGTTTCAGTTTGTCCGATGAGCAAATTGAATTATTGGCCCGACAGGCGGTGATCATCGAACAGCACTACAACCGGCCGATGGATATCGAATGGGCACTGGATGGAATAGATGGACAGATTTATATTGTCCAGGCCCGCCCGGAAACGGTGAAAAGCCGTGCCGAGCAATCAGTAGAACAATTTCACCTGAGCGGACGAGGCCCGGTGCTGGTGCAGGGGCGCGCGATCGGCCAGAAGATCGGACAGGGAACGGCGCGGGTCATTATGAGCGCGGGGCAGATGGCCGAGATTCAGCCGGGCGACGTGCTGGTAACGGACATGACAGATCCGGATTGGGAGCCAATCATGAAACGAGCCGCAGCGATTGTGACCAATCGTGGCGGGCGTACCTGTCACGCTGCTATTGTTGCGCGCGAGCTGGGCATTCCTGCGGTGGTCGGGTGTGAGCTGGCTACGACAAAAATCAGCGATGGCCAGGCGGTGACCATATCCTGTGCGGAAGGAGATACAGGTTTTGTTTATGAAGGTCTGCTTCCTTTTCAGCATACTTGTTCAGAGATCAGTAAGCTGCCTGAATTACCAGTCAAGATCATGTTGAATATCGGAAATCCTGCGCAGGCTTTTGCATTTTCACAACTGCCCAATCATGGAGTGGGGCTGGCACGTCTGGAATTTATCGTCGCCAACAATATTGGTATCCATCCCCGGGCCGTGCTGGAATTTGATGCGCTTCCGGATGATCTGAAAACATCTGTCAGTAAGCGAACGACAGGTTACCCCGACCCGGTGTCTTTCTATATTGAGAAACTGGTGGAAGGTATTGCCACGTTGGCGGCAGCTTTTCACCCACATCCGGTGATTGTGCGTCTATCTGATTTTAAATCTAATGAATACGCGAATCTGATTGCGGGAGATCGCTTTGAACCACATGAGGAAAATCCGATGATTGGATTTCGTGGTACTTCACGTTATCTTGCTGATTCTTTTCGTGCCTGCTTTGAGCTAGAGTGTCGGGCTTTGCGCAAGGTACGTGATGAAATGGGTTTTACCAATGTTGAAGTGATGGTTCCTTTTTGTCGAACCCTGGAAGAGGCGCAGCAGATTACAGAATTACTGGCAGCTAATGGATTAAAACGCGGAAGCAATGGGCTACGTTTGATCATGATGTGCGAAATTCCTTCCAATGCTGTGTTGGCTGAAGAATTCCTCGAATACTTCGATGGGTTTTCCATCGGGTCTAATGATATGACCCAGCTGGTACTTGGGCTGGATCGTGATTCGGAGCTGGTTGCTCATTTATTCGATGAGCGTAATCCAGCTGTGAAGCGGCTGCTGAAAATGGCAATTGATGCTTGCCATAAACAGGGGAAATATATTGGTATTTGCGGCCAGGCACCCTCTGATTATCCGGATTTTGCACGCTGGCTGGTTGAACAGGGTATCAGCAGCCTTTCTCTTAATCAGGACACGGTAGTGAGCACCTGGCTGCATCTGGCGGACCGGGAGCAGTAGGGCGATGTTACAACGCAGCGTTTTTTTTCTGTCTGATCGTACGGGCATTACAGCGGAAACACTGGGTCATAGTCTGTTGACCCAGTTCGATGGAATAGAGTGGAAGAAGCACTATGCTTCTTTCCTGGACAGTGCAGCTAAGGTTCAGGAGATCATTGATCGTATCAATACAATTGCGAAGCAGGAAGGTCAGCCATCATTGGTGTTTAGCACATTGCTGGATCCGGTTATCCTCGCTTCTGTCCGTCAGGCTGATTGTTATCTTATTGATTTTTTTGAATCTTGTCTTGGTGTGCTGGAAACGGCGCTGCAACAGTCACCTGTGCGCATACCCGGACGCTCCCATATTCTTGGCCAGGATGCTTCCTATTTTCGACGTATTGCTGCGATTCAGTATGCGCTGAACAGTGATGATGGTAGTAACTCTAAAATTCTTGCCGATGCTGACGTGATTTTGGTAGGAGTATCACGCTCTGGTAAAACCCCAGTGTGTGTGTATCTGGCTTTGCAGTATGGAGTGCTTGCTGCTAATTATCCATTTACGCCAGAAGATATGGGAGTCGTGCGTCTTCCTTCGTTGTTACAACCACTGCGTGAGAAATTGTTTGGATTGACGTTGAGCACGTCACGGCTTCAGGCTGTTCGTGTGGAACGGTATCCGGGCAGTCATTATGCTTCATTCGTTGAATGCCAACGTGAACTTCAGTGGCAAAATGAACTGTACCAGCAGTTTAATATCCCGTTTATCGATACTACCGGAGTATCAATAGAAGAGATCAGTGCATCAATTATCAACCGGATGCGGCTGGAAAGACGTTTGTATGGAACCTGAATCAGTACCTATGCTGGATATGATAGGTAACAGTATGATTTTTATATCCTGATGGATTTCCAGTATCTGGATTTCCAGTATGTATTATCCAGGCTGGATATAGTGACTCCTTGACTGGATGAGGCATGAAGAAATTTCTTGCTATCCAGATAGATCCCTACATGCCAGGAACGCCCGCCTGTTTTGAAGAACACCAGATCTCCCGGCATAAGCTCATTCCGACTGATTTTTTCACCAAATTCTGCCTGGGAAAGCGCTGTTCTGGGCAATGTGAAGCCGAATTCTTCCTTGAAGATGATTCTGACAAGCGCAGAGCAATCTACCCCAGTGTGATCTGTACCTCCCAATCGATAGCGTGTGCCACGCCATTCCTGATATTGGCTGTACAGACGTTTCCGCACGAAAGACGGATCATTTTCCAGAATTCCCTGAGGAATCGCAAATCCGGATTTATGGGAATATCGTGAAATCTCATCACGCGTTGAATCTTTGGGAACCGAGCTGCATCCAGCTATCATACCTGCGCCGAGCAACAGAATGACAATGTGTTTTAAGGACATGTTTCAATTCATGTTGTTGGAATAAGAGGCAAGTATAACAAGAAAATAATCTGGTTGTGAAATAAGAAAGGTTCTTTTTAGCGAATGTCCTGGTAATTTGTCATATATGCAAATGTAATTCACACAATTGCTGATTATCCACTGTGCTCCGGCTTGTCCGTGATTTTCACCCAGGTATTGCGTAGTGATACGGTTCGATTGAATATCGGCTTTCCCGGTTTTGTATCTGCCAGATCAGCTACAAAGTAGCCATGGCGTTCAAACTGAAAACGCTGTTCTGCTTGAATTTCAAGTAAAGAAGGTTCAACGTACCCGACAATAATTTTCCTGGAATCCGGATTTAACGAGGTTTTGAAATCTTTACCTTCCGTGTCGGGATGTGCGTCGCTGAACAAACGGTCATATAATCTGATTTCAACAGCCTTGGCATAAGTAGCTGACAGCCAGTGAATATTGCCACGGACTTTTCGGGTTTCAGCCCCGGCAGTACCGCTTTTGGTAGCGGGATCGTAAGTGCAGTGAATCTCCAGGATCTTTCCCTGATCATCTTTGACAAGATGTGTGCATCTTACGATATATGCATAACGTAACCGCACTTCTGCCCCAGGTGCCAGGCGGAAGAAGCCTTTGTCTGGCACCTCCATAAAGTCTTCACGGTCAATATAAAGCCGTTTTGTCAGCGGTAGTTCGCGTGTGCCAAGTTCGAGTTTTTTTGGATGATTGGGTGCATAGCAGGTTTCCATCTGATCATCTGGAAAGTTATCTATGACCAGCAGCACCGGATTAAGGACAGCGATGCGGCGCGGTGCGTTTTCATTAAGGTCTTCGCGTAAGCAATCTTCCAGCACTGTCATATCAATCCAGGAATCTGCCTTACTGATACCGATTCGTTCCGCAAACAAGCGGATTGATTCCGGCGTATAGCCCCGACGGCGCAGACCTGCCAATGTATTCATGCGTGGATCGTCCCAGCCATCTACCAGTTTGTTCTCTACCAGTTCGATCAGTTTACGCTTGCTCATGACACTGTAAGTCAGATTCAGTCGCGCAAACTCGATCTGCTGCGGGTGGCAGGGAACTTTTTCACTTAATTGATCCAGTATCCAGTCATACAGTGGCCGATGATCTTCAAACTCCAGTGTGCAAAGGGAATGCGTGATCCGCTCCAAAGCATCGGAAATACAATGGGTGTAATCGTACATCGGGTAGATACACCATTTATCACCCGTGCGCTGGTGGCGGATATGGCGGATGCGATAGATAACCGGATCACGCATATTGATGTTGGGGGATGCCATATCAATTTTGGCGCGTAGTACGTGCGCGCCATCCGGAAACTCTCTTGCGCGCATGCGCCGGAACAAATCCAGACTTTCGGATGGCGGACGATCACGATAAGGGCTGTTTGTACCTGCTTCAGTCAAGGTTCCACGTAATCGGCGGATTTCATCTGCCGATAGGCTGTCCACATAGGCCTTGTCTTGCGTGATCAGATATTCTGCAAATTCATATAGCTGATCAAAATAATCGGAAGCGTAGTAAAGATGTTCCTGCCAGTCAAAGCCCAGCCAGTGGACTGATTCAATAATGGCATCGACGTATTCCTGAGCTTCTTTTTCCGGGTTTGTATCGTCGAATCGCAGATGACAGGCGCCGTTATATTCAAGCGCAAGCCCGAAATTCAAGCAAATGCTTTTTGCATGGCCGATATGCAGATAGCCATTTGGCTCGGGCGGGAAGCGTGTCTCTACGCGCCCGTTCCACTTACCGGTGCGGTTGTCTTCTTCAATGATATTACGAATGAAATGAGTAGGGGCTGAAGGTGTGTTCACAGATATTTTTCAGTTGAATTCAATAAGATGTTGATTATTTTCATGGAATAAATGACAGTACATAGATCGTAATATGTGCCCAGGCAGCGTGCGATGCCGTGTAACTGTAAGTTTCCTGCCAGATGGTTTTTCGTGAGCCCGTTAGAATGGAGCAGGTAAAGTAACTATATAATACACGTTGATTACGCATGCGGCAGCGGCTCCAGGATGTCCGTGCCGCTTGGTACGATACAGAGAGATTTTATACCAATAAAAATTACATAAAATTTGGAATAGATATGACCCAGGAAGATACATCCGGTATTTCCCAGGATGAAAACAGCCTTATTGCAGAGCGTTATTCTAAATTGACTGCATTGCGCCAGATCGGCAATGCTTTTCCGAATGATTATCGTCGGGATAGCCTGGCTCGTGACCTGCATGAAAAGTATGATAATGACTCAAGAGAAGAACTGGAAAGTGGGCAGGTTAAAGTAAAAGTTGCAGGACGCATGTTGTTTAAGCGTGTAATGGGAAAGGCAAGCTTTGCAACGATCCAGGATATGAGCGGGCGGATACAGCTCTATATCTCCAATGATCATACCGGAGAATCCGCTCACGAAGCATTCAGGCATTATGATCTGGGGGATATTCTCGGCGCGGAAGGTATTTTGTTCAAAACCAGGACGGATGAATTGTCATTACGGGTTACCCGACTTCGTCTTCTGACTAAATCCTTGCGCCCGCTACCGGAGAAATTTCATGGCCTTATCGATCAGGAACAGAAATACCGGCGACGTTACCTTGATCTGATTACAAATGAAGAAACACGCAAGGTATTCCTGGTTCGCTCAAAAATTATTCAGGCAGTACGTGAATTTCTGGTTAACCGGGGCTATCTTGAAGTTGAAACGCCGATGATGCACTCTATTCCAGGAGGGGCTACTGCTCGACCTTTTATTACGCATCATAATGCATTGGATATGTCACTGTATCTGCGTATCGCACCGGAACTTTACCTGAAGCGGTTGGTAGTGGGTGGTATGGAAAAAGTTTTTGAGATTAACCGTAATTTCAGGAATGAAGGTATATCCACTCGCCATAATCCGGAATTCACCATGCTGGAGTTTTATGAGGCTTATCAAGATCATCATTACCTGATGGATCTGACGGAATCCATGCTGCGTGAAGTTGCGCTGAAGGTGTTAGGAACCACTCGCATTGTCTATCAGCAGCGCGAAATGGATCTTGCCCGGCCTTTTGCCCGGTTGACTGTCATGCAGGCCATCCTAAAATACCACCCTGAAAATTCCGAAGCACAACTTAACAACAGGGATGATTTGATCAAAATTTTGCAGGCAAAGGGAATCGGATTCAATCCGGACAGTGGAATCGGCGGACTGCAATTGGCCTTGTTTGATGAAACAACCGAACATTTGCTGTTTGAACCCGTATTTATCGTTGATTATCCGGCCGAGGTATCGCCTTTGGCACGCCGCAATGATCAAAATCCGGAGATTACGGATCGTTTTGAGCTTTATATTGCCGGGCGGGAAATTGCGAACGGCTTTTCCGAGCTAAATGATCCTGAAGATCAGGCCAGTCGTTTCCTTGAACAGGCCAGGGCTAAAGAGGCAGGTGATATGGAAGCGATGCACTATGACGCTGACTATATCCAGGCACTGGAATACGGATTGCCGCCAACGGCAGGTGAGGGAATCGGTATCGATCGGCTAGTAATGTTGCTGACAGATTCTCCAAGCATCCGCGATGTTATTCTGTTTCCGCAGTTACGCAAGGAAGACTAGACGACAGGTACTGATCCCGTGGTGCGGCTCGGGATTCTTCCTCAAGCACGGGGTGTGATTGCCGATATTACTTTGTTTGTGCCGAGTCATGGAGTTCAACTATGTTTACTGGTTCTCTTGACAAACTGATATTCACCGTGCTGTTCTTGATGATTGGTGCGGGATTAATGAGAGTTGCGCTGGCTTCCGGCGCGCGACAAGATAAGATTGTGAATAGCCAGGAAATAACAGAAGAGTATTCAAAACCCCGTCAACAGGTAAAATCTAGTGTAACAGCAACTACTTCCTCTCCCAATAAGATTGATGGGAGTGCAGGCGGGCAGAAACGGTCAACCTATCGTCGTATATACAGCACCGATGCTTCCAGAACCTTGATTAATCCCGCCCGGCTTCCGGCTGATTATTGCGGAGTAGTGGAACACATCGTCCCCGTCATGCTTAACCCTGCCAATGATGGCAATACGGATACATTTATTTCAGGGATAGTCGCAGTTCCATTGGGCAGACACTGGGGAAGTTTTTTTACTGAAGTCGATGTCCTGGGTAATAGCAGCTACGTTCCGCCCGAGAGGAACATTGCCGAGCCGATTTATTACAGAATCAGCTTGCTGGCAAATGATGGCAATCGCTATGTGATAACCCAGCAAGTGCCCCCCGGGTTTCAACCGGGAGAGACAATCAGATTCAATGACGATGGTTTGCTGGAGAAAGCTGGTTGTGTGATGCGCGAACCCGATCCGCATCAGCCGGGCCGGTAAATTTTTCTTACGAATTCGGTCTCCTCGCACAATTCGAAGCATTCTTTCTTTCCTTGCCCCTTTACTCAAATAAGCCCTTTTTTATCAGGGAAGAATTCTGTTCTTTCCGTTCCTGTGTTTCTATTTAGTCACTACAAATTACTCCTGAAAATCACAATAACAGATTGATTTTTATGAGATACGCTATTATTTATGCTGATCGAATCGACCGGGAATGATAAGACCTGCGTTATTTTTCTGGTCGAAACGGTGATTGTCGATGCTCACGCCGAGTAAAATTTCTCATCAACCTAATTTGTTTGCAACCGATCTTTTATGGCAACTTGATCCTACGGATCCACTGTTGCAACTGGCAGTGTTGTCCCCTGGCACGAATTTGATGAAGTATTCTCGGTTCATTACAAGAAAGGAACAGGCGCATCTGGCAATTCAGCAGCGGGTATTTTGATCTGGGAATTACCGCAACCCTGCTTGTTTGAGCATTATCAGCGAGATTTCCTGTTGTATGGACAAGTGCTGCAGCAACAATCCAAAGACAGCAACAAGCTCTATTCACTGCATGAGCCGCAAGTGTACTGCGTGGCTAAAGGGAAAGATCACAAACAGTACGAATACGGTAGCAAAGCCTCCATTGCCAGCCATGAGCAAAATATGCACGACAACCATACGCTCCCGGCTATCTTGCATCATGTAGAAGCCTCGCGCGGCAAAGCCTGCCAGGCAGGCAGCAGTGTGTGATCGCGGTTATCGTAGCAAGCGTGAAGTCAACGGAATCCATCGTACTACCGGGCAAGACCCTCAAACAGGATAACCGTTACCAGCGAGACAGAAGGCGCAAGCAATGTAAAAGACGTGCAACCATTGAACCCATCATTGGTCATTTAAAAGCAGATTACCGAATGACAAAAAATGACCTGAAAGGCGCTATTGGTGATCACATCAACCTCTTGATGGCCGCTTGTGCCTGGAATCTGAAACAATAGCTGCCTGGCCATCTTTTTGCTGTATTTTCCGTGTAGGAAATACAGAAATCACCCCAATCTTCTGATAAAAACCTTAGTTCATGCGAATTAATCTGAATGAGCAATAGAAAATCAGATGTAATTCCAAAAACTGCAATCAGTAGCAAGTGTTTTTCAGTGGCGACTATTTAGATAAACCCTATAAAGAGTCAAGGAGAGGCGAAATTGAGTATGTGGAAGAACATTGCAAAACAGTGGGACATCATTGCAAAACAGTGGAACATCATGACCTTCTATCAACGCTTCGAAAGCGTGATTGCCCTTTTTCTCACACTGCTGATTACGTTAATTGTTATTGTAGCCACCTTCCGTTTATTTACCGGAGTTATCAGTGGCCTCGTGTTTGGTGCCATGGACCCGCTCGACCATAAAATGTTCCAAAACGTCTTCGGCGAGATCATGACGGTATTGATCGCGCTAGAGTTCAACCATACCCTCCAATACACGGTCACTCGGCAACAAAGCGTCATTCAAACGAAGGTCGTCTTGCTCATTGCCCTGCTTGCGATAGCTCGTAAAGTTATTATCTTGGATCTTAAGGAAATAACTGCCGAAAGCATGTATGGCTTAGCCGCTATAACTCTGGCAATAGGTATTGTCTACTGGTTATTGCGTGAGCGTGACGATCGTCTTCCTCAAACGCAGGCACTACAACGTCCCGAGAATACATCGACAGATGCCGAGAGGCATACAGCCTAACATGTCGTTTAAACGGGACGCCGCAAAAGCGCGGCGTAAGTGTCAGCAATGCGTGGAACAAGAGCAAGTCGGCGCACGATCAAAACACCGGCGCTGACTCAGGCACTTCCCTTGCACTACTTTAATCATCTGGGACTGAACACGTATGCAGAAGATCGTCTCTGCGTAACCACCTGATGAAGCGGCACAAGATTCGGAGTCGTAGAGAAGCGTTGCAGCGCTTTCCGCGACAAAAGCTGAAATCCCGCCAGATAAAAATGGCGGAAACGGTAATGCAAAACCAAATGCACCTGTCCTCTACTCTACACGGTTTTGGGCTCCCGTGGATGTAGCAGGCGAGCCGTGGTGAAAGCGAGAAACCGTGGTCTGTCCCCTATTTGCTAGAAGGCTTCGTCATTAGTAATACGCAGGAATTTGAGACGCTTTGTTTTTCAGCTTGAATATAGCGACCTACTGCGGGTTTACTGATGCCCAGTTGCCTGACCCGTTTTAATCCAACTGGCAATTTGTACAGCTCGCCGCGCTTGATGGCGCGCGGCCTCCAGCACTTCGCCTGAAACTGTTACGTCGCGGCTGGCGGTGGCGCTGGCACCATAGGGATTGCCGCCGGATTTATAGATACATTCGTTGGTGTAGCCAGGAGCGACGACGATCGCACCCCAGTGATGCATAATATTGTACAAGGTAAGCGTTGTAGACTCTTGTCCACCATGCAAATTTTGCGCGCTTGTCATTACGGTCGCCACCTTGTTGGCGAGCTTTCCAGCGGACCATAAGCCACCTGTGGAATCAAGAAACATTTTCATTTGTGCTGCCACGTTTCCATAGCGTGTTGGTGTGCTGAAAATAAAAACATCTGCCCAATCCAGATCATCCAGGCTTGCTTCTGGAATACCTTGAGCAGCTTTCATATAATTTTTCCAGCCTTCGTTTGATTCCAATTTTTCTGTCGGAATTAGTTCCATAACACGCGCCAGGCGTACTTCCGCGCCCGCTTCTTTCGCAGCATCGGCAGCAGCTTTAGCCAGTTGCAGGTTGTGGCCAGTAAGGCTGTAATAAATGACAGCAACTTTGATGGATTTCATTATAGTGAAACTCCTTATTAAATAGAATGCAATAATTTTTGACACCAAGACGAACATCCAGGATGCGATATTTAACTAAGCGGATTGACTCTGTCAGCATATAAAATAAAATTGCTCAGCAAAAGACATCTTGTCAGCTCCTTCCATCATCATCTGACCTTTGTGAATCATGTGCATGAGTTCAATGCGAGCCAAGCTATTTTTAGCGGATTGAAAAGATTTGAATCTGAGCATCGGTTTTGTTATTCGCTTCACTGCCAGATGGGCTTGTTCCACAATATTGTTGAGGTATTTGACCTGACGAACCATCATGAGCATCTCTCTGTTGGCATTGATCTTGTCAATTGCTGCTTTATGGGCGCCATTTTTATCCATCGTGATCCTTTCTCAGGAGCGCCATTGGCTTGCATGGCTATGTCAAAAAAGCATTTGGCATCACGCTCGGCCGTTAATTGAAAGTCGATCACCTTACCATCCTGTCTACAGTATGATAGAGGTATTTCCAAGTGCCTTTGATCTTAATATAAGCTTCGTCCATCCGCCAGCCAGGTGCTTATACTTTTTGAAAATTTCCCCCAGTAATGGTAAAAACCAGATCGCCCAACAGTTCACTGTAGAATGATCCACAAATACACCACGTTCCTCTATCATTTCTTCCAGTTGCCGGCAACTTAATGGATATGCCGCGTACCAGCGTATATGGACCAGAATCACCTCAGTCGAAAATCATATTCCTTTTATAACCAGCATGTAACCTCACCATCTTTTCGATGTCAACAGCCTACTACACAGAAGGTATCTATGATCTCGACGAGGCGTTGAGCGACTTCTCTCCGTATCTGCCGGGTCATCGCAAAATCGCTTGTGATGACCCGGGGGACAATGGATGGTTACCGGCGCGCCGAGCGATTGTTGATGCGCGGGAAGGCCATGCCCATACGTTGCACAAGCGGCGTCTCAGCGGATGACCCGCCAACGTGCACCCGGTAGGCGCCAGCGTGCGACACCCACTCTCCCTCGGCCCATGCTGCAAGGTTGTCCGGGTCGTCCGGCACGAACGAGGAGAAGGGGTGGTTGGGGGCGGAGGCGTCTATATCAACGGTGATGCGAGCACTCTCATTGAGCTCGAGGAATACCTTCTTGAATCTGACGAGACGTTTGGATGGTTGATCCGCCTGCCGTGGTAGTTCGAGGTAAATCTGCGATGCCTCAGCACCGGCGACAGAACCGGTGTTGGTAAGAGTGTACTCGACCGTCAATACGGGTACCAGTTCAACGAGCCGACGATAGAAGCGCTGTGGAATGTTTTCCCTGCCGGTGCCCGGAACCGGCACCTGTTCGAACACACGACGATATTTCCGCTTGAGCCTCAGATCGTTGTACTCGAAGGTCGTGAATGAGAGGCCGTGGCCGAAGGCAAACGCTGGCTTGACACCATTGGCCTCGTACCAACCCAAGTTTTCGGAATAGTGGCTGACAAGTTGCGGGCTGCCATCGCCGAGCGGAAATCCGGGGCCGCCGGGCAGACCGTTGTTCTCGCGTGTTCCCGGATACTGCATCTCGGTGGCGAAGGCCGCCTCGTGCTCGCTGGTCGGGAAGCTTACGGGCAGTTTTCCAGACGGATTGATGACCCCAAATAGGATGTCGGCCACCACGTCGCCGTCATCCTGACCCGGAAACCATGCGGCCACGAGGGCAGGCACTAGGTCAAGCCAGTTCATTATCACCCCCCCGCAGAATACAGCACCACGACGTTGTTAGGATTCGCCGCCGCAACCTCGCGCACGAGTTGATCCTGCTCGACACAAACCTCACCGGCCGCTTTTATGGTCCCGGGCAAACCGGAGTCAGAAGGATAGGACGGGTCCGGGTCGGATGGATCGCCATCGTTGGTGCACAGCGTGGGCAGCGTGAGCTTCAACAGATCACGTGTCTCGCGCGGATTGGTCCCCACCATGAGGATGACGACATCGGAATTCATTGCCAGATTGACGGCGGATGCGATATCGGTGCCATCATTGTAGGTCACCGTGGCGGATCCACCGATTTTGGTCAAGGTATTTTCGAGGCCTTGCTTCGGTGTCACCGTGTAGGGCGCCACAACCGTAGTGAGTTCGCTCGGACTGAGGTTGCGCGGTGGCATGGTGGCCGAACCGGCAAACCACTTGTGGCCGATCAAGGCGATTGATTGGACGTTGGGTTTCAATGGCAGGGTGCCGCCGTCATTCTTGAGCAACGTAATGCCCCCTTCCACGAGTGCACGCGCCTTGGCGGCGTTGGTGTCGAGATCCACATTGATGATCTGGTTGAAAGGATTTTCGAACTGGTCGAATTCGAACATTTTGACGTGGCGCGGCCTGAGTGCCGCGTCGATATGCTGTTCGGTGATATCACCCGCTGCCAGCGCTGCCATGATCTTGTTTTCGGTATAGAACCGCGGTTCGGAATCGAGTTCGTAACCAACGCCCGCCAGCAACGCATCCACAGTGCTATGCATCGCGCGCCGGTCACTTTCCACCCATCCATCGAAATCCCAACGCTGGCGTAAGGTCTGTACCAGCAGTGCATGGTTGTCGCAAGCGTAAGCGCCGTTAATGTGCGGGTACGCGCACATTAACGATGCGGGCTGGGCATCCTTGACTACCATCTCGAAAGGTAGCAGATAGAGTTCGTGCAGCGCACGGCTGGGAATGTGCACAGCTGCGGTCCAGCGTTCAAACTGAAACTCGTGTTCGTTGCCCGCAAAGTGCTTTGGCTGAGCCTGAACTCCGAGTATTACTTCGAATTACTTCCCCGTTGGAGTTATTGCGGAGGCGTCTGTAAACACTCCTGCCGATCAGAGGTAAGGCGTATTTTCCTGATTGGCAGATTCGCAGAAGTGTTGGCTAGGGGATATGACGCCCAAAAGTGTGAACTGATCTGGCAAAGTATGGAAAAACGATTATTGAAACGCACGTTTACTGATACCGATGGAGGTGTAATTGTGTTCGACTGAACAACTACCAATTGTTTTTGTGTGAGGGTTACCCCTTGATAACAGCCAGTGGTTGCAATTCAATTTGTACCTCGACCAAGTCTTTTTGGTGGTTCATCACTTCATCGATATCTTTATAAGAGCCTGGCGCTTCATCCAGATCTTTACGGCCGCGGATGGCGTGTAAAACACCGAGATCATCAAGGGCTTGGATTTCTTCCTCTAGGTCTAGTTTTTTGCGGGCTTGGGTACGACTCATAATGCGTCCAGCACCATGTGCGCAAGACTCGAAAGATTGTGCTTCACCTTTACCTTTTACCAGAAAGGAACCGGTACCTTGCGAGCCAGGAATCATGCCCCATTCACCTTTTCGCGCTCGTGTTGCACCTTTGCGATGAACAAGAACGGTTTCGCCAAAATGTTCTTCTTCGGCGGCAAAGTTATGTGGTTTATTAATAAATTCGCTGAATCCAACCTCAGGCCGAATCTCTCTAAATGCCGTTTTTACCCGCTCCATCATTAATTTTCGATTGGCTAGGGCAAACTCAAGGCAGTAGTCCATTTCATTTTTGTACAGTTCGAAATACTCAGATGACTCTGGAAGGTAGGCTAAGTCATTCGAGATATCTTCGCCGGCTGCCTTATTTAATGCTTTTGCTACATCATTGTAATGGTTGGCGACTGTAAAGCCGATATTGCGAGAGCCAGAGTGGATCATAATCCAAATATAACCATCTGAGCCTTTTTGGATTTCGATAAAGTGATTGCCGCCACCTAATGTGCCAATCTGATATAGGGCGCTTTCGTACTCTTGATTGACGATAGGCAGATCGCCTTTCCTTTCGGGCATCCAAGCTTCATCTTGCTGCGTTTTGTGGTGGTTGAAACCCACCGGAATGGTGTTGCGGATGATACTCATGATGGTTTTCAGATCCTCTGTTGAGATATCTGTCAGATTGGTCCGTAGGGAACACATACCGCAGCCGATATCCACACCGACGGCGTTGGGTACGATGACCCCCTTAGTGGCTAGGATAGCCCCGATGGGCATGCCGTAACCTTCGTGAGTGTCGGGCATAATGGCGATATGCTTAAAGGCAAATGGCAAATTGGCAAGATTGCGCGCCTGCTCCAACGCTCCCTCCTCCATTTGATCGGCTTCCAACCACAGCTTTATTGGCAGTTTTTCCGTTGTAATAATTGCTTTTCCATTAGTGTGCATAACAATATCTCCATATAATAATTATTGATAGCGGAGTCAGGTTTGGTCGGTCGAGCTGAAAACAAACAGAACATTTACATTTACCTAAGCTGAATTGAGCCTCCGTCCGCCATTAGTGTTTGTCCAGTCATATAGCGACTATCTTCGCTGAGTAAAAAGGCAACAACTGGAGCAACATCTTTTTGCGGATCGCCAAAACGCTGCAACGGAATATTGCTGGCAGATGCTGCGTATTGCTCCGGGTACTCAGCTTTCCAGTGAGCGACCCCTTCGGTCAAGGCCTTTGGTGAGACTACATTGACACGAATGTTGTCTTTAGCCCATTCGTTGGCGGCGACCCTGCTTAATCCGCGGATAGCTTCTTTGGCTGCTGTATAACTGGCTTGCTGCTCGAGTCCAAGGAGCGCTGCTCCTGAGCCAAAGTTGACGATGGAGCCGCCAGATTTTGTCAGCTCCGGATAAGCGGCTTTCATAAAGTATAACGTTGCATTAAAGCCGGTGCCAAAGGATAAAGCCCAATCTTCTTTGCTCAGCTCTATTAGTGGCTTTTGGGTGGACGCATGGGCATTATTGACCAGCCCTGTCAGCTTGCCAAATCTGGCTATTGCCAGTTCAACGGCTTGCTTGGCAACGGACTCACTGGAGACATCACCCTTTAAAAAAACAATCTGACCTGGATTGCTCTGCGCGATTGCTGTGCCTGCTGCTTCATTGATATCAACGACGACAACAGATGCGCCTCGCTGCGTTAATACAGTGGTGATTGCAGCACCTATCCCAGCGGCACCGCCAGTTACGATAATGACTTGATTTTCTAGATTATTCATTTCTGTTTCCCTTTTATAGGTCGCTGTACTTTGCACTGTCGTTTGAGCAAGTAATTACTGTCGCCTGGGACTGGGAACAGATTTATCCTGATAGACCTATCCCGTTCGATGGTTATCGACCTGTATAAGGAGATGGCGCCAGCAATCTTTCACGGCGTACCTGACAAGTAAAGCAGCGTTTGGCAGTCGGATACGCATCCAGCCTTTTGTAGCGGACAGGCTCTCCGCAGTCGATGCACAAGCCGTACTTCCCGGTTGCGATACGATCCTCAGCAGCAACGATGTCGCGCACCTCACCTATATCGCGAATGACTTCGGCCTCGGTGATGTCGCGGAGCAAGGAAGCTGTCGCCGTATCTCCAGAATCACCAGCTCCGCCAATAAGATCGACATAGTATTCGTTGCGGGAGCGTGCCAATACCTGGCGAATTTCACCAAGTAAAAGGCTCTTGCGTGCATCGATCCGTTGCGCAAAGTGTGTGATCTGTTCTTTTGTCAGGGAATTTTCAGGGGTGTTCATGGCATCGTCCTTAGCAGGTTGCAGGAATGAGTGTCGATTGGTGCCGGCACAATGCACCATCGATAATTCCAAATTATACTTATCGCATATTATTTCCGTGTTACGTTTTGATAGTATTACTTACCTATAATAGTACGTCTTTTGCAGACGCACTCTGAATGAACCGCCCCGGGTTTTGAGGAGGCTCCACTATCTGAGAGTCTGTTCAAAGTCTTTTGAGTAGAAGGGCCAGGAAGGCCAGGTGAATAAACTGCAAGCTGGTGTTGAGTAAGCGCTCACAGTTCTTCCACAGCCGT
>NZ_QICQ01000001.1 GCF_003201195.1 Nitrosomonas eutropha | reverse complement strand
GTGACCGATCGCAAAGGTGCGTTGCAGGCTTTCCGGCGTTGTCGTTCAGGCCTGGGCCGGGTGGTGGCGGTGTTGGCGGACAGCGGTTATGTGGGAGAGCCGTTTGCTCAAGGTGTACGCGATGTGCTGAGCGAGACTGTCGCGGTTCAGATCGCCAGGCGCAGTGAGTTGCATACCTTCGCCGTTATCCCCAAGCGTTGGGTAGTGGAACGCAGCTTTGCCTGGTTGGAGAAGAATCGACGGCTGTGGAAGAACTGTGAGCGCTTACTCAACACCAGCTTGCAGTTTATTCACCTGGCCTTCCTGGCCCTTCTACTCAAAAGACTTTGAACAGGTTCTCATGACTTTCAGAAAGCCAGCTGGTACAATTTTCAGGTCATTGGGGAGTAGCCACTCTTTATCACAAAGAGGCTTACATCAACATACTTGACCCACAGGTCATGGTGTAGGCAGCCCTTCGCCTGGCAAGACCTTTGACTGCGATGCTTCCACTAGGCCGGAGATGTATCGTGGTCAATCGTCTTTTCCGGCCAGGAAATTCTCATGGAATCGTTCTTCGTATCAACCGGGATCATTGCCCTCGCTGAAATCGGCGACAAAACCCAACTCCTCGCATTCATTCTCGCCGCACGCTTCAAAAAACCTGTTCCTATCATCCTGGGAATCCTGGTGGCCACCATCGTGAATCATAGCCTGGCAGGAATGCTAGGGGCCTGGATTACTGAAATTGTCAATCCCGGGGGATTGCGTTGGGTACTCGGCCTATCGTTCATTGGCATGGCCATCTGGACAATGATTCCCGATAAGATTGAGGAGGAAGAAACACGGATTGCCAGACGATTCAGCGTGTTTGGAGCGACTCTGGTCACTTTTTTTCTGGCCGAAATGGGGGATAAGACGCAGATTGCAACTATCACATTGGCCGCTCACTATGCCTCTCCATTTTTAGTTGTGATTGGTACGACTCTTGGTATGCTCATCGCTGATATACCAGCGGTATTCATCGGTGACAGGTTTGCAAACAGGATTCCTATGAGACTTGTGCACTCGATCGCGGCAGGCATCTTCGCCCTGCTTGGTCTTGCAACGCTGCTGAGGGGGGCGGAGCAGCTTGGATTCTAAGGTAAGACTGTAAAAGCAAAGTGTCATCATGACAAAAAAAACAATTCTCAGCAAGATTCCTTCCGGCGTCTGGGTACTGGGCTTCGTTAGCATGCTGATGGACATCTCCTCCGAGATGATTCACAGTCTGCTGCCGTTATTCCTGGCCGGCACTCTGGGTGCAAGTGCTCTTATGGTTGGCTTGATCGAAGGGCTGGCCGAATCCACGGCACTCATTGTCAAGGTATTCTCGGGCGCACTCAGCGACTATCTAGGCAAACGCAAAGCACTGGCTCTGTTCGGTTACGCCCTAGGAGCACTGACCAAACCGTTGTTTGCCATTGCCCCAGTCACCAGTGTTGTACTCGCGGCTCGATTGTTGGATCGGGTGGGTAAAGGTGTCCGGGGTGCTCCACGTGACGCGCTGGTAGCGGATATCACCCCCATAGAGGTGCGCGGTGCGGCATTTGGCCTCAGACAATCGCTGGATACAGTCGGTGCATTCCTTGGCCCGTTATTGGCAACCGGCCTGATGCTACTGTGGGCAAACGACTTCCGGGCAGTGTTTTGGGTTGCTGTTATCCCTGGGTTGTTAGCGGTCGCGTTGCTATTCTTCGGTGTTCATGAGCCAAAGCAAAACGTTAGTAACAAACGTATCAATCCAATCTGCAAAGAGAATCTGATGCGTTTGCATGCCACGTACTGGTGGGTTGTCGGTATCGGTGCCGTATTCACACTGGCACGGTTCAGTGAAGCATTTCTGGTGCTTCGCGCTCAACAAGGTGGCATCCCACTTGCACTGGTTCCACTGGTAATGGTTGCCATGAACTTGGTTTATGCAGCATCGGCCTACCCTTTTGGCAAGTTATCCGATCGCATAAGTCACAAGATATTGCTGGCACTAGGGCTGTTTGTTCTGATTGTCGCTGATCTGGTATTGGCTATCGATGCTCATTGGATGACAGTACTCGTAGGTGTCGCGTTATGGGGAATTCACATGGGCATGACGCAGGGGCTGTTGGCAACAATGGTTGCTAATGCCGCACCGGTTGATTTACGCGGTACAGCGTATGGATTCTTTAACCTTATCAGCGGCATTGCCATGCTCATCGCCAGTGTGGTCGCCGGTCTGCTTTGGGATCAGATGGGAGCGTCCTTCACGTTCTATGCCAGCGCCGGGTTCTGCGGTATTACATTAATTGCACTGGTCAAGCGAGGATAACTGTGGATAGTAAAGTGATCAATACAAACGTATCCTGGTACAAAAAGTTTCGGCTGTAGCAGATACTCCGGAAAGCTATAATCAATTCTGTCATCCGGATTGTCATAGCGCTATCGTAAAAAAGGAGGATTTCCATGAAACACCATCAGAAAAGAGTCAGCCAGACCAACCTGCCAGGCTGGATCAAACGGGGAATACTGATCTGGACGGCAACTATTATCGGTTCATATTCGCTGCCGCTACTGGCAGAGGATATCGGCAGTGTATCGACACGATTCAAGTTGCTGGGTGCCAACGATAAAATAGTAGTAGAGGCATTTGATGATCCGGATGTAGCAGGCGCTACGTGTTATCTGAGCCGAGCAAAAACAGGGGGAATAAGCGGCACAGTAGGTGTGGCTGAAGATAGATCGGAGGCTTCTATCGCCTGCCGTCAGACAGGGCCAATTGCATTGCCGGAGAAAATAAAAAATGGTAAGGCGGATGGAGACGAAGTATTCAAGAAAAGTACCTCGCTGCTGTTTAAAACATTACAAGTGGTACGTTTCTATGATGCCAGGCGTAACGTGCTGATCTATCTCAGCTATAGCGATCGAGTCATTGAAGGATCACCACAAAACAGCATATCTGTAATCCCGGTTACGCCCTGGCATTAACAAGGTGTTGAAAAGCATCAACAAGATCGTCAAGGTAAGATGAAAATAGGTGAAAAAACGCAGTTTACATACGATAAAGAGTACTTTGAGCCTGTTTTCAATACCGCAGGACGATATGAAAGTTATACAGACCATCTTTAAGCAACCAGTATTTCCAGCGGTGATGTATACGGCAAACCGAAAGCCTCAGCTACTGCCGGATGCATGACTTGTCCACGATAGATATTAAGGCCATTCATCAACGCCTGATTGCTCTGCAAGGCTGACAGCCCTTCATCTGCCAGACAGGCAACATAGCTGGCAGTCTGGTTGTTCAACGCAAAGGTGCTGGTACGCGGAACTGCGCCCGGCATGTTCGTCACACAGTAATGCAGCACACCATCCACTTCAAAAACAGGATGGCTGTGTGTGGTCGGTCGGGTTGTTTCCACACACCCTCCCTGATCAACTGCCACATCAACAATCACTGAACCCACACGCATTTGCGGCAACATTTCCCGAGTTACTAGCCAAGGTGAGCGCCCACCGGGGATCAATACGGCACCGATGACAAGATCTGCCTCGTAAACTGCCTGACGCACATTGACCGCATCACAATATCGAGTTTGCAGCCGTCCGGAAAAACGGTCATCCAGCGCTTTCAAACGATCATGATTGATATCCAGCACTGTCACCATCGCCCCCATTCCGGTTGCTACTACCGCAGCATTGGTGCCCACTACCCCTGCGCCCAGAATGACTACATTGGCTGGGGCAACGCCTGGCACCCCACCCATCAGCACTCCCCGCCCCCCTTGAGTTTTTAACAGATAGGTTGCGCCAATCTGCACCGCCATGCGCCCCGCTACCTCGCTCATGGGTGTCAATAACGGTAATGCGCCGAATGCCGTCTGCACTGTTTCATAGGCAATTGCACTGACGCCGCTGGCGAGCAGTTTTTCTGCTAGGGCTCTATTTGAAGCCAGATGTAGATAAGCAAACAGCAGTAAATCCTTTCGCAAATACTGATATTCCACTTCGGTTGGCTCTTTTACCTTGACGACCAATTCAGCTGCCCAGGCATCTGCGGCGCGCATCACAATTTCTGCACCGGCTTCCCGGTAATCCTGATCGGAAATAATACTGCCCGCACCTGCTCCGGTTTCAACCAGCACCCGGTGCCCTCGCTCAGTCAGTGTATGTACGCTGCCCGGAGTAAGTCCGACCCGGTATTCATCCTCTTTCGTCTCTTTGGGTAATCCGATAATCATTCACGCCCTCAAGCTTTTCACACATAAAATTCAGATTTCTTGCTGCTTACGCCAGCTCCACCCAAACCGGTGCATGATCTGACGGCCGTTCCAGTTTCCTAGGTGCCTTGTCCACTTGCCAGGTAGCGCAACTGTCTGCCGTTTCATGACTCAGCAAAATATGATCAATACGCAACCCTCTGTTCCGGCGGAAAGCCATCATACGATAATCCCACCAGGTATATATTTTTTCAGGCTGCTCGAACAGGTGAAAACTGTCAACAAATCCTGTATCTAACAATCCGCGAAAGGCTTGCCGCTCAGCCTCGCTGCACAACACTTGTCCCTTCCAGGCCTCAGGATCATAAACATCACGATCCTCCGGAGCAATATTGAAATCTCCTAGTAATGCCACCTTGCCGTAACGTGTCCGCTCCTGTTGCAAAAAAGAATTGAGTATCGACAACCACCTCAGTTTATAGGCATATTTTTCTGAATCAACACGCTCCCCATTCGGCACATACACACAAATAATACGCAAATCTCCATAGGTTGCTGCAATCAGCCTTTTCTGTGGATCATCAAAATCGGGCAAGGCCGCGCAAACATCCACTCCTGTTACTTTACTCAGTAAAGCAACGCCGTTATATGTCTTTTGACCAGCATAGATTGACTGGTAACCCGCCTGCGCAAGTTCATCCACCGGGAAGAATTCATCCTGAAGCTTGGTTTCCTGCAAACACAATACATCTGGTTGATTGACGTTCAGCCAGTCGATTACCTGCTGTAATCGAACTTTGAGTGAGTTGACATTCCAGGTGGCAATTTTCATGATCTATTCCGTAGCAAGAGAGGTTTGTTTTCCAACTGTTTAACCGGGCTGAAGATACTAACATCAAACATTTTTACAAGCACACCACATAAGCTTGCAGCAATAATTAAATTAAGATGGATAGCGGCTATAATGTCCGCCCTTGTTAAACGGAGAGAAAAATGAAAAGAACGATTGGATTGTTGGTGGTTTCTGCAGTAATCAGCTTGACAGGATGTGCGAAGACCGACACTTATACCCCGGCAGAAAATGCTAGTGGCGAAGATATTTTTTTCGCAAGCTGCACTAAATGTCACAAACCTGAAACAGATGGCAAGGTCATGCTCTTGAGCGCCAAGATGAATACCAAAGAAGCTATTATCGAGAAAGTTCAAAAAGGCGGCATGACAATGACAGCCTTCCCCAACATTACCGGCGAACCCGCGCAACGTCTGGCTGAATTCGTTCTGACAAACAGCAAAACCAAATAATCGACTGCTGCTAATGCTGTTTTCTGGTTGATACAACGCAATAATGATTCGGGAAGAAGTTTGAAAATTGCTGATTCTACTTTCAGCTGAAAATAGAATCAGCCCAGTCGTTCTGAATCCATGCGCTGAGGAATACTCACCGGCCACTGTAATTGTTCCCGGATTGCACAGGCAAAAGCTTCGGCACTACCCGGTTCGCCATGCACGATGAAAGTTTTTCGCGGAGGCTGGCTGAATCCTCTTAACCAATCAAGCAGATTCTCCTGATCAGCATGGGCAGAAAGCCCGCCAACCGTATGAATAGATGCGTGCACAGGAATTTGTTCACCAAAAACACGAACATTTTTACTACCATCCACTAATCTGCGCCCCAAGGTACCCGCAGCCTGAAAGCCGGTAAACAAAATGCTGCATTCAGGTCTGGGCAAGTTATATTTCAGGTGATATTTAATGCGCCCGGCATCGCACATACCACTGGCAGAAATAACGATTGCGCCGGATTGTATGTGATTGAGCCTGATTGAATCCTCGACTTCCTGCACAAAATGAATCCGCAGATTCTTATTATGCTGGCTGTGCCAGTTCATGATATCGATAGTTTCCTTATCAAATAATTCTCTATGTCTGAGTGTGATTTCCGTAGCAGCCAACGCCATAGGTGAATCCACGTAAATATCCATCACTCCCAGGCGCCCCTGACGCTGCAGATCCGTCAGCAGAAATAACAAATCCTGAGTACGGCCAACAGTAAACGCCGGTACGATGATATTGCCGCGTTTATGGATCAGTGTCTGACAAATGATTTCCACCATTTCATCGCGTGTGTCTTGCATGCTGCGATGGCAACGGTTGCCATAAGTGGATTCAACCAACAGATAATCAGCCTCTTTGATAAATGTCGGATCGCGCACGATAGGATGGCCCGGCTGCCCCAGATCACCCGAGAAAACAATTTTTCTCTGCCTGGAACCGGACTTCAGCCAGACCTCAATGATGGCTGATCCAATAATGTGTCCAGCATCACGAAATCGACACTGCACTAATGGATGCGGCTGACATGTTTCGTCATAATTGACACCTCGCATTTGTTTAAGAAATGCTTCTGCCTGGGTAACAGTGTAGAGCGGGACATTTTCATAACGTAGCGAACGTTTATTACGCAATGCCGTTTTTGTATGCCACTCTGCTTCTTTTTCCTGAATATGAGCACTATCTTTCAGGATGATTGAAAGTAGATCTGCCGTGGCCGGGGTCATGTAGACAGGCCCTCTGAATCCGAGCACACTCAAGCGCGGCAATAACCCAGAATGATCCACATGGGCATGTGTTAGCAAAACAAAATCCATTGATTCCGGATTAAAATTGATTGCGGTATGATTTTTACGACTTGCATCCCGCCCGCCCTGGAACATACCGCAATCCACCAGAAAGCGCACATCATCCGTTTCAACTAGGTAACATGATCCGGTGACTTCTCCAACACCGCCCAGAAAGGTAATCTGCATGGGTATTTATATTCTATTGAGAATGTGCAGAATACCCCGGGCCATCAATTCCATTTCCTCTTCATTAATAATGTACGGCGGCATGATGTAGACCGAGTTGCCCATGGGACGAATCAGAAGTTGTTGTTCTAGTCCCTTTTGCGCAAAGCGGTGTGTGAAATCCGGTTGGGGGTTATCCACTTCAAACGCCCAAATCATACCGCAGTTGCGGAAATTCTTGACATTCGGGTGCTCCCGAACGGGCTGTAAACATTGATTGAGAAAATCAGTTTTTTTACGGTTTGTTTCGATCACATTATCCTGCTCAATGATATCGAGCGTTGCCAGGGCTGCCCGACAGGCAAGAATATTGCCGGAATGGGAGTGCGAATGGAGAAAAGCCTGGTTAGTTTCATCACGGTAAAACGCACGATAGACTGCGTCATTAGTCATGACCACTGAAAGCGGCAAATAGCCCCCACTTAACCCTTTGGCAAGGCACATAAAATCCGGTGTGATTCCAGCTTGTTCACATGCAAACAGAGTGCCTGTTCGACCAAATCCAACCGCAATCTCATCTGCTATTAAATGAACCCGGTAGGTATCGCATATTTCCCGTGCCCGTTGCAGATAAACCGGGTGGTACATTCCCATTCCGCCCGCTCCCTGGATAAGAGGCTCCAGAATCAGAGCCGCTGTACTGGCATGATGTTGTGCGAGATAACTCTCCAATTCAGCGGCAGCCTTCAGCGCATGAGTTTCCGGGGTTGTTCCAGTTTCAGCAACACGCCAATCAGGGGTAGGTACCGGATGCGCAGGGCGTAACAGCGGTGCATAAATTTGTCTAAAAAGCGGGACATCGGTGACCGATAACGCCCCCAGGGTTTCTCCATGATAACCATTCTGCAGATTAACGAATTGGGTTTTATCGGGGAAACCACATTGCTGCCAGTAGTGAAAACTCATTTTCAGCGCAATCTCATTGGCTGACGAACCATCGCTGGCATAGAAACAATGACTCAGGTTTCCTGGCGTTATGGCACTCAATCGTTCTGACAGCTCTACTACTGGCTCATGAATCAATCCAGCCAGCATCGCGTGTTCCAGCTTGCTAAGTTGGTCAATGATGGCAGCATTGATACGAGGATTGCAGTGCCCAAATAAATTGACCCACCATGAACTGATTGTATCCAGATAACGCTTACCATCTGCACCATACAGCCACACACCCTCTCCCCTGGTGATTAATATCGGGGGAAATGCTTCGTGATGCTTCATCTGGGTGCAGGGATGCCAGACACTCTGATGGGTGTGCAAAGTTACTTTTTTATCATTCACTGTCTTGAAATTCCTTATAATAGCCTCTATTATTAGCACTCAACGTCGTTGAGTGCTAATAATAGGTTGTTACGAGATTCAGCGATTGTTGATGAAACTCATTGAATCAGATTCAAATATGACCAGATCTTTCGTTTTTGTTAACCATTGTAGGAGAAAAGGACTATGAATATTCGCCCTTTACATGATCGTGTAATTGTTAAACGGCTGGAAGAAGAACGCAAGACCGCGTCCGGTATCGTAATTCCCGATACCGCCGCAGAAAAACCGGATCAGGGTGAGATCATCGCTGTAGGTAAAGGAAAGGCGGGCGAAGACGGCAAAATCCGCACATTGGAAGTTAAAGTCGGAGACAAGGTACTCTTCGGCAAATATGCCGGCCAGGCTGTCAAAATTAAGGGCGAAGAGTTCCTCGTAATGCGTGAAGAAGACATCATGGGTGTGATTGAAGGTTAATTGATCGTTGAATAACCAACTGAAATCAGGAGTAAAGATATGGCAGCTAAAGAAGTAAGATTTGGAGATGCAGCGCGCAGCGCCGTAATCACTGGCGTAAATGTACTGGCAGATGCGGTTAAAGTGACGTTAGGCCCTAAAGGACGCAATGTTGTACTGGAGCGTTCATACGGCGCCCCCACCATCACCAAGGATGGCGTATCGGTTGCGAAAGAGATTGAACTGAAAGACAAGTTCGAAAACATGGGCGCACAAATGGTCAAGGAAGTCGCCAGCAAAACCTCGGATACAGCAGGAGATGGCACAACGACGGCAACTGTTTTAGCACAAGCCATCGTCAAGGAAGGTATGCGTTATGTCGCAGCCGGAATGAATCCAATGGATCTGAAGCGCGGGATCGAAAAGGCAGTTAGCGCCGCTGTTGAAGAATTGAAAAAACTTTCCAAGCCATGTTCCACCAGCAAGGAAATCGCTCAAGTTGGCAGCATTTCTGCCAATTCCGATGCCGAAATCGGCAGAATCATTGCTGAAGCAATGGATAAAGTCGGCAAGGAAGGCGTCATTACGGTTGAAGATGGTTCCGGCCTGGAAAATGAGCTGGATGTCGTGGAAGGCATGCAGTTTGACCGGGGTTATCTCTCTCCCTATTTTGTCAGCAGCGCTGAGAAACAGATTGCAGCACTCGAAAACCCTTTCATTCTGTTGCACGACAAAAAAATATCCAATATTCGTGACCTTCTGCCAATACTCGAACAAGTAGCCAAAGCAGGTAAACCACTGCTGATCATTGCTGAAGATGTTGATGGTGAAGCCCTGGCAACACTGGTCGTGAACAATATTCGCGGCATCCTCAAAACATGCGCAGTCAAGGCACCTGGTTTTGGTGATCGTCGTAAGGCTATGCTGGAAGATATCGCGATCCTGACGGGTGGTACGGTGATTGCCGAAGAAGTCGGTTTATCCCTGGAGAAAGCTAAACTGGAAGATCTGGGCCAGGCTAAACGCGTTGAAGTTGGCAAGGAAAACACCACCATTATTGATGGTGCCGGAGATACCAAAGCCATTGAAGCACGCGTTACACAGATTCGCAAGCAAATCGAAGAAGCAACCAGTGACTATGATCGCGAGAAGCTTCAAGAACGCGTAGCCAAACTGGCTGGGGGTGTAGCTCTAATCAAGGTTGGCGCTGCCACGGAAATGGAGATGAAAGAGAAAAAAGCTCGCGTTGAAGATGCCTTTCACGCAACACGCGCTGCGGTTGAAGAAGGTATTGTTCCTGGTGGTGGCGTCGCCCTGCTGCGTACAATTGATGCTGTGAGCAAGGCCAAAGGCGACAACCATGATCAGGATTCCGGCATCAAAATTGTTTTGCGTGCACTGGAAGAGCCACTACGCCAGATCGTAACCAACTGCGGAGATGAAGCTTCTGTAGTCGTCAACAAAGTTAAGGAAGGTAAAGGTAACTTTGGTTACAATGCTGCAACGGGTGAATATGGCGATCTAGTTGCTATGGGCGTGCTGGACCCTACCAAAGTAACCCGCTCGGCTCTGCAAAACGCCTCATCAGTTGCAGGATTGATTCTGACGACGGACGCAATGGTTGCAGAGCTTCCAAAAGAAGATTCGCCTGGGGCAGGTGCCGGCATGGGCGGTATGGGTGGCATGGGCGGTATGGACATGTAACCGACTCCAATCGGTCTATCTGTTAACAATAATGAACCACAACGGATCGGTATGCAAAAAACCGGACGTTGTGGTTTTTAACTTCTATCGGTCGTGCTGAGATAAATATATTGGATACTTTAAAAACTTATCCGGATGACCGGAATTTGCTTGCAGACCGGGTTATCCTGGTTACAGGTGCAGGACAAGGTATTGGGCGCACTGCAGCACTCACTTTCGCAAAATATGGCGCCACGATTATTTTACATGGCCGTAAAACCGAGAAGCTTGAGCAGGTTTATGATGAAATCGAGACGCTCGGCAGAGCATCAGCAATCATTCTGCCATTTGATTTCGAACAGGCTACTGAAACTGGCATTGTGGAACTAGCTGGGGCAATAGCCTCCCAAATTGGTCGGCTGGATGGTATTTTGCACAATGTCGCCTGGACCACCGGCCCAATGCCACTTGAATTCCATACACTTGAGCACTGGCAAACCACCATGCAGATCAATCTTCTCATCCCTGCAATGCTGACTCGCGCCTGTTTTCCGTTGCTCAAGACCGCCCAGGATGCCAGTGTAATCATGACGGGAGACACCCACGGCCAAGTACCCACAGCCTACTGGGGTGCTTTTGCAGTAGCGAAAGCAGGGGTGGAAGCATTGGTCAAAATTCAGTCTGAGGAGTGGGAGATTTATCCAAATTTACGCATTAACGCACTGATTCCTGGAGCTACAGACACGCCACAACGTACCAAAACTCATCCGGGCAGCAATAACCGTTTATTACCCAAACCGGCAGATCTGATGGGGACTTATCTCTTCCTGATGGGACCAAATAGTACTGGAGTAACTGGCAAAACGTTCAATTGCCAAAAAGATTAACCGCACAACGGACAGGAAATCTGCCCCGGTTGTTAGAAGCGAGTATAATTGGCTATAAAGGGGTGTGGTGTGATTCGCTGAAAAACAAGCTGCGGCACAACTGTGTGAGCAAAAATCATCTTGTTTTTGGGAATTCTGAATCCCGCTAATTTTTGAATAGCCCGGCGCGCGAAAGTGGCGGAATTGGTAGACGCACCAGATTTAGGTTCTGGCGCCGATGAGGTGTGGGGGTTCGAGTCCCCCCTTTCGCACCACGGAATATTCAGGCTTGGCCAACCTAGCACGATCATACCACTTGTTTAATCAATGTTACGTATCAGCTCAGGAAAATAGATGCAGACACAAGAGGAAGCCTCCAATCCACTGGAGCGCAATATTGAACTCTCTGTTTCACGGGAAAAAGTCGAAGCCGAAGTGGGTCAGCGCCTGAAGCGCCTGGCTCCAAAAATCAAGATACAGGGATTCCGTCCGGGCAAAGTTCCTATGAAAATAGTTGCACAGCAATACGGCCATCAGATTGAGCACGAAGTGCTGGGAGAGTTGTTGCAACAACAGTTTAGCGAAAGTATTAATCGAGAAAACTATCGCATTGCAGGTGTTCCAAACTTTGAATCCAGAAATCCCGGAACAGATAATTCAAACTATGAATTCCGCGCAACATTTGAAATCTATCCTAATATCGAACTGGGTGATTT
The DNA here is from genome assembly GCF_003201195.1 of Nitrosomonas eutropha. Taxonomy (GTDB): domain Bacteria; phylum Pseudomonadota; class Gammaproteobacteria; order Burkholderiales; family Nitrosomonadaceae; genus Nitrosomonas; species Nitrosomonas eutropha. Next base: position 191,557 of record NZ_QICQ01000001.1, on the reverse strand, counting down.
AAATTCGATTACAATCAACAAACCTGTTTTACAGATTGGCGACGTGGAAATCCAGAAAACACTGGAAGTTCTGCGTAAACAGCGAACAAACTATGAGTCGGTAGATCGTCCGGCACAAACGGGTGACCGGGTTAATATCAATTACCAGGGATCCCTGGACGGAAAGAACTTTGCTGGTGGCCAGGCAGATAATTACAGTGTCATTCTTGGAAACGGGCATCTTCTGGAAGATTTCGAGGCATCTATCCTGGGCATGAGTACAGGACAGGAGAAAACGTTTGATATGACTTTTCCTGAAGACTATTCAGGAAAAGAAGTTGCCGGAAAGAAAGTAACTTTTACAATTACACTCAATAAGGTTGAAGCTCCTAAGCTACCGGACGTGGATGGTGAATTTGCCAAGTCGCTAGGGATTGAGGATGGTAATGTTGAAAAAATGCAATCAGAAATCAAGGCTAATCTTCAGCGTGAAACAACCCAGCGTATCCGGGTAAAACTCAAAGAACAAGTCATGCAATCCCTACTGGATAAGATTTCAGTAGATATCCCCAAAATTTTGGTTCAACAGGAAATAGATCGGCTAATAGAAGAAGTACAAGATACCCGGACAGCACGTGGTTTTCCTAAAGCCTCCAATTTGCAAAGAGATACCTTTCTGGAAAGAGCTGAGCGGCGCGTCAGACTAGGACTCATTTTATCCAGATTGATCGAAACACACGGATTAGGTGTAAAGCCTGAGCAAATCAAAAGTTTTATTGAAGAACATGCTCAAAGTTACGAAAATCCTGAACAGGTCATCAAATGGCACTTCGCTTCACCTGAACGAATCAAGGAAATAGAACCGCTTGTTCTGGAGGATAACGCCGTATCATGGATACTGGACAGAGCCAATATCGTTGATCAGAATGTCACTTTCGATGAACTAATGGGATATTCACATGCAGCCAATACTTGATTGGGAGAAAAACGAATTGAATACTACAGGACTGGGTTTGATTCCCATGGTAATCGAGTCCAGTGGTCGCGGAGAGCGCGCCTACGATATTTATTCAAGGCTGCTCAGAGAAAGAATCATTTTTTTAGTGGGCCCGGTTACAGAAACATCTGCCAACTTGGTAATTGCGCAGCTCTTGTTTCTAGAATCCGAAAATTCAGAGAAAGATATTTCCTTATATATCAATTCGCCCGGCGGACTTGTCACGGCAGGACTAGCTGTGTATGACACCATGCAATTCATTAAACCGGATGTCAGCACACTTTGCATAGGACAAGCTGCCAGCATGGGTGCCTTGCTGCTTACTGCGGGCGCCAAAGGCAAGCGTTATTGCCTACCCAATTCACGCGTAATGATCCATCAGCCACTGGGCGGATTTCAGGGACAAGCATCCGACATAGAAATACACGCTAAGGAAATTTTGGCACTGAAAGGTCGTTTAAATGAAATTTTGGCTAAACATACCAGTCAAACAATTAGAACTATTGAGAAAGATACTGATCGTGACAATTTTCTCGGCGCAGAAGCAGCCGTAAAGTATAGTTTAGTGGATGCAGTATTAACGAGCCGGAAAGTAAAACACGAGTAAAATCAAATTGCTCCTGCTGAACAAGAGCAATATTCGTTTGATGATTGTGGGGTGGAATAATGTCTGAAAAAACAAATGACGAAAAACTTTTGTATTGTTCTTTTTGCGGAAAGAGTCAGCGAGAGGTCCGAAAGTTAATTGCCGGGCCATCTGTATTCATTTGCGATGAGTGTATCGACCTTTGTAATGACATTATTCGCGAAGAAATACAGGTTGATGAAACGGCCAAACTATCTAAAACAAGTTTGCCGACCCCACATGAAATTTGTGAAACACTGGATCAATATGTCATTGGACAGGAATCTGCAAAAAAAATACTGTCTGTTGCAGTTTACAACCACTATAAGCGATTAAGAAATCTATCAAAAGTTAATGCTGGTAGCGATGACATTGAACTTGCCAAAAGCAATATATTGCTGATTGGCCCTACCGGATCTGGCAAGACCTTACTGGCACAGACACTGGCAAGATTGCTAGATGTACCGTTTGTTATTGCTGATGCAACGACGCTGACAGAAGCAGGATATGTCGGTGAGGATGTAGAAAATATTATTCAGAAGTTGCTGCAAGCAAGTAACCACGATGTTGAAAAGGCCCAGCGCGGAATCGTATACATCGACGAGATAGATAAAATCTCGCGTAAATCAGACAACCCTTCCATCACTCGGGATGTTTCAGGAGAAGGTGTACAACAGGCACTACTCAAACTGATTGAGGGTACAGCAGCCTTGGTACCTCCTCAAGGTGGTCGCAAACATCCCAATCAGGAATTTATTCAGGTTGATACCACAAATATTCTGTTCATTTGTGGTGGGGCATTTGATGGTATCGATAAAATCATACGTGCACGATCTGAAAAAAGTGGCATAGGCTTTGGTGCGGATGTCATCAACCAGAACGATCGCAAGGAATTAAACAAGATATTGGGTGACATTGAACCAGAAGATCTAATTAAATACGGCTTGATTCCGGAGTTTATCGGGCGTTTACCAGTCGTGGCAACGTTGCGTGAATTGAACGAGGCAGCACTGATCCAAATTTTGATTGAACCCAAAAATGCACTGGTTAAACAATACAGCAAGCTATTCAGCATGGAAGGAGGAGTTGAATTGGAATTCCGCGAACAGGCTCTTGTAACAATTGCCAGAAAAGCGCTTGCACGGAAAACTGGAGCACGTGGATTACGTTCTATTCTTGAGGAAACACTGCTGGATATTATGTATGATCTGCCTTCAATCAAAAACGTCTCAAAAGTGGTGATCGAAAGCAGCTCTACAAATGATGATCTTCAACCTATCATAATTTATGCTGAAAAGCCCAAGCTGGCCAGAAGCTCGAAATAGTACAAATTCTTTTAAGAGTTTGTTTTTAGCACACTGCGGGTACCTGTTTTTCACAGGTGTCACCATATCTTATCCTATCCATGTTTTCTGCAGGATGTAAATGACATGACATCAGATATTCTCGACACCCAAGAACAAAACGAGCTTGATTTACCACTGCTCCCACTGCGTGATGTGGTGGTCTTTCCACACATGGTTATTCCATTATTTGTGGGACGTCCAAAGTCTATCAAGGCTTTAGAAGCTGCGACAGAAGCTGGAAAAAATATTCTGCTAGTTGCTCAGAAATCAGCCTCTAAAGATGACCCTTCTCCCCAAGACCTTTATAAAGTTTGCTGTGTTTCAAGCATTTTGCAAATGCTGAAACTCCCCGATGGAACAGTCAAGGTATTGGTAGAAGGAAGTTATCGGGCAGAAATTGAATCTTTTAATGATTCCGAAGCCTATTTTTCTGGAAAGGCTATACCAGTCACGATTGATGAGATCGATACGTCAGAAATTGAAGCATTACGACGCGCTCTTCTTTCCCAATTTGACCAATATGTCAAATTAAACAAAAAAATCCCATCAGAAATTCTTGCTTCCCTGACAGGAATTGATGAGGTCGGACGATTAGCTGATACGATCGCTGCTTATCTTCCCTTGAGACTGGAGCAAAAACAGGAAATTCTGGAAATTTTTGAAGTTCAGCCACGTTTAGAACGTTTACTTGGCCTTCTGGAAGCCGAACTGGATATCCTCCAGGTAGAAAAGCGCATTCGCGGTAGAGTCAAGCGCCAGATGGAAAAAAGCCAGCGGGACTATTACCTGAATGAACAGGTTAAAGCTATTCAGAAAGAACTGGGCGAAGGCGAAGATGGTACTGACCTTGAAGAAATTGAAAGAAAAATAAAGGCAGCTTCCTTGCCTAAAGAAGCATTAGCCAAGGCAGAGTCTGAGCTGAAAAAACTGCGCCTGATGTCTCCTATGTCAGCCGAAGCAACTGTTGTACGAAATTATATTGACACGCTGGTTGCATTGCCCTGGAAGCAGAAAACCAAAATCAGCAAAGAATTAAAGATTGCCGAATCCATCCTGAATGAAGATCATTATGGTTTGGAGAAAGTAAAGGAAAGGATAGTTGAATACCTTGCAGTACAACAGCGGGTTGCCAAATCCAAGGCTCCCATTCTTTGCCTTGTCGGCCCGCCTGGAGTAGGTAAAACTTCACTAGGTCGATCTATAGCTCGCGCGACAAACCGTAAATTTGTTCGTATGTCTCTCGGAGGCATGCGAGATGAAGCTGAGATCCGTGGGCATCGTCGAACTTACATCGGTTCGATGCCCGGAAAGATTTTGCAAAGTATGACAAAAATCGGTGTCAAAAACCCACTGTTTCTGTTAGATGAAGTTGACAAAATGGGAATGGATTTTCGTGGCGACCCTTCTTCTGCCTTGCTGGAAGTACTTGATCCGGAGCAAAACAATACATTTGTTGATCACTACATCGAAGTTGAATACGACTTATCGGATGTCATGTTCGTTGCTACCGCAAACACACTGAACATTCCTCCCGCACTCCTTGATCGAATGGAAGTTATTCGACTTTCAGGCTATACCGAAGATGAGAAACTAAATATTGCAAAACGATATCTTCTACCCAAGCAAATGAAGGATCATGGTTTAAGCGAGGGGGAGTTGTCTGTTTCTGAATCTGCATTACGTGACATTGTCCGCTACTACACCCGAGAAGCGGGAGTGCGTTCAATGGAAAGAGAAATCTCCAAGATTTGCAGGAAAGTCGTCAAAATTTTGCTGGTTAAAAAAAATAAGGAAAAGATTATTATCAACTCCCGCAACCTCGATAAATATCTTGGAGTGCGCCGTTACGCTTATGGCATGGCTGACGAAAAAAATCAGGTTGGACAGGTTACGGGACTGGCTTGGACGGAGGTAGGCGGTGAGTTGCTGAGAATTGAGGCGGTAGTGCTACTAGGCAAAGGGAAGACGATTACGACCGGTAAACTGGGTGAAGTCATGCAGGAATCCATTCAGGCAGCCCTGTCTGTTGTTCGAAGCCGCTCAATCGTTCTGGGAATATCAGATGATTTTTATCTGAAGAACGATATTCATATTCACTTGCCTGAAGGGGCCACGCCTAAAGATGGGCCGAGTGCAGGTATTGGTATTTGTCTGGCTATGGTTTCTGCATTGACCGGAGTCCCGGTGCGAGCATCCGTTGCGATGACCGGGGAAATTACACTAAGAGGCGAAATTCTTCCAATCGGTGGGCTCAAGGAGAAACTCCTGGCTGCTCATCGTGGTGGAATAAGCACGGTGTTGATCCCGGAAGATAATGTCAAGGATTTGAGTGAGATTCCTGGAAACATTAAAAACAAACTGGATATCAAGCCAGTAAAATGGATTGACCAGGTGCTAGAAATTGCTCTGGAATATAAGCCTGATGCGATACCGTCAGCTATCCCTGGTCAAGTCATTGCATCCACACCTAAAGATAGCGTTACAAGAGCTTCTTCAATCAAGCATTGATTATTTGGATACACATAACGGGAGAGCTTCAATAAAATTTTAAAGTATCTTCCTTTAAAGCTGCTATTTTATAAATAGATTCGGCTTTATTTTCCGCAGACAAGCGAATAGTAAATTTTACGATCACTTGATAGAATCTTTGCTTGAATCCTTAAGATGAATCCCAAGGAAGTACTATTTGACTTAATCTGAAGTCAAAGTAAATAGCCTATCGGTTTCCACCAGTAGGCTATTTGATATTTCCCTGAAGATTCTGGTTACTGATAGAAACCGGATTCTAGAGAACAACATTTTCATTCACTCATATTAGGAATATCGATGACCATTGATAGCTTTCGCCCAGAAAAAAAAATAACCACTTTCTATCCGCCTCAGCGCACCTTGCTTGGTCCGGGACCATCCGATACACACGCGCGTGTTTTATCCGCTATGGCTCGCCCGACACTGGGTCACCTTGATCCGGTTTTCACCGAAATGATGGAAGAATTGAAAGGCTTGCTGCGATATGTATTTCAAACGACCAATTTATTGACTTTTCCAGTTTCCGGACCGGGTTCGGTCGGAATGGAAATGTGTTTTGTTAACATGATTGTGCCTGGAGACAAAGTTGTTGTTTGCAGAAATGGTGTCTTTGGCGGACGGATGATCGAGAATGTCGAACGCTGTGGCGGAATTCCATTGGTAGTGGAGGATAAATGGGGCGATCCGGTTGATCCTCAAAAAGTGGAAGATATACTGAAAAAGAATCCGGATGCTAAAATTGTGGCGTTTGTACATGCCGAAACTTCTACAGGTGTTCAGTCGGATGCCAAGACCATCGGCCAAATAGCAAGAAAGTACGATTGCCTAACAATTATGGACACTGTCACGTCATTAGGCGGGACACCTGTTTATATGGATGGATGGGATATTGATGCCATTTATTCCGGCAGCCAGAAATGTTTATCCTGTCCACCGGGATTGTCTCCCGTCAGTTTTTCAGAAAGAGTAGTAGATCTGGTCAGGAATCGTACTGAAAAAGTACACAGCTGGTTCATGGATATCAGTTTGTTACTCGGTTACTGGGGATCTTCCCGCACCTATCATCACACCGCACCAACCAATTCTCTATATGGCTTGCATGAATCACTGATTATATTGTATGAAGAAGGGCTTGAGCATTCCTGGACCCGGCATCGTCGTAATCACGAAGCATTAAAAGCTGGATTGAAAACACTGGGTATCGGATATGTCGTGGATGAAGCATATCGTCTGCCACAGTTGAACTCTGTGCATGTCCCGACGGGCGTAGATGAAAAAGAAGTACGCCGCAGGCTCTTGGCTGATTACAATCTAGAAATTGGTGCTGGTTTAGGTGATTTTGCCGGAAAAATCTGGCGCATCGGCTTGATGGGTAATTCAAGCAAACTGGAAAACGTCATATTCTGCCTGGATGCATTAGAGCATGTATTGGCCGATTTGGGCACGAAAGTCGATAAAGGTGCAGCATCATCTGCTGCGCATCAATATTATGCAAATAATCCCGCTGTATAGGTGACTGGTAGAGCTGCTGCTAAAAAGTAAATTTCTCCATTTTGTAACAGGAGAAATTTACTGCTCCGGCGAAAAACTAAATTTTTGCTCGCATTTTCTGTTATTTCCCTAATTAGTGCCACAGCAAAAACAGTAATCCAGCTATTAATTTTCTGACAAAAACCAGAACTGAAGTGTCATCATTCACCGTCACAAAGTATTTTTTTCAGCGCCCCTGTATCATTTTTGATACTTGTTTGTGCAATACCGGAAATGCTCTTGCCATCACCCTGCGAAAACTTGGCATCACCACCTAATTCCACTTGATTTATGAACAATCGCCAAGTGATTTTCCACCATGACCTTTAGAACACATGCGATAACAGATGATCGAGTAATCAAACTCATTTGGACAAGATTAGTATCCAGGTACTCTGCCCAATCAGGATCTCAAAATACTATCTATTCGCCCTGCCTGAAGCACGTATCCTTACCAGCTTCCAGTATCGAACAATACTGAGAATATCCGGTAATCTTCAAATTCCCCTAGTCCTACAATAGCCCATATGCCAATAACCAGATTAGAGCCGTATGCGCTCAGTTTAACGATTGATCCCGGTTCTCTGGAATTCTCAGATACATCTACTTTGATTGATCAACCACTTGACTGGATTGGTCAGGAACGTGCCAGGCGGGCAACTTATTTTGGCCTCGAAATGGAACACCCGGACTACAACCTTTTTGTATTGGGCGAAACGGGCAGTGGCAGATCTTCCCTGCTGCGACAGGCGATGACAGAAGTTGCAGCAGGGAAGCCTGTACCATCTGATTTGTGCTACGTCTACAACTTTGATGTGCCGGAACGACCTCTGACATTACGCTTACCAGCAGGCAAAGGTAGCTGGCTACGGCAACAACTTGCACAATCCATGAGCGATTTATTGCAGGAAATACCGGAACGGCTGAATAGAGATGATTTCAAGGCAGAAGCGGAGCACATTGAAAACCGCTTCAAGCTGGAAGAAAGCAATTATTTTGAAAAACTCAATATATATGCAGAATCATTAAAATTTGCAATTCGGCGTGAATCTGGACGCCTGGTTTTTACGCTTTTAAATGAATCCGGAAAGCCACTGACCGAAGAAGAAATCTTGACGCTACCGAGAGACCGGAGAGCTGCTCTCGATCAGGACGAACAAGCACTACGCCATGAAATTGCATCTTATCTCCAAAAAATTCGTATGCTTGGCCAAAACCGGGATAAGGAGCTCTCCACATTATGTCGGAATTGGATTGAACCTCTGCTAAATCAGGTATTGGATGCCGTACCGGGCGAACTGGACCGATCCTTTAAAGATTATGCCAGGCTTGAACACCACTTGAACGGGATCAAACACGATATTCTTGAAAACCTGGATATATTCCAGCCAGCTGATTTAGATGAAGAAAAGAGCCCAGAAGATCTAAAGGAGTTGTTTGAGCGCTACCGGGTAAATATCGTAGTAGACAACCGAGATTCAATCAGCGCACCGGTTGTGGTCGATGACAATCCATCTTTTAAATCGATGATTGGCAGTATCGGGTACCAATCCATTGAAGGTATGCTGGTGACAGATTTTACGCGTATCCGCGCAGGCAGTTTGTTGAAGGCGCATGGTGGCTTCCTGATGTTACATTTGGATGATTTACTGGTTGATACTTTCTTGTGGGAAAAAATTTGTCGCTTTCTGCGTAACCACATATTGCAGATTGAAGAATCCTGGACTGCTAATGCCGCAACACCGGTCATACCCATTGAACCTGAATCTGTCAAGATTGATGTCAGAATCATCCTGATTGGCTCGCGTGAGCAATATTACACAATTCAGGAAGAAAATCCCGAACTAGCGCGGCGATTCCGGGTAAAAGTTGATTTTGCAGTCTCATTCCTGGCCAGTATACAAGCCTACCGGGCTCTGTCTATTTTTATATCCCATCTCTGTAAACAATCCTCTCTGCCACATTTTTCACGCGGAGCGGTTGCTTGTGTGCTAAAAACCTGCCACAGAACCACAGAAGACCAGAAGCGATTAAGTGCAAACTTCAGTTATACAGAAATGCTGGTTGTGGAAAGCGCCCTGCAATGCAAAGCGCGCGGAAATACTATTGTTGAGGAGCGAGATGTTACAACTGCCCGCCAGGCTCGGACACTGCGACATAATTACCCGGACCAATGTGCACAAGAAGCTATTGCTGACGGAGATATAGTCATCACCGTACATGGTGAAAAAGTCGGGCAGATCAATGGTTTGAGCTTGATCGAGATGGGTGATCACAGTTTCGGTATTCCTACACGCATTACTGCGCACACCTTGGCTGGAGAAGACGGTCTGCTCAATATTGAACGTGAAGTCGGCATGTCCGGGCCGATCCACGATAAAGGCGTATTCATCCTACAAAATTTTCTATCCGCTTTGTTTCACCATAATGCACCGCTCGCACTCAATGCATCTATCGTGTTTGAACAGGAATACTATGGCGTAGAAGGCGATTCTGCTTCATGCGCGGAATTGTATGCACTACTTTCAGCCTTGTCGGGATTACCGTTCAAACAAGGTATCGCAGTCACTGGTGCGATCAATCAATTTGGTGAAATGCTCCCGGTAGGAGGCATTAATGAAAAAATAGAAGGATTTTTCAGGGTTTGTGAAACTGCCGGTCTTGATGGTACTCAAGGAGTGCTGATCCCGGATCGCAATTGCCGTCACCTGATACTGGATGATAGTGTAATTAATGCGGTATCCAAAGGTATGTTCCACATTTACGCTATCGATCATATGTATGATGGCCTGGAATTACTATCCGGCTTTCCTGCCGGAATCAGTGATGATGTCGAGCCACGCGAAATTATCAATTATCCACAGGATACCGTTCTGAACCACGCACAAAAAGCATTACGCGCTTACCGCATGGCTTGCCATCAGCAACCACAACGCACAAAAATATCCTCTAAACGACCAAGCGAACATCCAGAAAAATAATTCTTCTACTACCTTGATTACACTAATTTTTCGGCTTTTTTACTAAAAATAAACAAGAAGAATCAAAGTAATGCATTAATTTCCAGCAAATCATCTTCATCCAGATCACCCACTTCAGCTTTAAGCTGGAGCCGGGCCATCAGATAATCATAATAGGCCTGAGCAAGATCTCTGCGCGCCGAAAAATATTGCTGCTGCGCATTGAGTACATCTATTTCCATCCGTACACCTACCTCCTGACCCAACGTGGTTGAATCAAGCTGGCTGCGGCTGGATGTTAATGCCTGCTTCAGCGCTTTGATCTGAGCAATACCATTAGTTACATTGAGATAATTCTGGCGAACCTGCAATGCGATCGTGCGCTGCACATTTTCCATATCTTTACGAGCCTTGTCCCGGTTAGCTAAAGCTTCTCTAACACGAGATTGCACTGACAATCCCTGGAAAATAGGAACCGTCAATTGTAATCCAACAGATTTATTGACGATATCCAGCCCTCGCCCGGTGAAAGCACCGCCGACACCATGCTGATCACTATATTGTGCAACCAGATCAAGAGTTGGATAGTGACCAGCTTTGGCACGGTCAATGTCTTGCTCGGAAATCTCGTAAGCAATACGCTGTACTTTCAGCTGGAAATTCTTTTCTTCCGCTAGCCCGACCCACTCATCCATACCATCGTGAGGCAAAGAAAGTGGATCGGCGATAATCTTGTCCAGGCTTGCATCCTGCAGATCATTCGGGAGTCGATTGATTAGAACTTCTAATGCATGCTGACTAATTTCCAGTTTGTTTCTGGCAGCGATTTCCTGTGACAAGGTTAAATCGTAACGCGCTTCGGCTTCGTGTGTATCGACTATGGTCGAAACACCAACTTCAAAATTTCGTCTAGCCTGTTCTAGCTGTTCATGAATCGCTTTTTTCTGCGACTCGACTACCTCAAGGTCAATTTTTGCCTTGAGTATATCAAAATAGGTTTGTGCAACCCGCAAGATCAAATCCTGCGCTGCGATAACGAATTGCGCATCTGCCTGCGCCACCTCATTTTTAGATTGCTGATAAATAATAAAATTCTCAAAACGAATGAGCGGTTGAGTCAGAGTCGCGGTAATTCCCCGATTTTTGATCTCTCGGCTTGGCAAACCACTTGTTTCAATATATTGATTTTGGCCAACTCCAGTCAGGCGAATATCGGGCAATAACCCTGCCCTTCCCTGAGGCATCCGTTCTTGTGCAGCCACATAGGCAGCGCGCGCCGCGCCGTATTGTGCATCCTCTTCCAGCGCTTCACGGTAAATCTGCATCAGATCGGCAGCTTCTAACTGAACACAAACAAACATGCTCAAGCATAATAGACACGCTAAACCTCGTAAGCTTTTCATCATTAGCCGGCTGATTTCATTATCTTCGTATTTTCGTGGTTTGATGATTGCCACTGAAGTTATCAGTACATTGGCTTTTATGAAGCGGTTAGCGGACACAGGGCTTCAAAAATGAAATTGCTCGCGCTGCAATGCATTTCTGAATGGCGCAGTACAGGTTTCAAACAAGCGGGTCGAACTATAGTTACCTGGTGTGGTACAGGTTATCAACATTGCCTCCATAACAGGCTCCTCACCAACTATGGCGAACAACCGGCCTCCCGGTGCCAGACTTTGCTGAAATGCCTCGGGCAGCACTGGTGTGGAAGCTGTCAGGACAATTACGTCATACGGACCGTGATCAGGCCAGCCGCGTGCAGCATCACCCTGCTCCAGTGTTATGTTGGTGATATCATGTGCCTGCAGATTAATACGCGCCATGGCATGCAGTTCCGGTACGATTTCCACACTATAAACATGTGCACCAAGTTTAGCCAACAGCGCAGTCATATACCCCGTTCCGGTACCAACCTCAAGGATCTTATCAGTTTTATTGATGTTCAATTCCTGCAGAATACGTGCCTCCATTTTGGGCGTTAGCATTACCGCATCATGCTCCAGCGGAATTTCCATATCCGTGAATGCCATAAAACGATAAGCTGCAGGTACAAATTCTTCACGCTTTATCTGATATAACAAGTCAAGAATATCCTGATTCAGAACATTCCAGGTCCGGACTTGTTGTTCCACCATATTGAAACGACTTTGTTCGAGGTTCATCATAGATCTAATTCTGTTATCAACGAAAGAATCGGGCTTGCAATTATTCCATATTTACTTTAGCTTGGCAGCTTTGGCTAGGGGTCCGCATTCGCAGAAAACTGGAATGTCGGTGAGACAGTCCCTTAATACCTGATGCGGATAACGCCGCCGGAGGGAAGCTGGGAGTAATTTCCCTGCTCCTTGCGGCTTTCTTAAGGAGCATAGCATGAAAATACCTGTTTCCAGACTGGAAAAATTCACCAGTGACAATGCACGGGTAGATACAGCTGCAATACAATCTCTCCCCAATTCACGCAAGATTTATATTCAAGGCTCCCGCGCAGATATCCGGGTACCGATGCGGGAAATCAGCCAGTCTGATACCAACACCAGCCAGGGAATCGAAAAAAACCCGCCCATCTGCGTCTACGATACTTCGGGCCCCTACTCGGATCCTGACACCAATATAGATATCCGCCACGGTCTGCTCCCTTTGCGTGAAAAATGGATTGAAGAGCGCGAAGATACAGAAGTTCTCTCGGGATTATCCTCAAGTTACAGTTTAAAACGGTTGCAAGATCCCGCTTTGACAGCAATGCGTTTTAATCTCACACGCCCGGTTCGTCGCGCCAAAGGGGGCAGCAATGTTACTCAAATGCATTACGCTAGGCGCGGCATTATTACACCGGAAATGGAATTCATCGCAATTCGGGAGAATCAGCGCAGAGAGCGTGTCACCGATCTGGCGAAAAGCGAGTTACTAACTCGACAACACCCCGGACAAAGTTTTGGTGCTGCGATTCAGGAATGGATCACCCCAGAATTTGTTCGTGATGAAGTAGCACGCGGGCGTGCCATTATTCCAGCCAACATCAATCATCCGGAAGCAGAACCCATGATTATCGGCCGTAATTTTCTGGTCAAAATCAATGCCAATATTGGTAATTCCGCACTGGGTTCCAGCATTCAGGACGAGGTGGAAAAAATGACCTGGGCGATTCGCTGGGGCGGTGATACGGTCATGGATCTCTCCACTGGAAAAAATATCCACGAAACACGCGAATGGATTATTCGCAACAGTCCAGTTCCAATTGGTACTGTACCAATTTATCAGGCACTGGAAAAAGTGGATGGCAAGGCCGAAGAACTAACCTGGGAAATTTTCCGCGATACGTTGATTGAACAGGCAGAACAAGGCGTGGATTACTTCACCATTCACGCCGGGGTACGTTTGCCTTTCGTTCCAATGACAGCCAAACGCATGACCGGTATCGTCTCTCGTGGCGGTTCCATCATGGCCAAATGGTGCCTGGCACATCACAAGGAAAGTTTCCTGTATACACATTTCGAAGATATCTGCGAAATCATGAAGGCCTATGACGTCAGCTTTTCCCTAGGAGACGGCTTACGTCCTGGCTCAATTTATGATGCCAATGATGAGGCACAATTCGCAGAATTAAAAACGCTGGGTGAACTGACAAAAATTGCGTGGAAACACGATATACAAACCATGATTGAAGGACCGGGGCATGTGCCCATGCACCTGATCCGGGAAAACATGGATCTGCAACTCGAACATTGTCATGAAGCACCTTTCTATACATTGGGGCCACTCACCACCGATATCGCACCTGGTTATGATCACATCACCTCGGCAATCGGCGCAGCCATGATCGGCTGGTATGGAACTGCCATGCTGTGCTACGTCACGCCCAAAGAACATCTTGGTCTACCGGACAAGGATGACGTCAAGGACGGGATCATTACCTATAAAATCGCCGCACATGCTGCTGATCTGGCTAAAGGACACCCAGGCGCACAGATTCGTGACAATGCACTGTCCAAGGCGCGTTTTGAGTTCCGCTGGAACGATCAATTCAATTTAAGCCTGGATCCAGATAAGGCCAGGCAATTTCATGACGAAACCCTGCCGCAGGAAGGTGCCAAGCTTGCCCACTTCTGCTCAATGTGCGGGCCCAATTTCTGCTCAATGAAAATTACCCAGGATGTGCGTGATTATGCTGCACAACAGGGTATTTCTGAAAATGAGGCGTTACAGGAAGGCATGGCCAAAAAAGCGGATGAATTCATTGAAAAAGGCGGTGAGATTTATAGAAAACTATGATCTTTCCTGGTGATTTCATTTGCTTAAACAATTCACATTAGGCCGCTATGGACTGGCTGATTCTCATCAAAGCATTTCTGCTTGGTATTGTTGAAGGACTGACCGAGTTTTTGCCAATCTCATCTACCGGACACCTAATACTGGCGGGCGATTTACTGGATTTTAATGACGATAAAGCTCAGGTTTTTACGGTAGCAATACAGCTGGGGGCGATTCTCTCCGTTTGTTGGGAATATCGTGCACGGCTAATAAATGTGGCCAGGGGGTGGGGCACCCGACGGGCAAATCGTTTCGTACTGAATCTGTGCGTTGCTTTCTTGCCAGCCGCAATACTGGGCTTGCTATTCATCAAAACGATAAAGTATTACTTATTCCACCCGCTGCCGGTTGCTATTGCATTGGTGACTGGCGGCGTGCTGATACTCTGGGCCGAGCGTCGGGAACACAGAATTGAGGTTGAAAATGTAGATGATATGAACTGGAAGCATGCGCTGAAAATTGGCTGCGCACAGTGTCTGGCACTGATCCCTGGCACCTCCCGTTCCGGCGCAACGATTATCGGTGGATTATTGTCCGGATTATCACGTAAAGCTGCTGCAGAATTTTCTTTCTTTCTGGCAATCCCAATCATGTTTGCTGCCACCTTCTATGATGTCTACAAACACCGGGAATTTTTACATAGCGATGATCTGGGAATGTTTGTGGTGGGATCAATCGCAGCTTTCATTAGCGCGTTAATTGCGATACGCGGGTTTATACGCTATGTCAGCCATCATGATTTCACCCTGTTTGCCTGGTACCGCATTGGTTTTGGCCTGATTGTATTGCTTACAGCCCATTTTGGCCTGATTAACTGGTCTGCAGGTTAATATTAAAGCCCTCTTTAGCCCTGAATCCACGGCAATCCAGCGGCTTTCCAGCCGGATTGTCGCCCGCGGTGACCACTTTCATCCTTATCGCCTTCAAAACCTTCCAGAATGTTATAACACTCCGTAAAACCATTCTGGCTCAGAAGGGTTGCTGCCTGGTCAGACCGGCCACCACTGCGGCAGATGAACAGCAGGATGGCATCATCTGCAACCTGACCAGTAAGCTGTTCCAGAAAATCAGGATTGGGCTGCATTCCCGGGTAAGTCAGCAACTCGACTTCAATTGCCCCGGGAATACGCCCAACCCAGTCCAGTTCAGCTCGACAGCGCACATCCACAACTCTGGCTTCCGGCATGGATTGCAGCACCTTATGCGCCTCTGATGGCAACAGTGCTCCCCTGTAGCAAACACCCAACTCTTGCGCCCGATTTTGAGCTGTTTCCAGAATTTTATTGATCTCCATCATTTCTACTGAATTTCCATTTGTAAAACACAGGCCAAATTATTTTTGGTGCCAGACAAATTATTTATCAGAATTTTAGCTCAAGCCCGCTCAGCTTTTTCAATGATGACATCTTCCAGCGGTACATCCTGGTGTCCGGCAGAACGACCTGTTTTCACTTTCTTGATTGCATCCACCACTTCCTTGCCTTCCACAACCCGGCCAAATACACAGTAACCAAAACCTTGTGGCGTCATGCCAGTGTGATTCAAAAAACCGTTATTGGCAACGTTAATGAAAAACTGTGCAGTGGCAGAATGCACATCGGAAGTGCGAGCCATGGCAATTGTATAGGTCTCGTTACCAGAACCCAAAGCAGCTTCATTCTGAATAGGTGCCAAAGTTGATTTTTCTTTCATTCCTGGTGCATAACCACCACCTTGAATCATAAAACCATCGATAACACGATGAAACAAAGTGTTGTCGTAATGTCCGCTATCAACATAACGCAGGAAATTTTCGACAGTGACAGGCGTTTTATCGCTGTCAAGTTCCAAAGTAATGGCGCCGTAATTTGTATGTATTTTAACCATTTTAATTTTGTCCTGAGTTTACGGATTTTCGGAATTGGCAGAAGCCGGGAGCAATTTGACACTTTCAATAACGATCATGTTTTGTGGTACATCTCTGTTAAAAGGCCCATTTGCTCCGGTTGGCGTCCCGGCAATAGCATTAACAACATCCATGCCGGCTGTAACTTTACCAAAGACTGCGTAACCATACCCCTGCATGGTAGGAGCGGTGTAGTCAAGAAAATTATTGTTTGCGACATTAATAAAAAACTGTGACGAGGCAGAATGTGGTTCATTGGTGCGCGCCATCGCAATCGTACCAAGTGTATTTTTAAGCCCGTTGGCAGCTTCATTTTCGACAGGCTGCCGGGTAGGCTTCTGTACGTAATTCTGATCGAATCCACCCCCTTGAATCATGAACTTGGCAATAACCCGATGAAAAATCGTGCCGGTATAGTAATCATCATTAACATAGTTCAGAAAATTCTTGACAGTCTTTGGCGCCTGATCGGCATAAAGCTCTATCTGTATCGCGCCAAGATTGGTTTTAATTTCAACCTTAGGATTAGCTGCAAAAACGGATGTTGCCAACATCGTCAGGCATAAGGTAAAGAAAAGCGTAGTGGAGGTAACTATTTTTATTGAACGAGCAGTATGCCGCTCAAAGGAGAAGATTATCATTATGCTATACTCACACGGTTTTGCCCCTGGTTCTGCCGGGCGGACGGTTATAAAGAAAAGTCCCTGATTTTATCAATAAAATAAGCACTTCTCACAACTATCTCTCTTGCATACGCCTCCGATGCTCAAAATTTACGATACGCTCACCCGCTCCAGACGCGAATTTATCCCTCTTACACCCGGGAAAGTCAAAATGTATGTGTGTGGCATGACTGTTTATGATCACTGCCATCTTGGACACGCTCGTGTATTGGTCGTATTTGACAGCGTAGTACGCTGGCTACAGACTCTTGACTACGAGGTGACTTATGTCCGCAATATCACTGACATCGACGACAAGATTATTCGCCGCGCGCTGGAAAACCATGAGCCGTTTGGAGCACTGACTGCCCGCTACATTCAAGCAATGGAAGAAGACGCTGCGGCATTGGGCATCATCAGTCCTTCTTTCGAGCCGCGCGCAACTGAATGCATCGAGAGTATGGTCACAATGATCGAATCATTACTGAGCAAAGGGCTCGCCTACGTAGCAAACAACGGCGATGTATTTTACGACGTACGCCGTTTCCCCGGCTATGGCAAGCTCTCGGGTAAATCACTCGATGATTTGCGTGCCGGTGAGCGCGTGGAGATCGATACCAACAAGCGGGATCCCTTGGATTTTGTGTTATGGAAAGCTGCCAAACCCGATGAACCCAGCTGGGATTCGCCGTGGGGCAAGGGACGTCCGGGCTGGCATATTGAATGCTCCGCCATGAGCGGGCACTACCTGGGTGAGCGGTTTGACATCCATGGGGGCGGTCAGGATTTACAATTCCCGCATCACGAGAACGAAATCGCGCAAAGTGAAGGCGTCCACGGCCACCCCCATGTCAATTACTGGATGCACAACGGATTTGTGCGCGTAGACAATGAAAAAATGTCCAAATCGCTGGGTAATTTTTTCACTGTGCGGGAAGTGCTGGCACGCTACCAGCCCGAGGTAGTTCGTTTTTTCATTGTGCGGGCACACTATCGCAGCCCGCTCAATTATTCTGATGCCCACCTCAACGATGCCAGAAACGCACTGGAACGTCTCTACACAGCGCTGAAGAATCACGCGCCATCACAGGCACAGGCAGCTGAAGAAGCAACTGCTACGATTGACTGGGTAAATGATGGCTACGCTCAGCGTTTCATGGCGGCGATGAATGATGATTTCAACACACCAGAGGCGGTTGCGGTGCTGTTCGATCTGGCAAGCGAAGCAAACCGGACGGGTAATTCACACTATGCCAGTTTGCTCAAGGCTCTAGGTGGAATACTGGGTCTGTTACAGCAATCACCAAGGCAATATTTGCAACATCCCGCACACCCACAGAATGACCACCATTCCATAGAAGAAATTGAACGCATGATCCAGCAGCGATTACAGGCGCGCAAGGAGAAGAATTTTGCGCAGGCTGATGCACTGCGTCAGCAACTGGCCGAAGCCGGCATTATTCTGGAAGACGGTCCGCAAGGAACAACCTGGCGACGACAATAACGCAGAATTTCATCAAGGTATTTGCCAGATATAAAGTGCGGCACCACTAAAATCATCCAGCTGGATACACCGATCAGGCACGACGCCTGGAACAGTAAAGGTGTTACTGATGAAAAGGCTACCCGGACGCATTTCCTGGCATACTTTCTCCCATAAACGAGGCATGGGCACAGGGGAAAGATAGGCATATACTACATCGTATCCAAACAGATCATACCGCCAGATGCTTTCCCATTGAAACCGGCAATCCTGCCCGGATAGCATTGCTCTCAACTTACTGATCCAGCAGGGCAACATGGCGGTCTCAACGCCGTGATAGCTGCCATGCGGCAACATCCGCGCCAATTTGCATACCAGCCCGCCACACCCCGAGCCCAGATCAATCAATTTGAAGTTGCAATCCTGCGGCAGCAATCCAGCCAGTGTATCAACCGCTTCCCGGCTAGACAAAAACAACGGCACCCGTGTGTGATGTATTCTTCCAAAAACTAGCATGAGTGTAATAAAACCAGCCAGATACCAGTCAGCAGACAGCTCCAGTGTTGATATTGCCGACAGCAGCGCCGGAAAAAAGAACAGATGAATAACCGCCTGCCAGACTGGCAAGCGCAACAGATAGAAACTCATGAGCGCAGCAATCACTCCCTGCAGCCAGATTGCGTGCAGCAGCGTGAGCGGCCACGGCAGAATTACCCCAAGCAGACATACAAGCAAAATACTGCCTGGCAGCACTACAAAGATCTTTTTCAGCAGTGATTCGGAAGCAGCACACTGATGAACAGTCTCAGTTGGATACGGCATTGTTTCCATCCACAATCTGCGGACTGACTTCTTCTTCACTATGGATGTTTACTTCACCCAGGCTTTCACGGGTAATGGCATCCTCGGCTTTTTTATTCATGACGATAATGCTGATCCGCCGGTTAAACGGACTGAATGAATCTTCTTTATCAAACATCACCGCGGAAGACAGCCCGACCACTCGCAACATTTTCTCCGGATTCATTCCACCCGCGATCAGCTCACGCCGGGAAGCATTGGCACGATCCGCCGATAATTCCCAGTTACTGTAGCTTTTTTCACCGGAGGGATAGGGAGTCGCGTCAGTGTGGCCAGAAAGACTGATTTTATTGCCGACATCATTCAGCATCTTGCCGATTTCATGCAGAATCATTTTGGTATACGGCTGCAATTCTGCTTTTCCGATAGCAAACATCGGACGGTTTTTTTCATCAACAATCTGGATGCGTAAACCTTCCGAGGTAATATCGAGTAACAGCTGGCTCTTAAATTTATTAAGTACCGGATTACTGTTGATTGCATCTTCTATTCTGGCTTTGAGTTTTTCCAGTTGTTCCCGTTCAACACGATCCTGGAGAGTCTGCAGCGCATCCATATCAAGAGATTGCTTCAAGTCATCAAAATCGGATCGCCTCATCTGACCGATTCGCCGGCTCAGATCATCACCACCTCCTTTAATGACACTGGTGCTGTCCCCGCTGCCATCTCCCCCAAGCAGCGCAACTTTTAAAGGCATCTTGAAATATTCAGAAATACCTTCCTTATCCCCCTGCGTAGTTGAACCCAACAACCACATCAGCAAAAAAAAGGCCATCATAGCCGTCACGAAATCAGCATAGGCAATTTTCCAAGCACCACCGTGATGCTGCCCCGACACCTTCTTAATACGTTTGATAATGATGGGTTTTTGTGAAAAATCCTCAGCCATTCACGACCTCACTTAGCAACAGAAAAACTTGGAGAAGCAACATCATTTAGCTTTACTCTGTTTGACGTGTTTTTCCAGTTCGATGAACGATGGCCGCTCGGTGGAGAATAGTACTTTCCTGCCAAATTCCACTGCCAGAGCCGGTGCATAGCCGTTGAGATTAGCCAGCAGCGTAACCTTGATGCACTCCAGCAACTTGCTTGATTCATGCAATCTCTGTTCCAGGCGACTGGCTAGAGGGCTGACAAAACCATAGGCAAGCAAAATCCCAAGAAACGTCCCAACCAATGCCGCAGCAATCAACTTGCCCAGCTCTGCCGGTGGAATGCCGACTGACGCCATGGTATGCACCACACCCATCACGGCTGCCACAATTCCGAAAGCCGGGAGTGCATCCCCCATCTTGCCGATAACATGCACAGGCACCTCCCCTTCCTGGTGATGCGTTTCGATTTCACCATCCATCAGATTTTCAATTTCCAGGGGGTTAAGATTACCGCCAACCATCAGCCGCAGATAATCGGTAATGAATTCTATGGCATGATGATCCGACAGGATTTTGGGATATTTTGTGAACAACGGACTTTTAGCAGGATCATCCACATCCGCCTCAATCGACATCAGCCCTTCCTTGCGGATTTTGCCGAGCACTTCATAGAGCAGTGTCATCAGCTCCATGTAGACCACCTTGGTATATCGGGCACCCTGAAAAACACCAGGAAGCGCTTTGAAAGTAGCCTTGATTGCTTTGCCGGAATTACCGACGAAGAATGCACCCAGCGCGGCACCTGCAATCATGAGCAGCTCGACCGGCTGAAATAATGATCCCAGATGGCCGCCCGCCAGAGCAAATCCACCAAACACGGAGACAATGACAATAAGATATCCGATAGTTACCAACATGACTGAAAAACCTTTTATGAATTTCAGACTTTATCGGCTGCTTGCGGGCTGACTTTAATCGGGTAACCACACCAGCTGGATATCAGGCCAGTACCAATGGCTTTCAGACAAAAAAATCAATTTTTATAACAATGAAGATTCGATTGTGCCGAAGTAACACCAAGCGCTACCCGCATTGATCGACATTAGTGTAAAGTTGCCCTATGAGCATAAGCACTACATTGCACATCAAACTGCCAGCTTTCCTCGTACAGGCAAATATGGAGCCGCGCGTGCTGATTAAACCTGAAGCACGCATGAGTTATGTGCTTGAACTAATGCGTATCAATATGGCTACAGATGGTGGCCCTTTTGCCGCAGCGGTATTCGAGCGCGACAGCGGCTTGCTGATTGCAGCCGGTACCAACCGGGTGGTATCAAGCCACTGTTCCACTGCTCACGCCGAAATACTTGCGTTATCGCTGGCGCAGGCAAAACTGGGCAGCCACGATTTGAGCGCTGACGGTCTGCCTGCCTGTGAACTGGTAACCAGTGCCGAACCTTGTGTAATGTGCTTTGGTGCAGTGATCTGGTCCGGCGTACGCAGTTTGGTCTGTGCTGCACGCGGTGAGGATGTGGAGGCAATCGGTTTCGACGAAGGCCCTCGACCAGAGAACTGGATTGATGAATTGGAAATTCGCGGTATCATCGTGACAACTGATCTGTTGCGTGATACCACCTGCACACTCCTGCGCGACTACGTTGCCTGCAACGGCGTGATTTATAACGCACGCTGCGGAATACACAAATGAACAGCGAGTTACTTACTTTTATCCGGAAGTCCCCTTGCTGCCCAACTCCATTGCCCGTGCTTCGTCTTCCTGCGCAAGATACACCCAATCTACGATCTCCTGATTGGGGATATAACCAGGAACCAGTTGTGCCATCATCAACCGGATGACACCGACATCATTCACATTTAAAGCCATCTCCAAAGCACTCAGCTTACCTTCCAGCTCTGCCCAAGGAACAGAATCTTCATGCGCTCTCATAATCCTCGGATGGGAGGTCAGTTCCGGGTTGTTTCCAATCAACAGCTCCTCATAAAGCTTTTCACCGGGGCGCAAACCGGTAATCTCAATTTCAATGTCACCTTCCAGATTCTGCTCATCTCTGACAGTCAAACCAGAAAGCTCAATCATGTGGCGTGCCAGATCCATAATCTTCACGGATTCTCCCATATCCAGCACAAATACCCCCCCGCCCCTGGCCATTGCCCCTGCCTGGATGACCAATTGAGCCGCTTCCGGAATTGTCATGAAATAGCGGGTAATCTCCGGATGAGTCAGCGTAATCGGACCTCCCTCCCGGATTTGCTGACGGAATTTCGGCACCACTGAGCCCGATGAACCCAGCACATTACCGAAACGCACCATGGAAAATCGGGTAGTGGAATTGTTATCGGCCAGAGCCTGTAATACCAGTTCTGCCAGGCGCTTGCTCGCACCCATGATATTGGTAGGTCGCACTGCCTTGTCTGTGCTGATCAGCACAAAATCCATCACACCATTTTCCTCGGCGGCCCGTGCCAGATGGAGCGTACCAAACACATTGTTCTTAATGCCTTCCGCCGGATTATGCTCCACCAGCGGCACATGCTTATAGGCAGCGGTATGATAGACAGTATCCGGGTGCCAAGTAGATATGATCTCCCGCATACGGCCCTCATCCTGTACTGATGCCAATAAAGGCACCAACACAATATCACGGCTGGCAAGCTTCCCCTCCAGTTCCTGGTGAATCATATAAAGCGCAAATTCATTCTGTTCAACCAACAGCAACCTGATCGGCCCCACAACAAGAATCTGGCGGCAAAGTTCACTACCAATCGATCCACCCGCTCCCGTCACCAACACCACTTTACCCAGAATATTCTTCGCTAACAGAATATGATTCGGTGTTACCGGTTCACGCCCGAGCAGATCATCAATATCCAGTTCACGCAAATCTGTAATACCCACCTTACCCTGGATCAGATCAGTCACACTGGGCAATGTCCGTACCGAAACACGCGCATCACGAATCTGACATAAAATTTCATTACGACGACGGCGTGAAATACCCGGCATTGCCAACAAGACATCGCTGATATTCAAGGTGGAAACCAAGGCCGTCAGATCACCCGGGTTATAGATAGGCAAACCATTGAGTACATGTCCATGCAAGCGATCATCATCATCCAGAAACCCCGCTATCTGTATTTCCGGACTATTGGCCATGGCTACTGCCAACTGACGGCCTGTTCGGCCAACACCATAAATAAATGCCCGGGGCCGGGAAATATGTCTCAAAATATTCTGGTACTGATCTCCCAGCCACACACGTGCCAGCGCACGCGATGCACCGACAAACAGGAGTAGCAGAATTGGCTGAATGATACCGATTGTGCGTGGAACACCTGACAGCCCGATAACCATAAAGATGGTGGCATAGATCAGCCCATAAATACTGATAGCACGTGCTACCGTCAATAACGCCGGCCAACCGCTGTATCTGAAAATGGCACGATAAAGACCAGTAACAATAAAAATAGGCAGCGCCAGTACAACGGAGGTTACCGCTGCCCAAATGGCACCCTCTGCCCATGGACCCTGCCTGGTAAAACTGACAAACTCACCCAAACGCAGGTAATAAGCCAGCCAGACTGTCAAAACACACAAACTGAAATCTACAGAAAGAGCAATTAGCCGCTTCATCGTACGGGACAAGGTCAACACTGAGGGTGCAAACTGTCTGAAGTAATTTTTAACCATAAAACTTAATCAACCGGATTTTTCTCTTATACGATCCCCTGCACCACGACCTGTCGCTGTCAGCACAATGTACTTAAAATAATTCACTACCGACAACGTCCTGATCATCTGCCTATCAACCTCTGCCAGCAGCACAGGGGTAGACATATCAATACCCTGAATCTGCGCCAACCCTGTAATACCCGGACGCACATCAAAGACCCTCCGTTGCACTCGTTCCCCGATCAACTCAAGCTGATTTGGCAAGCAAGGCCGGGGGCCAACCAGACTCATCTCCCCCTTGAGTACATTCCATAGTTGCGGCAGCTCATCCAGCTTAGTTTTTCGCAAAAAATTACCAAAAGAAGTAATAGCCGAGACATCCGCCAGATGCGTGGCAACAGAAGCCGTACCTGGTCGCATAGTACGAAATTTAACCAGGACAAATGGCTTCTGCTGTCTTCCTACCCTTATCTGCCGAAATAATGGTGATCGTGTGTCGAACAACCCAACCACATAAAGAATCGTCAACAGCGGCAGGGTAACCAGAATACCCAAGACTGCCAGCACAATATCCAGTAAACGTAACATGATATCCCGGTTTACAGGTTCACTTGAAAATTCACCCTAATATCATATCGCATCACAGCTGATCAATCCGTTCACGTACCCAGCCAAAGCCCAGATGTTCCTGTTCCAGCCTCAGCCCCTCACGGATACGGTTGTCACGCAGAGCATCGTATAGATCCGATTCTTCCGGAGTTAATCGGTACAAATCATTCCGCTGTGGCTTGTCTTCCCGGCCCCAGAAAGCAGTGTGCGCCTCAAGAGTCGCGCGATCCATCAGCAGAGATGAAACATGCGGAAAATGGCTGCGCAGTTGATCAAGAATGGCGAAGCCGTGAGTGTCGATATCTCCCCAGTAATGGATCACACAGCGATCCAACCAACGGCTCCGAGCAAGCGCTTCCCAGCCGTAGCCGGAGCCGAAAACAGCCATGGCAGCAAGGACATTGGGCAAAGCCAGAAAGTTGATTTCGTTTTCAGTGATAAACACCCGCCGGATACCAATGGTCAATCGGCTAAAGCTACCAGCATCCAGTGTAATATCCGGACAACAGATACCCGCGATGATTTGTATTTCAGGATCCAGGATATGAAAACGAATCCTGGCAGGCTTTTCTACAAAGCCATAGCGGGCAGCAAATCGGGCAATACCAGTCTGACTGGCATCTAGTATCTAAAGGTCTTTAAGCAGCTTTCTTTATAAGACTTGCGAAACGGTTAGCCTGTTTCCCGACAACTTTCAATAAACGGCTTGGTGAATCTTTACAAAAACGCTCAATATTTTTCATGCCATCAACAATACTGTAAGTACCAGAAGGAATAAAATCGGGACTCAAGTAATTTGTCAGCACAAATCTGGTTCTATTTTTGAATTCTGCCAAGACTGGCTCTCGACCGTACATTTTCCCTTCTTCCATAAGCTTGAAGCTATTGATAACGAAGTTCTTGTAAGGCCCAAAGACATGAGAAAGATCAGCAGTGCGCACAGCTTTAGCTGTGTTACCAAGCTCTTCACCTACATTTTCTGGTAGCTGTTCACCCATCCTTGTAAACATTATGCATGTTTGAACATCTCGAATATATGATTCTTCGAACCCGTAATTTTGCAGGAGGACATTCATTATATGAGCTGAATACCCCTCTTTACTGCCATACTTTTCCCAGACAGGTGCTATGAGGTCATGGGGGAAACCAGCGTCATGCCCCATATAAGCAATTTTGGCCATGAAAGAATTGATTAGGTTGCCTTTGGTCTTTTCCTGCTTACAAAGGTCGTCGATGATACCAAGACCGTGCTCAATATGTTCATCCCAGTTGTGATAGGGTAAACGCGGCTCATAAAAGGGCTTTAAATCACACGCGAGCAACTCCAAAAAACCAGCTTCATCTTGAAGTTCATCGTTTAATATAACGAATTCCATACGACTTGATTATACCTGTACGTTTCTGCATAACAAAGATTGCCGGAGGCCAGGAACGTTGACTCATGTAAGGTAACTCTGAGAAAAAAGATGTTACGTAACAACCAGCATCGATTGGCTGTTTCAGATCAATAGCACGCTGATAAGCGTTTGGGCAGGGTGTTTGCACACCCTGCCACCCAGGCTGATCCTGTCATATCGATGCTATCCCTGCTCATCACTCTACAACATTTATGAAAAATCATCTGGAGAGTAAAGTCATAAAACGCGTGATGGTAGGCACCGACCGCTCTGAAGCCGCCGACCGAGCTGTCCAGTGGGCCGCTGGATTTGCCGACCGCTACGATGCGGAGCTGTTCGCGGTTGAGGTAGTGGTGCCGCAGTATCCGTCCGCCACAGAATTCGGCGAAGCCGAACAAACGCGCGCTGCGGCAGCCAACAACGATTTGGCACACTTTGTGCGGCAGGTCGCCGGAGATCGCGGGCATGCTTTGGTCGTCATTGATACGGATCCGGCATTGGCAATCGTCCGCGCCGCTGAACAGAAGGCAGTCGATGTCCTGGTGGTTGGCAATTTTGGCATGGCAGGTCGAAAAAAGTTTTTGCTCGGTAACATACCGAACCGCATCAGTCATAGTGCCCATTGCACCGTGATTATTGTAAATACCGCGCATTCTACTGGTGAGCAGACATCGGGTTTGGCTCGAACTCACCTATCCGAGGGTGAAATCCCGCCTTTTGAGCCTCGACTGGCAGCCCGCGCTACGCATATCGCAGCTGTAATGGCGAAACATGGCCTCAAGCTGTTCAGCCAGTCTAACGAACCAGATATATCTATCCGCCGTCAGCAAGCCAAGCGCTTACGAGCAGCCCTGGAAGAGCTTGGCCCGATATTCTCAAAACTCGGACAAGTGTTGTCAACTCGCCCGGATCTCCTTCCAATTGAATACATTGAGGAGCTTTCTCTGTTGCAGTCCCGGGTGCCGCCGATGACGGAAAGCGAGGTGGTCCAAGTTTCCGAGCAGGAATTGAGAGTCCCCTGGGAGGATGTATTCAAGTCGATTGACCCGAAGCCTCTCGCCGCTGGCACGATCGCTCAGGTCCATCGTGCAACGCTCGAAAGCGGTGAACGGGTCGTAGTCAAGGTTCAGCGACCGACTGCTCGCATGGATATCGAACAGGATCTCGCCCTCCTCCAGGTGTTTGTGGAGAAAGTCGGAAAGCGTCCTGCGCTCAATCAGGTGATTGATATGGAAGCCGTGTTCAAACATCTCTCCACCTCGCTCCATAGTGAACTCGACTTCCGTCAGGAGGCCGACAATATCGAGCGCATGCAAGTGGTGCTCGCAGACTATAATCGCCTTGCCGTACCCAGCGTACACCGGGATCTGTCCACGTCTCGGTTATTAGTAATGGAAGAGATCCAGGGTATACCGATCAGGCAGGCGCCGGCTGGCCCAGCACGCATCCAGGCTGCTCGTCAACTGTTGGAGAGCTACTACAAACAGATCATCGTCGATGGCTTCTTCCATGCCGATCCCCACCCAGGCAATCTGATGTGGTGGAAGGATTGCATCTATTTTCTTGATTTCGGAATGGTCGGTATGGTAGGAACCGATCTCCGTGAGCATCTCTTGTTAATGTTGATGGCTCTATGGCAGGAAGATGCGGCGTTTCTCACCGATGTCACATTCATGATGACGAGCGCCGATAATAGTAGCACCCTCGATGTGGCCCGATTCCAGAGTGAGATTGGGGAAGTGATGGCAAAATATCGCACTGCCTCGCTTGCCGAGATGCAGATCGGGCCGCTTCTGCAAGAAATGAGTGCGGTTTCGTTACGGCACGGAGTACCGCTACCAGCTTCGCTCACGCTCGCCATCAAGGCACTCGCGCAGGTACAGCTGGCGACTGCCGAGCTTGATCCAGCACTCGATCCGTATGACGTAGCGGGAAAGTATCTGATGCGCTTGATGGCTAAACGCATGGGTACCGCGTTCAATCCGAAGACATTGCTGTATCAATCTCAGAAGTTGAAAGTACGAACCCTGCGCATGATCGAAGCAGTTGAAAATTTCGTTGGTGCCCGCCCTGGCGGTCCAAAGCTTGTGGTAAATTTCCGGGCCAATTCACTGGAGGATATAGTACGTCATACGGGACGACGACTAGCGCTCGGCCTGACCGCTGCGGCAAGTATCCTGGCCAGTGGATTCACAGCAGCGTCAACGGTTACTGCCGAGTGGGTGCCAATAACATTCGGGATCGTCGGAGGTCTGCTGACCCTTGGCCTGGTTATCGATCTGCTGCAAAGACATTGAAGACAAAAATAGTTTACGATGGCGGACTGTTCAGTGCCGAAGATTTTGTGCCACTACGCTTGATCGAACGCAACACGGCTTTCTCGATCACGTAGGCGATGACCGCCATTACCATGCCTACCAGTTGACGTTCCATTTTTCGAGTGAAAGATCCTTTAGGAATCATATTTTTGGAAGCGTTGTTCATCACAGATCTATTATCGATTAAAGGATTACGATCCGCAACGAGTAACTTCCCACGCTTAACTCAGTTAATCCTGTCCATGGCAGGCCGGAATATCTACCATCGACTTTGTTCATGACGAATGATCACATATCAGAATGGCTGGATAACCTTGGCCTAGGTATATATCGCGAGTCGTTTCAGCAAAATGCGATCACCTGGGATGTCCTGCCCGAGCTGAATGAGGGCGATCTGGAGGCGCTGGGTGTTTTGCTGGGACATCGGAAAAAAATCTTGCGCGCGATCACTCAATTGTCGCAAAACGCTGAGGTTATGGATTCGAGGCCTATGCCCGCTGACGTCATTCAGGAGGAGCAGCTATTCCGTCCAGAACGGGATCAAGCAGAACGTCGACAGTTGACGGTGATGTTTTGTGATCTTGTGGATTCGACAGCACTGTCCTGCCGATTGGACCCTGAAGACCTCCAGGATGTGATCCGACGGTTCTTGGACGCCTGTAGCCAAGCAATTGACCGGCTCAATGGCTATATCGCAAAATACATGGGCGATGGGATGCTGGTTTATTTCGGGTACCCCCATGCCTATGAAAATGATGCGGAACGAGCGGTCCATGCTGGACTGGCTATTCTGGATACAGTGGGGGAACTTAATCGAGACAACCCCCATTTACAGTTTGATATTGCTGCACGAATCGGGGTCGCTACTGGTCAAGTCGTAGTCGGCGAGCTAATAGGACAGGATCTTGCCAAGGAACGGTCAGTGTTTGGTGAAACCCCAAATCTCGCCGCCCGCCTCCAGACGCTGGCAAAACCCAATCAATTGATCATTGATCCAGCGACGAAACGGCTTGTCGGAAATGAATTCGAATTTCTGGATCTCGGCTCCTTTTCGCTGAAAGGGTTCGACACACCTGTCCAAGCTTGGCAGGTTCTGAGTACCAGGCTGTCGGTCAGCCGGTTTGAGTCCTATCGATCCAGCCACTTAGCCAAATTTGTAGGCAGAGAACAGGAGATCTCACTCCTGTTGGGTCGCTGGCGCGAGGCCATCAGCGGCGAAGGACAAGTCGTGCTCCTATCCGGTGAGGCCGGCATCGGAAAATCGAGAATCGTCTGTAGTTTATGTGAGCGCCTCAAAGATGAACGGTATCAGACGATTCAGTTTCAATGTTCACCCTACCATACCAATACGGCACTCTATCCGGCCATCAATTTTCTGCGGCAAACAGCGGGACTCGCAAGTCATGACAGTGCCCAGGCACAACTGAACAAGCTCGACGCCCTGGCTATCGAAGGCAGAATCGATAGCCAGGAAACGGTTTCATTGCTGGCAGATCTGCTCTCGATCCAGGGAGATCATCGGTATCCGCTTCTCAATGTGCCATCCGAAAAACGCAAAGACATGACGCTGGAAGCACTTGTGCACTATCTACAAAGGCTGGCCGATCGTTGTCCACTGTTGTTCACGGTGGAAGACGCCCATTGGCTTGATCCAACAACGCAGGAACTCATGACGCGAATCATTGGCCGCATTCGGCAGATGCGTGTGTTGTTGTTGATCACAACTCGCCCCAACTTCAAGCCGTTGTGGTCGGAATATAGCTATGTGACGTCCCTGACGCTCAACCGACTTCCACGTCGGCATAGCGCTGAACTCATTGCGGCGATAACAGGAGGAAAAGTGCTTCCGCCCGAGGTGCAGCAGGCTATTCTGGCCAAGGCCGATGGCATACCCCTCTATATTGAAACATTGACGGAAAATGTGCTTGGATCTGGGCTCCTGATCGAGGACAACAATTCATTTACTCTGAAGGGCCCACTAAAGGGATTGCCCATTCCAGACAGTCTGCAGGCGTTGCTCATGGAGCGGGTGGATCGGTTAGGGTCAGCCAGAGAAATTGTGCAAACCGGTGCGGCAATAGGGCGCGAATTTACCTACGAGCTGTTGCGAGCCACTGTCGAAGTGCCGGACAGCGAGTTAAGGAATGCACTCGACCTGTTCGTTGCTTCCGGGCTCGTTCTTCAAGAGGGCAAGATACCTCTTGCGACATACTACTTCAAGCATGCACTCGTCCAGGAAGCGGCCTACAGCATGTTACCCAAGAAACCTCGGCGCATACTTCATGCTCGCATTGCCAAAACCCTGGAGAGCCGGTTCCCAGAGCGGGTAAACATGGAACCGGAACTCTTGGCTTATCACTTGGAACAGGCAGGGCTGACTGGTCCGGCAGTTGATTATTGGCATCGCGCGGCCCGTAGAGATGCGAAACAATCAGCCAATATCGAATCGCTTAATCATTTTAACAGAGCACTGGATTTGCTAAAGGAACTGCCGCAAGACCCGGAGCGAAATACCCTGGAGTTGGAACTCCTGCTTGCACGCGGAGGCCCATTGCTGGCCGTCAAAGGATATGCGTCCGACGAAATGGAACGTAATTATCGAAGAGCGAAGGATTTGTTGTCGGAGCAAAGCAGTTCCGTGGACCAATTTCGAGTTATTCGGGGATTGTGGGTCGTTCTTATGCTCAGAGGGCACCTCGTCCGTGCGCGCGGCCTGGCTGAAGATCTCTTGGCACTGGCTCACCGTGAGCAAATAGCAGAACTGCTGATTGAAGCTCACCATGCCTTGGGTGCAATCAACTTATTTTCTGGCCGGTTTGACGAAGCCAGAACCCATCTGTCCGCCGCAAAATCCCTTGACGTTCCGGATGAACACCGCTCACAGGTCTTTTTCTACGGACAAGATTCAGGAATAAGCGCGAGGATTCTGCTGGCCAGGACGTTATGGATATTAGGTGAGATTGAGCAAGCCGAAACGTTGGCATTGGAGGCGATAGGTATGGCGAGGGCGCTGGAGCACCCATTCACTCGTGTTTTTACGCTCATTTTTCTTGCCTGGATCTATGCCGGCGCCCGCAATGCGAAGAGAACGCTGGAGCTCACCGATGAGGCAATTACGGTTTCAACACAATACTCATTTGAATTGGGGTTGGCGTGGGCGACAGCCTCTCAGGGTTGGGCATTGGCCGAAATTGGACGGGAGGAAGGCCTCGTCAAATTAATTAATGGGATTGCTGCTACCCGGGCCACAGGTGCGATTACCAACAATACGTCTACATTGGCGTTACTGGCAGAAATCTATTTACGCAGAAATAGAATTGACGAAGGATTGGTCGCCATTGAGGAGGCACAGAAACTTGCTGTTACTGGAGGAGAATTGTTTTGGCAAGCGGAGTTGTTTCGATTGAAAGGCGAACTGTTGCTCGGGCAATCCGAGCAAACAGTCCAAGAAGCAGAGGAGTGTTTGTGTGAAGCCTTAAAGATCGCGCAGGATCAGTATGCAAAAATATTTGAACTTCGGGCCGCCACGAGCCTAGCTAAACTTTGGAGAAAACTCAACAAAGCAGACGATGCCAAACGCATCTTAAACGCGGTGTACTCCAGATTCAATGAACGCGTAGACAACCTCGACTTGATTGAAGCGAAAACAGTCCTTGAACAGCTGGGTGCGTGAAATCGCTGCTGTTGTAATCGGGATTTGAAGTTCAACGATACGAGCCTGTATAGCAAGATAGATCATCATTCTACAATTATGCCTTTTTGAAGCGTTTGCGATCATTGCGATTTTGCCAGCAACGCGGCTCATGGAGGATCCGCGCAGAGGCCTCTTAACTGTAGCTTATCGCGAACAACATTTGATCGATTTCAAAGACTTTGCCACCCAGATTTTCTAATATGCCTACCAACAAATATCAGAAAATTGACAGACAAAATCATCCTGGTTATGAATGTAATTGTGCCCGTTCATTGTTGTGCGCACAGATACTACGCCAAGAGACATGAAATGAACATCTTGCTGACTGGATCCAGCGGTTTTGTAGGCGGTACCATCTGGCAGACACTGCGTCAGCGAAAGGTAACGGTACGGCCTGTATTTCGCACGTCAGTCTCAGCGTTGACAGCAGGGTGTCCGGTTGATGAAGCAGTAATCGTACCCACATTGGATGCGGCCACCGACTGGACGCAAGCCCTGGCAGGAGTGGATGTGATAGTCCATTGCGCTGCCCGCGTCCATGTAATGCAAGATAACGCGACTGATCCACTCACGGAATATCGCCGCGTGAACGTAGATGGTACGCTGCGCCTGGCGCAGCAGGCTGCCGCTGCCGGAATGCGGCGTTTTGTGTTTATCAGCTCAATTAAGGTCAACGGCGAAGGCACGCAGCCGGGGCGACCCTATTCAGCAGATGACACGCCTGCGCCAGAAGATGCTTATGGCATTTCCAAGGCCGAGGCCGAAGCGGGTTTGCACAAACTGGCTCAGGAGATGGGCATGGAGCTGGTCATCATTCGTCCCGTGTTGGTTTATGGCCCTGGCGTCAAAGGTAATTTTCTGACCATGCTGCGTTGGGTGCGGCGTGGTTTTCCTCTGCCGTTGGGTGCGGTGGTAAAAAATCGTCGTAGTCTGGTGGCGCTGGACAATCTGGTGGATCTTATCTGCACCTGCGTGAATCACCCAAACGCAGCCAATCAGACTTTTCTGGTAAGCGATGGAGAAGATCTATCCACTGCCGATTTATTGCAGCAGCTGGGCCAAGCGATGGGCAAAAAAGTACACTTACTTGCCATACCGGTGTGGCTGTTACACCTGGCGGCGCGCTTGCTGAGTAAAGGTGCAATAGCGCAGCGTTTGCTAGGTTCGTTGCAGGTGGATATCAGTAAAACCCGCACCTTGCTCGGGTGGCAGCCGCCGTTATCAGTAGACGAAGGCTTGAAAAAGCTGGTGGAGCACCAGGGATGATCTTGCCATGTGCTTACTCTGCAGAATTTGCCAACGTCCTTGGTAAACGTCACCAATGCTTCCAGAGATACCGCAACATGCTGACCATGTGCCACCTCATGTAGCGCAAACTTCTCCGGCTGGCCCGTTGCGCATCGTGAATTACCCGGACCTTTGGACATGCCAGGACTGACCGCCCAGATTTCCACAAGCGCGCACAGATGTCCACATCCTCGTAGTACAGAAAATACTTCTCGTCAAAACCAGCAATCGCACGGAAATCTCCTGCGCGAAACAGCATGAACATTCCACCCACCCAGTCTGCTCTGAACGTCACATCCTCGGCAGCGAAGATATATCGGCCATCACCACATCCAAGAAATTTGATGACTAGAGAAAAAGGAGTGGGAAATCGCCGAACGCTGTCCTCGACCCCACCATTCGGCGTGATCACCATCGGTGCGATCACTGCGGCGGATAACCGAGTAATCTCCTCAAGCAAAACTGGAAACGGATTCTCAACCAGACGGATATCGGGATTCAGAACACAGAACCATTCTCCCTTTGCTTGCCGGAAAGCAGCATTATGATTTGCACCAAATCCCCGGGGCGCAGTATTTCTCAACACACTGACCGGATAGGGAAAATCATCAGGTTCAAATAAAATTTCTTCGGGAATATTGAGGGTAATCAACACCTCGGCGATCATAGGCATATCCAGCCTGGCTAAATCCTTGAGTAATTCCTCAACCAGAGCTGATTGACCGTGACTAACAACAGAAATCGTGATCATGCAACGGCACTGCCAAAGGCGCTTGCATAGTATAACCAGCCACAGGGTAATATTTCCTGTAAAAGCCTGTTGATACAAACCTGCAAATCGGTTCCATAATGAAGCATCCTGAAATCGGGAAGATTCATCATGTCATAGATGTCGCGATTTTCCATGCAGATTTGGCAATACTATCCTTTCGGTTGGCAGATTATTTTTGCTTTGACATGGAGTCGATTGCTATCCAATATCGGTCCATGAGAACCAGTTTCAAGCATCCGTTCGCCCAGTATGTCAATAAAGCTAACAGGCCGCTGCAACTGGCAATTGAAGATAAGGTAGAAATGATATGCGAAACACCAGAAATTGGCGAGCTCAAAGCGGGAGGTCTGGCCGATGTTCGGGCTTACAAGTCCCGGTTCAACCAGCAAGAGTATCCAATAGCTTATCGATCGCCGGCCAGAAACATACCTATTGAATTTATGATCATCGACTTCTATCAAATCGGTACGTACGAGAACTTTTACGACAAACTGAAACAGTATTTGCGACACGATAAAAATCTGAGAGATGGATCACGATCACGGATATAAACTGCTATTTTCCCACGCTGAAATGGTGGCAGACTTGCTGCGCGGCTTTGTTAAAGAAGACTGGGTTAATGAACTCGACTTTTCCACACTGGAGAAAATTAACGGTAGCTATATCAGCGATGATTTGAGAGAACGTCAGGATGACATCATCTGGCGCTTGCGCCGTAAGCAAGGCAAGCAAGACGAATGGCTGTACGTTTATTTATTGCTGGAATTTCAATCTACCGTGGACTGGTTCATGGCGGTGCGAATCATGACTTACATCGGCCTGCTGTATCAGGACCTCATCCGCAGTGAATCCATTAAAACGGGGGAACAGCTACCACCAGTACTACCGGTAGTTTTGTACAATGGAGACAACCGCTGGCAGGCACCGGCAAACATAACTGAGCTGATTTTCCCTGCGCCTGGCGGACTGGATCGTTACCGGCCACAGCTCAACTACCTGCTGCTGGATGAAGGACGTTACCATGAACACGAACTGGCAGCATTGCGTAACCTGACAGCCGCTTTGTTCCGACTGGAGAACAGCCGCACCCCAGAAGATGTCCAACAAGTGTTACAGGCATTAATCACTTGGCTGCACACCCCGGAACAAGACAGCCTGCGACGCGCATTTACTGTCTGGCTGAAACGGGTATTCTTACCAGGCAGAATGCCAAAAATCAGCTTCGATGAAATTCATGATTTACAGGAGGTACACAGCATGCTTTCAGAACGCGTCAAAGATTGGACCAAAGACTGGAAACAGCAGGGAATTGAAGAAGGAAAGCAGATAGGTATTCAGGAAGGGCGGCAGATTGGTATTCAGGAGGGGCGGCAGGAAGGGCGGCAGGAAGGAAGATTGGAAGGTGAAGCAGAATTTTTCCTGAGGTTACTGGAGCGAAAATTTGGTCCAGCAGATGAAATTATCCAGACCCGTATCAAATCTGCAGATTCACAAACCCTGCTGTACTGGGGTGAGCGGATTCTGACAGCACAGACCATTGAAGAAATATTTGAAGAATAATGGAGCCTGTAAAATATCTTGTGTAAGTGCCCGAGCCTTCATCCCCGTGAAGGAATTTTCCATGACTACTGACACAATGAATGAACTCGACCTGAACCAGTGGCAAGCCCATATTGGCTGCTTGGCGAAAAATATCAAATCTGAAGCAGATCTGGGTAGCCTGACCCAGCAGCTAGTTAAAATGACCGTGGAAGCAGCCCTTGGAGCCGAGCTGGACGAGCATCTGTTATGCCAGGCATGATCCTGCCGGGCGTGGTTCAGGCAACCGCCGCAACGGTACATTATCCAAGCACAACTGAAGGGCGCTCATGGCAAGGTTGGTATTGAGGTGCCCCGTGATTGGGCTGGTACTTTTCAGCCACAGATCGTGCGCAAGGGCCAGACGCGTCTAACGCAGATGGAGATGACCAGATTCTGGCGCTTTACGCCAAGGGCATGAGCACGCGCGACATCGTTGATGCGTTCAGGGAAATGTACGACGCTGATGTGTCGCCTACCCTGGATGCAATTTACCCGATCGTTTATCTGGACTGTATTGTGCTGAAAATCCGGCAGAACAACCGGGTTATCAACAAGTCGATGTACCTTGCACTTGGCATCAATAGGGAGGGCCATAAAGAGCTGTTGGGCATGTGGCTGGCATCAATCATCAGCCATTCATATCAGAATCATCAATCAGGATTTCCAGCAGCTTTTTCAAATATCTTTGTCACGCCAGCGGATAAAACGACGATGTGTATTGCTCCAGTTCCCGTAGTCTGGCGGCAAATCCTGCCATGGAGCTCCTGTTCGTATAATCCAGAAAACAGCATTAATAAACTGTTGATTATCTCTGGCTACTCCATCCCATGCTCTTTCGCGTCCTGGTAAATGCTCCTCAAATAACACCCATGCCTTATCCGAGATATCATGTCTGCGATGTGATTGTGTTATATGAAGTCCTTTTAAAGGATAAAAGGATTTCATATTTTCAATCTCACGACTACACTATTTAGGCTACAACACAATTAAGAATCATGCCAGATGTACCTTGATACCGGATGCGCTGCGCTGATCCGGCCTGCGGGGAGTGACTTGGATATAAAAGGGGATACCGATTCTTTGAATATGCTCAATCAGGTCTGGATTATCTATCTTATGAAATAATGATAAATCCACCATCCAGGGCAACAACAGATCGTCTATCTGGTTTTCTATGGCCAGCAGAGTTGTCAGGTCTAGCTGTTCACCCTGGATGCTTAAGTCTATATCAGAACCCGGGCGGTAATTGCCTTTGGCGCGCGATCCATAAAGAATTACGCTGTCGATTTGTGGATATTGACTAAAAATATGGCATAACCTGGTAATAGCAGCTTGAGGCAGACCAAATTTTTTCGGCATTTCACGCGCTCCTGGTTTGCATATCTGCTTCAAATTTTGCAAAAAGCAGGTGGTAGCTACTCAGAATTTTCTCACAGATTTCATTAGCTACCGCTTCATTGTAAGTATGTGATGTTTGGTTGCGACTTTTGATCATCTCCATCCAACCCTCACCGTCGGTGATAAGCCCGGCTTTAAAAGCCTGGCGTATAGCATCGCGTGAACCGGTTATTTCTGGATTACCCTGATAAATAAAGTAATCTTTCATTACATTCCACGCCAGCTCAAAAACAAACTCGAAGGACTGAATCAGCCCCTGTTTTTCCAATTCGGATAATTCCCGGGTAGCTGCCAGTTCCACCGCACTCACCAAGCGTTGGCGCGCTTTTTGATAGTTAGCCAGGCGCTGGAGCCAGCGTACGTCTTGAGTGGGCATAAGAAATTTACTTAATAAGAAAAATGGGGACAGGCCACGGTTCTCACCGTTTAGTCAAACAACCCCTCCTAACTCTGGCGCTATCACCTTCCGAGGTCACCCGGATTTTCCCGGGGTCACCCGTCGCCTCAAAGTGGCCACAATCTCTTCACCAAAGCGCCACTATCCAAGACAAAATTACCACTCTTAGTAGAAAACTTGGTCTGTCCCCTATTTTACTATTTTATGCGCCCTAATTTTCCCAATTATGATTACTGCAACACTGACACTTTGCAACCACAGGCCACTGAACAAAATAAACCCCATACGCTACAGTTGTTTGCACCTGGGCATGGTGAGCAGTTTATTTTTAACGCGTAAAAAACCGAACTCTTTTCCGGGTGCCGATATAAGCCCTGGAGTGCCCGGCCAAGCGCAGGTCAGATCACACTGTTGTGTTCAAAACGCTGTTGCCAAGGGTTTCATACAAGTCCTTTACCAGGGGAGGATACCTGCTGGTTTGATGTCTCCAAGCTGCGAGGTATGATCATTTCTGGTGTATGCCAGTAGAGGGAAAAGCGGTGTAATCTGCTGGTAAAGATCTCAGCAGACCAACCAATAAAAAGAAAAACACCGCATGACAGATAGTAATATTTTAAAGCTGAACAAACCAGAGCAAAATGATCCATTGCAGGAAGTACTTCGAGAAGGCGCACGTAGAATGCTGGCTGCAGTTATTGAAGCGGAAGTATCCACTTTTATCGAGCAGCACGCCACTTTAAAAACTGGCGAAGGTCAGATGATATTAGCCAGAAATGGCTATTTGCCTGCACGTTCGATACAAACGGGACTTGGAGACATTGCAGTCAAAGTTCCGAAAGTTTGAGATCGCTCCAAGTTGGGTAAACAGTCTGATATCACCGTATTTGAAGCGCACCCGGAACATTGAGGAGTTTTTGCCCTGGTTATATCTGAGAGGAATTTCAACGGGAGATTTTTCCGAAGCGCTGAAACATCTATTCGGGCCAGAAGCAACGGGATTATCGGCAGCCATGATCAGCCGCCTGAAACAGGACTAGGAGCAGGATTATCAAAACTGGACGCGTCGTGATCTGAGTGGCAAACGGTAGGTTTATGTCTGGGCTGATGGAATCTACAGCACTGTACGAATGGATGACCGATTATGTCTTTTGGTGATTATCGGTTCTGATGAGATCGGGCGTAAAGAATTGCTGGCATTGTCCGATGGCTATCGCGAGTCAGAAGCCAGTTGGACGGAAGTACTCATGGATTTGAAACAGCGCGGTCGCAAAGATGCACCAAAATTAGCTGTCAGCGATGGTGCCCTGGGATTCTGGAAAGCTGTAGCCAAATGCTGGCCGGCATCTTTGTTTTTGCTAAATACTTAACTAAAGCTGATTGACTATGATTGATAACAGAAATCATGATCATGCAGCGGCACTGCTAAAGGCGCTTGCATAGCGTGGCCAGCCACAGGGTAATAATTTCCTGCAAAAGTCTGGCGATAAAGTCTCGCGCAGTACAAACCTGCAAGCCGGTTCCAGAATGAAGCATTACGAAAGTGAGCAAATTCATCATAAACATAACGATTCTCCAGGGTCAGTTTTTCACGTAAACCTGACAGTGTTTCGATATTCCGTGTATTCCACCGTCGATGCATCCCAGACAGCATCAGGCCAAAACGCCTGAGCCTGGCAATAAAACCACCATTTGCCCCAATCAGGTTGGCAGCATGCTGGCGATAGCGCAAGCTGGGAACGGGATCATAAATCACAACACCTCCACAACCGCTGACAACCATATAACAAAAACCAGTCATGCACCACAGGACAATTCATGACAAACCTGCCCCTCCACTCTTTTCCTCTTTTACACAAAACACGCTTATTCCAGGCAGGCATAAAAGCGTAGGGTGACGGGATAAATCAGCGTTTCTCCAAGTTGGCATTAATCTGTAATGTCGTTTGACGCTAATATCGTAACACAATACTATGTACTCATGACGATCAAGACATTTCGATGCGTGGATACTGAAACCCTATTCAAGTTGGGGCGAGTTGCACGATTTGTCAACATTGAGCGTCCAGCGTTACGCAAGCTCAAGCAACTTGATTTGGCACGGTGCATTGAGGATATACGCGTACCGCCCGCGAATCGGCTGGAGATATTGAAAGGCGACCGTGCCGGGCAGCACAGTATCCGCATCAACGACCAGTGGCGTGTGTGCTTCCGCTGGACAGGCACGGATGCAGAAGATGTTGAGATTGTGGATTACCACTGATGGAGATTAACCATGAATAATAAATTAACGCCGGTTTCCCCCGGCGAGATGCTGGCAGATGAATTCTTGATTCCGCTGGGTATGAGCAATTACCGGCTGGCAAAGGAAATCGGCGTATCAGCGCAGCGCATCGGTGAAATCGTAGCGGGTAAGCGTGCCATTACCGCAGATACAGATTTGCGCCTATGCCGATTTTTTGGTCTGTCAGACGGATGGTGGTTGCGCCTACAAGTGGACTACGATATCGAGATGGCACGCGGTGCGCTGGAAGAAACATTGGCAAAGATCAGGCCGTGGGCAAATACCCAAGAGCATGAGACACCGGCCTGATCATTGTTTCCAGTGGATGGTTTCAGCCACCACAAAAGTAAGAATACCGGGTCCCAAGAGCATCTATGTCGGCGTGATTCGATACAAGATTCCCACTCGGATGATGCGAGAGCATTCAAAGCTTCAGAATCATTTTCTGGATTACTTCCTGCCTTACTTCGCCTGCAGTCGCAAGATGGTTATTTTTGCAATTACAGAGTCTCTTCGCTGTCTTTGCGAACCCTGCAAAGGTGAAGCAATCCAGAAAAATGTCAGCAACCCGGCACAGCGGAGTGATGACTGGCACCTTTGTTTCTGCTATCAATGCTCAACCAAAGTGATTGGCCATAATTGACAACAAAGATTGTAATCATGCAACAGCACTATTAAAGACGTTTGAATAGCGCAGCCAGCCACAAAGTGACATTTCCTGCAAGAGTCTGTCGATAAATCCCGGTACGATACAAGCCCACCAATCGGTTCCATAATGAAGCATTACGGAAACGGGAAAATTCATCATAAATGTAACGATTTTCCGGGGTCAGTTTTTCACGTAAACCTGACAGTGCTTCGATATTCCGTGTATTCCACCGTCGATGCATCCCAGACAGCATCAGGCCAAAGCGCCTAAGCCTGGCAATAAATTCATCATTTGCTCCGATTAGGTTAGCGGCATGCTGGCGATAGCACAAGCTGGGAACAGGATCGTAAATCACAACACCGCCACAACCACTGACGACCATATACAAAAACCAGTCATGTACAACAGGATTAGCATCCGGCCCTGCTTCCAGCATGAGTTTTCTGGCCGCATGGTTGAACACCATGGTATTACCGCCCGCTATATTTTGCACAAGTGCGTTACGAAAACCGGGAGCATGTTTGAATAAGGGTGACAAGCCTGTTTCATTATTCCGCTCATCCACTAATTTTGTCCGGGAGCAATAAAGTGCCGGGGTTTCACAAGGAATATCGGACAACACCTTAACAGCACGCAAAAGCTTGTCTTCATGCCAGATATCATCCTGATCAGACAGCGCATAGTAATCCGCCTTGATCAATCCATTACAAATCAGCGACAGGAAATTCTGACAAAACCCGTTTCTTGGCCCCTGAATAACACGCAGCCAATCCGTTTTTGCCTCGAAGGCGCGCAAAATATCCCGCGTGGAATCTTGCGAACCGTCATCCGATACATATAAATACCAATTCTTGTATTTCTGGTTTTCGATGGAATCAAGTTGATCCTGCAAGTAATGTGCACCATTGTATGTGCACATCAGAACGGCTACTTGTTGATCAAGCAAACCACTCAATTCGTCCCCAGCCATCCCTGAACTGTCCACAGCCAATCAAACAGGAATCAATGCAACATCGCGCACGGCAATGAATGCCGGATTCAGTACGCCTGATTTGCCGTAACGCAATGCTCGCCCATCTAGGTCGATCACCTTGCCACCCGCTCCCTCCAGAATAGCCTGAGCAGCTGCGGTATCCCATTCGCTGGTTGGTGCAAGGCGCGGATAAATATCTGCCATGCCTTCTGCCACGCGACAAAATTTCAAGGAACTGCCAACTTGTAACAACAGCACTTCTCCCAGGCGATCTATAAACGCCTGCGTTCCGGCATCGAGATGGCTTCTGCTCGCTACCACACGGCAAATATCTTCAGGCTCTCCCGAACTCACGCAAATCGTCTGGGTACCTGATTCCGTTCTTCTAAATGCTCCCAAACCTGGACCACCCCAATACATACAATCCATAGCAGGCGCATATACAGCGCCGAGTACACTGCGGCCTTCTTCAATCAAAGCGATGTTCACGGTAAATTCGCCATTGTGGTTAATAAATTCCCGAGTGCCATCAAGCGGATCAATCAACCAAAAACGATTTTTATCATCCCGATATTGATGGGATGTCTTATCTTCCTCCGATACGACCGGGCAGCCCGCTATCAGTAACTTCAAGCGTTGCATCAACCCATCATGCGCTGCCAGATCAGCTCGGGTAACCGGACTTTGATCAGCCTTCTGCTGAAAATCAATCTCCCCGGCCCGGTATACTGCCATGATAGCGTCACCTGCCGCCTGAATAATCGGCAACAATTCTGTCAGCAAGGCGGTAAGATCAATTTTTTGCATAATGAAATTATATTTCGTAACCAACCACATCAGCCTGCTAACAAATAATGCATCAGGAAGAGACTTTAACAACCAAACCGCTAATAACATCCACTCAATCTGACAGACTGCACGTTCTCATTTGCGTAGATAAAAGTAGCGGTAAGCGTGCCCTATTCGACTTCCTGTTGAGTACTCTCTCCAAAGCAGCAGACCACCAACCAGCACAAGACAACAATTTCAACTTCAAACACAAATCTGGCGCAGTCGATAGTGAAACCTGGTCCATTTTTTCAACGACAGGACGTGAATTCTCGATCACCATTGCAACAGCACCCGAGAGAAACAACCGCGAAATACATGCTGCACTCTTCAAGGCAAACGTCGCAATCATTCTGATCGATGCCGCCTGCGGAATACAAACCCAGGCCAAATGGTACGCTTATCTGGCATCATCCTTCAAAATTCGCCATCTCATTCTCGGCGTCAACAAGATGGATCAGGTGGATTTTGATCCCCATATCTTTCACGGTATCGAACAGGACTTTCACGATCTGTGCAGTCACCTGGATTTTGCAAGCACCGCAATCATACCCACGGTGTCGCTTCAGGGGAATAACGTTCTCAATCCCTCCGTCCATACCCCCTGGTATGACGGCCTCTCACTGATTGACTATCTGACAACCATAGAAACAGCAAGAATAACTGACAACCGCTTCATATTTCTGGTGCAAGAAAACAATCCAGCGAACATCCGCTCTGATCGTTGCAACGGAATGATCGCTAATGGTCAAATTACTATAGGTGACGTGGTACGTATTGCTGCCTCCGGAGAAATCGCGCAGGTAAAAAATATTCGCACTTTAAATAGCGATGTATTTGAAGCGCGTACGAATGAAGTTATCACTCTGGCATTGGATAAAGAGGTGAAAATTTCGTGCAATGATGTTATTTCAGCCGCGCATTCACCTCTGGAAACAACGGATCAATTTACTGCCGTAGTAATCTGGACGCATGCTGAACCAGGATTAGTTAGTCGAAACTACCAGCTAATCCTGGCGAATCAGCAAGCCGATGCATCCATTACTACCATCAAATATCGCCTTGATATAAATACTGGCGCCCACGAAGCATGCCAACAGCTAAAACAAAATGATATTACGGTATGCAATCTGGCGCTGAACCATCCGGTAGCATTCGATACCTATACCACATTGCCCGTACTGGGCAATTTTGTGTTGGTGGATCAATACAGCCACGCTACGATAGCCACGGGATTGATTATGCATAATCTGCGCCGGGCACAAAATGTGCACCGGCAGGCCCTCAGCATTTGTCGTGAAGATCGTGAACGTTTAAATGGTCACAAAGGTAAGGTCATCTGGCTCACCGGATTATCCGGCTCCGGCAAATCCACCATTGCCAACGCACTTGAAAAGGAGCTGCACTCACAAGGCAAACGAACCTATATCCTGGATGGCGACAATATGCGCCACGGATTAAACAAAGACCTTGGTTTTACCAATGCCGACCGGGTAGAAAACATCCGCCGTGTTGCAGAAGTAGCAAAACTGATGATGGATGCCGGCCTGATCGTGATCACCGCTTTCATCAGTCCATTCAGAGCGGAACGCGAAATGGCCCGACAACTTATCGGGAAAGAAAACTTTGTCGAGGTTTATATCAGTACACCGCTAGAGGTATGCGAACAGCGCGACCCCAAAGGATTGTACAAAAAAGCACGGAGTGGACAGCTACCTAACATGACAGGGATTAATAGCCCTTACGAGCCACCAGAACACCCCAGCCTGGTCATCAATGGTACAAACCAGAACATTTCCGCAATACTAAGGCCGTTACTTCAACTTGTCAGCAGCCTTCAATAACATGTCAGAGAAATTATGATGATCTTTACAGACCAGCTTTCAGCAACCGGGGATTTGTTGTCAGTACTTCAATACCTGCATGTTGAAAATCAGCGTCATTAGTCATCAACTTCATATTTTGCTTCTTGCAGATATCTATGAGGAGCGCATCGTTGAAATCAACCCGTCTGGATTTAAAATCTGCCAAAGCCTGATTGAAATCCAGTTGATCCGCTGGAATTGAATGGATTTGACAAGCGCCTAGAATTTTTGATGCAAATATATGAGCAGATAAAGCTATTTTCTGAAAATCAGAAGATTGCCTGAATTGCTTAAAAGTCCGGCATTGTGATTTGAAGTTTCCTTCCCACTCTATTCTGCAATAGCGGTTCAAATATTCACTCAACACCATAGGATCAAGAACAGGTTGTGCTCGGGCACTGACAAGCCTCGAAAAAGCAGCTGAATATTGATGAGCAAAAAATTGCTGAGGATTTCCAGGCGCAGGAAACAAATAAAGCCAGATGTTGGTATCCACCAGAATCTGTTCTCCGGATGAAAAGGAATAAGAAGACAGGTCATACACCTTATTGTTCATCTTCACTCGCTTCTTCCTGCCATGCTGCATCATAACCTTTCGGATTCGAATAATATTTTTTGGCATTGTCAACAACGTGCTTCAGAAGCTCCATATCGTCCCCGGAAAGACCTTCAACTCTAACCAGTGCCTTTACTTCATCCTCACTGAACGAGCCATACAGTTGGCCAATTGCAACATTGAGAAAAAGAGAAATTACCATGTCCACATGATCAAATGAAATGTTTACCGGCCTACTCTTTTTTAGAAGGGGTAATACCTTTTCAAATACCTTCTGCCCATCCTCAGCAGATATACCCAGCGGCCCTCCAATAAGATCTGCAACTCTGATACTTACCTGATCGTTCATTATGGAATCCTTTAAAATCAAAAAATATCGTTACTGCTCAGTTCAGATTTCAGGTAATAGCTGTTTGTATCCTGAGTGTTAATCTCGATGTTTACACATGTTCCAGGGAAATCATGATCAAGCTTTTTACAATTGTCACCAGTCGCAGAGAACTCGTAATAGCCAGATCGAGAAATAATTTGAA
Organism: Nitrosomonas eutropha; assembly: GCF_003201195.1. Lineage (GTDB taxonomy): Bacteria > Pseudomonadota > Gammaproteobacteria > Burkholderiales > Nitrosomonadaceae > Nitrosomonas > Nitrosomonas eutropha. The sequence goes on along the minus strand of NZ_QICQ01000001.1, from coordinate 146,688 downwards.
GCTTTCCTTCATTCATCCGGATAAAATCTTTGAGCAATTTCAAACCCAGGCCACCAGGTTGATTTCCTGTTTTTGTCGTATTTCCTTCAGTAAGCGCCCATTTAATAGCCGCACAGGAACTCATCTTTGTATTTCCAGTATATTGACGAATATTATCTCGTATACCCACCCCAGCATCAGCAATCGTAAAATCAAGTCGATGCTTTTGAGGAAAGAACTGTCCGCAGGTAAAAATTCCAGATATTGATCTGGAATGGATGGCAGCATTCTGGAATATCTCAAAAAGACTTTGTTGAAATCGTTTAGTAAGCACCGCTGACATAGCCGGAATCCCCTTTCCATACATGTAAGATTCAAGATATTCGAAAAACTGCTCCCCCGCTTGAAGCTTGAATACTTTAAATGGAACGGTTGTCTGATTGGTATCTATCAGAGCCGTCTTCTGAAATTTGGTCAGAAAATGATTTTTTCTGAGGATCGTATCTAAATCAGGCTTTAGATTGATGAGTGAAACATCGTTCAATTCATCCCGAAGTCTTGCTACAACGACATATAATGGCGCGGCCATATTGGCTTCAAAGAAATCGCAACTGGAGAAATCCACTTCAACAGAATCTGAAAATGCTCCGTGCGACTGTTCAGCTACACGAGCGATGCTGTTAAATCCAGCATAATCACTTCGCACAGTCCCAATATTCAGCTTCATAGCAGCAGGTTCGCAGTTTTATTTCACAAAATCTCCATAATACTGGAATCATTGCTTATCAGGTTCGAGTAAATTTTTCAAAAGAAATTGTTCCACTTCTACCAATTCCGATATGGAAATGGCTGCATGACAAGAATCTGTAGAACGAAATAAAAAACGCACAGGAATACCAGCAGCGGCGGCCGCTTCAATATCACTGATCTTGTCACCAACAAGCACGCACCGATCCAAATCCAACCCGTGCTCACGTGCTGCTTGAAAGAACATACCCGGATTAGGCTTGCGAAACTCACTCTCTTGCCGGTAATAGCCCACGCCATGCTCGGGGTGGAAGGGGCAAAAATAAACGGCATCGATGCTTGCATTTTGATCTTCAAAGCGCTGTCGCATCCATTGTGTAAGCGTATGAAACTGCGCCTCGGTATAGTAACCCCGACCAATCCCGGCCTGATTAGTGATGACAATTATCTTGTAGTCCAGATTACGTGCTGTACGAACCAGATCAAATATATCCGGCACGAATTCAAAATTCTGAGACTGATAAACATACCCGTGGTCGATATTGATCACTCCATCACGATCCAGGAATAGTGCTGCATTGGTCACGGATCAAAATCCGGCCAGTTCAGTCTGCGCGCGCAGGAAATCCTCTGGCACTCCAATATCGATGAACTTCCCTGCCGTGACGAATACATCAAATTCTCCACGCGCCACAGCCGGAGCAAGAAAATCAGACTCCAGTGAGAAAGGTTGATCGGCAGGAAAATCATCCAGTTGTTGGCGTTTGAATACATAACACCCGGCGTTGATCAGTCCGGGCCCGGCGGTATCTTTCCCGGCAAATCCCTGGACCACACCATCACTTACAAGCAAACGACCATAACGCGATGTATCCGCCACCGCCCGTCCTACAATAATCGGGTGCCGCCTGGATTGCCATTGCTGTTCCACCTGATCGATTTCCAGATCCAGAAATGTATCTCCGTTAAACACAAACACATGGTCAGAAACCACCTGTTCAAGCGACAGACGTACCCCACCGCCTGTACCAAGCGGTTGATCTTCCATCACATAAATCAAATCCATACCTGCATGAAGCGAGCCAAAATAGCTACTGACCTTCTCTGCCATGAATCCTACCGAGAGGATGATCCGCTTGAAACCTTTACGTGCCAGCACATCAAGCAGAATTTCCAGAAATGGACGACCCGCAATAGGCGCCATGGGCTTGGGTACATCGGCCACAACCTTGCGTAAGCGCGTGCCCAGCCCCCCAGCCAGAATAATGGCTTCCATCAAATGGGAGCCTTGAACAGCGTACGCTCCACCAAACCACAGAGGATATGGCCCAGTACGGCGTGACCTTCCTGAATCTTCGGCGTATCCGCCGACGGAACGTCTAAATAATGGTCACATAAATTTTTCATCGGGCCACCCCGGTTACCCGCCATGCCGATACAAATAACTTCTTTCTGCCTGGCTATTTGCAATGCCGCCAAAACGTTGGAAGATTTGCCCGAAGTAGAGTAGGCAATGAATACATCGCCTTTTTGCGCATGCGCCTGCACCTGCCGGGCAAACAGATTTTCATAGCCATAGTCGTTACCAATGGCAGTCAAAATCGATGTATCTGTAGTCAGCGCAATTGCCGGCAGACCCGGCCGATCAAAAGCAAAACGGCTGACAAACTCTCCAGCGATATGCTGCGCATCAGCAGCACTGCCACCATTACCTGCCAGCAGGATTTTATTACCTGCTTGCATACAGCCGATACAAGCTTGGGCTGCTGCTTCAACACGGGACAGTAACCCCTCATCCGCCAGCATAGCTGATACGATCTGCTGGGTTTCCTGAATCTGGGAATAAATGTAGCTTCTCATTTAACCTTCCAGGCTTGTGTACCATTTTTGGTGAAATGGCAGTTGCTTACCTGCCCGCCGAAATTATTCAGAGTGCGAATCACATCCATCCGTTTTTCTGTAGGTACAAAAAACAACATAAAACCGCCACCACCCGCTCCTGAAATCTTACCTGCCAGCGCACCGGCCTGAATCGCTGCGTCATAAATTGCATCAATATGAGGACTGGAAACCGTTCTGGCTGAACGTTTCTTACTTTCCCAACCCATACGCATTGATTCAATGAGACCACCAAAGTCACCACGCAACAGGCATTCTTTCATTAATAAAGCTTCGCGTTTAATGCCATGCATGGCTTCCAGAGCACCGGTGACACCTGAATTAACATTGTTACTTTGGTCTGCAATAATCTTCGCTGATTCCCGCGAAATACCAGTGAAATACAATACCAGCGAAGCTTCCAGTTCGCAGATAATCCAATTTTTGATGCGTAACGGATTCACAATGGCACGATCATCCGCATAAAATTCCATGAAGTTGAAACCACCAAATGTTGCTGAATATTGATCTTGCCTGCCGCCCAGCAGACCGCACTCAATACGCTCTATCTGAAAGGCAATGCGAGCCACATCATAATCACCGAAGGGTAAATTCAGCAGCTCAACAAAGGCCCGTATCATCGCAACGACCAAAGTTGAAGAAGAGCCCAGACCTGACCCAGGTGGTGCATCACAAAATGTACTCAGTTCAAGGGAAATTGGTATCCCATTATTGTAATTCAGGATGAAGTAATTATAGACTGCCTTATGCAGATCCAGTTTTCCGTTCAAAGGCAGTGGAAATATAAAACCTCTGCAAATTTCCATCTGCTGATCCGTTGCAATCAGACGAACAATATTTTCATCCAATCTTTTGATTACAGCATAGGCATAGCGATCGATCGTGGCATTAAGGACATAGCCGCCATGAACATCACAGTACGGCGACACATCACTACCGCCACCCGCCAGCCCGAGGCGCAGTGGTGCCCGACTTCTGATTATTGTCATTACCTGGATTATTCTGTGAGGAGCAAAATAAAAAGCGTACTAAAGTGCTTACCGATTCAAGGGAATTTTTCCTTTTGAAATTTCTTCCCGCCAGTGATTCAGCAAATCTGCAAACATCTGACGAGCCGGGATCTCCGGCTTCCAGTTGATTGTTGATCGAATTTTCGTGTTATCGAACATCTGATAATCAGCATCAATGGGACGAAACCGCTCCTGATCTGTGATAACCCGGATATCGCGCCGCGTACTCATCCCAAGCAAAATTTCAATCACTTCCGGGAGTTTGAAAGCTTCCTCTCCAGCAATATTGAAATATTCCCCACAAGGAATCTTGCCTTGCTCACTTGCCTCCAGCAGCAGAAAGTAGGCTCTTACCGCATCACGCGCATCCTGAAAGGTTCGTGTACTCGATAAATTACCAACATGAATAACCGGCTCCTGGTACTCGGCTTCAATTAGAGCAATCTGCTTGGCAACAGTACTCTCAAAAAAAACATCGCTACGCCTGGGGCCGGAATGCGTACCCATGCGAGTAACAAACGTACGAATCCTATAAGCCTCTCCGTAAAATTGCCCAAGATAATCTGTACCGATTTTACTGATACTGTACGGACTGGCACCATGGAATTGAGTCTCTTCCGATAACGCAATTCCTGGCTTCGCCCGACCATACACTTCACTTGAGGAACAAATATGCACCACAGGATCATAACCATCAACTTCTTTCAGTTGCCGAATATTCTCGAGCAGATTGGCTGTACCAATAATGTTTGTCTGCAATGTTTCAATAGGGATATTGAATGAAGTCTTCGGGTATGATTGCGCAGCCAGATGTGAAATGTATTCAGGCTGGATTTCTCTGATCATCCTGGCAATCGCGGAATAATCATTGAGATCTGCATAAAACAAGCTGATCCGGTCTTTTCGGTTGATCCGATCAGTCAAATGGTAAAGGTTATCCATAGGCTCTTGCCAGCGCATCAGACCAATTACGTCATAGGGTGTGTTCTCCAATATGTAATCGGCAAGCTGCGAGCCAACCTGCCCGGTAATGCCGGTAATCAGTATTTTCTTGGTCATAAAACTCTTTTGTTAGTTACTTTGATGGCAATGCAAACTCTAATTGAGCTGCCTCACAGAGGCTGTGCGGCGGCCGTCCGAGTAGTCTGGCAAAGATTGGTGATGTCATCGCGATAATGCGGGGTCGGTTTTTAAAAAAATCTGCATCGGGCTCAATTATCTTGAACCGCAAATCATGGAAATGAATCTCGCGAAGGCATTCCGCAAAATCCACCCGAGAAAGAATCTGTGGGCCACCAAAGTTGATAATTTGTTCAGGAGAATCATCCCAATGTTCGGCTAGTGTCAATGCCCCAGCCACCACATCATCACGATGAACAATGGCGCGGGAGAAAGGATGAAACAGATCAGCCTGCTCGTTTCGCTGGACGCATCCGGCAAGGTAACGGGTAAACTTATCTTCACGTGAAAACACATAAGATAGGCGAATCGCTTTAAACGAAGCGTTTCCAGCAAAGCGTTGTTCGACTTCGTGCTTCATTACCGCATATTCCCCAACCGGGTTGCATGCAGCGCGCTCATCAAACTCATCCTCGCGCTCACCATAGACGGCGTCGCTTGAAAAGAAGATCACACGGGCGCCGCGATTGATAACGCTCTGGATAACGCTCGACGTGCCAGTGACGTTCACCGCCCACGCCCGGCCGTGCTCGCGAGCGCAGATGTCGGGCGCTGAAATAGCGGCGGTCAGCAGCACGACATCACCGGGATGAATCTGACCGTAATCAAACTCAGCAGGTGCATCCAGGCGGAGCGGCAGAAGGTCGTTTCCGCCCAAGGATGACGTACCGATGGCAGAGCCCACCTTGCTTGCACTCGCAAACAAGGCGCCACCAACGTAGCTTCTGGCGCCCACTATAAACAAGGTTGAATTATTTTTCATCGCGAATGTCGACAGCCTCTCTGCTATCGCTTGGTCGCAACAAAGATATATTGCTCACGCCCCAGATAGCCTTGCTCCTCCGACCAGAAAGCGAGACAGCGAACGTTCCTGAAGCCGACGCTCCGGAGTTTGTCCAGCATTTCCCAGCCGAAGTAGCGGAAACACAATGTGCCGCCTTCCGGATCGACGGAGCTACCATGATACTCGGCGGGCATGTGATGCGTGATGGTGCCATCTTCTTCGAGGGTCGCTCTCACGACGTCCACCACGCTGTCCGACAAGAACGGTACCGTGAAAATAAGCACACCGCCAGGTTTCAGGACACGAAAAAGGGCACTGAATGCGCGATCTGGGTCGGGCACATGCTCAAGCACATCGAAAGACAAAACCCGATCGAAAGAATTTTCGGCGAAACTTAAATTCATCACGTCTTCATGACGGATTCCATCCACAATGCTGCCGGGTTGATGAGAGGGTCCGTAATACTCACTCCCTTGTAGTGTCAGGTAGCGCTCTGCAAGCCATTGATAGGTTTTTGTGAGCCTCTCCGTAATGTAAATCTGGCTCCCTATTTCAGGTGGGGCATAGGTGTGTAATACATTAAGCGCCGCACGCGTGTGATTAACCATCCCGCAATGCTCGCACTGCATATGTTCGCGCCAGTTTGGCATCGCCCTACCGTCTGGCGTATTGCCAGTAGAATACATGAAGCTTGTGAGGAAGTGCGTATGTGTGCCGCAGACGCAGCAGAAGCCGGATGTCCTGAAGCCGTCTGAGCCGTCGTTGGGCAGCAAGTCCTGCACGCGCAGAATCCGCCGTTCATACTCGTGCTCCATCTTGGCGACGTGCTTCTTGAAGGCCCCCCAACCGTCTAACTCCACGACATTGTGAATCAAATACCAGCGGTTGTTGACTGCAAACAGCAGATTGCGAACACGCTCCTGGATTACGTCAACTGAATAATTTTCGACTGCGAATTTGTAGCCTTCGGTGCTCAGAGTCTGCCAGAGCCCGGCATTCTGATAGGCATCGCACACTGCGCTGGCAAACGCTTCGGGTGATTCACCCACGAGCACGTTAAATCCTGCTGTCAGGCCCATGCCTTCGACCGCCATAGGCGTCGCCACGCAGGGAACGCCATAGCAAAGGCTGGTGCCGATCTTGCCCTTGATGCCCGCGCCGTAACGCAGGGGAGCGACCGTGAGCCGGATATCAGCAAACACCGGTTGCAGATCCTTGACAAAGCCAAGGATCTCGATGCCCGGGATGGCAGCGAGCCGCTCGATCTCCTCGGGCGGGTTCGCGCCGATTACCTTGAAGCGTATGTCGGGAATCTGGCGTTTAATGATTGGGAAAATCAATTCTGCAAAGTAGATGACTGCGTCAATATTCGGACTATGCGGAAAGCTACCAATGAAGAGGATATCGCGACGTTGCTCATGCCCCTGGGTGGACGATCCTGGAATATCCTTGAAAACCACGGGCAACACAGTTAATGGTGCTTCAGATCTCATTTCTCGCACTGTGTATAACTCGTCGTTACTCAGTAGAATTGTCAGATCACATTTGTCGATGAGTTCGAGCTCCTGATCCCGTACTACAAGTGCAGCTTGGTGAGCCACTTTGTTATTTGCCAGCTCAGCTTGCCGAAGCTCCCTCAAATAATGCAAATCAACCGTATTAAATATTAATGGAAGATTCGGTGCACACGACTTGATCGTCTCAAGATATGGCCATACAACAGGCCCCCTGGCCATGACGCAAACATCAAAATTTTCTGCATTGCTCTCCAGCCACTCTTTGACGGACTGGATTGCGGGGTACGTCATGACCTTAACATTGGCTGCAATCAAATCCTCATAGTAGCCTTCTTCGTACTTAAGACTACAGGGAATAAAAGTAACTTTATAGCCAATCGAATCAAAAATCTGCAACAACATTACAGCGGTAACCGAAGCTGCATCCCGATCGGGCTTGGGAATCGCCCAGTCTAAGTATAAAAGCCGTTTTAAATGATCTCGTTGATCTCTTAATTGGTCAGCTTTATCAACTATTTGGATTGGCGGAGATGTGCGATAGCTGCTGAGCTCCACGGCTTTTGACTTGACGTAATCCCAGCCATGCCGCCGGTAAGCTCTCCACGCACGATGCAAAAAGAGCATCCACCCACCAGACAGATGTTTTGCAATTGGCGCAGCCTGGCGTAACACAGAATAGCGACGATGCGCTCTGGCAAAAACACCAAGATGCAGTGTGGCAACAGCAGCCGCACCTTCAACCGAAGTAACTGGTTGAATCTCATTGGATGCGAGATCTAATTCCTTTGGTGTATGGAGATTGATCCCTGCCACTCCATTCCAACTGTAAGCATAAGGAAGAGATCGATAAAATGCATGCCCTTGCTTGTAAACCTCTTCACGATAGGCATCAAGCAGCTCGCGTAGAGCTCCAATATTATCAATCGTTACTTGCTGGCTGTGTCTCGAAAAGGTTGTCACGTCATCAAGCTTGTTCCCACTAAAATGCACGAATCGAAGAGGCTGACCATTGGCAAACCAACGATCAGCCTCCCGTGAGATCTTGCGTTGAGGAAGATTCCAATAGGCAACGTTGTACCCAGGATGATGGAGGATTCGTGCGCTCGGAACGAAAGCAGGCAGCAAATCTGCCCATTTTTGATCAACAAACAGGCCCTCCTCCAAACGAATCACACAATCTCTTTCCAGGCGCCTTCCCCACCATTCTAGAAACGCAATAACAACCGGCGTGTTTCGTAACGTGAGAAATCCCAGGTTATAAATACCGTACAACAACATCTTTCCATCATGAATTTCATCATTCTCTGCTGGCTGCAGGATGTGCGGAGTAAGTACCGCCTCTGCACCATCAGCCAGGAGCTGATCCAATTCGTGCATTCTATCGACAAAAAACAGGTCAGGATCAAGATAGACAACCGAATCAAAATGAAAACCCTTCATTAGGTATATAAACGCGAAAGGTTTTACAGCAGTGTTAAATTCTGTAATGTTGTAGCGGTTCGCCATTTCAGCGAGGTTAGACAGATTTAAATCCTCAAGGAAAATGAATTCAAATGGCTCCTGCGAAGGATCAAAGAAGCCATCAACTCGATCGCACAGAACAACGAAAAATCTGGAATCCGGATAATGTGGCCGAACTGAGTAATACAGAGCCTTCGCATGAGCCAAGAAATTCTTTGAGCAAATAGTAAAGAATGCGCTTGGCTCAGGCACAATCACCAGATTTTCACTCACTTGGTTCGTACACAAAATTTCTTTCCATTTAAATATGTTGCTTACTTTCCTTAGTGGCGCCGTAATCTTCCAGGAATTACTTGTCTTAATTACTTGAATAGCCATCTCATGTTCAGTTACGGCCTGGCTCAGGCTGGCAATTTGCCCATCGCGCTCAGTCACAGTCTGGCTCAGGCTGGTAATTTTCCCATCGCGCTCAGTCACAGTCTGGCTCAGGCTGGCAATTTGCCCATCGCGAACTACCAACAGCTCTCGCATCCGATATGCATCTTCCAGAATTCCTGAAGTAGGCGCATCTGATTTTTCGATCGAAACAAAAGATTTTTGTCGTGATCTTTCCAAATATTCACGTGCTGCACCAATAAAAATTCCGTGTTGCCGATAAATTTCAAGAATTTGATTTTCTGTTATAAAGAACCTATCCCGCTCCCGGACATCAAAAACCGTTCGATGTAATTTAGCATCCGAAAAATCAATTGACTGAATACCAATCTCTTCTAATTTAGCAAGGCATTTCGACCGGTACACTTCGGCCGAACTTAGCTCATCCATGTCGATGAATACATCGCACTCTCGCTCACCGCAAATAAAAGAATGCAACCATAGCCCGAAGAAAAGAAAATAATCTTGGTTTGAGGCAAGAGGATGACTAATACCATAAGCAACCTTTTCTTGAGTGTTGCTCCCTTTCAAAGATACAGCCTCACTTGCCTCAAAAACAGCCCGTAAAACCCCAGGAAGATTACTTTGTAAATAAATAATGCGCGGAGTAGTAGCGATATAAGGGTCAACTTTGTAGGAATACCATTGATCCCATGGATTTCGAAGCAAGAAGATATGACTGGATTTGTAGTTTTCTTTTAACCAATCAATTCGTCCACATGTTCTAGTGCACTGAAGGATAGGAGGTTTAGAAGCGCCATCAGTCAACAAATCAATATAAATCTTAAGATCAGGCGCTTTGCTACCAGCCTCCATGAAGTAATAGTCGAAACTGAACTTTGGTTCGAAGACTTTTTTAATGCTTGGTAGCAAATGGGAAAATTCATCAAAATAACTGCCAATCAGGAAATCATGGCGCAACGTTGACTTCAGCTGATCCTTGCGGCCAGTTAGTTCATTCCATGTACCAGGAAGCGATGCTATAACTTCATGCATCGGCTCGTGATAAATATGGAATGCCTCGGTTCTCTTTAATGCGTTGTAAAAGTATGTACTACCCGAACGAAAAAGCGAATGTATAAAAACCACTCCCATTATTTTTTTTTCTTGAATTTCGCTCAGCATTACAAAAATCTTACTCAGTGACTACAATTTTAGAATTGAGGTTCGCAACTCCCCCGATACATGAATCATTATCCGCGATGACCTTTATTATAAGGACATCCATGCGACGCTGAAGGTATATCAGACTATCACTATTTTCTGTCGTATAAATCCCACAAGTAAGATAAAAAATCCCTGGGCCAAGATGATTTGTTAGATGAAATTCAACTACAACCTCATCACCTTCTGCAAAATGTCGTTTGGAAACTAAATGATTTTCTGTGTTCGTACCGAAGATACAAACGCCTTCTCGGTTTGTAATCATCATCCCGAAAATAGGGAAAGACACCTCGGCTAGGAATTTTGCCCTATAAGATACAATAAACTCAGTATTTGCATTCAGAACATTTGTTATATGCCGATTTTTATTTGTAACCATAACACCCGTAATCTGGGAACGGCCATCCCCATAGATCTTTTCATTGGTTCCAAGCAAATCTGGATCCAAGATCGCCTGATCTGAGTTCGATAAATCCGCCTGAGCTTCTATCTGAGATGTTTCTGACTTCTTAGATGCTCCAAATAAATCACATTCATATGAGATACAAACTTGCTTAGCTACGCCAAACTCGATCATCTCCCCTCGGATCAGATAAAGTGCCTCACTACAAATTTTCTTCACCGTCTCTAAATCATGGCTAACAAATAGCAAGGTCACTCCGCTATCACTTAACTCACCGATTTTACGCATACATTTACGTTGGAATGCAGCATCACCTACTGCAAGCGCCTCGTCGACAATCAAAATATCAGGGGCCACATTGATGGCTACACTAAAAGCCAATCTCACCATCATCCCGCTGGAGTAAGTTTTGACCGGTTGTTCAATGAACTCACCAATATCGGCAAATGCGACAATATCATCAAAGCGCGCATCCGTTTCTTCCTGACTCAAACCCAGAACCGATGCGTTCATGTAGACGTTTTCACGCCCGGTAAATTCCGGGTTAAATCCGGAGCCAAGCTCCAGTAGCGCTGCAATGCGACCATGGGTTGTAATGCTGCCAGAAGTCGGGCTGAGTGTGCCGCAGATCATTTGCAACAAGGTGGATTTACCGCTGCCGTTACGCCCGATAATACCGATAGTCTCACCTTTCTTCACCTCAAACGATATGTCCTTAAGCGCCCAAAACTCACGAAAATACTGCTTCGGCTGTCTACCAATAACGCGCTGCACGCGAGGCAGGATGAATTGCTTGAGCCGGTCACGCGGGGTGTCGTAGATTTGATAACACTTGCTGAGGTTTTCCACGCGAATGGCGATGTCGTTCTGTTCTTTGTTCACGCTGCCTCCGCTGACTGCCCATAGCAGGGTAGATAGCCTGAAATTTTTCTCGCTTTACGTGTTACGTTTGACGTAACATCATGGGCTGCATGATCCAGTCTTTTCGATGTAAGAGTACGCAAGCAGTGTTTGAGGGTGAATATCCTCAGCGTTTTAGTGCTATCCAAGCTGCAGCTGAACGTAAGCTGGCACAATTGGAGGCAGCACAAACACTTGATTTTTTGCGTTCTCCACCAGGAAATCGGCTGGAAAAACTGGCTGGCGACCGGGAAGGTCAATGGAGCATTCGTATCAACGCACAATGGCGTATATGCTTTACTTGGTCTGATCTTGGTCCTGCCGATGTAGAGATTGTTGATTATCATTGAGAAATAACCATGACTAGACCTGTAAACTGCATGCGTGCCGTCCATCCCGGTGAGGTACTGCGTGAAGATTTTTTGATTCCAGCTGGAATAAGTGTCAACGCTCTGGCGATTGCCTTGAGTGTGCCAGCCACCCGCATTCATGAAATCGTCAAGGAGCGGCGCGCCGTTACCGCTGATACTGCTGAACGGCTGGCGCATTATTTCGGGGGTGATGCTGCTTCCTGGCTTGCTTTGCAGGCCAGCTACGATCTGAAAACACTGCCCACGCGCGATGAAATTGAACGCCGCGTGCAAAGACGTGAGGAACACCGGTGATTTGAACTGGTACTGGCAACGGCCAATTACCCTTGTACTGCTCGGGATAGATTTCATGTTATCCCCTGTGTTTCTATTGCTTGCTGCAAACAGATTCTCTCTTGATTTTTCTTTTGAAGATTGCTTGTCAATCCGGATTGGCATTACGTTTTGATGGGAGTAAAAGCTGTATTTTACTGGATTGTTTCAACCTGTTGGGTTTTGCAAAGACGACAAAAGAGGGAGTGGCTGGATTACTTCTTTTACCACGCTACTCTCGCAGCTAAAGGTCTGTTAGGATCCATAAAGACAGTATTTTCTCGTATGCTGCCTGAATAATCCCGTCTTCGCGAGGCGGTGCAACCAGTGCGGAGATCCAGCATGGTTGTGGTCGGGGTTAAGGGTACGTCACGTATTCTGCTGATGTCGCTGCTGGATTGCTTCGGCGTACCGCCTCGCAAAAACAGGGTGGAAGGATACGCAAACATAGAAACCATTACGCTTCAAAAACTTCTTCGATGGTTTGTGCTGTCAGTATCTGTTTTCCCCAGCGCTGCAAAGTACGTGTATCTGCCGCCTCAATTCGCTTGCGTACTGCTTCACTGATTGCACCAGAACCAAAGCGCTGCTCCAGCAAATACTGTAGAAACTCAGCCTCACCCTCCAGTCGTCCTTTTTTCAGGCCTTCTTGTAGACCTTCTTGCAAACCTTTTTGCAAACCTTCTTGCAAACCTTCTTGAAGTCCCTCTGCAATTCCCTGTTGTTTCCAGTCTTTGGTCCATTCCTTGACACGTTCTGAAAGCATGCTGTGTACCTCCTGTAAATCCTGAACTTCGTCAAATTTGATTCCCGGCATTCTGTTGCGCAGATATACCCGTTGTATCCATATAGAAAATGCACGTCGCAAGTTACTTTGCTCGGGCGATTGTAGCCAGGTAATCAACGCCTGCAATACTTCTTGGACATCTTCCGGAGTGTGGCTGTTCTCCAGCCGGAACAAAGCTGCCGCGAGGTTGTGCAGGCTGGTCAGTTCATGTTCGCTGTAGTTACCTTCGTCTAACAGTAAATAATGCAACTGCGGCCGATAGCGTTCCAGCCCGCCCGGTACTGGCATAATCAGATTGGCAATATTCACCGGCGCTTGCCAACGTGGTTCTCCATTGTACAGCACCACTGGCAGTATCGGCGGTAGCCGCTTATCTGTGCCAATCGATTCGCTGCGGATCAGATCCTGATATAACAGACCAACATAAGTCATAATCCGCACTGCCATGAACCAATCCACGGTAGACTGAAATTCAAGCAGCAAGTAGATATACAGCCAGTCGCTTTCCGTTTCTCCTGCCTGATCTTTTCTCCAGCGAATACGCCAAATGACATCATCGTGCCGCTCTCTCAGGTCATCACTGACATAGCTGCCGTTGATCTTCTCCAGCGTGGAGAAATCCAGGTGTTTTATCCAATCTTCCCGAACAAAACCGCGCAGCAAATCCGCCACCATTTCAGGGTGGGAGAACAATAGTTTGTAGCCATGATCGTGATTCATCAGCAAAGTGTCATAGAACAAAAGAAATAAAGCAGTTCTGTATTGCTTCCCGCCATACTACGTTCGAGGTTGCGACTAAAACCTTACAGTTTCGTAAAGACAACTGGCCGGATCATCGCGAGCAGTCTATATTTCACCAACAACAAACCCATGGTTGAGAGCAGCGTCACCATCGCAACGAAACGGGAGCTCCCCGAGTGCGGGCTGCAGACAGTGCGCGGGATGGCTTTGTGCGCGGTACGGCAGTAACTTGCCATCCGCCGGCTGATTCCCGGCGCCTCAGCAGTGATCAGGTTATTCCGGTGCATCCAGCAATGTGTACGTGTGCAAACGCCTCGGGATCCAGGATAGGGCGAGCCATGATGGTACGGTGTAATTGCAGATCTTGCCCAAATTGGTAATGCTAATGTGCCCATTTTAGCTATCAACTGAAGCGGCCCTTCAGCTTTTACCACCTCCACTTTTTTTGACAGTGTGCTTGAATTTCAGGACAGCGAAATTCAGCTCAATAGTGGTTTCTGCGTCTCGCGTTTGCAGATCACCATCCAAGATTTCAGCAATCAGCTCGCCACTCCGCTGCATAAGTGTCTTTTGCTTTGGCTTGTCTTCTAAGTTAGCGAGTTCCTTAACATTGCGAGAAAGCTCACGCAACTTACTAAAGGTTTCGATAATGTTGAGCGTGGCCTGCGTTGCGTCCTGACTTTTTAGAATAGTGGCTAGCATATAGAGGCCTTTTTCGATAAACGCCTTGGGAGGTACGCGAACCTTGGCGAAGGTTGCGGTCGTTTTTTTCGACCGCAAATTAGCATATTCCTCAGCATTCAGTTCAAAGAAATAACCTTGTGGAAATTTATCTGGATTATTTTTGACAGCTTCGTTTATACGTTTAGTTTCAACACCATATATACGTGCAATGTCGTAATCAAGTATGACTCTCTGGTCTCGAATGATCTCAATCATGCATTCGATATTTTCAGTCTTGATAATGCTGCTCATAATTCTTTCACGTGTGAAAATTAAAACAGAGTCTCATCAAACTGGATAGGCCGAAGCGAGAAATTCACAACAAAACGGTATTCTTCTGCATGAACAAGTTATGCCAGCTATAGCAAGATGTTTGCCTTCTTCGCAACTATCTCCAGGGTTTGTGAAAAATGTTGTTGTTACCGATCAGTATTGCAGTCTGGCGATAAGCTGCAGAGCTTTGCGTTCAACCTCCTGCGTGATAGATGGCAGTTCAACCAGCAAATCAATATCATTGCCCCGAGCATTATCATCCAGCCTGGAACCGAATACTTTGACATAGGCATCGGTGCCAAAGATATCCTGATCGCTTTCGCAAATGATCCGCTGTGTGTACGGTGAGAGTCTCATTTGTTGATGTTCGCTGGAAATTATATGGGCTTTCTCCACCCCTTGGGAATACTGATTTACTTGGTGATTACGAGGCTCGCAGGGATGTAGCGAGATAGATTGTGGGCCAGCATGCCTTTAACAGGAATAATTTATGATTGAATTGATATCAAAGAACATCCGCAAATCCTTTTCTGGTTTTCTGAAACCAGGCAAAGCCCAGCCAAGCGATGAAGCCAGTGGCCAGCCAGTAGAGTCCTAACATGGCGAACTCAGGTATTTTTCCCCAGTACAGTACATCCCGAACCATTTCGACGACCGGAGTAAGCGGGTTCAAGTACAGCCAGTGCCGATAGTTTTCTGGCAAGGCAGTTGCCGGGTAAAAAATAGGGCTCAGGAACATCAATACCGTGGTGAGGACGCCGATGAATTGAGATACATCCCGCAAAAATACTCCCAGTGAAGCCAGGGCCCAGCTTAGGCCCATGATGAATAAACAAAATGGCAAAATGACTAGCGGAAGAAATAATAAGGTAGCGTGCGGCACGCCAAACAGGACCAGGTAGGCCACAAGCCAGACAATCAGGCTGATCACTGCGTGGTAAAGGGCGGAAAGTAGCGCAACGAAGGGCAGAATTTCCAACGGGAAGACCACTTTTTTGACATAGTTAACGTTGGAGAGTATCAGCCCGGGGGCGCGATTGATGCACTCGGCAAACAGGTTAAATACAATCAAACCGGCAAACAGTACCAAGGCAAATTCGGTTTTGGAATCACTGCCGGTATTCCAGCGCGCCTTGAACACCACTCTGAATACAAAAGTGTACACAGCCAGCATAAAAATTGGATTGAAAAAGGACCACAGCAATCCTAAAGCAGAGCCACGGTAGCGCCCCAGCACTTCCCGTTTGGCAGAGGCATGAACCAGGCTGCGATTTCGCCAGAGACTGACGAACATTTCTATTGGTGTTGCTGAAAATTCGCGCATCGGTTAAGTATTTTTGTTTACTGACACAAGCCGGCTCCGCGATCATTAAAACTACTTCCGATTGTCGTTCGCCAAATCTGGTTGATATCCGACACAAACTGTAAAGTGTCTTTCACGAAATTTTCAAGCGCTACCATGCGTTGTTGTCTACGGGATACTGATCTTAAAGTGTTTCAGGCACGTTACCGCCATGCTGTTTCACTATCTATCAATAAGCGCGATCGGCAGAGTCTAACCGGGGAATCCAATGGGTAAAATGCGACAAAGGCTGCCGCCAGTTTGACGGCACTTTACCACAGCGGCATGTAGCGGTTCAATAATTCCAGCCGGATAGATTACTGCTCTGGTTCGGCAGTTGTCAGATCCGCACGATGCTGGTGGATACCTGGCTTTTCAGTACTGCTGGGCTTGATTGTCCGTATTTTATTGGTTGTTTGGTTTGAACTGCCCGCCAAACCGGGCATATCGGTACCCGGAGGTTTTCTGATCGATCCAGCAATTCAGCAGGTGGCGGGCAGCGGGAATAATTTCCGATGCCGTCATGCCGACAGGGCCATGTTGCTGTTCCAGCAGTGTATCCGCTGCTGCGCCGTGCAAGTGAACGGCCAATAACAGAGTATTTTCCGGAGGTAATGCTTGCACCAGCAATGCACCCAGAAAACCTGAAAGGACATCACCAGTGCCAGCAGTGCTTAAACCAGGATTGCCACTGGTATTGAAATGGCAATGTCCGTCCGGAAAAGCGCAAATGCTACCCGCCCCTTTCAGGACGATGATGCAATTAAACTGTCGGGCAAGGGTTTGGGCGGCCTCCAGCCGATTGTGCTGTATTTCAACAGTGGTTGTATTCAGCAAACGGGCTGCTTCTGCCGGATGGGGTGTGAGTATGGCGGGTGCTTCACGTACCTTGATGGCATTGCTGAGCTCTGTATGGCAGGCAATCAAGTTGAGTGCATCAGCATCCAGCACTAATGGCAGGCTGGTTTGCAGCGCTTGTTCCAGATAAATGCACGCAGCGATTTCTCCCCCCAAGCCGGGACCAATTACCAGAGCATCCAGAAAATCTGGCTCAAAAAAGCCGGAAGGGGGACGCAACATCAACTCAGGTTGGGTCAGATCAACTACCGGTGCATCCTCCTGCGTCAGCAGCCCCAGATAAACTCGTCCCGCTCCCAGATTGAGTGCAGCACGCCCGGCCAGCAGAACCGCACCAATCATGCCGCCGGCTCCGCCCAGAATTCCGAGTCTACCGTAAGTACCTTTATGGCTGTTTGCCTGTCGGAGAGGCGGCAATCTCGAGGCAATACTCGCTCGATCCAACAGCCAGTTCCGTGGAGAAAGCAGTGTGGTGGTGTCCAGCTCCAGATTGCACACAATGATTTCGCCGCAATGATCGCAGCCGTCATGCGTCAGCAAGCCTGGCTTGAGGGCGATGAAAGTAACCGTAATCGCTGCCCTAACCGCAACCTCCGACACACGACCGGAATCGCTCAGCAAACCACTGGGAATATCGAGCGCCAGTATCGGGAGATTCAGATGATTGATTTGCCCGATGAGTTGCTGGTACCTTTCCTCCAGCGGGCGTGCTTCGTTCAGGCCGATACCAAACAAGCCGTCTATCACGGCATCCCATTGGCCATTAGCCGGAATCTCCCGATGGATCATTTCACCGATGGATTGCCATTGTTCCAGCGCTTGTCTGGCATCCCGCGACAGCCGTGCGGATTCTCCGGTAAACACCAGCGTTACCTGTTTTCCCCAGCCATGCAAATGGCGCGCAGCCACCAACGCATCCCCGCCATTGTTACCCGGTCCGGCCAGAATCAATATCCGATGATTGTTCCCTGTCAGCAATCGGGCTTGGGCAATTTCTGCTGCCGCCAACCCTGCCTTCTCCATCAATAGCGGCGGATTGGGTACGGATAGCACTAGCGATTCAATCTCGCGAATTTCAGCAGTGGTATAGATGGGCGTGGTATTCATTTGATCGCAAGATTATTCGTGAAAATTATGTTATTCCTCTACATTTTCACCTGATCCACCCATCTCCTTTGGCAGGTCTTTCATTTTTGGCAAGCCGTCCCTGACGTGCAATACCGTTTCCTGGTAGTGCACATGAACTTCGGGTGTATAAGGCAATTCCGGTAGTAATGCTGCATAAACGTCGATGAGTCCCATGCCTGGATGGTCTGTAAAAAGATGGCCACCACAGGTTTGGCACCATTTACGATAACTTGCTGGTGTTTTGTGATAGGTTCCGATGTTGTCAGCACCTTGTGTAATTTTAACTGCCTCGGGCTTCCACAAAGTAAACGCATTGACTGGCCCTGCAGACCAGTGCCGGCACGATTCACAATGACAATAACCCATAGCAGCGGGCTCTCCAGTAACTGTGAATTGAACTGCTCCACAAAAGCAGTTGCCCGTATAAGATTTTTCGTTACTCATGATATACCTCCGAGGTTATTAATACCCATAGGGGCTGATTGTTTCCCTTATTCGTATCTTTATGTTTGAGAATGGCGGCAGGTTATGTATCTTGTCAAGCGCGCGTTGCTACCCTTGGCTTTGTCATTGATGATCTAGCCTTATCGTTATGGCCCAAACTTCTTTGGGCACCACCTGCATCTATTGCTCGATTACTGTTTTACTGTTGATGATGTAATTAATTACCTGAATCATAGAATAACCATCACGATTGATGATGAAACATTTACTTTTTTGAACAATATTGCGAATAACAATCGGTAGCGCCTATATCAATCAGCTCTTGAAACAGGAACGCACAAATTTCCTTCAGGCAGCTTTACGTAAAGCAAACCAGGAAGAGGCAGAAGATACGAACTACTAGGCGGAATTACAAGAATGAGGTAGTAGGCTGTCAGATGGATTAGCCAATGACTAATTTCAAACAGCTGGACATTTACTGGATTAATCTTGAACCGACCAAGGAGGCAGAAACAAAAAACTGAGGCCATGTGTCATGCTTCAAAGTAGCCTAGCCAATGTTCATTCCAGAACATTGATTGTTGCTCCTTTACTTCCTCAACATAAACCCTGACCTTTTGCAGTAAATCTGGATGTGCCCACAGAAAAAATAGGCTGGATAAAAATCATCATATCAATCTCAAGCAATTATGTGCAGTCGATATTTCGCGTGCCGGGAAGAAACAGGGCGTGCTTGGAAGCCAATATGCTGATCCTATCGAAGATAGCGTTAATAATTATCTTTGATTTGTGAGTTGATCGAACGAGCTAGAACAAATATTTCATAACGGCTCTTGGTAATGCGTATGTTGATGATTTTCGTACCGCCAGGCGAGAGCCGACAGCGTTCAAGTGCAACATGAGTGGTCTTGCTGCTTTAGCGGGCATGGAAACGTACCATACGAACAAAACACACAGCAATCGCCTGCCAGTGGATGTAACAATGTATGGCACAACTTGCATTCGTAGTACCACTGACAGGCATCAATTGGCATTTCCTCTGTTTCTTTATGTCCGCAATGTGGGCAACTAATGGTGGATTGAGTGATCATATTTTTCATATATGAAACTCATAAAATAACCGACATCAGCGGGTCTTCAGAAATTCGATCAGCGCATACTTATCTTCATCCGAAAGTTCTGTTCCAAAGTAGTGCCCCTGATTTTCAGAGAGATCCGGGCAGAGATTTTTGCCAGTACTGGGATCAAGGCTTGCAAATTGAGCAACAGGAGTCCCGGCAGGGAGCATAACGACACCAGATGGGGTTGGCAGTTGTACCTGGTCAGTCGTACGCAGGATCGAACCAGGCTCATCTCGCTTATCAGGATTCAGCAACAGATCCATTGCATCCTCGTATGCCGTGATACGACCAGCCACTGACGGATCGCCGATGCTTTGGCCCAGCCTGTTATTGTGGAAAAAAGGAGCGGTTGCCCAAATGCCTGCAAGAGGCATGTCACGGTAAAAACCTGGTCCGCCGTTCGGTCGTTCCTTATATTGATCTGAAGAAAACACGGCCCAGATATGGCCACCCATCCAGTTAGTCGTGCGGGCACGACAGCTATTCGTACCAATCTCGGCGAAAGGATGAATCAGATCATCAGAGAGAACATTTCGCCTTAACGAACGATTCCCATCGGAATGGCATGATTCGCATGCCTGAGAAAAGACTTTCTGACCCTTCCTTACAACCTTCCAATCAATATAATGTGCGCCTTTCGGGGCACGCACCAGGCGTGGAGCATGTGGCGTTTGCAGAAACGCACAGAGCTTGCCTACCGACTCTTCTGCTTGCAGGAGCTCTGGGCAGACCTGTCTGCATTCTGCAAGGTTAATGGGCGTTTGGCTCCCGCCAGGTCCGTTGGCAAGATGCCCAACCATGCATTCTGCAGCGCACATACCAATGTTGAAATAAACTCGGAGCGCTGCCTGCTCACAGCCGATATCATCTTCTCCTCCCTGTCCGTTACGATGAACGCGAGCAGGCTCACCATCAGCGGTCACATTAAAGAATGGACGATTGGGTAGTGACCAGATCGGCGTAATCGTTCCCGGATTATTAATATGATCATTTTCCAGTAAAGTAGTATCTACAGTGCCGGGAGCCCAGCTGGAAAAGATTTGATAGCGAGGATCATGCGGCGAAAGATGGCTCTTAAAAAGCTTGTCGATCCGCAGATACTGGTTTCCGACAGTAGGATGAATGTTTCTTTCTTGTGGATTATTTGGATTTGAAGGAGGATGAACGGGATCAAATCCGGCATGACAAGCGGCACAGGTGATCCCTATAAGCGGTGAGCCGCCTGAGGGGTTTGGAAATTTTCGCACTCCTATGACACCGGCGGACTCAGGATCTGCACATCGATCGAAATAGCCCGTTGACGCATCACCCGGGGTGCAATCCGGATCATTAATAACTCCGTATTCATCAAACCGACTATCCCGTGGCCAGGTTAACATATGATCAAAGCCAATCTGGAAATTGAAGGGAGCATTAGGCAAGATAAGACTAAAAAAGCGCTCTCCTCCAAAAGTACTGTTGAACCAGATATTGCGCCCTTCTGCAGCATCCCTTTTATTTCCTGCAAAACATACTGCGGTTGTGAGTAACACCATAACAACATACAACATACCGGCGGGTAGTATTTTTCTCATGCTGTCCTCCTTCCTAAAAGCAAGTATTACATCTGGGGAATATGTAAAAAATGACAGATGGAAATAACTAAGTCAAGCCCGAAGAAGATGTTCCGAATTTTTTTGTATAAACGGAGAAACTGCAACTATTATTGATCCATGCGATCACTTTCTGGTTTTTCCCAACCTAATCATCCAGACAATAATCTGGCTGTAGGTTACTCGTGTAAAATCATGTCTTTTCATTTAACTGGCTACATTCCTGATGTTGCAATTTCACGGGCGCAATGCGCTTTCTCCTTTTCGTCTGGAACGCTTGCTTCATTCAATTCAGTCAATCGTACCGGAAATTTCCGGTATTACTGCCGACTACCACTATTTCTGTGAGGTTCAGCGTGATTTGACGCCGGAAGAAATCGATCGGCTACGACAGTTGCTCAATGTTGAGGGGGCAGCAGCGCCGCTCTCCCTGGGCAGCAAACTGTTGCTGGTTGTACCTCGTCCTGGCACGATTTCACCCTGGTCATCCAAGGCTACTGATATCGCGCATTGTTGCAGTCTGGATAAAATCGAGCGACTGGAACGCGGCATTGTTTTCGCGTTTCGTTGCCAGACAACACTACCGCCGGAGCAGATGTTGCAAATCGAGGCGTATATTCATGACCGCATGACTGAAGTGGTACTGCATTCGCTGCCTGAAGCTGCGATCCTGTTTCAGCATTCCACACCAGGCACATTGGCTGAAGTTGATCTGATTGGCCAGGGAAGTGATGCGCTGCTGCAGGCAAACCGGGAAATGGGACTGGCGCTGTCACCCGATGAAATTGATTATCTGCTGGATTATTTTATCCGCATTCGGCGCAACCCTACCGATGTCGAATTGATGATGTTTGCACAGGCCAATTCGGAACATTGTCGCCACAAGATTTTCAATGCGAGCTGGGTAATCGATGGCATGCAGCAACCCCATTCGCTGTTTGACATGATCCGGCATACGCATCAGCGCCACCCTGAACATACCATTGTTGCCTATGCAGATAATGCTGCCATTCTGGAAGGAAAAACTGTTGAGCGGTTTTACCCCAGTCAAGGCAATTCGTACAGGCACGAACCGGAACTGACCCATTGGTTAATTAAGGTGGAGACGCACAATCATCCGACGGCCATCTCACCTTTTCCAGGTGCGGCAACCGGCGTGGGGGGCGAGATTCGCGATGAAGGTGCAACCGGATCCGGCGCGAAACCCAAGGCCGGCCTGACCGGATTCAGCGTATCCAACCTGCGCATTCCTGAGGCCATCCAACCCTGGGAGACTGATAATTATGGCAAACCGGGGCATATTGCCTCTGCGCTTGACATTATGTTGACTGCTCCGATTGGTGGTGCGGCATTCAGTAACGAATTTGGCCGTCCCAATCTGGCAGGTTATTTCCGTACCTATGAAGTAGAAGTCAACGGTCAGGTACGCGGCTATCACAAACCTATTATGCTGGCGGGCGGCATCGGCCAGATTTCCGCATTGCACACTGCCAAAGCACCTTTTCCACCAAGCACCTTGCTGATCCACCTGGGAGGGCCGGGCATGGCTATCGGGTTGGGTGGTGGTGCGGCATCCAGTATGGATGCCGGCACCAATGAGGAAGCGCTTGATTTCAACTCGGTGCAGCGGGGTAATGCCGAAATGCAGCGGCGTGCGCAGGAGGTGATTGATCGCTGCTGGCAACTGGCACGCAGCGGGCAACCCAATCCGATTCTGGCCATTCACGATGTGGGTGCTGGCGGGCTTTCCAATGCCCTGCCCGAGCTAGTGTATGGTGCAGCACGTGGCGGCTGGTTTGATCTGCGTGCGGTTCCCTCTGACGAACCGGGCATGTCGCCCCTGCAGATCTGGTGTAATGAAGCGCAGGAACGTTATGTGCTTGCCATTCATCCGCAATCCCTGCCTTTGTTCCAGGCAATTTGCGAACGCGAGCGCTGCCCGTTCGCTGTTGTCGGTGAAGCACTGACAGAGCCGCAACTGATTGTGGCCGATGAACATTCGGCCACTCATCCGGCGGATATTCCTTTATCCGTACTGCTGGGCAAACCACCCAAAATGGTGCGCAATGTAAAACGTATCCACCCTGCCCCTACTCCTCTGGACAAAACCGGTATACGCCTGCAGGAAGCGGTCAGTCGCGTTCTGCGCCTGCCAGCCGTGGCGAACAAATCCTTTCTGATTACGATTGGCGATCGCACAGTTGGCGGCCAGACGGCGCGCGATCAGATGGTTGGCCCATGGCAAGTGCCGGTAGCCGATGTCGCGGTTACTACCTCGGGCTTTCAGACGTATCTGGGCGAAGCATTCGCGCTAGGTGAACGCACGCCGCTGGCTGTGATCGATGCAGCCAGTTCAGCACGTATGGCGGTAGGGGAAGCAATTACCAATCTGGCTGCTGCCGCGATTGCCAGCCTTGGAACCGTCCGATTATCTGCAAACTGGATGGCCGCGGCGGGACACCCGGGTGAGGATGCCGCATTGTATGACGCCGTACATGCCGTAGCAATGGAATTGTGTCCCACACTGGGAATCAGTATCCCGGTAGGCAAGGATTCATTGTCGATGAAAACCAGTTGGCATGATTCACAACAAAAAGAAGTAATTGCACCGCTTTCATTGATTATTTCGGCATTTGCCAAAGTCTCCGATGCACGCAAGACACTCACGCCGCAACTGCGGCTAGATAAAGGTGAAACTGAGCTGATTTTGCTTGATCTGGGTAATGGCAAAAATCGGCTTGGTGGATCGGCTCTGGCGCAGGTTTACGGACAATCAGGGGATCGTGCACCTGATCTGGAGAGTCCGGAAACACTCAAAGCTTTTTTTGATGCCGTGCAAACGCTCAATGAACAAGGTTTGCTGCTGGCCTACCATGATCGCTCTGATGGCGGGCTGTTTGTCGCACTCTGTGAAATGGCATTTGCCGGACATTGCGGCGTCAGCATCGCGCTGGATGCACTGATCTCCAGATCAGTTGATGTTGTAGACACACAAGTGCTGTCAACTTTGTTTAGCGAGGAACTGGGCGCCATTATCCAGATCGAAACCCGGCATCATGCTACAGTGATGACTATTCTGGCAGGGGCAGGATTGGGACAAGCCAGCTACCTGATCGGCCACCCGAACCGACAGGATGACATCCATCTGATGTATGACGGCAAGGTGATCTTTCAGGAAAAACGTGTGGCGTTACAACGTATCTGGTCGGAAACCAGCTTTCAGATGCAAAAACTGCGTGATCATCCCGGATGTGCGCAACAGGAATTTGATCGACTGCTGGATACAGATGATCCGGGACTGCATGTTCACCTGACGTTTTCACTGGATAAAGCTGCTTCTGTACCAGGCATCCTTGCCAGCCGTCCCGCAGTTGCTATTCTGCGCGAACAGGGAGTTAACGGCCAGGTAGAAATGGCGGCTGCTTTTGACCGTGCTGGATTCGATACCGTAGATGTCCACATGAGCGACATTTTGTCCGGGCGGGTGAAACTGGCCGAATTCAAGGGCTTGGTTGCCGGAGGCGGATTCTCTTACGGTGACGTGCTGGGTGCAGGCCGGGGATGGGCACAATCCATTTTGTTCAACGCGCGGGCGCGGGATGAATTTGCCGCTTTCTTTGTTCGCACTGATACCTTTGCGCTGGGCGTATGCAACGGTTGTCAGATGATGAGCCACCTGCAGGCTATCATTCCCGGAACCGCTCATTGGCCTCGTTTCGAGCGCAACCGTTCCGAGCAGTTCGAAGCACGTTTTGTCATGGCTAAAATCGGGAACAGCCCTTCTCTGTTTTTTGACGGCATGGCAGGTAGCCGCTTGCCCATCACCGTTGCGCATGGTGAAGGGTTGGCGGTATTCCGCGATAATGGGCAATTGCTCACGGCGCAACCCTACATTGCACTACAGTTTGTCAACAACCGCGGCGAGCTTACAGAAACCTACCCGCTTAATCCCAATGGCTCTCCTGCAGGCATTACCGGCATGACTTCAACTGATGGCCGGGTAACTATTTTGATGCCGCATCCGGAAAGAATATTCCGCACTGTGCAGCATTCGTGGCACCCTGACGATTGGCCGGAAGATGCCCCCTGGATGAAAATGTTCAGGAATGCCCGCAAATGGGTGGATTGAGAATACTTCTAATATATTGATGTTACACAAACACTTAAAAATACATAACAAAACAATGATTGATTTAAAGTCTGCTCGGCAATTTGTCATACCCGGTTTATTGTTGCTAGGAGGAATGGTGAATGTTTCTGATCTTGCCGCCCAAACTGCTTCGGAGAAAAAAATAGTTTCTACCAGTAAGCAGATCACACCGGACAAATGTGTTCCGGTTGCAAGCTGGATAATCCCCGGTAAAGGGGAAACAACACTGTCCAGCGTGCTGACGTCAGTAAAGGACAAATCCGTGGTATTACTGGGCGAGATGCACGCTAATCCTGAACATCATCGCTGGCAACTGCAAATGTTGGCTACCTTGTACGCTGCACGTCCGGACATGGTAATCGGCTTTGAGATGTTTCCACGCCGGGTGCAGAAAATTCTGGATCAATGGGTGGCGGGAGAGCTGACAGAGTCCGAATTTCTGGCTCGATCTGAATGGCAATCGGTTTGGAATACGGATGCCAATCTGTACCTGCCGCTGTTCCACTTTGCGCGGATGAACCGCATTCCAATGCGCGCCCTTAACATTGATATTGCACTGAGACGGGCTGTCACCTCCAAGGGATTCGATGGTGTACCAGAAAAAGATCGGGAAGGCGTCACGCGACCAGCACCTCCCACACCGGAATATCTGGAATTTCTGCTGCCCATTTATGTACAGCATGATCGCCCCGCTCATAAATCTACTGGAAAAGCTCAAAAACCAAACGTTTATGATCCCGATTTTTTGCGCTTTGTTGTCAGTCAGCAGTTATGGGATCGCGCGATGGCACAGGAAATCCATATGACGCTCAGCAGTTATGACAAGAACAAAAATCCGCTGGTGGTGGGCATTATGGGCTCCGGTCATATCCTGAAAGGCTTTGGTGTACCTCACCAGCTAGAAGATCTCGGTGTGAAAAAAATTGCTGCATTGTTGCCATGGGATACCAACCGATCCTGCAAGCCACTGGTTGAAGGTTATGCTGATGCAGTATTTGGCCTGATGCCGTTTACATCGGTATCCGCCGCTCCATTACAGCAGCGTTTGGGCATCGGCTTTGAGTTCAGCAAGAAAACCGGGGGGGCTCTCGTGCTACAAGTCGAAAAACGGAGTATCGCCGAATCTGCCGGATTACAGGCCGGAGACGTAATTCTTGAAATGGCTGGCAATACCCCTCAGGAAAGCAGTGATGTGATTGCTGCGGTTAAACGTCAGGCACCGGGTACCTGGTTGCCCCTGAAAGTGTTGCGGGAAGGTGTCATCATTGAAATCATTGCGAAATTCCCGCCTTTAGTGAAATAAACGGGAAATCAGACCTTTTCCTGCAAGGACTTATAGAGTGTGAAATCCAACTGGTGTCGTTGCAGCAGTTTGTAAAACTCGGTGCGGTTGCGCTTGGCCAGCCTGGCCGCCTGGGTTACATTTCCGGCAGTTATTTTCAGCACCTTGACGAGATAATCTCTTTCAAACTGTTTGCGGGCTTCCTCAAACGAGATCATCTGCTCTTCATCCTTGTGCATGGCATCGCGGATCAGTTCGCTGGAGATGAGAGGAACCGCACTCATGACGATACTTTGTTCGATAACATTCATCAGCTGGCGGATATTGCCTGGCCAGGAAGATGCCAGCAGAAAACTGATTGCTTCCGGAGAAAAGCCATTGATATCCTTTTGGTGCTTCTCGGCAAATACACGCAGAAAATGATTGGCCAGCAGAGGAATGTCTTCACCACGCTGGGCAAGTGAAGGAATTGTCAAACCCACCACAAAAAGCCGGTAATACAGGTCTTCACGGAAATTTCCTGCCTGGATCTCCGATTTCAGATCTTTATGCGTAGCAGAAATGATACGTACATCAATCGGGATGCTCTGAGCTGTTCCAACCGGCCGGATAACCCTCTCCTGCAGTGCGTGTAGCAATTTTGCCTGCAACAGCAAAGGCATATCACCAATCTCGTCCAGAAACAAACTACCTCCTTCTGCCAGCTGGAACAGCCCTTTATGCTCCCGGACTGCCCCGGTAAATGCACCTTTGGCATGACCGAACAGCTCAGACTCCAGGAGTTGTTCAGGAATGGCCGCACAATTAATGGTGATGAACGGCTGCTCACAGCGTTTGGATGCTTGATGAATGGCACGAGCAAATAATTCCTTGCCGACACCGCTTTCACCAGACAGCAGCACACTGGCATTGCCTTGCGCGACGCGATCCACTTTGGCAAGCAGATCTTCCATGAGCGCACTGCGAGTAATGATCGCTTTCCGCCATGTCGGGGCAGGCACTTTGCTGGAGATTGTATCTACAGCAGGCGCCAGATCAATTGCACGCTCGACCTGGCTCAGCAGAATTTTAGGATTATATGGCTTTGTGAGATAACCAAAAATCCCGCGCTGCGTTGCCGCGACAGCATCCGGAATGGTACCGAACGCGGTCAGGATAATGACCGGAAGCGTTGGAATATGACGATGGATATGCTCGAACAATGCCATACCATCCATGCCGCTCATCTGTATGTCACTAATGACGAGATGCGGTCGTGATATGTCGAGATAATTGATGGCCGCTTCGGCACTTTCGGCGGGAACCGTTTCATATCCGGCTGCTGTCAGGCGAATGGAAAGCAGCTCAAGTAAATCCGGATCATCATCCACCAGAAGAATTTTTTTACTTTGCATCATTTAGCCAGCTAATTAATCAGAATGCACTTTTGCGCATGAAGTGTTTTTCAATATTTTTAATTGCGTTGATCTTATCTTGCAGTGTTTTTACTTCTGCCTCTGTTGTCCGTAACTTTACAGATAAACTTCGTATTTTGAAATTCGCTGCTCGCTGCTGCTTAAGTAATAATATCAGCAAGTTTTGAAAGGCGGTCGTAGCGGGAGTCGACTCGATCTGCTCCGGAGGATTTTCCATTAGATCCAGTGCAGCTCGCGTACTTTGAAAACCGGTATCGGGCAACAACAACAGTATCAATAATTTAAGTCGCTGGTGTGCATCGATGCTGTCGCGATAATGACTGTTGGCGTACTGATACTCTTCGATGAGCTCTGATTTGGATTTATCTTGTAGTGCGCTGTAGTAACGCATTAGCTCACCCAGATCATCCGGTTCCTGGATAATCCGGGTTTCCATATGTTCGGATGGCTGATGTACCGGCTGAACTAGTGTACGCATACACCCGGGAAGGGTCGTGATTAAAATCAGCCCTGCCAATAATTTACAAATTGTTTTCATGATGTGGATTCAGAACTGTTGGTGGGCAGTGTTAATCGAAAATGTGCGCCACATTTTCCGGTATCCCGAACAAGTTCGATATTTCCTCCATGTGCGACGGCATATTCCTTCGCAATCGCCAGGCCGAGGCCCGTGCCCTTGGCATGATTTTCAGGCGTATTGCGCCCCTGGTAGAACGGCTCAAATATCCGATCTCCATCAGCATTATCAACACCTGGGCCGAAATCCATAATGTCGATCTGCACCTTGTTTTCATCACACAAAGCAGTAATTTCAATGTGACCATATGCCGAAGAAAATTTGACGGCATTGGAAAGTAGGTTATCAAGCATGATGTCCAGCTTCTGTTTGTCACACTCCAGAAATAACTCCGGGCAATTCAGGTTAATTGTAAGGCTTTTGCTCAAGATGGAAAGATTTTGCGCTTGAATAACTGAATTTATCATTTTTTCCAAATTAACATTCTGTTTGGCAAGCGTAATGATCTCCGCCTGGAGCGCGCTGAAATTGAGCAAATCTTCTATACGTTTTTGCAATTGTATGCTGCTGGTATGAAGAATCCCGGCAATGAGCTGTTGTTTCCGGTTGAGATTGCCCGTCACCCCCTCAGCCAAAAGATCAGCGCCTTCCCGAATTGCTGTCAGGGGTGTTTTCAGCTCATGGGAAATATGGCGAAAGAACTGTATTTTCTGGTTCTCCAGCTTGAGCAGGCGCTGTCGCAGCCAGTCCAAACGTTCCCCAATGTAGGTGAGGTTTTGCGGCCCGTTGACACGGATTGGTCGGGAAAGATTACCACGCCCCATTTGAGCAATTGCTTCATCAATCTGGCGGACGGGACGAGCAATAAATACGGAAAAAACCAGTGCCAGAAAAATAACCAGTGGAACCAGAATCAGTAACTCCCATTCAACCAGTGAGCGGGTTTGTGTGGCAATCTCACTTACATTACCGACACTTTGCCCGATCATACGAAAACTGTTGGTTGAAAATTCCTGGGCAAGGTCGAGCAAAGAAGCGAAACGTTCAAGCAGATACTGTAAATCCTGCGGGTGTTCTTTCAGATCCAGTATTTCCCGAAAAATTCCAGTTTCCAGTAGCCGCAGCTTTTCCAGTGGAAGCTGTTGTTCCGGATACGTGGAAATAATGGAGAGGTGATTGGTAATGTTTTCAAACTTGGTGTGCGCAATAAAATAGCCTTCTAGCAGAGTTGCATCATCCAGCACCAGCGCATGTTGCACACTACGCTCCATCGCCATGATTTCACCAATAATAACCCCGGTACCATTGGTAATCTGGGTGGCTTGATAAACATTGTATCGGCTTTGTTCGGATAGCTGATCAATACGTATGGCACTGTATATCAGCGCACTGATCAGAGGCAAGCCGACAATTGAAAATCCAAGCAGGATTAGAGCCAGAAATGATTTCGGTTTATATCTGGATCTGTTTTCCCGGTGTATTCGCTCAGAAGATGAAACATCTGTAGAAATTTTCATATATCAGGTTTACCTTTCGTGCGACCTGGGCGAAAATACCTGAGTAGAAAGATTATGGCCATTTTCACGCATTGATTCTCTGCACAGCAATTTTTCCCCGGATATTAAATAACCATTGTACTCGCCATGTTGCTGATGATTGATAATTACGATTCCTTTACCTACAACCTAGTGCAATATCTGGGTGAACTCGGTGAGGAAATTACGGTTGTTCGAAACGATGAAATTTCGCTAGATGCAGTTCAGCAGTTGAATCCAGCCGGCATCGTTATTTCACCAGGCCCATGCACACCGGATGAAGCGGGTGTTTCTATGGAATTGATCACCCGGTTTAGTGGAAAAATTCCCATATTGGGAGTGTGTCTTGGTCATCAAAGTATCGGCCAGGCTTTCGGTGGGCGGATTGTACGTGCCGAAAAAGTCATGCATGGTAAAACATCGCCGGTTTTTCATGATGGTCGGGGCGTTTTCCAGGGAATTGCCAGTCCGTTCATGGCAACCCGCTATCATTCACTAATTATCGAACCATCAAGTATACCTGACTGTCTTGCTATCTCCGCTTGGACTGAAGAAGGCGAAATTATGGGCGTGCGACACCGTACGTTGCCAGTCGAAGGTGTGCAATTTCATCCAGAATCGGTTTTAAGTGAACATGGTCATCAGCTGCTCAAAAATTTTCTGCGCGAACATCATATTCAAGACCATTCATCAAAACTGTGCGAAGCGTGAAACCACAAGCTATTCTCGCTCGAATCCTGGAGCAGCGCGAAACTCCTTATGAGGAAATGGTTGAGCTGATGCGCGCAATCATGTCAGGAAACGTTTCACCGGCAATGACTGCTGCCCTGATGACGGGTTTACGCATGAAACGTGAGAGCATCGGTGAAATTACTGCAGCGGCTCAAGTCATGCGTGAACTGGCTTTGCACATTGAAGTGGCCGATTCAGTCAATCTGGTCGATACCTGCGGTACCGGTGGGGATGGATGCAATACCTTCAATATTTCAACAGCTTCCGCCTTTGTGGCTGCTGCTGCAGATGCACAGGTAGCCAAACACGGCGGACGTTCTGTTTCGAGCAAAGCGGGCAGTGCAGATGTACTAGAAGCAATCGGCATCCATCTTAATCAAACGCCTGACCAAATTGCCCAATCCATTACCGAAGTTGGCATTGGTTTTATGTTTGCTCCTAATTTTCATCATGCCATGAAACATGCGGCTCCCGTTCGTCGAGAGCTGGGTGTGCGCACGTTATTCAACATCCTGGGGCCGTTAACCAATCCTGCAGGTGCTAAAAACCAGTTGTTGGGTGTATTCAATGAAGATCTGACCGGGATATTGGCACAGGCCTTGCTCCGGCTGGGAAGCCAGCACGCAATGATCGTCCATGGCAGCGATGGGCTGGATGAAATTACCATTTCCGGCCCAACCAAAATTGCTGAACTCAAGGAGGGAGAAATCCGGGAATATACGGTGCAGCCGGAAGATTTCGGATTGGAACGTACCGCAATAGAATCTCTGCAGGTAAATAGTACGGATGATGCACGAGTAATGCTTCTGTCTGTGCTGGATAATCATCCCGGACCTGCCAGAGATATTGTTCTACTCAATGCAGGCGCAGCAATTTATGTCGCTGGAAAAGCTGATTCCTGGGCCGAAGGGGTGGAAATTGCCCGTGACAAGCTGGCCAGTGGTGCTGCCAAAGAAAAAATGCTGGCATTAATCAAATTCTCCAATCAGTTAACCCATTAATTAGTTTTGCATGTCAGATATTCTTGATCGCATCCTCGCCGTAAAAAAGCAGGAGATTTCAGCTACCCAAACACAAAAATCACTGGATAAAATTCATGACGAAGCACGGGCAGTACCCGCTCCACGTGATTTTCTCCAGGCCATACGCAGCCGGATTAATCAAAACCACGCTGCTGTCATTGCAGAGATCAAACGGGCCAGCCCAAGCAAGGGCTTATTGCGCGGACAAACAGAGTCACAAAATGTTTCTGGATCAGGACATGTGGGAAATTTATCCGGGCGGAATCCGATCCTGGAAGATTTTATCCCGACAGACATTGCAGCCAGTTACGCCAGAAACGGGGCGGCCTGTCTATCCGTGCTGACGGATGAGCAGTTCTTCATGGGCAATGCTGATTTTTTACGGCAGGCACGCGCTGCTTGTGATTTACCGGTGCTGCGCAAGGATTTTATGTTAGACGAATATCAGGTCTACGAAGCGCGTGCCATGGGTGCCGATTGTATTCTGCTGATCGTTGCAGCCTTTTTTTCACCCATTTTTCAACATGATTCCGCTATCAATCAAGGTGACAGTGCACTCGAACGGATGCACAAACTGGAAACCATTGCACAGGAACTGGGCATGGCCGTACTGGTGGAAGTGCATAACGCAGATGAGCTTGATCTCGCATTACAATTGTCCACACCATTGATCGGAATCAACAACCGTAATCTGAAAACGTTTGAAACCACACTGGATACGACCTTGCAGCTGGTCAAACATATCCCGTCCGGACGAATTATCGTTACCGAAAGTGGCATTCGTACACCAGCTGATGTAGAAATGATGCTATCTCATTGCATCCACACTTTTCTGATCGGGGAAACCTTCATGCGCGCACCGGACCCTGGTGTTGCGCTGGCAAACCTGTTCACAACAAATCTGGCGTAAACTGCGCCGCACCTGCCGACCGGATAAGCATCTTCCCGATCGGGATGAAATAATTATGTTATCAACATCAACTAAAAGGAGATCTTCATGAACTTTAAAAAACAACTGGTGAGTAGCTTGAGTGGTCTGGTTTTTTCTGCCGTGATGGTCAGCGGTACGTTGGCAGCAAGTATGGCCGAATTTAATGATAAGGGAGAGCTGCTGTTACCAAAAAATTATCGTGAATGGGTAATGGTCGGTACTCAGGTGACACCCGACGAACTGAATGACGGAAAAGCACCCTTTACCGAAATCAGAACCGTTTACATTGATCCTGAAAGCTATGCCCACTGGAAAAAAACAGGGGAATTCCGGGATGGCGCCATGACCGTAAAAGAGCTGATCAGCGTTGGCGGCCGCAAAGGCCCGGGCAGCGGTAATGGCTATTTCATGGGCGACTATATCGGCCTGGAAGCATCCGTCAAGGATTCAAAACGCTTCCCAGATGAACCAGGAAACTGGGCTTTCTACATTTTCTATGTGCCTGGTACACCGCTGGTTACCGCAGCGAAAAACTTGCCTACGGCTGAGTGTGCTGCATGTCACAAGGAAAATGCCAAGACAGATATGGTTTACACACAGTTTTATCCGGTACTGCGTGCAGCCAAAGCAACCGGCGAATCAGGTGTGGTTGCACCGAAGTAAGTTCTGATACCCACCCATCTGACAGGAGTATTTTCGGCGGTAATTCATCCGCAATCGAAATACTCCTGTCCCTTTTACTTCCTTTTCCCGGGATTGATACTGATTTCTTGATATAGCAAAACCCACCTCCTCCAGCTTGCAAACTGTTTCTTCAAACCGGCTTATTGCAACCCGGTGATAACATATTGGTCATGACTAATATTATTATCCGCAAGTTTCCCTCTCACGCATACGAAACCCTCACTGCACACGGCCTGCCATCGGTACTTGCACGTATTTTTGCTGCACGTGGCATAGAAAAACCGAATCAGCTCGATACAACATTTTCCCACATGGCATCATTTCAGCAACTAAAAAATATCAGGCAAATTGCAGTTTTACTAGCCGATGCGATTGCAGCAAAAAAGCGTTTACTTGTCATTGCCGACTACGATACAGACGGCGCAACTGCTTGTGCAGTCGCCTTGCGCGCATTAAGCCAGTTTGGTGCTGTGGTGGATTATCTTGTACCCAATCGTTTTGAATACGGCTATGGGCTGACACCGGAAATCGTGCAGCTGGCAGCAAATTGCAATCCTCCTCCCGCAATCCTGATTACTGTGGATAACGGCATTGCCAGCGTGGAGGGCGTTGCGGAAGCAAACCGGCTGGGCATGCAGGTATTTATCACTGATCATCATCTGCCTGGAGATCAACTGCCAGAGGCAGCGGTTATCGTTAATCCCAACCAGCCAGGATGTGATTTTCCTGATAAACATATTGCCGGAGTTGGCGTAATTTTTTACGTAATGCTGGCGTTACGAGCAGAACTGCGTGAACGAGGATCCTTCATTGCGACAGGTAAAGAACCCAATCTGGCCAACCTGCTTGATCTGGTGGCATTGGGCACCGTTGCCGATGTGGTCAGGCTGGAAGGAACCAACCGCATCCTGGTACAGCAAGGATTGCAGCGAATCCGCAGCGGCCATTGCTGTGCTGGTATTCATGCGTTGTTCAAGGTAGCTGGGCGTGATTTCAGTCGCGTCACCACTTATGAGCTGGGATTTATTCTTGCCCCCAGATTAAATGCTGCCGGACGGCTGGATGATATGTCACTAGGAATCGAATGTTTACTGGCCGAAGATGAATCCCGTGCCCTGCATCTGGCCAGCGAGCTGGATGAACTGAACCGCCAGCGTCGTGAAATCGAGGCAGGCATGCAGGATGAAGCGATGAGCAAGCTGGAAGGGGTGATAAATATGCTTGATCAGTTCGATGCGCCAGCCAATAACAGGGTGCACCCTGTTTACAGCCTGTGTTTGTACGATTCAGATTGGCATCAGGGTGTTATCGGCCTGATTGCATCGCGCATCAAAGACAGATTGCATCGACCGGTTATCGTGTTTGCACAGGGAAATAATGGGGAAATCAAAGGTTCCGGCAGATCAATTCCGGGCTTGCATTTGCGCGATGCACTGGATCTGGTTACAAAACGTCACCCAGGATTAATCGTCAAATTTGGTGGCCATGCTATGGCTGCCGGTCTGACAGTACATGCACAGCATTTTGAACAATTTCGCGCAGTATTCGAGCAAGTTGCGCAGTCACTGCTGACGCCTGTCGATTTGATACAAGTAATTGAAACCGATGGTGAACTGGAAGAAAGAGATCTGACTCTGGAACTGGCACAATATCTGACCAATCAAGTCTGGGGACAAGGTTTTCCTGAACCCAGTTTCAACGGCCGCTTCCGGGTTGAAAATCAACGAATTGTAGGAGAAAAACATTTGAAACTGAAGCTGCGCAAAGCTGGCGCCAGCCGGATATATGATGGCATTCTGTTTTTTCATACTGAACGTTTGCCAGCCGAGATTGACGCTGTCTACCGGGTGCAGCTGAACGAATATAACGGAAGCACTCGTATGCAGTTACTACTTGAACACTGGTTTGGATCTGGTTGCGCACAATATGGATGAACTATTTTTTCCTGAACATGAGCGGGTTTATCTGGTTGAATTTGCCACCAGTATGGCGATTGGCTTGCTCATCGGTCTGGAGCGTGAACGGCATCCAGCAGCCAAAGCGGGGTTACGCACTTTTGCCCTGGTGGCCATGTTCGGCACGCTGGCCTCCGTGCTATCGGATAAGGTGCAAACACCCTGGCTGCTAATCAGCGGATTGTTGCTAACCGGAATCATGATGATTTCATCCTACCGGGATAAACGGGAAAAACAGAAGGATCCAGGTACCACCACAATTGCTGCGATACTGATCTGCTACGGATTGGGAGCTTTGGTATGGTATGAAGAATCAATATTGGCAGTTATGCTTGCCATTATCACAACTATACTGCTTTATTTTAAAACCGAGCTTCAGGGAATTTCACAAAACCTGAGCCGAAAGGATCTGATTTCGATACTGCAATTCGCGGTACTCAGCTTCATTATCCTGCCCATTTTGCCTGATAAGGATTATGGTCCCTTCAACGCATTCAATCCTTATCAGATATGGCTGATGATCGTACTGATCTCTGGCATTAGCCTGGCTGGCTATATTGCATTACGTTTCGTCGGTCAGCGTCATGGTGCTGTTCTGCTGGGTGTGCTGGGAGGACTGGTTTCCAGTACGGCTACCACGATGGTGTTTACGCGCCATAACGGAGATAAGCCTGATCTGATCAATACGGCAGTTATTGTAATTTTACTGGCCAATTTGGTTGTACTGGTCAGGCTTGCATTGATTACCGAGATCATTTCTCCAACTATTTTTCCCTACCTTACGCCCATTCTGGGTGGCGGTCTTTTTTTGGGATTAATCGCTTCAGTATTCAGGTGGCGTGAATTTAGCCAGCAGCAAGCTGTTCCAATGCCGGATACCAAAAATCCGACAGAAATCTCGATCGCCGTAAGATTTGGCCTGCTTTACGCGGCAGTATTGTTTCTTTCCGGCTGGTTATCAGAGATCGCCGGCAATAGCGGATTATACGCTGTGGCCATTATTTCTGG
Organism: Nitrosomonas eutropha; assembly: GCF_003201195.1. GTDB lineage: Bacteria > Pseudomonadota > Gammaproteobacteria > Burkholderiales > Nitrosomonadaceae > Nitrosomonas > Nitrosomonas eutropha. The sequence continues at coordinate 110,287 of NZ_QICQ01000001.1, read as the reverse complement.
GCTAACCAATGTGGATGCGATCACACTGAGCAGCTTACGTTTGTACGAGATGGGTCAACTGGAAATCATCGAAGTTGTGATCGCAATTACGCTCGGAGTAATTGCCAATCTCATTTTCAAGCTGGGACTAATATTTTTTACCGGAAACATTGTACTGGCCAAACGATGTTTCCTGGGAACAATAGCTACCATTATCGGTCTGGTTGGTGCATTTTTCCTGGCTTCACATCTGGCATATTTCTGAACAATCCAAACTCCGTTTGTAAAACCATGTCATCCAAACCAATCAAAATTCGTCCAGGACATCTACAACGTTACACTGGTTTTGTAGGGTCCAGTGATGCCTGTGCCCTGGCACAACTGGCAAACCAGCAGAATCAGGACAACCAGCTGTTGGCTGTTATCACCGCCAATGCACAGGATGCACGAAGATTACTTGAGGAAATCCCTTTTTTTGCACCCGATTTGCGTGTGAGTTTATTGCCGGACTGGGAAACTTTACCTTACGATGTTTTTTCCCCACACCATGATCTGATTTCAGAACGCCTGGCTACTTTTCACCAGATTGTAAACAATGCCTGCGACGTATTGATCGTACCGGTTACAACTGCGTTATACAGAATGCCGCCACGAGAGTTTCTGGCAGCGTATTCGTTCTTCATCAAACAAAAAAGTACATTGGATTTGCAGTCATTTCGCAGCCAGATGTCGTTGGCTGGCTATTCCCATGTTTCACAAGTAATTTCGCCGGGAGAATACAGTATTCGCGGAGGGTTGATCGACCTGTTTCCCATGGGGAGCCCGCTTCCTTATCGTATTGATCTGTTCGATGATGAAATTGAATCCATACGTACATTCGATGCGGATACCCAGCGCAGTATTTATCCAGTCAATGAAATCCGGCTGTTACCGGCACGAGAATTTCCCCTCGACGATACCGGGCGCAGTCGTTTCCGTACCGGCTTCCGGGAAAAATTTGAGGGAGATCCAACACGCAGCTGGCTGTATCAGGAAATCAGCAAGGGAAATATTCCTGCCGGAATTGAATATTACCTGCCACTTTTTTTTGAACAGACTGCTACATTATTTGATTATTTACCACAGCATTCCACGCTATGCCTGCACGGTGAAATTGCATCCACCATTGAAAATTTCTGGCAGGATACCCGATCACGCTTTCAGCTGATGCGCAGTGATATTGATCGCCCCTTACTTCCCCCCGCTGATCTGTTTTTGCTGGAAGATCAGTTTTACGGCTACCTCAAAGCATATAGTCGGATAGAAATACAGGGCGGTGATCAGCAAACAATTAGTGAGCCGTTTTCTCTTCCTCTTCCATCTGTGCGGGTAGATCGTCGTGCTGCCGACCCAATCGAGCAGTTAACCACTTTTATCAGCACATTTACGCAGGACGGGGGCCGGATTTTACTGCTGGCAGAAAGCCTGGGGCGGCGCGAGCTGATGGCCGAATACTTGCGTGAATATGGCCTGCAATTAAAACTCTGCGAAGACTATGCTGCTTTTCAATCGGATCACACGCTCTGCATGCTCGGTGTGGCGGCCTTGCACAATGGTTTTATTCTGGCTGCAGAAAAACTGGCACTGATCACTGAAACCGAGCTGTATGCTACCCATGTACGCGGACAGCGCGCGCGCGATGCACGCAAAACCACTTCTGCTGATTCCATTTTGCGTGATCTGTCTGAAATCAAACCCGGCAATCCAGTGGTGCACGAACAACATGGTATCGGCCGTTATCTCGGCTTGGTAAGTATGGATGCTGGCGAGAATAATTCAGACCAATCTGACGAATTCCTCGCGCTGGAATATCAGGGAGGAGACAAGCTGTATGTACCGGTCACACAGCTTCATCTTATCAGCCGCTACAGCGGTGCTGCGCCGGAGGAGGCTCCTTTGCACAAGCTGGGAAGTGGCCAATGGGAAAAAGCCAAGCGCAAGGCGATGCAACAGGTACGCGATACCGCTGCTGAGCTGCTGAATCTGTATGCACAGCGTGCCGCCCGCAAAGGCCATACATTTCGCCTTAATCAACATGATTACAATGTCTTCGCAGACGGCTTTGGTTTTGAGGAAACACCAGATCAGGCTGCCGCCATTCATGCGGTCATTCAGGATATGGTTTCCGGAAAGCCAATGGATCGACTGATTTGTGGAGATGTTGGCTTCGGCAAGACTGAAGTCGCCTTGCGCGCTGCTTTCATTGCGATCGCGGATGGCAGGCAGGTTGCGATTTTGGTGCCAACCACGCTGCTGGCAGAGCAGCATTATCAGAGTTTCTCTGATCGCTTCGGGCTGATTGCCGACCAATGGCCGGTAAAAATTGCTGAGCTTTCACGTTTCCGTTCGACCAAAGAACAATCCGAAGCGCTGCAAAGCTTGGCGCAAGGAACAACCGATATTATTATCGGAACACATAAGCTGATTCAGGACAAGGTCAAATTCAAAAACCTGGGGCTGGTTATCATCGATGAAGAACATCGTTTCGGTGTGCGCCAGAAGGAACAACTCAAGAAATTACGTGCTGAAGTAGATGTACTAACACTGACTGCAACGCCAATTCCACGCACACTGGCAATGTCGCTTGAAGGTCTCAGGGATTTTTCAGTTATCGCTACTGCTCCCCAGAGAAGATTGGCAATCCGGACATTCGTACACCCTTACACAGAGGGAATCATTCGCGAAGCCTGCCTGCGCGAACTGAAACGTGGTGGACAAATCTATTTTCTCTACAATGAGGTCAGCACCATTCAGAACATGTATACCAAGCTGATCAAACTGCTGCCAGAAGCAAAAATAAACATTGCACATGGGCAAATGCGGGAAAGCGAGTTGGAACATGTTATGCGTGATTTTTATCAGCAGCGTTTCAATATGCTGCTGTGTACGACCATCATTGAAACAGGAATTGATGTTCCCACCGCCAATACGATTATTATCCATCGCGCTGATAAGTTCGGCCTGGCACAGTTACATCAGTTGCGCGGCAGGGTGGGCCGTTCGCACCATCAAGCGTATGCCTATTTGCTGACACCGGAAAAAGCAGCACTGACAATACAGGCAATCAGACGACTGGAAGCCATTCAGGCAATGGAAGAGCTTGGATCCGGTTTTTATCTGGCCATGCATGACCTGGAGATTCGTGGTGCAGGTGCAGTGTTGGGGGATTCACAAAGTGGCGAGATGCAAGAGGTCGGATTTAGCCTTTACAATTCGTTACTGGATGCGGCGATTAAATCATTGAAAGCAGGTCATGAGCCGGATATGCAGCAACCTCTCGGTATTTCAACGGAGGTTAGGCTGCATGTTCCTGCACTACTGCCAGAAAATTACTGTAACAATATTCATGAACGGCTCGTTCTGTACAAGCGCATGGCGGGTTGCAGCGATGAGGCGGAGCTGGATGAGATTCACCAGGAGTTGATTGATCGCTTTGGCCTGTTACCTGATCCAGCCCGTGCATTACTGGACAGTCACCGACTACGCATTGAAGCCAAAAAAATGGGTATTACGCGTATTGACGCAAGCCAAGATAGTATTCAGTTACAGTTTGTAACTGATCCACCGATCGAAGCTATAAAAATCATTCAGCTTATCCAAAGTGGTAAGGAATACAGTATGTCCGGGCCTGATCGCTTGATCATCCGGGCGCAAATCCCGGATATCGGAGAGCGGATAAAGAAAATCAGGAAATTGATGACGGAATTGAAAAACTGAAGCAGGCAGGCAATAAAAATTACCCGTAGGTAGTTTCTTTATCAAAATCTTGCCAGATATAAGGCGGGCGAACAGTCGGTCGAGTGGGAATAAGAAAGGTTGCTGCATCCAGTGCGCCAAATACAGTGCGTCCAATGGTATGCAGGATACCGGTCAAAAAACCGATAGTCACCCCGTATGCAGCACCGTCCCGCTGAGTGGCAAGAATCACGTTTTTGGGAAGTTCAACAAAACCGGTTGCTGCGTTAGCAATACCGTTAACCAGTTTTTCACTTGCTGCGGCCGGATAGCTTTGTGCTGAACCATGCTCTGCCATGACAGTCTGCGGAAGTACACAAAGCAGCATCAGAAAAAAAATCCATATAATCGAAGTTTTCATCATTCACGTCTCCTTGACCGTTTTGTTATATGTGATTGTGATGATGATTAACGGCTTTGCGATTGCAACCTTTATCAGCGTTCCAGATGATCCAGTTTGTCTGTGACAGACGCCCATTCATCTGCATCCGGCAGTGCATCTTTCTTCTCGATAATCGGTTCCCAGATTTTGGATAACTCCGCATTGAGTGCGATGAACCGTCGCTGATCTTCAGCAACGTCATCTTCTGCATAAATTGCTTCCACCGGGCATTCCGCCACACACAGCGTACAATCGATACATTCATCCGGATCGATTACCAGAAAATTGGGGCCCTCACGAAAGCAATCCACAGGGCACACGTCAACACAATCGGTATATTTACATTTGATACAACTTTCAGTCACTACATAAGTCATGATGGTATTTTGTCCTCGAACGGCACTTCCTATAACGAATCTGTAATTTTATCAGAATCCGGGTGAATTCCACTACCACACAGCAAAATTGCGGGTTATTCCATTATTTCGACAATTGTGACGGGCATGCTGTTTTTACAGAACGTTTTACTACCGATCGTGCTGATAATCCAGCGCATACCAGAATACTCAGTAAGTACGCTGTGACTTCCTGGTGCCCGGGGCCGGAATCGAACCGGCATGGACGTTTATGTCCGAGGGATTTTAAGTCCCTTGTGTCTACCAATTTCACCACCCGGGCAATTACGAAGCACTTCTGATATGTATGGAGGCGGGGGTCGGAATCGAACCGGCGTAGACGGCTTTGCAGGCCGCTGCATAACCACTCTGCCACCCCGCCATGAACCGTTTGATAAGCGTCGCTTACTTTACGACGCCAAGCATGGAAATTTGACGTGGACCAAGAAACGCCGGAATATGCAGAACACAGCATAAAACAATAAAATGGAGCGGGAAACGGGACTAGAATCCAGTCGCTATCTCTTTGATTCAAAAAGAAATTCCTCATCACCTTTCTATGTGATGGACTAGATTATGGACTAATTCTTGGCCAATGGCAAATGCCCCTTTCCCACGAAGCGTCCAACGCCGTCCATCAATATCTATACACATCCACTACGCGGCTTGATCGCCATGTTCTTGCATCGGCCTTGACTACCTAGCATTGCATCCCCGTGCACGCAGCGGTGATGCGCTACGAATCATTTTCCAGATTCGATAGAGAACAGTAGTTGCAATATTGGTCTATCAGGATTCCGGATGGGTCTTAGGCGACCGACGCTTCCCTTAGTGTTCGCTAGCACGGCGGCAAACTTGCGTCACTGATGTCGTCTGGTGAGACCGTCGGTAGAACAAGTCAGACCTAATGGGACTTGCCGGGACAGCCACAAACCAAGACGCTGACAAGTATGTACGAGTAACGGGTTAACGCTGGAGTTTGTGACGTGGCCGATCAGAACTATCGAATTTTCGCACATCAAGCACGTGATAGCTACCCGCAAGCGGCGGATCTGATGTCGGTTCTCAAGGTTTTTACAAAGGCACTCGTACAACAGAGGAGTCGGTGATGTAGCACTCCCACAAGGAGACGGAGACATGCATGAAAGGCCCCCCACATCCATGGTTTTCTATCGCCCCATCGAAGCTGCCATTCGTTGGACTGGACTATTGCGACACGAGCAGGAGATTCTGTCTGCTATCTCCCCGCCGAGAAACTTACCGCGAACGCTTAACTATCCCCGGTGGAACGAACTTTTATTATGTATGGATCGCATCTACGACGCCGTCATCAACCGGGAACTGGCGTATGGGCAAAACGGTGTCACGTCAAATGACGAATCGCTGCTTGACTCGACAGAGCTGACTATTCGCCATATCGACTTGAAGCGTTGGATGCGCACCCATTATCCAGCGCATCGCCCTGGGTTTCTTTTCAGTCGCAGCGAGCGCATTACACATCCCATCATCACGCTGGAGGCAGGCCAGGCCATGTTGATCGAGCGACAGGCCATGAAAGCCGAGCTTGAGCAATGCCGCCGCCAGTTGCAAGCGCTTCGGGTGCAGCAGGAACGCCTTCTGCAGCAATCGGTGGTGGCCCTTGCTTGTAATAATCAATGCTCCCTCTCTGACAGGGCCGAAGCGACTTACTTAAATATCATCGGCGGAATGCTGGCGTTGATACTGGGGACCTCACCATCGGGCAAGGCCTACTCCAGTTTCAGGACCCAGGAAGCCATCGTTAGTGCGCTGGTTGCGCATCACCATAGCGTCATGGGAATCACTGAACGAACCTTGAACGGCAAGTTTGCCAGCGCAAGGCGCAGGCTGCGTAGCGCAAATACCTGAGCGCTTCCAGCTTGTATCTGCAGTCTCGCAAATTGCATTTGCAATGTACTTCTCCACCCGTTTCGATTGAATAGAGGTTACGCCAACAAGCGCTACCGAGCGTTAAGGAGTGACCCTATGTCGCAGATACCAGCCTTGCCACCGGGCGAACGCCGCATTTTGCGGCGCGAAGAGGTTGAAGCCAAAACTGGCTTTAAACGCGCCCATATCTACAACCTGATGAAGAAAGGCCAGTTTCCGAAAGCATTGCGCCTCGGGGTGCGCGCGGTCGGCTGGGACTCTACTGAGATTGATCAGTGGATCACCGAGCGCCTCAATAACCGGGCCTGACCGCTCTCGCCCACATTTCTACACCCATACGGAGAGCGCCATGCAGGTTGTATCCATCATTTCTACCAAAGGCGGGGTGGGCAAGACGACCACCGCCGCCAACCTGGGCGGATTGCTCGCCGATGTCGGCCTGCGCGTGCTGCTGCTTGATTTTGACATCCAGCCCACACTGTCGTCCTACTATGAGCTGGCACATCGTGCCGCCGGCGGCACCTACGAGTTGCTCGCCTTCAATGAGCAGCGTATCGAGCAGTTGGTGTCCCGCACCGTCATTGCTGGCCTGGACGTGGTGGTGTCCAACGATGATCGGGGCGAACTGAACACACTGCTGCTGCACGCGGCCGATGGACGCCTGCGGCTGCGCCACCTCTTGCCGGTACTGGCACCACGCTACGATCTGGTGCTGATCGATACGCAGGGCGCGCGCAGTGTGATGCTGGAGATGGCCGTGCTGGCGTCCGACTTGGCGCTGTCGCCTGTTACCCCCGAAATCCTGGCCGCACGTGAATTACGGCGCGGAACCCTGCAACTGATTGAGGATATCGCGCCGTATCGGCACCTGGGCATCCAGCCGCCGCCTTTGCACCTGCTCATCAACCGGGTGCATCCTGTGTCCTCGAACGCCCGGCTGATTCAGCAGGCGCTGCGTGATCTATTTCAGGGGCAGGATGGCCTTCGTGTCCTGGACACCGATGTGCCAGCCATCGAAGCCTACCCCCGCGCTGCGACACGTGGCCTGCCAGTACATCGCGTCGAATACCGACAGCCGACGGGCCGGGTGGCGCCCGCCGCACTCGAAACCATGCGATCGCTTGCCATTGAACTTTTTCCCTTGTGGAAGGAGCCGTTGGCCCGAGTGTCTGGTCGCCCGGATCAACCAAGGAGTACCCGCCATGGCTAACGCGCATGAGTTGGCACGTGGCCATAAGCGGCTGCGCGCCTTGATTGAATTTGCCATCGGTGAAGGCTGGCACGTCAAGCGAACGTCAGGCGGTCATCTCAAGTTCACCAAAGCGGGCTACGCGCCGATCTACACCAGCACGACGGCAAGCGACCATCGAGCCAGCCTCAATGCGCAGGCCCAGATTCGGCGCGCTGACCGGCAATGCCGCCCGATACATGAAAACCCTCTTCGAGGAACAGGCCATGGCTGACATGACGTCTCAGGATATGGCAACCAAGTTGCTGGCTGCTGGCTTCGAGCGCGGCAGTCCCTCTGCCTCTGCACTGAGCGACCCGATCGCCGATACCCCCATGGTCGTCACTTTGGACCAGTTGCGCCCCTACGATCACGATCCTCGCATGAAGCGCAACTCCGCGTACGAGGAGATCAAGGCCTCTATCCGAGAACGTGGCCTGGACGCATCACCGGCCATTACCCGGCGACCGGGCGCGCAGCACTACATCATCCGCAATGGTGGCAACACGCGGCTAGCCATTCTGCGTGAACTGTGGTCAGAAACCAAGGATGAGCGCTTTTTCCGTATTTCCTGCCTGTTCCGGCCTTGGCCAGAGCGGGGCGAGATCATCGCCCTCACGGGGCATCTGGCCGAAAACGAGTTGCGCGGCGGCCTGACGTTTATCGAGCGTGCGCTCGGTGTAGAAAAAGCTCGAGGGTTCTACGAACAGGAAAACGGTGCAGCGCTGAGCCAATCCGAACTCGCGCGCCGCCTTGCCGCCGACGGTTACCCCGTGCAGCAATCTCACATCAGCCGCATGTCCGATGCCGTGCGCTATCTGCTGCCGGCCATCCCGACCGTGCTTTATGCCGGCCTTGGTCGCCATCAGATCGAGCGACTTGCCGTTATGCGCAAGTCATGTGAACGTATCTGGGAGCACCGTGCGAAAGGCAAGAGGGTACCGCTGGATTTTGAGAGCTTCTTTCTGGACGTGCTGACCCCATTCGATACCCAGGTGGAGGAGTTTTCCTGGCAACGCGTGCAGGACGAACTGATTGGACAAATGTCTGACCTGCTGGATGTGAACTATGACGTCCTGAGCCTGGACCTGAATGACTCCGACCGCAGGCAACGCGCCCTGGTCAGCGAGCCAACGCTCATGGGTTCGCTTGCGCCGTTACCCGCACCCGCGGCAGTGCCGTCCTCTTTGGTTGAAACACCGCCCACAGTCTTTGTGCCACTCAGTGCGCCGCCTGTCAGCCCGCCTGTGGCGAGCTCGCCGACACGCGAAGCCATCGTGGGTGCTAACGACGCCAACACCGATGATATCGATAACTCTGAGCGTCTACAGGAACATATCATCTCTGCAGCCCCCACGACCGACCGGCTGCAATCTATTCAGCGCATGGTGGCCGCGCAGTTGGGCGATGCGATACCGCCCGAATTTTCGGCCAACGTGCTGCAATCCATTCCTGTGCAGGCCGGTGGGTTGTATCCGATCTCGGATATCTGGTACATCGACCCGGGGTTGGATGCACCCGATCGGCTCCGAACCCACATCGAGCAGTTCGCGCGGGAGATCGCCGACGAGGCTGGCGTGGCTGACTGTGTGCAGCCCTCCTCAGATGGTATCGGCTTCCGTTGCGCCGAATGGCAGGAAAGGCTGCCGGTCGCCGCACGTGCTGTCATGCACTTGTTGAGGACCCTAAGCGGCCAGCCTATTGCGGTGCCAGAGCCTGACGATGAGCGCCTGGCTGCCGACTTGCCGGTACTGTTGCGCGGCAATGGTCAACAGGCGCCTGGTTTGAGCGACACCGCCTTGGTCAAGTTGTTTCGCTTGTTGCGCCTGGCAAGACGCCTGGCGGAGCTTGACCTCGATAAACCCTATCGCGGTGCGTGAGAGAGGAGGATCGTCATGTCCACACCACATCCTTTGAATCAGGCCGTTATTGCCCAGGCGCTGTACGATCTGCGTAACGGCCAGTTGCGCCGCTGTAAGGCGATGGGGTTCGGTGAGGAAGAGCTTAACGCGCTCAAGCGTCCCGAACTGATCAGCGTGCTCCTGAATGCTTCCGTGTCGTGGTGCTCCGTGTCGATCAATCGAGACGTGGTCAAGCGGTTGCTGCAACAGGCCCAGGATGCGGAAAAAGAGATCGCTTTTGTTGATCGTATGCTTAGCCTTGGTGCCAGCACGGAGATGGTCGGTCGTTTCTACGGTTTGACGCATCAGGAGGTCGCGCTGCGACGCGACATCCTGGGGCTGCCCAAACGCAAGGGGCGCCACCCCGTGCTGGATGAAGCGCAAGACACGGCGCTGTGGAAGCAGTGGAGGGCGCTCGCAGAAGTCAGAAGTATTGCGTACGAGGATGAGGCCGCCATTCTGGAGGCCGCCATGGACTTGGCCGAAGACATGTCGCTACCGCTATCCGTGGTCTGGTCAGCAATCAAGGGCTGGGTTGACCAAGGGTTGGGCTAGATCGTGTCGACCCATGACGCGAGTCGGCACGATGGTCCCGTCTTGCTGTCCAACCTGTTGGACGGTGCGCTGACGGATCTTTCATCCGAGCAGGAACAGAACCCGGCGAGCGACGGGTTTCTTTATAGCGGAAACCGGCACGAAAGCGTTCCGCGCCGACTTTTCCTCGACAGACGATTGACACCGCTGGAGCGCAACGCGTGGCAAGTCTTCCGGCTGCTGCTCAATGATGACGGCGTCACGGCGTTTTCCACCTATGACCAATTGCGACCCTGGTTGGCTTCGATGCCGTGCGGAGCTCAAGCCTCGCATGAGACGGTGGCGCGCGCACTGACCTTGTTGCGTCTGACGCGTTGGCTCAGTCTGGTGCGCCGCCGACGCGACCCCAAAACGGGTCGTATTCTGGGCAACCTCTATGTGCTGCACGACGAACCGTTGACGCCGTTTGAAGCCATGCAGCTTGACCCGGATTATCTGGAACTGGTCAGTCAGTCTCTGAGCCACTCGGCCAAGGCCGTTCAGATCGTCGGCCTGAATACCTTGCAGGAAATTGCCGATGACCCCTTGTTGCAGGGACGCACGTTGCCCTCACGTTTGTACGTGCTCGCGCAACGCCTGCAGCAGGGCGCCCCAGACACGAGTTATCCACAGGAGGGGGATCGCCACGAATCCGAAGAAGGCCGTTCGGGCTTACTTCGGAATGTCGAAGCGCCGTCTTCGGAATCCGAAGCAGGGGTGAAACCGGCGTTAAACGGCACTCTTCGGAATCCGAAGCAGGACCGTACAGTACGTGAGGTAAGTATTAAAGAAGTACGTACGGCTGAGTCCGTTCGCGGGGCACAGAATTTACGCTTGCCACAACGTTTTGGTCAATTAAAGCAAGAGCAGCAGGCGGGCACCTTGGTCGCGCTACGGCAAGTGGATGAGTCCCTGCGCCAGGCGGTGCTCGACGAGTGGGCGGCGCGTTGCAATAACCAGGTGGTGCGTAATCCTGCTGGCTATCTGTTTGGCATCATCCAACGCGCCATCAGTGGGGACTTCAAACCCTGGGCAGGAAAATCGAAAGGCCCGGCACCAACCAACGTATCTACACCCGAACCAACGCCGCGCGAAGTGGTGCCGCCCGAAGTCGCTCTGGAACATCTGAATCGACTACGCGAATTGGTGAACAAGGACTGATTCCGGCCAGTAGGGTGGGGGAGCAGCCATGGTCTGCGTCCCATGCGAAAAGCCATCGCGTGTTGAGGATCAGAACACCATGGATTTCCTTGGAGCTATCCCCTGGGGATAATTCGCGGGCCAACGCGGTCACGGCGAAACTGGGGTAAGCGCGTATCCCTTTCTTGACTGACTGCCTTCTGGTCCACGCCGATGATGGTGCCTCACCCATTCATGACGAGTTGTCACTATGTCCAACGAACGTAATTCCTCCGAGTCCTTACAGTTGAATCTCGGATCTCTACGCAGCGCTATGTCGCTCACGCTGCACACACATCACGCCTCACGCATCTGGCACGGGCGCGCACCCGCCGAAGGTAAGCCGGCTATCGTCGGTTTAAACGGCTTTGTGTCGATCATGAATAAGCTCAAACGGGGCGCGGAGCAAGACGATCCGTACTCCGACTGGTGGATGCTTCGCATTGAAGACAAGCTCGAGCAAACCAAGAACACGCTTCAAACTCTGGGCGAACAGGTCGATCAGGCCCTGACCAACGTGCCATCGGCGCTGAGCCTGGGAGAGAATCTGAACGTACAGCCGGTTAAGTTACCGCTGTTCGTCAATGCCCAATTGGGGTTCGCCGCTGTCTATCTGCTGGCCGATTACGATGAGATCGCCCGCAAACTTATCCTCGCGCACCACACGGCATTGATCGACCGCAGCACACTGGAGCGCTGGCTGCATGAGGGCGCGCACGCACTGCGCAGCCTGTTCAGTCTGGCGCAGCAATACCGCTATTCAGGTACGCAGCGAGATGACTTCGCTTCGCAAAATGCCGCCGCGCGGGCCGCCATCGAGAAGTTCGGCGAACTGCCGCAGGACGTGCTGGAAGGTGCGCGGCGCTCTCGCTTCGCGCCGCCGATCGTGCGCCGGGGCCAGCCGCTGAGTAGCCATGTCGAGTCCGATGCGGGCGATCCGCCATCTGTCGCGTCCGATGCTTCGCCCGATACGTTCGATCCTGTTGCCACCGACGAGGACGAACCGGCATGAGCGATCACCACGACAGCGCACGTCGTCACTTCCAGGCGTTGCAACAGACGGACTTCCTGCGGTTGGAACACGCGGCCTATCTAAAAGGCCTTTTAAAACCTTTTAAAGGTAAGGGGGCTTTGGATGATTGGGCCAACCAGTGCTTCGCACTGCGCGACGACATGATAGGCCTGGCGCAGCGACGGGTGCTGCCACAGACGAGCGGCTACCCCTTCCATCTGCTGGATGTAGAACTGGCCCAACAGAACACTGGCGCAGGCACGACCTTTTTGCGCTGGCGCAAGCATGACCGTTCGGCCATGGGCGTGGCCTTGTGGCAGGCGTTGATGGCCAGCGCTGCCACGCCGGTGACTATGTTCGATGACCTGCACGCCATTGAACAGCAACGCATTGTGCTGAACATGCAGATTAGCTTGCTGCACACCCTTGGGCGCCAGGCCCGGGAATGCGCCAGCAAGTTGGCTCAGGCTGAAGACGTTTATCTGCGCCGGCTGCGATCTATGTCTGAGACAGACCGCGGTTAGCGGTAATTCCAACCGCCTGCGCCAGAGCAGGCACCACACGCATCAGGAGATTGACCTATGAGTACCCATTTTTTTGGTGAAGGTAATATCGGCTCGGCCCCGGAGTACCGTGAGTTTCCCAATGGCAACGACGAACCCAGCCGGCTGCTGCGCCTGAACGTCTATTTCGACAACCCTGTGCCAAAGAAGGATGGCACCTTCGAGGACCGTGGGGGCTTCTGGGCTCCGGTGGAGCTGTGGCATCGCGATGCCGAGAGTTGGGCCAACCTGTACCAGAAAGGCATGCGTGTCCTCGTGGATGGGCGCACCGTGCGCGACGAATGGGAGGACGCCGAGGAAAACGAGCGCGTCACCTTCAAGATCGAGGCTCGGCGCGTGGGCGTCTTGCCGTTTCGGTTGGAGTCGATCAGGGTCAGTGCCAAGTCAGCCAGTACCGAACCGGCCTCTGAGAACGAATAACTTCCTTTGTGTGGAGCAGTGGCATGCTGATGTCGCTGCTCTTTTTTTAACGTCGTGCGATACACCTATCCCCAGGGGATAGCTCCACTGAAGTCCACTGCGTTCCACGCGCCCTCCGATCTGGAGGCACCTGTTCCAGAAGCCTCAGATTCCGTCCGGCCCTTACGCACGCTACCGAGCGCGGTAAAGGCGTTTGCCCCGAGTACGATTTGTTTGCTGTCCGAATCTGACACTGCCGCCATCCTGATCCCATTCGCATTAACAACGAGATTCGGATGGAACAGTATGAGGTTATTTCTGTGCGAGAAGCCTTCCCAGGGCAAAGACATCGGCAAAGTGCTTGGCGCCACGCAGCGCGACAACGGTTGCCTGAAAGGCCCGGGCGTCATCGTGACCTGGTGCATTGGCCATCTGGTCGAGGCGGCGCCGCCAGAAGCTTATGACGCAAATCTCAAACACTGGTCCATCGAACAGTTGCCCATTATTCCCGAGCGCTGGCGTATCGAAGTCAAACCCAAGACCGCCGCGCAATTCAAAGTCGTCAAGCAGTTGCTGGCACAAGCTACCGAGTTGGTGATCGCCACCGACGCGGATCGTGAAGGCGAAATGATCGCCCGTGAAATTGTTGAGCTGTGTGGCTACCGAGGGCCTATTCAACGCCTGTGGCTATCGGCCCTGAATGATGCATCGATCCGCAAGGCATTGGCTGCCCTGAAACCGTCATCTGAGACGCTGCCCATGTACCATTCGGCCTTGGCGCGCTCCCGCGCCGACTGGCTGGTGGGCATGAACCTGAGTCGGCTTTTCACTCTATTGGGTCGGCAGGCTGGCTACGATGGCGTGTTGTCGGTAGGTCGGGTGCAAACGCCCACGTTAAAGCTCGTGGTGGATCGCGACCGTGAAATCAATCAGTTTGTCTCCATCCCATTCTGGGCTATCGACGTAGCGCTCTCAGCAACAGGACAATCTTTCATCGCGCAGTGGCTGGCCCCCGAAGCCTGCACCGACGAGGCGGGAAGGTGCCTGCAGGAGTCCGTGGCACAACAGGCGGCGCAACAATTGCGTGCAAACGGCACCGCTCAGGTCGCGTCCGTCGAAACCGAACGGGTGCGCGAGGGCCCGCCATTGCCCTTCGATCTTGGGACGTTGCAGGAAGTCTGTTCCAAGCAGCTTGGCCTGGATGTGCAGGAAACGCTGGACATTGCCCAGGCGTTGTACGAAACGCATAAGGCCACCACCTATCCACGCTCGGATTCGGGCTACCTGCCCGAGAGTATGCAGGCCGATGTGCCAGCCGTGCTCGACAGCCTGCTCAGAACCGATCCCGCCTTGCGGCCCGTGATGGAGCAGCTTGATCGCAGACAGCGTTCACGGGCCTGGAACGACAGCAAGGTCACCGCTCACCATGGCATCATCCCCACGCTGGAACCCGCGAACCTCTCGGCCATGAGCGAGAAGGAGCTGGCCGTTTATCGACTGATCCGTGCCCATTACCTAGCACAGTTTCTACCGCATCATGAATTTGACCGCACCATTGCGCGGCTTTCGTGCGCGGGTCAACATCTTCAGGCCGTAGGCAAACAGATTGTCATCCCAGGATGGCGGCTGGTGCTGGTCGAGCAGCAAGCGGAGGATGCCGACGATGAGGCCGCCCCGCGCAGTCAAGTGTTGCCCGCACTGAACCAAGGCCTGTCCTGCCAGATGAACACCGTTGATCTTAAGGCGCTCAAGACGCTGCCTCCCCGGCCCTACACCCAAGGAGAGCTGGTCAAGGCCATGAAAAGTGTCGCCAAGCTGGTGTCCGACCCACGCCTGAAGCAGAAGCTCAAGGACACGGTTGGCATCGGCACCGAGGCCACTCGCGCCAATATCATCAACGGGCTGCTGACACGTGGCTATCTGATCAAGAAGGGCCGGGCGATCCGTGCGTCGGAAGCGGCTGGCACGCTCATTGATACGGTTCCCGCGGCCATTGCTGACCCCGGCACGACAGCAGTCTGGGAGCAGGCCCTGGACATGATCGAGGCGGGCGAGCTTACCCATGACGTCTTCACCGGCAAGCAGTCGGCCTGGATTTCACAGATCATCGCCCAGTACCAGGGCACAGCCATGACGATCAAGGTGCCCCAAGGTCCAGCTTGCCCGCAGTGCGGCTCGGCCACACGCCAACGCACTGGCAAAAATGGTCCGTTCTGGTCATGCTCGCGTTATCCCGAGTGCAAAGGCACCGTGCCGGTTGACTCCGCAACGCCCAAGCGCAGCGCGCCGCGCAAGCGCCGCAGCGCATCCAAGACATCCTGAAATGCTCCAAACCCCTCAGTGCCGTGCAGACCGACTCGGTTGCATGGCATTCGTCCCGTAGCCCTCTCGGGACTCCCAGCGCGCAAATTCTTCTGCAACCGTGTGCGCGTCTCGTCACGCCGGAAACGGCGGCCGAGGCAGGAAGGATGCTTTTACGTGAATCGCTCCATGCGCTTTCCCTTGATCGTTGCTATTTCCGTCGTCTGCGATGGGTCCCCTGGTATTTTGCCGCCGCGTCGTCGTGCGAGGCACCAGGAGACCTTTCGGGGTTGACGGTAATCGGTGCCGGTGCCCGCCGGTGAAATAACGGGCTCCCTTTGTGCGCGGATGTGCGCCAGACAATGCCGGCCCCAGCCACGACATGGGCCGGGTGTGATTGCTGTGACAACGGACGGTTCTAGCGACGACCGTAAACGTGGATCAGCCCACGGGTGGTGACTTCCTCCCGCGCCGAAGGCCTAAGGGTCTTCGGCTTCTTTCTCCTGCCTTACCACTACCTCCCGGGCAAGCCGATGTCAGTGTTGGCCCTTACGAATAGGAGAAACCCAAATGCACCCTCAGCCTACCCACACTACGCTGCAATACGGCAGCGTCTGCAGTGGCATTGAAGCCGTGAGTCTCGCGTGGCAACCACAAGGCCCGCAAGCCGCGTGGTTTTCCGAGATTGAACCGTTCCCGTGCGCCGTGCTCGCCCATCGCTACCCCGACGTGCCCAACCTGGGCGATATGACACAGATCGCCGAGCAGGTGCGAGCGGGCCTAGTTGTCGCCCCGGACATTCTCGTGGGCGGTACCCCTTGCCAGACGTTTAGCATCGCCGGTGCACGTCAGGGACTCTCTGACCCGCGTGGCGCCTTAACCCTTAAGTATGTGGAGCTTGCCAATGCCATCGACCAAACTCGCCAAAAAAATCAACGTCCGCCCGCCACGATCATCTGGGAAAACGTCCCAGGTGTCCTTAGCGACCGCTCCAACGCCTTTGGCTGCCTGCTGGGCGCACTGGCCGGAGAAAGCCGCGCGCTCGAGCCGCCAGGGGCAAAATGGACGCACGCAGGTTACGTGTCTGGCCCCCAGCGCCGCCTCGCCTGGCGCGTGCTCGACGCTCAACATTTCGGTGTCGCCCAGCGTCGCAAACGCGTGTTTCTTGTGGCAAGTGGTCGAAATGACGTCGATCCCGCCGAAGTACTTTTTGAGCGCGACGGCTTGCACGGGGATTCTTCGCAGGGCTTTGCGCCGTGGCAAGACGCTGCCTGTGCTGCTGGAGCAAGCACTGCATCACCAGGCGACTATGTCGGACTGAATCAGCATTATGACAAGGTCAGGGTGACGTTCGGCTTTGGTGGTGGCAACACCTCGGGGCCGATTGATGTCGCCGCTTGCCTAACAGCTGCCGCAGGCCCTAAGAATGACTTTGAGGTTGAAACTTTTGTGGTGCAGTCTGTGGCGGGTGACATCAGCCACACGCTGGGCACGTCCACAGGCAGCAGCGAAGACGGCACGGGCAGGGGCGTACCCATCATCACCACCTATGCGCGGCAAGCCATGGCGTTTGCACAGAACTCTCGCGGCGAGTTGCGCTTGGAGTCCGGCCACGGGCAGATCGCTGGTGCGCTCTCGACGGGCGGTGGCAAGCCCGGGCAGGGCCTGCCCATGGTGCTTAGCGTGGCATTGCGTGGTCGCGACCACGGCATCGCCGCCGAGCTGGGAGGCACCGTCGCACCGGCTCTGCGTGCCAGCAGTGGCGGCGGTGACAAAAACCACGTGCTGATACCCGACTATGACACCTACTTCCAGTACACCGGAAATAGGCCAAGTGCCAGCGACTGGTCGCAGTGGCGGGTGCGTCGGCTGATGCCAGTGGAATGCGAGCGCTTGCAGGGCATGCCGGACGACTACACCCAAGTGCCATATCGCGGCAAGCCCGCAACTGATACCCAGCGTTACAAGGCGATCGGAAACTCCATGGCCGTGCCGTGTGTGGCTTGGCTGGGGCACCGTCTGATACAACATCTCGCAAAAGAGGAAGCACCTGGCGCGTATTGATGCGCGATTTATTGGACTCGCAAGGCCACCCTATAGCCCTGACTTGCTGAAACTTCAGCAACCGCCAGCAGCCAGGGTTTGCAGGCTGCCGTGGGACTTCCCCATGCAACCCGCCAGTTCGCACACGCATCACACCGGCGAACGTTGCCCATGCGGGTATTGATGCCTCTTTCTCCAACCTACTGAGTAAGTGTCTCGTCCCGCCAGGGGCGTGCCCTCACTCGACCCCATCATAGGAATCTCCATGGAAACCATCATTAAGCAAGACCGTATTGCCTTGAAGAGCCTCAAAGTGGCGCAGTTCGCCAGTGAAGAGACGCTGTGCTTCACCGCCATCGTGCTGTTCGACGGTGTCGCCATTGCCCAAGCACGCAACGACGGGCGTGGAGGCTCGACCTTTCTGCATGCTCTGGAAGGCAAGGCTGCGCAATTGTCCGAAGCCGGACAGTTTGCCAAAGGTCTGTCACCGGCCCGGTTCGAAGGGGGTATCACCGGTCAGGACGACGCTCCCCTAATCATCAACATGACGCTGGATTTTCTCGTCGATCATTTGGCCGAGACCCAGCACACTGATCGTAAGCTGCGCACCGCGTTCACTCGCGACATCGGCAATAAGGTGTTGTTCATCAAGAATGGCAAGCTGCTCTTTTTGAAGGGCGTCAAGCTGAAGACGATCACAGACCGACCCGCGTATTTCACAGCCCTGCGCGCACGACATACCTTGCCCATCGTCATCCTGGCTGAACTGCCGCCAGATGAGGCATTCGCTTTATGGAAGCGCTATGTCTTGAGTGATCACCCGTCTTAACCCTTGCCGCATGCGTTGCGTAATCACCGTATGCGCAACCATATTTACGGTGGTGCAGGAAGGGGAGGGGCGACACCATCGACTTTCACGATTGATCAAGTAACGACGCGACCTGAGCGGTCGCTATGCATTTTCCACCCACCGGGGTTCAATCCCCGGCAGGGGATTGGCCTTGGCTATCCCTCTGCTGGAGAAATCCCATGACCAAGATCGAGAATCCTTTCACTCGCGGCTATCAGAACCCGCACATTGTGCGAACGTTGCTCATCACCTACGAGGATGATTGCCCGCCAATCTGGCGGCCATTACATGCCAGCCAGACGCATCTTTCCGATGGCGAGGTTGCCTTGTTTCCTTGCCTATTCGGCCAGGACTTCGCGCTCATCACCGAAGGCCAGGACGTGCCCGACGAACTGGAAGCTCAGTGCCAGGGTGAAGGCATCGTGCGCACAGTGATCTACGCCATCGCCGCCGACGATTTCGACGGCCAGCCGCTGCATGTGGGCGACACCTATTCCGAAGAAGCTGCCCGCGAGGTGGTACATCGTCTGAAATTCGAGACCGGCGTCTACAGCCGCGCCTGGGAAATCAGCACAGCTCACATCACCGAGGAATCAGGGCGATATTTGCGCGATTTGGCCGATATTGCTACGCCAACCGGGTTCATGTTTATCGCTTTTCGGATGCCATACAGCCCGGCCATTGGCGTCAAGTTGATTGCCACCCCTTGGACGGATGAGCATCTGCTGGGCATTGACGGTATCACCGCCGAGCAACTGCGCGAGAAACATCTGTCCAAAGGCATGCCAGAGGATTTGATGCGAGTGCTGCACCTAGCGGCCAACGCCGACGTGCGCATCCTAATTATCGACGCTGACGCACCGGAACTGGACGGTCTTCCAGTCTATGAAATGTAGATTTTCTCATTCGCCCCTTACCCAGGGGCTTTTTTTTGTCTGCATGGCTGGAAGGCGGATGAACACTGCATCTGTTTCATAACAGACGATATTGTGTCGCTGCCCCATCCTTAAAACATGTTCGCTGGCGTAGCTGGCAGCATCCCAGGCAGTCAAGGCCATCAAGACTGCGGCGAACCTACAGTTCGCTGGCTGATCTCATCTCCGGACGCTCATCGTCCATTCCAACCCCAAGGGACCATTCATCCCTATGGGGGTGAGGGGTTCCGTATTATCGGAGACTCCATCATGGATCATCAAACCATTCGTCAACAAATGCCTTCTCTGGTTGCCGGCCATGTGCCAAGCAACGCACGATCCTTTCAGTTCAACATCTTCGACGGGAAGCCGAAGGAGAACATGCTGGGCTTTCACGTTGATCCGTCGCCCTTTGAGGGTAAGGTTGTCGCTACCACTGAGGACGCCATCGTTGTCAAAATCAGTCGAACGAAGTTCGCGGTTCTGGATCGTACGCTCGTAACCGAGGTTCCCGAAGAGGGAGCCAAGATCGAAGTCATACCCTATGCACGTCGTCGTTTCGACGGTCAGCGTGCCGATACACCGGAAGAGGTCATCAAACAAACGGCAGACGGTACACCCTACACCGTGCAACGCATGATCCTGGGTGCGGCACCGGCCAAATTGCCCGTTGCGCAGCCCCAGAGTCTGGAGTTGCAACAGCTTATCGAGCAACTGGAGCAAATGCCTGCCCCCGATGGGCATCGGCGGATCGCTCACATGCTGGTCGACGCCCAGGCGCGTGACTTCGAACTCGTTGACCCAAGACCTGCAGACATCATCCGGACACCGCCCACGGTGAGCTTCACAGTTCAAACCGCGAAGTTCTCGGGACGCGTCAGCATAATCTATATGCGTGCGGACGACGCCTATGCGGTGGCACTGCATCGCGACGATGAGCGGGTAGAGCGCCGCGACGACATCTATTTCGACATGCTGGGGGAGACCTTGGCCGATCTGATTGATGACGGTACCTGGCGTCGCATTCGTGTTCAGACCTTGCAAAAGCCGGCCCGCAGCAAGAAAGCGCTTTCTTCTACTGCCTAACCAACCTGTGCCTATCTCAGCCCCCGACCAACCATCGGGGGCTTGTTTCTTGGTGATTCCATTTGTTGCGGCCTATACGGTCCGGTGTGATCACACATTGACGGTGGCGTCTCAGTGGGCATGGTGCAACCCTTACCCCATGATTGCTGACGTTGTCAGCGACATGCCGGGCAACCATTGGTCTTTAAGGTTGCGGCGCGACACCTGCCGCGTGACCACACCAGTTCGCACCGCATCCACGCGCGAACGACTGCCAGTTTTTTCTGGTGGTGATGCAGCTGCCTTTCTCAACCCATCGCGGGGTTACGCACCTGCCGCTTTGGGCATGGTGTGTCTTCCGCTTCTTATCCAATGGAGATTCACCATGAACCAAGCTTCTTCCAATACGAAGTCCTACTTTGATCTGCATACCTCTGGTATTGGCTATCTGCAGCGCGTCCGGATAGTACCCGTGCGAGGCGGGCGTCGTGCCGAGTCTTTCCTCGCATGCACCGTCGCCGCGCTGGTTGGTCCCGCCAAGGACTCGATGCTGCGCTATTTTGACCTCAAAGTCTCTGGCGCTGATGCCAAGACACTAGTGCAGCGTTACGTCGGTGTTGATGACCCGAAACAGCGGCCCCTAATCCGCTTTCGGATCGGCGACCTCTGGGGCGATCCCTATATTCGTCCCAGCGGCGAGAATAAGGGCAAGCCAGCCGGAAGCCTTAAAGGCCGACTACTCAAAGTCGAGCTGATTGATCGTGCCGAACTGGCACAAATCGAACAGCATGAACTGATCACCCGAGGCATTGGGTATCTGAACCGTCCCCAGGAGGTGGCGCCAAAAAATGGCGACCCGTTCCTGTCATGCTCCATTGGCGCCTTGGCCGGGCCTGTCGAGGAACCGGACTATCGGTACATCGATACCATCGTCGCGACCATCGACGCCCAGCACCTGGTGCGTCGCTGCGTAGAGGCTGTAGTGGCCGAACGCAAAGTGCTGATCGCCTTCCGTCTTAACGACATGAAGACCGATCCGTACCTTCGTATCAAGGGTGATCGCGCAGGCGAAGCAGCCTTGTCCTTGAAGTCCAACCTGGTCCACATCAGCCTGATCAAGGTTGATGGTCAGCAGGTTTATCCGGCTGTTGACCTGGCACCCGTATCCGAAGACGCTTCGGCGGCAGAGGGCACAGGCCATGTAAGTGATAGCGACGACTCAACGCTTTCCGAGCTCACTCAATCCGATATGGAGCAGCAGCCGCAGACCGACGAGCCTGCAATGGCAACTTCGTTCTGATCTGACTCACTAGGCCCACCCCAGGGACTTGTTCTTTCTTCCCCTATGGCCCGCAACCACCCCGTGTGGTTGTGGGCATTTGCACATTCATCACAAGGAGCTACCTCATGTCTACTACGGTTGCACGTTCAAGCACTTCTCCTATCGTCGTTTCGGGCCAGCTCACGCTGCGCACCATCCGAGGCCGCAATGGACCGTTCACGGTCGGTCGCCTGACCACGCATCTTGGGGTGTTCGAGGTCAAAGACGCTGAACTGGAGCAATATCCCGAAGGTAAGTACGACGGGGAATTCCTCATAAAGTACATCTACCCGAGGGCTTACCCAACGGGTGGCGGGATGCGTTTCGAGATCCGCGCCTCCTTGGACGGGATGACCCTCTCAGGTCTGGACGAACTAAGCCGCGACGATGCCAAGAGCTTCGCCGCACAGGAAGTTGATCCACTCGATGAGGAACAGGGGACGCAGCCGATAGCAACATCGGTCACCGCGTCCACGTTGCAAGCAACGCCGGTTCACGCATCGTCAGACCCATTGATCGATACCACACCTTTTGGTATGGATGCACCGTCGGTTGTCGTCGCCGCCTCTGGCGGCCCGGACAGCGACGATGCGGCCTTGTTCGGATTGCTGTGGCCGCTGGAGGATTCCATCAAACTGGATTCGACCATCGACCGCCGCACCCTACGCGCGCAGATCGCCCGCCTGGGCGAGCTGGGTTATGCACTGGACTTCAAGGCGCAAGAGTGGAGCCGCGAGGCCGAACCACAACCTGCGTAATCACAGGCACCGCAACCACGGTGTTCTTCAACCACCCGCCGGGGTCACTTCTCCCGCCGGGGGGAGGGCTCTGGTTTCTTTCTGGAGGTCTGCATCATGTCAATCATTGCTTGCAATACATCGTCACACCCCATTGGGGATACCCGCTCTGCGCTGGATGAGCCAGCCTGGCGGATTGTCTGCGACGCCGCAGCCGACGAAGCCATCAAGGGTTGCGGTCTCTCTTACGACTACTACGTTGAACGCTTCAGTTCGGAGATT
The DNA here is from genome assembly GCF_003201195.1 of Nitrosomonas eutropha. Lineage (GTDB taxonomy): Bacteria > Pseudomonadota > Gammaproteobacteria > Burkholderiales > Nitrosomonadaceae > Nitrosomonas > Nitrosomonas eutropha. Next base: position 87,481 of record NZ_QICQ01000001.1, on the reverse strand, counting down.
GATGCACAAGTTGATCAATTGCCCGAATACCAGCGCGCACAAGCTCTGCAAATAGCACAGGAATGGGACTACGCAACACCTGCCCAGAGGCAGGAAACCCAGGACTGGAATGCTGCAAACGGCATTTGCACACACGGGATCACACTGGGTTGTTGCCCGGCCGGTTGCGATTCGGACTACTAAAGGCTGGCACGTCACTTCATCGCCGCAGACGCGGCTACTTCACACACCCGCCGGGGCGACCCCGATGGGGAGGTTCCTGGCGATTTCAATCTAGGAGCTTCAGCATGAGTCGGCACTACTTCGATACATTTCACAAGGGATTTCCCATCACCGTCCTACTCGGCTGGGACCGGCCGATGGATTACTACTTCTTGGTCGTCGAGAAGCCGGCCGAATTGATCGACGACACCATGAAGGTTGAGAGCGATGACTTCTTGTATAGCAATCTGCACGAGAGCGATCCGTTCAATCATGGCCTGGACTACTACAGAGAAGTCTTGCGCCATTTTCAGATTGGCGTACCCGAGAGCATGTTCATCCAGGTCCAGCGTGACCGAGAAAGCTATACCGGTAACCGCGTAGCCAAGCATCAGACTGACGGTTCGTTTACCGAACGAGAGCTCTGAATCTCTATGTGAAGCGATTGTTTTTACCGGTTCGCCTTTCCGGCGATGCGCTGTAATTTGACTCGCGGCTGAGAACTCAATCCGAGTAATCCGCGTTCTTTCATCCCATACGGGGCAGTCACTGCCCTTGGGGCGGTGCTGTCTCTTTTCTTGAGGACACCACTATGCTCCCATCATCTAATCAAACTCCCGTGCTGTACCGTATCGACGAATGCAGCGACCTGATGGCCGATGCGTGCGTGTGCAACGAGCAAGGCGAGTTCATTTTTCTCTCCGTCTGGGCACGCCATACCGCGATCCAGCAATTCATCGCTCGCCTGACCCTGGGCCGCGCCGAAGATGGGCTGGATCAATTCCATCTCATCACCGACCAAGGGGGCTCTGTCCCGGTCTCGGTCGGCGCGGTCGATCGTCTGGAAAAGCGCCTCACCCGTGCTTATCGCCGCACGCTGTTCGGTTCAATGACCAACCTTTGGTTGTTCGACCGACGCTGCACCCAACCTGAAAAGAGTACGGCCAGCGCCCTCGCGTTGCTGCCACGCTCAACTAACGATCCCACCGCCCGACTGTGGCGCCTGGTCAAGGACACGTGCCCGCTGCCGCTTCTGGAGCACTGGCAAGCGCCTGTACTGGCGCTGCTACGCGATCGGGAAATGCTCAAGGCACTGCCACTGGCTCTCGGGCCGTTGCAGGGTTTTCATCTGGGGTTGGACGTACCACTTCTCACCGACGCACTGGGCGATCTCATCCGCCAGGACGTGCTCACCGCCTATCCAGCGCCGCTATCGGCAGCGACCAACCGGCCACTGGAAGCGGTGGCCTGACGCTTTTACCCGCAGATGCGTGCTGCTCGCCCGTATTCGCATTGACTCATCCACGCCAAACAGGAGATTTTCCCATGGCTCTCATGTTCCCCCGGCTCGCTCGGAATTTTGCCAAAAACGGCTATTACCCAACCGACGAAGCCACGCTTGAACGAACTCTCAACGCTCTCGCGCCCAGTGATGGACCGATATGCATTCTTGATCCTTGCGCTGGCGAAGGTGTCGCCATTGCGGAGGCTGCGCACGCCCTCGGGCGTGAGCACGTCACCGCCTACGCGGTCGAATACGACCAGGAACGGGCAGACCATGCCCGCCGACTGGTTGATCGATGCATCCATGGCGATCTAATGGACACGCTAATCACACGCCAGTGCTTCGGCCTGCTGTGGCTCAACCCGCCGTACGGTGATCTCGCCCGAGACGCCAACGGCAACATGGGCTACGAAGGCAGGGGCCGCGCCCGGCTTGAGAAGTTGTTCTACCAGAAGACGCTGCCGCAGTTGCAGTATGGCGGTGTGTTGGTTTTTATCATCCCGTCCTACGTCCTTGATCAGGAAATGGTTGGATGGCTGACACGGCACTTTACCGATCTGAGCGTCTACCGTGCGGTGGATACCCAGTTCAAACAGGTTGTCGTGTTCGGGCGTCGAGTTCGCCAGCGTGAGCTGGCGGGGGATGACGTCAAGTCCATCCGTGCCCGGCTGCTACAGGTCGGACAAGCTGAAATCGAAGCGCAGGAGCTCCCTCCTGCATGGACCGCGTTGCCCTACAGCATCCCAGCCGCACAGGCCGAGCCGGCGCATTTTTACCGGATCAGTATGGAGCCGGCGCAGTTTGCCGAGGAAGTGCAGCGCCTGCAGGGGCTATGGCCATCGAGCGAGACCCATCTGGGCGCCGCTCAACAATCCATGCGGCCTCCAGCACGCGGTTTATCTCACTGGCACTTGGCGCTGGCCTTGGCGGCGGGCGCCATCTCAGGTGTCGTGCAGTCTAAAAGCGGTCGTATCCTGGCCGTCAAGGGCGACACCTACAAGCAGAAAGCCACCGCCACCGAGTATCGCGAACGCGATGACGGCTCTGTGGCCGAGACGCGCATCCTCACCGACAAGTTCGTGCCCGTTATCAGGGCTTGGGACTTGACGCCCGACTCAGCCACGCTGGGTCAGATCCTCACTATTCATTGATCTTAGGGCACGCCTCCACCACTTTCATCCACCCACCGGGGCCATGCCGCCCGATGGGTGCCATCGCTTCGGCTTTCTCATTTAGGAGCTATCACCATGGCAACCGAAGCACTATTCATTAGCGTGGTACCGAATATGCGCTTTTCGCCAGGCCAATTGATTTTGACGGTTGGCGTTCACGAGTTGATCCAGCAAGGCCGACTCAACCCCAGCATGTACCTACGCCGCCACCTTGGCGGCGACTGGGGAGATCTCGTCGAAGGCGATCGTCAGTTGAACGATGCCGCGCTGGCATCGGGCCAGGATCGCCTGTTCTCTTCCTATCAGGTCGAATCAGCCCTGCAACTCTGGATCATTACTGAATGGGATCGCAGCGTGACCACGCTGCTCCTGCCCAGCGAGTACTGATTCCACCCACGGCGGGCTTTGGCCGCCATCTAACTTTTATCCCCCTGGGGCATGTCACCGCCCCTTGGGGGAGGTGCATGCCCCATTTTTATGGAGCATCACCATGAATACGCAACTCGAAGCGACAACTGTCGCAGAAACCATCCACACCGACGAGCAGGCAGATGTCGCAGAGTCGGAACTGTCGTTCAGCTTGCAGGACTTCGTCGAGGAGTTCGGCGACGAACTGCTGGACAGCCTGAACCGGGCCAACCCGCCTGTCTATAACGGTACGCCTCGGCCCGAGCGTCAATTGGTGCTCGCAGCCCTCAAACGTCAGCTTTTCCCGGCTCAGGCCGAAGTCGTGCATGCGGCAGCGGAGTTATTGGTGAATCAAGGCGAACGCGCCGCGATCATCAATGGCGAGATGGGCACCGGCAAGACCATTGTCGGCATTGCGCTGGCAGCCGTTCTCAATGCGGAAGGCTATCGCCGCACCCTGGTTCTGAGCCCGCCCCATCTGGTTTACAAGTGGCGCCGGGAAATTCTGGAAACCGTCGCAGGCGCCAAGGTATGGGTGCTCAATGGCCCCGATACCTTGCTCAAGCTCATCAAGCTGCGCGAGCAAATGGGCGAGGAGCCGACGGGTCAGGAGTTTTTCATTATTGGTCGGGTCCGTATGCGCATGGGTTTTCACTGGAAACCCGCATTTATGCGTAAACGGACACGCGATGGCGTCATCGGGGCCTGCCCACACTGTGGGACGGAAATCACCGACCTCGATGGCGAGCCAATCAATGCCTTGGAGCTGGAGGCCGAAGAAACTCGTCGTAAGTGCAATGTCTGCACCGAAGCACTCTGGACGTTGATGCGTCCTAGAACATTATCCGGCAACGATCAATCCTCAGCAGTGCTTCGCGCTTTAAAGCGTATTCCAACCATCGGTGAGGCTACCGCACAAAAACTGATGAAGATGTTCGGTGACAGCTTCCTGGCCTCGATGCTCGGGGACAATCTCCACAACTTCATCAATTTGATGGATGACCGAGGAGAGCTGGTGTTCTCTGATCGGCAAGCGCAACGGATGGAACGCGCGATGTCCAGTATGGAGTTCGGCTTTGGTGAAGGTGGCTATCAGGCCTCCGAGTATGTCAAACGCTACTTGCCACAAGGCACGTTCGACTTGCTTATCGCTGATGAAGCGCATGAGTACAAGACAGGCGGTTCAGCGCAAGGTCAGGCAATGGGGGTGATTGCGGCCAAGGTCCGTAAGACGGTGCTGTTAACCGGCACGCTCATGGGCGGCTACGCGGACGATCTTTTTCACCTTCTATTCCGGGCATTGCCTGGGCGAATGATTGAAGATGGCTACCGTCCAAGCAGCAGCGGCAGCATGAGTTCGGCCGCGATGGCCTTCATGCGGGATCATGGCGTTCTGAAAGACATTTTCTCCGAGACCGACGGGCCGGCCCACAAGACCGCCAAGGGCAGCAAGGTTTCAGTACGAACGGTCAAAGCCCCAGGTTTTGGTCCGAAGGGCGTATTGCGTTGCATCCTGCCGTACACGATATTCCTAAAACTTCGCGATATGGGGGGCATACTGCCGCCGTATGTCGAGGAATTTCGGGAAGTCGAGATGGATGCCGAACAAGGCGATACCTACAGCAGTCTGGCTGCAAACCTGACTTCGGCACTCAAAGAAGCCCTGCGCAAGCGGGATACCACCTTGCTGGGCGTTGTACTTAATGTATTGCTGGCCTGGTCCGACTGTTGCTTCAGAGCGGAAACAGTTCGTCATCCGCGTACCCGTCAGGTGCTAGCGTTCACACCAGTTCAGTTTAACGAACTGGAAATCATGCCCAAGGAGCGCGAGCTGATCGACATCTGCAGGGAGGAAAAATCTGCAGGACGTAAAACCTTGGTCTATTCCGTTTATACCGGCACACGCGACACCACCTCGCGTCTGAAGATATTGCTGGAGCAGGAAGGTTTCAAGGTGGCGGTATTGCGCGCAAGCGTAGATGCTTCACGCCGGGAGGACTGGATTGCCGAGCAGCTTGATCGGGGTATCGATGTCCTCATCACTAATCCCGAGTTAGTCAAGACGGGGCTGGATCTTCTGGAGTTCCCCACGATTGTATTCATGCAGTCGGGCTACAACGTGTACACCCTGCAGCAGGCTGCACGCCGTTCATGGCGTATCGGCCAAAAGCTAGCCGTGCGGGTGATCTATCTGGGCTATGCAGCCACATCGCAGATGACGTGCCTAACCCTCATGGCCAAGAAGATCCTGGTCTCACAAAGTACGTCGGGAGACGTGCCAGAGTCTGGGCTTGATGTACTGAATCCGGACGGTGATTCCGTCGAAGTAGCATTGGCCAGGCAGCTTGTCGCGGCCTGATTGTTTTTTCACACCGGCGCCCTGATGGGCGCCGGGTTTCTTTGTGAGAATGAAACAATTGTTTCGTCAGTTGTGCTGACTCAGAGCCGATGTGGCACGTACAGTCACAACAGTTAGAATTGAATTCGTACCTACCGCTTTCGACCGAGGCTGTGTGAAAACGCGATTCACTGACGATTTCAAGGGTCCTTGACCCCTTGCCGAGGCCAAGAAAATCGATCTTACGGCAATCTGAGAGGTCGATATTGCAGACGTCCTTGACGAGCGAGCGTTTTCACACAGCCTCGGTCGCAGGGCGACATTGAGATAGACTTCTACGTGCCCTGCATCATCGGACAGTCAGCATGCTACAGCGTAGCTCACCATGAGAAGTGAAAATTGTGAGCTTTTTCAATTACGTTCCACTTCTGCTCTAACGCATCCATCCAATATCCCCTCTGGGAGTAATTAGTAGGTATTAATTAACAATAACAGGTGCCGCTGACAAAAATGCGGCACGCAGCCAGTTCGCATTGATTGCTGACCCTACCCGACCTACCGGCGAAGGTATCAGTTCCTCCGTATAAGAGAGCTGAACCCCTGCCATGCAATCATTCATCCCCTCTCGAAGCTTTTTTGGTTGCAGCCTGCTCACTGCAGTAGCTTTGGCAAGTGGCTGCACCACCATGTCGGAGCCCGTTGAACCGCAGCCCCTGATGGCAGTGCCCTCTGAGGCTTCTGAACCAGCACCGCCAGAGCTGATTCCGGTTATGCGATATGGTCGCTACACCTTGGTCGAGCTTGCGCCAACGGCGGCGCAGCGCGACCTATTTTTGCAGACCGTCGATGTATCCATGCCTGAGAATGCTCGTGCATCGGTGGCCGACGGCCTGCGCCATGTCTTGAAACGCAGCGGCTATCAGCTTTGTCAGTTTGACTCAGCGACCACCGAACTCTACGCGCTACCTCTACCGTTGGCCCATTTGCATTTAGGGCCAATGACTTTGCGCGATGCGCTGCTGACGTTGGCGGGTTCCGCCTGGGAGCTGCAAGTCGACGAGGTGGCACGGCAAATCTGCTTTGTTCGATCCAACCCCAGTGATATCGAGCAGGAGCCTACTAGTGGCATGCCTGCCAGCGAGCCGGTACTGACCTTTCCCGTCTCGGTGACAGGAGTTCGGGCATGAAGGGCGCAAAGAATACCTTGCGTGGCACGGTCGCGGTAGGCTTGCAGGGCCTGCTCTGGGTCTGGTTGGTCGCACTCAGCATACTGGTCGGAATTGGGTATCGTGCCATGACAGGCCTCGCTGAGCAGGCGCATGTCGATTCAGGCCTGCGACAGGTTCAGGTGCTGGAGGCGCGGATCGTCGAATTGGCTGAAAGGGTGCAAATGCTCGACGCCCAGCCCGAATCCGCGACAGTCGCCTCACTGTACGAGACGCGCCAACACCTCGATGCACGTCTTACTCGAATGGAGCAGGCGCTGGCCGACCGTTCGGACGCAGAGGCGTTACGGGCACTGCATACCGAAGTCGAGCAGCTCAAAATCCGCTCACAACCCGCTCCGGCAGTGCCGCCGCCACCAACTAAACCCGTCACGTCTGTGGCTGCGACTGCGCGGCAATCCCCGTTTCCGTTTCGTGTCGTCGGTTCAGAAATGCGGGCCGGCCAGCGCAGCGTTTCTGTCGCGCCTGTAAAGGGTGAGCTGACAGCGGACAAGATTCAAGTGGTTTTGCCCGGCGAAGCAGTGGGGCAGTGGCGATTGCAAGCCATTGAGGCGAACACCGCCGTGTTCCAAAACGGTAAACAGACCCGCCGTCTGGTCATCCCTTGATCCGGAGCCAAGCCATGAAACCACAGATCACCTTGGCGCTTGCCCTATTCGCAGGATTGCCCCAGTGGGTGTCGGCCCAACCAGCCTCCCAGCAAGACTCCATCATGCAGCCATCGCGCACCGGTCAAAGTCAGATCGAACAAAGCCGCGACGAACGCCTGGCACGGGACTGGGGATTGGGTGCAGAGGAGTGGGCACGTTTTGAAGAGCTGATGGATGGCCCTTTGGGGATCTATTCGCCTAACCTTGATCCGCTTTCGGCCCTGGGCGTTGAAGCGCGTTCGGAGGAGGAGCGGCGGCGTTATGCCGTACTACAGGTACAGGCGGAAGCACGTCGCGTCGAGAAGTTGCTGGCCTACCAACGCGCCTACGACGACGCGTGGCAGAGGCTACACCCCGGCTTGCCGCGGGTTAATCTTCCCGATGCAACGCCTGGCGGCATGTCGATTGCAGGCAGCGGGCGCATGGCGATTTTCGTGAAGGACGAGTGCGCAAGCTGCGGTTCGCTCGTGCAGCGTTTGCAGGCGGCAGGCAGTGATTTTGACCTTTATATGGTCGGTAGTCGTCAGGATGATGCCCGCATCCGTGATTTGGCCAAACGTATGCAAATCGACCCAGCCAGGGTACGCAGCGGCACTATCACTCTAAATCACGACGGGGGGCGTTGGCTGTCGCTCGGTCTGTCTGGCGACCTGCCTGCCGTTGTGCTTCAGGTGAATGGGCAATGGCAGCGACAACCCTAAGCCCGGTGCAGCCCCTGTGGGTGCTGCTGTTGGCGGCTGGTCTGCTCACCAGTCACGGGTATGCTCAGGAAGTCCCCCCTCCCGCCTATCAGTTGGCAGCTCAGCGAGTAGGCATCCCATCGACGGTGCTCTTTGCCGTGGCCCTGCAAGAAAGCGGCATCCGCCGCGACAACCGCATCATCCCTTGGCCTTGGTCGCTGAATGTAGCGGGTCAGTCGTACCGTTATGCCACGCGCGCCGAGGCTTGCACCGCTCTGCTCCAGACGCTGAGGGAGGCTGCGCCCACCCGCGTTGATGTGGGCCTCGCGCAAATCAACCTGGGCTATCAGAAACACCGCTACAACCGCCCGTGTGACCTGCTCGACCCCTACGCCAACTTGGCAATTGCCGCCGCCATTCTGCTTGAGCAGTACAAGCCGGGTGAGGATTGGCTGTTGGCAATGGGTCGTTACCACCGTCCAGCAGGCGGAGAGCCGGCGGCGCGTTATCGGCGCAGCGTTTCCCGGCACCTGAACCGTGTGCAGGGTTCGCCCGGCGCGTCACGCGCCAGCTATCTGGAGAGTTCACAATGAAATCCATTGCTCTGGCCGTGCTCGGCCTGTGCGTCCTGATCACCGCCACACCTTTGTCAGCCCTACAAGCAGCCGAACCGTTGATTGTGGTGGAAGATCGCGGTGGCGTATCGGCGTTACCGTACTACGAAGCGCTTAACCTGCAGCCGCGCACCAGCGGCATACAGCGTCCACCTGTTCCCATTCCCCAGCTGCCTTCAACCATCGACGGTGAAGCCCAGATGCTGCCCGTGCGTAGCGCGAAGCTCACGCCGGGCGCGGTTGTGCGTCGGGTGATTGAGGCACCGGGCCTACAGCCGTTTTTCTTAATTGGCGACGATGAGACGTCGCATGCCTGGCTGCGTCGCCATGCGGCAAGTCTGCACGAACGCAATGCGGCGGGTCTCGTGGTCAATGTCGAGACGATGCAAGGACTAGAGCGCTTGCGGACGCTGGCTCCCGGCCTGCAGCTCTGGCCTGTATCGGCTGACGATCTGGCCGAGCGGCTGGGTCTGCACCACTATCCCGCATTGATTACGGCCACTGGCATCGAGCAATGACAATATGGCGCAGACCCAGCCGGTTGAGGTATTGCTGCGTCCCGCCGTGGAGCTATACACCGTGGCGGTCTGTACCGGCGCCGCGATTTTGTGCGTGGTGGCCCCGTGGGCGCTCGCGCTGAACCTAGATATTGGTATCGGTAGCGCTCTGGCGTTCGCTGTCTTCGGTGCCATTCGGTTTCGACAGGCACAGGCGATATTGCGCTACCGCCGCAACATTCGACGTCTGCCACGTTATGTGATGACCAGCCGCGATGTGCCGGTCAGCCAGCAGCGGCTGTTCATCGGCAAGGGCTTTTTGTGGGAACAGAAGCATACGCATAGGCTGACGCAGACATACCGGCCTGATTTTCGCCGCTACGTCGAGCCGACTTCGGCTTATCGACTGGCGCGGCGCTTGGAAGAACGTTTGGAGTTCGCGCCATTTCCCTTATCTCGTTTGGCGCAGCTTACGGCATGGGATGTGCCATTGAATCCAGTGCGCCCACTGCCGCCGGTCGGCGGTTTGCCGCGGTTGCATGGCATCGAGCCGCATGAAGTGGACGTCAGCCTGCCCTTAGGGGAACGCGTCGGTCATTCGTTGGTGCTGGGCACCACACGGGTGGGCAAAACGCGGTTAGCTGAGCTTTTTATCACCCAGGACATTCGACGCAAGAACCACGTGGGTGAACATGAGGTCGTCATTGTCTTCGATCCGAAGGGCGATGCCGATTTGCTCAAACGCATGTACGTGGAGGCCAAACGCGCCGGGCGAGAAGGCGAGTTTTATGTGTTTCACCTAGGTTGGCCGGACATATCCGCGCGTTACAACGCGGTTGGCCGATTCGGACGGATTTCCGAAGTGGCCACCCGCATTGCGGGCCAGCTCTCGGGCGAGGGCAACTCGGCGGCGTTCCGAGAATTTGCTTGGCGCTTCGTCAATATCGTCGCGCGTGCGCTGATCGAACTGGGACAGCGCCCGGATTATCTGTTGATCCAACGGCACGTGGTCAACATCGATGCGCTGTTCATCGAGTATGCCCAGCATTATTTCGCCAAGACCGAACCCAAAGCCTGGGAGGTCATAGTTCAACTTGAAGCACGACTAAACGACAGGAACATCCCCAGGAACATGATCGGACGCGAGAAGCGTGTGGTCGCGCTGGAGCAGTACCTGAGCCAAGCGCGAAACTACGACCCGGTACTGGACGGTCTGCGTAGCGCCGTTCGCTACGACAAGACGTATTTCGACAAGATCGTGGCAAGCCTCTTACCCCTGCTGGAAAAGCTCACCAGCGGCAAGATCGCTCAACTACTCGCGCCAAACTACTCGGACCTGAACGACCCCAGGCCAATCTTCGACTGGATGCAAATCATCCGCAAACGGGCGGTGGTCTATGTGGGTCTGGATGCGCTGTCCGATGCCGAGGTCGCCGCGGCGGTGGGTAACTCCATGTTTTCTGACTTGGTATCGGTGGCGGGCCACATTTACAAGTTCGGCATTGACGATGGCCTGCCTGGGGCCAATGCGGGTCAGAAGGTGCCGATCAACCTGCATGCGGACGAATTCAACGAACTCATGGGCGATGAATTCATCCCGATGATCAATAAAGGAGGCGGGGCTGGCATTCAGGTCACCGCCTACACGCAGACTCTGTCTGACATTGAAGCGCGTCTTGGCAATCGCGCCAAGGCGGGTCAAGTGATCGGCAACTTCAACAATCTATTCATGTTGCGCGTGCGCGAGACGGCGACGGCCGAGCTACTGACCAAGCAATTACCCAAGGTTGAGGTCTACACCACCACGGTCGTTAGCGGCGCCACCGACAGCTCTGATATTCACGGTAAAACCGACTTTACCAGCAACACTCAGGATCGCATAAGCATGACCAGTGTGCCGATGATCGAACCCGCGCATATCGTCCAGCTCCCCAAAGGCCAGTGTTTCGCGTTGATGCAGGGCGGGGCACTTTGGAAGGTTCGTATGCCGTTGCCAGCGCCTGATCCCGACGAGAACATGCCGCAGGATTTGCAGCAGCTCGCCGAGTACATGCGCCAGAGCTATACAGAAACCGGTCAGTGGTGGGAAAATACCGGCATCCCTGGGTTGCAGGAGCAATCGCTGCCCGATACGCTGCTGGACGACGAGCCCGTGGATGCGGCAAGCGGCAGCGCCGAGGACAATGAGGCAGCGCCATGAGCGATGCAGCATCCACGGCACAACAACAGCAAAAGCGCCGTCAGGGGGTGTTAGCCAGCATCATAGGCTTACCGCTTCAGCTCTTCGGCGTGTTAATCGGGTCACTGCTAATTTCCATCCTGGTCGAGTGTGTGGGTATGCACCTGTTCTGGAAGGAGCAGGGTTGGCGCCACTCGCAGTCGATGCTGCAGTATGAGTTGAGCCACTTATCAAGCCACTTCAGACGTAGCGTCATCGTGCGCGAGCCTGGGCGTACCGCACACCAGTTGGTGGACACCGGCCATGAATGGATTTTTGTGAAAACCGGCGTGGGTGACCGGATGAGCCACACTGCCGATCGTGCCCGCGTTCCGAGTCAAAGCGGTACCAAGAACTTTCGCTATTACCTGAGCCAGGCTTACGTCTGGTCGGAGCGTTACCTGATTGCCGCGGCCTTCACCACGCTCACTTTCTTGGTGCGATTACTGATCTTGGTGCTAACCTTGCCGTTGATCCTGCTGGCGGCGTTCGTTGGTCTGGTCGATGGATTGGTACGCCGTGACGTGCGAAAGTTCGGCGCGGGTCGTGAATCGGGGTTCTTTTACCACCGCGCTAAAGCGTCGCTGATGCCGCTGGCCGTACTGCCCTGGGTGGTCTATCTGGCGTTGCCTATATCTCTACACCCTCTATTAATCCTACTGCCCAGCGCCGCGCTACTGGGGCTGGCGGTGAACCTGACAGCGGGGAGCTTTAAGAAGTATTTATAGTCGGTGGCTTCTCGCCAGCATTGCAAGGGCCAGTGGGTCGTTGGTCAGGGTGCTAAATCTGAATTAGCCCTTCGCGTTCTAAAACCAATCGAATGTCCTCGAATTTTGAAGCGATATCTCCTTTTGGAAACCTAATTTGTCCAAGTCCTTGAATATTGCTGAATTCTTCGCACCCTTCCTCAAGAAGGACAATCGCCTTGGTAAAACCTAAGCGTCCTTGGAAAAGGCCGACTTCGTGGATGACGTTCGTTCTTGCCTCTATCTTCCCGTCGGCTTGTTCGTCCTCGGCAGTCATAACAACAAACGCGATGGCTGCAGCATCGAGCATCTCGTTCAGCCGATGGGTGTTTGTGATTCCCGCTACCGGGACTCGGTTAAATTCATCATAAGGCAATCTCATGCGCTCAACGATGAAGTCCTTCAAGTCACGCCAGACTTTCGATCTACCGTGGCCAATAAAAACATTTGTTCCAACCAGAGATTGTTTTTCCATCCGTGTTTTGACTCGTAAGAGGTAGGAGTGTGCTTTTTTTGCAAGAGGTAATAGCAGAGCGCAAGCCGCCTTAGGGCCAAGCATTTCAAAAACCTGGCTTTCCACCGAACAATGAGGCGGGGTCCAAATGCCTTGATTAACCGCAAGCATATCCCGAGTAGTGAAATTCCTTTTTGGTGCCCGCATGGCGATAAAAACATCTCCACGCAAAATTTTTATCCCAAGAAGTTCGTCCAATAGGGATTCGTAATATTTATCACTTGTGTTGGAAATTAGCGCTCGGAGCATTGACTCAATCTCCAACTTTGCTGAGTCAAAAGTACTGGCTGTTTCCCCAGCGAGCTGCTGTACATGGCCCAAGTCTGGGTGATCAGCCAATTCGTTTATATGCAGTACGACCGTCTCATGCGTGTATTCAGCCCAGTCTCATGGATAAAGAGGTGTCCTTCCCCCATTCAGAACTGAAGTGGTGCCCCGGTGGTGGGGGCTGGAACCCTGAATAGTAAACAAGTGCTTGCCATCCTAACCACGACCCACCGTGGGAGCGCGCCACTGTTGCGATCGCCGATGTTAGTTTGTCTAAGGGACGGTTGATTTCCTCTTGGCTCCATGAGCGATCTACGCTTTCGAGATTGGATATTATTTCCTGCAAAACCACGGAATCGTTCATATTTCCTCGCATTTCACGTGTGCCGATACATTTTGTATTATACCGACGCAGTTCTTGCCGTAGATGGCCTGATTCGCCAAAACCGGACGCCCGCCAGTTCCTATTGTTTGCAGCCTGATTGCGCTTGCAACGTCACGATCATTCCATTGTTGATCTAACGAAGGGATGGGGCGATGGTGCTCTCGATTCGGTGTCGCGCCGTGCACGGCGGCGTGTCTCTCCTGCTCACAGCGGTCTTGGCCGTGCCGCTTGCGGCTCACGCCGATGTGCCAGCTCAGCGGCAAGACCTGGCTGCGGTCTTGCGCCAACTTGATGCGTTGGAACGATTCGTGGCACACAGTGCAGCGGCCACGCCCATCGTGCCGGGTGATCGTTACCACTTCGACTATCCGCGCTTGCTGGCCGACCTGGCCCGTGTGCGTACCGGCATTCAGTCTCATCTCACCCCATCGCGCGCTCAACCGCGGGATCTTACCGAGTTGGCGGGGGATTACCGTAGTGAGCGTGCGCCCCAGCACAACCCGTTGCCGCAGGCCCAGCCATGACCTCCGCTCAGATCAGCGCCTTTCAGGTCAATAGCAGTATTACGCCAGCCATCATGGCGACCGTCTTGGTCGGCTTTGTGTTCGCAGTGCTTTTGCTGTGGGGGGCCTGGGCCATTCGCACGGCCTACGTCGGCTGGGCAGAGAGCCGAATCAACCAGCGTCAGTTCCTGGGCGTCGTGGTGCGCTTTCTCGCCATATACGTCGTGCTGACATTTTTCCTCCTGTCCTGACTCAAGGATCTATCATGAAGACTCGCTTGTCATACCCCCGCCTTGTTCTCCGTTTAACGCTTGCTCTGAGCGCGCTCGCGCTACCTGGGCTGTCGTTCGCCCAGGGCTTGCCCACGTTGGAAAACCCGTCGCGCGGCACCGGCGGCGGCATTATGGAGACCATCCGCAACTACGGCTACGACATCGTGCTGTTGGTGGCGCTACTGGTCGTCGCATCCATGTTTATTGGTGTCTGCTACCACGCCTACGGTACGTACGCCGAAATCCACACGGGCAGGAAGACTTGGGGCCAGTTTGGCCTGAGTGTTGCAGTCGGTGCCGTGCTGCTCGTGGTCGGTATCTGGCTGCTCACCGAAGCGACGACAGTTCTGTAAGGAAACGGCCCATGTCCGAGCACCAGCACATCCGGTCCGATGGCACCGTGTCGTTTCTGCCGCATCGTCTTAATCGCCATCCGGTCGTGGTACGCGGTTTGACGGCGGACGAGCTGTGGATGTGCTGCGGGCTGTCGGGCGCGGTGGGATTATTGACGGGTGCGCCGTTGTCCTGGCTTTTCTCGACCATTGCCCTGGCACCGACCTTCATTGTCGTCGGCATTGCCTTGGGCGTGTTCGTCGGTGGTGGAATTCTGCGCCGCAAGAAGCGCGGCAGGCCCGACACGTGGCTGTATCGGCAATTGCAATGGCGCATCGCGATCTCATACCCGTTGCTGGCAGGCTGGGTGCGCGGCCATGCGTTGGTCACGCGCACCGGCTATTGGACAGTCCGAAGGGGCGTGCAATGAGCCGCTTCAAAAACGAAGTCGCGCACCTGCAGGCGCATATCAAAACCCTGCGCATCGGCGCAGTCGCGCTGCTGGTGGTGGCGCTGGTCATGGGTGGCGGGTGGTGGAGCGCCCCGCGCGATCTGACCATTCACGTGCCGCCTGATCTGCGATCGGGCAGCACCCGCAAATGGTGGGAAGTACCACCCGAGTCGGTCTATGCCTTCACTTTTTATGTGTTCCAGCAGCTTAACCGTTGGCCGACCAATGGCGAAGAGGACTACGCCCGCAACCTGCATGTCTTGTCGCCGTATCTGACGCCATCCTGCCGGGCATTTTTGCGGACCGACTTCGAGTACCGCCGCAGCACCGGCGAGCTGCGCCAGCGCGTGCGTGGCCTCTATGAAATCCCCGGTCGCGGCTATGGCGAGAACCCGAGCGCTCGCGTGCGGGTGATTTCTGACGACGACTGGATCGTAACGCTGGACCTGAGCGCGGACGAGTATCACGGTTCCGAGCAGGTCAAGCGGGCGCTGGTGCGTTACCCCATCAAGGTGGCGCGGGCGGACGTTGATCCGGCCCGCAACCCGTTCGGGCTGGTGCTGGACTGCTATGACAGCGCGCCGCAGCGAATTACCGTGCCAGCGTCAGAAACCCCAGCGCGTAGCGGCCTGGGACTGCAAGGAGATTCCCAATGAGCTTCAAACATCGAGTTCTTGCTGGGTTGGGCGTTTTGGCCTGGATGATGGCTATTCCTGCCCAGGCGGTGGAAATCCTGCGTTGGGAACGCCTGCCGTTGGCCGTGCCGCTGGTCGTCGGCCAGGAGCGCATTGTGTTTATCGACCGCAACGTGCGCGTTGGCGTGCCCGCCAGCATGGGGGAGCGCCTGCGGGTGCAAAGTGCCGGTGGCGCGGTCTACCTGCGGGCCAATGAGTCCATTGAGCCCACTCGTTTGCAGTTGCAAGACGCGGACACCGGGGAACTGATTCTGCTGGACATTGCCGCGCAACCGGCCAAGGACGGCGAGCCTGCACTGGAGCCGGTGCAGATCGTCGAGGGGAGTATCACACCCGAGCGCTACGGTCAGCAGGCGGTGGGCAACGCTATTGGCGCACAGACAGCCTCGGCTAAGTCCTCGCGGCGCGAAACCCCGGTGCCTGTAGTGCTCACGCGCCATGCCGCACAAAGCCTGTATGCACCGCTGCGTACCGTGGAGGCCGTACCCGGCATCATGCGCGTGAACCTACGCGGTGACCTGAACCTGGACACGCTGCTGCCGACTTTGCCGATACGCGCGGTCGCGTTGGCGTCCTGGCGGTTGGAAGATCAGTGGGTCACGGCGGTGCGCGTGAGCCATATCAACAGCGGCTGGCTGGAACTGGACCCGCGTGCGTTGCAAGGCGACTTTCTCACCGCCACCTTCCAGCACTCGGCCTTGGGGCCACACGGTACGCCCGAGGATACGACGGTCGTGTACGTGGTAACCCGTGGCCATGGGCTGGCGAAGTCGCTGCTGCCCGCCATTCAGCGTTTTGACCCAGCGGTGCATCTGCCCCATCTAATGCAAGAAGCGCAAGGAGACGGCCATGCGCAGTAACGGACTTCTCAAGTGGCTGATGATTCCGGTGGCCCTACTGGTGCTTTTTGCGGGTATCCGCCTGCTATCCGGTGGCGACACGACCCGTTCAGGCGCTGCGGGTTCCGGCAGTCAGCTCACGCCCGAAGAGATGCAGGCGCTGGGCATCGAGGGCGATACTCCGCACGATACTGTGGCGACGCTCGTGGCGCAGGTCAAGCAGATGCGCACCGAACTGCAGACGGCGCAGGCCGACAACAAGACACAACGCAGCGAGAACGCGCGTCTGCGCCAGCGCGAGACCGCCATTGACCAGCGCATCAATTCCGCACTGGAGTCGGAACGCAGCACCCTGCAACGCGACCAGGCCAAGCTTGCCAACGAACGCCAGCAGACCGAAGGTTTGTTGCAGGACTTGCAGCGCCGTCTGGAAAGTCTCGGTAATACCGATCTGCCCGTCGGTCTGGGTCTGCGCGAGGGGGATGCGGATGGCTTTGGGGCAGGTGCCGGTATCCGCTGGATTGAACCGGATGATGCCCAGCAGGTCGATGGCCGCAATCGCAGCAGTAGTCTGAGTTTTCCAACGAGTTTCGGCCCCGCGCAAAAGACACTGGAAACCACCGTCGGCCGCGTGGCCGACGCCGGTGCCAAGGCTGCCGGGGTGAGCTCCGCCAAGGCGGTCTATACGGTGCCGACCAACTCAACTTTGATGGGCTCAGTCGCCATGACGGCGTTGATTGGCCGCGTGCCCATCGACGGTACGGTCAACGATCCGTATCCCTTCAAGGTCATTGTCGGGCCGGACAATCTGACCGCCAACGGCATCGACATTCCCGATGTGGCGGGGGCTGTGTTCAGCGGCACCGCCTCGGGCGACTGGACGTTGTCATGTGTGCGCGGACAGGTGCGCAGCATCACGTTTGTCTTTCATGACGGTACGATTCGCACCATCCCTAAAGACAGCGAGCGAAATAATCAGCGCAACAACCAGGAGGATGGCCTGGGCTGGATTAGCGACCCGTTCGGTATTCCTTGCGTGTCGGGCGATCGACGCAGCAATGCTCAGCAGTACTTGGGTACGCAGGCTTTGATTACCGCCGCCGGTGCGGGCGCGGCATCGCTCATCGATTCAGACAGCGGACGGATGTCCTACGTGGGGGCCGACGGATCGATTGGCACCACAGGCATTACCGGCAACGAGGCCATGGGTCAGATTCTGGCCGGTGGCGTGCGGGACATGTCGCAGTGGGTCAACAAGCTCTACGGTCAAGCCTTCGCCGCTGTGTATGTACAGCCCGGCGCCAAGGTGGCCGTCCATCTGGAAAAACCTCTGGCCATCGATTATGAGCCGCAAGGGCGCCGGGTCGATCACCGTATAGGAGAAGCCCATGCGCTTGAACTCGATTAAGCCCTTGCTGCTGGTCATTACAGTAGTCACGCTCGCCGGGTGCGCCACCCACAAGGACGAGTTGCTGCCGCATGGTGGCCGGACCATGCAGGATATCTGGCACCAGGAGGCGGGTGAGGGCGGCAGCGGCCAGGTGGCACACCGTCAATTGCTCGATGTGCGCCAAAGCCTGCGCAGGCCACTGACCGAAGTCGATGTGCGCGCTGCCCCGACAGTACAGGCAAGCTACACCCGCACCGCCGCCAACGAAATCCAGCGCCAGTTCCACCGCCTGCCCAACCCGGATCTGGTGATGTACGTGTTCCCGCACCTGGCGGGCACCGACCCCGTGCCGGTTCCCGGCTACAGCACGGTCTTCCCGCTCTATCAGCGGGTGCAGTACGCCATGCCGGGCGAACGCGTGGAGGCTTATTAATGGCAGGTCGGTTTCCGTGGCATAAGCGCGCCAGCCCTGATGACGAGGTTGCCAACGCCGATCAGCCCGATCGCTGGCAGCGCCATATTCAGGCTCTGAACGAGGCGGGTATCCCCGAGCCGGGTGGGGCGGTCCACCGCAACCGACCTGCGACACAGGGGAACGAAGAGGCGTTGTACGGCGTGGCGCCGTCCTTTGTCGAACTGCTGCCGTGGGTGGAGTATCTGCCCGACAGCAGATGCATGTTGTTGGAGGATGGCCAATCGGTGGCCGCCTTCTTTGAGTTGATCCCGCTGGGCACCGAAGGCCGGGAGGCCGCATGGCTGGCTCAGGCGCGCGATGCGCTGGAGAACGCCCTGCAAGACAGCTTTGACGAACTGGACGAAAATCCGTGGGTCCTGCAACTCTACGCCCAAGACGAAACCAGCTTCGATGAGTATCTGAAGACCTTGCAAGGTTATGTGCAACCGCGTGCGCAGGGCACGCCCTTTACCGATTTTTACCTGCGATTTTTCGCGCATCACCTGCGAGCGGTATCCAAGCCTGGTGGGCTGTTCGAGGATACGGTGGTCACACGCCTGCCCTGGCGCGGCCAAAGCCGCCGCGTGCGAATGGTGGTTTATCGCCGCGTCACGGGGCAAACCGCACGGCGGGGCCAGACACCCGCACAGGCGCTGAACATCGTGTGCGACCGTCTGGCCGGTGGCTTGAGCAATGCCGGTATCCAGGCCCATCGCCTGGATGCGCCGCAGATCCACGACTGGCTGCTGCGCTGGTTTAACCCTCAGCCTCTGCTACTGGGACCAACGGCCGAGGACCGCGCGCGCTTTTACCAACTGACCGCCTATCCGCCAACTCAAGAACCCGACGACATCGAGTTGGCCAGCGGTCGGGATTTCAGCCAACGATTGTTCTTCGGCCAGCCGCGCTCGGATGTGTCCCAAGGCTTGTGGTACTTCGACGGCTTGCCGCACCGAGTCATGGTCACCGATCGTTTGCGCACGCCGCCGACAACGGGACACCTGACGGGCGAAACCCGCAAGGGCGATGCGATTAACACCTTGTTTGACCAGATGCCCGAAGACACGGTGATGTGCTTAACCGTGATCGCCACCCCCCAAGATGTGTTGGAGACCCATCTGAATCACCTGGCCAAGAAGGCAGTGGGCGAGACCCTGGCCTCGGAGCAGACACTGCGGGATGTGCACGAGGCCCGGTCTCTGATTGGTAGCGCCCACAAACTCTACCGAGGCAGTCTGGCCTTTTACCTGCGTGGCCGTGATGAGGCAGAACTTGATCATCGTGGCCTGCAATTGGCGAACGTGATGCTTAACGCGGGATTGCAGCCTGTACGTGAAGAAGATGAGGTGGCACCGCTGAACACCTATTTGCGCTGGTTGCCGTGCCTCTACAACCCGACGCTCGACCGCAAACAATGGTATACGCAACTGCTGTTCGCTCAGCATGCGGCCAATCTTGCGCCGGTGTGGGGTCGAAGCCAGGGCACCGGACACCCCGGCATTACCTTCTTTAACCGCGGCGGCGGGCCGATCACCTTCGATCCCTTGAACCGGCTTGATCGACAGATGAATGCTCACCTGTTCCTGTTCGGCCCGACCGGATCGGGTAAGTCAGCCACATTGAACAACCTGCTCAATCAGGTCACGGCCATCTACCGGCCAAGGCTATTCATCGTGGAGGCCGGCAACTCCTTCGGCTTGTTCAGCGAATTCGCCAAAAGGCTGGGTCTCACGGTCCACCGCGTCAAACTCTCGCCCGGCGTTGGTATTAGCTTGGCACCGTTCGCGGATGCTCGGCGCCTGATCGAGACGCCCAGCGACGTACAGACGCTGGATGCGGACGCCCTTGATGGCGAACCGACTGCTGATGGCATCGCGGAGACGAGCGCGGATGAGCAACGCGACGTGCTGGGTGAGCTGGAAATCACCGCACGGCTGATGATTACGGGCGGTGAGGACAAGGAAGAAGCCCGTATGACGAGGGCGGATCGCTCGTTGATACGTCAGTGCATCCTGGATGCCGCTCGACTTTGCCACAGGGAAGGTGGCGAGCAGCGCACGGTACTGACACGAGACGTGCGCGATGCGCTACGTGAACGCGGCCAGGACAGCACATTACCCGAAATGCGCCGCGCCAGACTGCTGGAGATGGCTGACGCCATGGACATGTTCTGCCAGGGCGCCGACGGCGAGATGTTCGACCGGCCCGGCACGCCCTGGCCCGAAGCAGACATTACCCTGGTCGATCTGGCGACCTACGCCCGCGAGGGGTACAACGCGCAGCTTTCCATAGCCTATATTTCGCTGATCAGCACCGTCAACAACATCGCCGAGCGCGATCAATTTCTCGGACGGCCCATTATCAACGTCACCGACGAGGGCCACATTATTACCAAAAACCCACTGCTGGCGCCCTACGTGGTTAAGATCACGAAGATGTGGCGCAAGTTGGGCGCCTGGTTCTGGCTGGCCACGCAAAACGTCGATGACCTGCCCAAAGCCGCCGAGCCCATGCTTAATATGATCGAGTGGTGGATTTGCCTGTCGATGCCGCCCGATGAGGTGGAGAAGATCGCGCGGTTCCGTGAGCTCTCACCCGCACAGAAGGCGCTGATGCTGTCGGCACGCAAGGAGGCCGGGAAATTCACCGAAGGCGTGATCTTGTCCAAGAGTATGGAGGTATTGTTCCGTGCTGTACCGCCGAGTCTGTATCTGGCTCTGGCCCAGACGGAACCGGAGGAGAAGGCGGAACGATTCCAACTCATGCAGCAGCACGGCATCAGCGAACTGGACGCCGCGATCAAGGTATCCGAAAAGATTGATCGGGCTCGGGGAATTGATTCATTGTCATGGGAGCCCATGCAGGACTGATTGTCATCCGCTTGATCAGCTTAGGGCAAAATGGGAGTGGCTAAGCTAGGATGCGGGGTTTGGCGGGGGCTCCCTGGTACAACTGAACTGATATAAGTTAAGCGCAGCAGCCTAATAACGAAAAAGCATGAACCTCTGGCAATAATACGGCGCGATAACCCGCCATCTACTGGCTCCGATTTGATCTGGCGGGCATTGCTCGGAGTGCCAAGCAGAAGACAACCCTTTGCAGTCATTTCGTATTGGTGATGAGCAGCCGACGTCTTTCCCTCCCGCTCTGCTCAATGCAGATAGGGGCTGGACTGTTGGGTTTATCGCGCCAGGCCGGCTGACGGCGAAAGTGACTCGATGATGCGGCATTCCGCCACCGTGCCACAACTACACTGATCGATCAAATTGTCGAGTTCAGCCTTCAAGGCGCGAAGGTCTAGGATCTTCTGCTCGACAGCCTTCCGATGCTCCATGGCGATCTCGTCAATCGCCGAGCAAGATCGCGACTTGTCGTCGGAGAGCGACAACAAGGTACGCACCTGAGCCAAGGAGAATCCCAGGTCTCGGGCCTTCCTGATAAATCCCAGTCGTTGCTGGTGGCTGGCTTCATAAGCGCGATAGTTACCCTTGGTTCGCTCGGGCTTAGGAAGTAATCCTTCCCGCTCGTAGTAGCGGATGGTTTCGATATTGGTTCCGGTTGCCCGAGCCAGAACACCGATGGTCAGTGTGCGTTGGTTCATAGGTTGACCCTGTAGTTACTACGGGGTTTATCATACTGCCATTATCAATTTTTTGTCGAGTCCACCATGTCCAGCGCCAAAGCCCTAAAGCTACGCATCGAGGGGATGGATTGCGGCGCCTGTGCAGTCAAGATAGAAAACGCCATGAAGCGGTTGCCTGGCGTTACCGATATCAATGTCAGCTATGGCCGGGAAAGTTTGGCCTTGTCATTTGATGAAGACCGCAGTAGCCAGCACAATATCGAAGCACAAATCCGTGCGCTTGGGTTTACACCGGTTCGCGAGGGGGCTGTTGGCACTCGAGCGTCAGCCGCTGAACGGGAGTCGCTGCCTTTCTGGGCCGGGAAAAAAGCCAAGTTAGTGTGGATGACGGGGCTGGCGTTCGCCGTAGCCGTTGGCATAGCGCAATTTTTCCCGCAGTGGGAGCGTTGGGCGTACTCCGCAGCCGCATTTGTTGGCATCATTCCGGTCGTTCGACGGGCCTACGCCAGTGCCATCACGGGAACCCCGTTCAGTATCGAAACGCTCATGTCCGTGGCGGCCCTCGGGGCACTCGCGATCGACGCCGCCGAAGAGGCGGCCGTAGTGATATTTCTATTTGCGGTGGGCGAACTGCTCGAAACGGTGGCAGCCGGGCGGGCACGTTCCGCGATCAAGGCACTCATGGATCTGGCGCCAAGACAGGCCATCCGCGAGCAAGACGGAAAACTTGAAACTGTGCCCGTAGAGCAGTTGGCGATTGGAGATATCGCGATCGTCAGGCCAGGCGATCGTGTGCCATCCGACGGCAGCGTGCTTGAAGGCATATCCGAGGTGAACGAGGCGCCTATTACCGGTGAGTCGGTGCCTGTGGCAAAGGAGCCCGGGGCGAATCTCTACGCCGGTAGCATCAACGGCAATGCGGAGCTGCGCATGTCGATCTCGCGCGCGGCAAGCGACAACACTATTGCGCGAATCATTCATATGGTCGAAGAGGCCCAGGAGTCCAAGGCCCCACTGGCGCGCTTCATTGACCGGTTCAGCAGCATTTACACGCCAGTAGCGATGGTGGTGTCCTTGCTTATTGTCATCGTGCCGCCGTTGTTGTTTGGTGGCGACTGGATGACATGGATCTATCGCGGCCTGGCTACTTTGCTGATTGCCTGTCCGTGCGCGTTGGTCATTTCCACTCCTGCGGCAATCGCCTCCGGCTTGGCTGTTGGGGCGCGGCGTGGGTTGTTGGTCAAGGGTGGAGCAGCCCTTGAAACACTGGGCAAGCTCAAAACGGTCGCGTTCGACAAGACTGGAACACTCACCGAAGGACGTCCACGCATCACCGACATCGTGACCCTTAACGGTACCGAGGACGAGGTGCTGGCTCGAGCCGCAGCGGTCGAGCGCAAGACCAGCCATCCCTTGGGAGCCGCTATCGTGGAGGCGGCTGAGGCACGAAATCTGGAACTGCCTCAGAGTTTTGGCGCGGCGTTGGCCATTCCTGGCAAGGCGGTTACGGCTCGTCTAAAGTCTGGGTTCGCCTCCGTTGGATCGCCGCGCTATGCCGAGGAGCTTGCTCCCATCGAGGAGTCAGTTCGGCAAACCATTTCCGCGCTCGAGCAAGCGGGTAAGACAGTGGTCGTGGTATTGGCCGGAAAACGGATTGATGGCTTAATCGCGCTTCGCGATGAGCCGCGCCAGGATGCTGCGCAGGCACTAAAGCGCTTGGCGGATATGGGTATCAAAACCGTCATGCTGACGGGTGACAATCGCCGCACCGGTGATGCCATTGGGCGGGCGCTTGGGGTCGGCGTGCAGGCCGAACTACTGCCCGAAGCGAAGCTGGCTGCTATTGACGGGCTCAAGCAGGATGGGCATGTGGCGATGGTGGGAGACGGGATCAACGACGCCCCCGCACTGGCTACGGCTTCAGTTGGCGTAGCCATGGGAGGCGGAACGGACGTTGCGCTCGAAACGGCCGATGCCGCACTGCTTCAGAACCGGGTCATGGGCATCGCGGATCTGATCGACTTGTCGCGCGCCACATTGGGCAATATCTGGCAGAACATCGGACTAGCATTGGGCCTGAAGGCAATTTTTCTGGTGACCACGATACTGGGCGTTACCACGCTTTGGATGGCTATCCTGGCGGATACGGGCGCTACCGTTCTCGTCACGGCGAACGCACTACGTTTGCTGCGCTACAGAAGCCAGGACTGAGCACTACGGCTTGATGACTAAGCTATATTTCGATCCATATTTGTTCTCTTAAAGGTGATCCATTGATCAGAGCACACTTCAGGCATTGCGTGATTATCGCGCTGCTGGCCGCAACCATTCCGACGGCTCAGGCGGCGGAACCCACCACCGTTACAGTTCACGACGCATGGGCACGTGCGACACCCCCCGGAATCCGGGTTGGAGGTGGGTACGTAACGGTGGCGAATACCGGCAAACAGGCCGACCGCCTTGTCGGTGCGAGCTCCCCGCTGGCCGAGAAGGCTGAGATTCATATTTCTGAAACCGTTGACGGTATGGCGCGGATGCGCCATCTGAAAGATGGGGTGAAAATCCCTGCCGGCAAGGAAGTGATTCTGGCACCAGGTGGCATACATCTCATGTTCTTGGGGCTGAAGCAAGCCATTGTCAAGGACGAGGTAGTTCCGGTCACACTACAGTTTGAGCGGGCCGGGGAGATTGATGTGCAACTGCGTGCGGCGCAGATCGGTTCGCTTAAGGCACCAGCCTCAACCGAGGATGCTACCCATGCGCATTAAAGTGGGATACCGAATAGTCCGTTGGTCTTCCGTTGAAAGCGCGTCATGATTGATGCCTCGATACAAGCCGCGCGCCAGGCCCGACGCGCGTGGGCCTGGCTGACGCTGTCATGGGTAATAGCGCTGGTTTCAACCTTGTCTGCGGTCTTCATCGGTGAAGTGTTGGGGCAGACGCCGTGCGTGCTGTGCTGGTACCAGCGGATATTCATGTTTCCGCTGGTCTGGGTACTTGGCCTTGCCAGCTACCGAACAGACTACGGTAGCTGGCGCTATGCTTTGCCGCTGGCATTGGTTGGCGGCGGGTTTGCTGGCTATCACACCTTGTTGTACTGGCGGGTGATTGAACCTGAAATCGTTGCCTGCTCGGCAGAAGCATCCTGCTCTGGTGCCGGCATGACAATCTTTGGCTCTGTGCCCCTGCCGTTCCTGTCATTGCTTGCATTCACGCTAATCGTAATTTCCCTTCTCTTTGTCCGCCATCACTCTAAAAAATGAATCGACGTCTTCTTGTTATCTCAATCTGCGTTTTATCCCTTATCGTGTTTACCGTGGCCGCATTTCTTTTGCGGCCAGCAAACTCACCGGTTCCCGCGTCTGTCCAAACGCCCATCGCGGCACAGGACCTGGCAACGCTGGTGCGCTTTCATTCACCCGTGATCGGGCGGCTTGACGCTCCCATCACGATCGTTGAATTTTTCGACCCCTCTTGCGAAGGGTGCCGCGCCTTCTATCCCCACGTCAAACAGATCCTTAGCAAGTACCCAAACGACGTACGGTTGGTGTTGCGCTATGTGCTGTTTCATGAAGGATCTGAGCAAACAGTGAGAATGTTGGAGGCTGCGCGTAAGCAAGGCCTCTTCCAACCCGTACTGGAGGCGATACTGGAGGCGCAGCCCGAATGGCACGACGACCCCAAGGTGACGGCAGCTTGGCGTGCCGCGGTGCGCGTCGGGCTAAATGAGGGGAGGGCACGTACTGACATACAAGAGGCGGCGATTAGCGCGCTAATCAAAATGGACGAGGCCGATGTCAACGCCGTGGGGATCAAAGGCACACCCACCTTTTTTGTCGATGGAAAGCGCCTGGCTAAGCTTAATCCGCAGGATTTGTTGAATGCTGTCGAGGGCGCGCTAGTGCTACAGCGAAAATAGCGGCCACGGTACGGGTTGGCCGCGAAGGCACAGCAGCGCGCCCGCGTCCGTTCTCGTCAGCCATTGATACGGTGATTCAGCCTCAACAGATTGTCCTTCTGGACATAAGCTTGCTACGCGGAAATTTGCGGCGTTGTTCCTCATAAATACCAACGGTCGCTTTTGGCCGAGGCTGTGTGGAAACGCAGAAATAAATCGCGTCTAGAAAAATTAACGAACCAGGACGCTCGATATTTAATATTCTCGTGCTCGGGAGTGATAAGAGCCCCCATGGAAATAGGCTATGGCCGCGCTTCCATGCAACCTCGGTCGAGAGTGGTAGGTGGGAGGTCAACTCTAACGCATCTGGCAGTATACGAGCTCGCTTATACGGGAACGGGGTAGGTGGCGGGCCGCATTGTTAGGCCACGTAGATAGACCAATATGTTTGACTAACGCATCTACACCCGATTTACATCTTGTCTGGGAGTTACGATGCAACCACCGACGCCTTCCTTTCGCGATACGTTGCGCAGCCTGATCTGGCCTGCCGTCATTATGGCGCTGACGTTTTTGGTGTTTTGGCGTCCTTCCGTTCCCAGTGCCTCGATCGAGCAGGGTACTCAACCATCCGCAGCCAATAGTGCGGCAATGTCTCAAGTATCGGGACCGCCTTGGCACCATGGTTCGCACACCGCCCGCTTTACGTTAATTCTGTATGCCGATCTGGAATGCCCTTACTGCAGGACTTACGTCCCGCCGTTGATGGCCTGGATCGAGCGGCATCCTGATATCCGCCTGCAGTGGCAACATCTGCCGCTATCCATGCACGAGCCTGCGGCTTCTGAACTGGCTGCGCTGGCTGAGTGCGCTGGCGAGGCCGGCGGCCCCGAGGCCTATTGGCGGACGATATCCTGGATTTATCAGTACACGCGGGGCGAAGGACTAGGGTTGCCAGATGGCATGTACCCGCCTGATCACGAAGCCCTATACGCTTGCCTGGCGAGCGAGCGCCCGTTAGCGATTGTACGGACGCAAGCCCAAGGTGCTGCCAGCAACGGTATAGCGGCCACCCCGACGCTGCACTTGCGCGACGAGCGTACCGGCCAATCTCTGTGGTTACAGGGGCCGATTCCAGGTGACGCGCTGCTGTCCGCGATGGATCTGCTTGTGACCGATGAACCGGCCTCCGAACTCGCAGAAACGACTGAATTGTCCGCCGTCCCAGACGGTAACAAGCCCAGGTAGCCCGCGATCTTAAAGGCTACGGCGTGGCGTATGCCGCGTTGATTGCGCACCCCCGTTCCGCACCGCATCCCCTGCGCGGATACCCACCTGACACGAAGGTGGTGGATGCTGATTGTTCACTCATTATTCTTTATCGTCCCCGGAGGGTTTGCCCTCTCGGGTACACGTCCTCCGATCTTATCTATTGGAGGTTTGTTATGTTCCCCACCCCTAACGTCGCCGATTCCGGCGCGCAATTAAGCATTGATCTTACCGACCAGCAGGATGATCGGATTATCCAGCAAGCCATTGCACTCTTGGAACATCGCGTGTTCAAGGCGGGTCCGACGCTTGATGGCCCAAAGGCGGTTCGCGATTATCTGCGTTTGAAGTTGATGGCCGAGCCCAACGAGGTCTTTGTCGCGGTATTTCTCAACAGTCAGCACCAGGTGCTGGCATGTGAATGTCTGTTCAAAGGCACGGTCAGCGAGGCGTCGGTCTACCCGCGCGTGGTGGTGCAGCGTGCGTTGGAACTTAATGCGTCCGCTCTAATTTTTTCCCACCAGCACCCATCGGGCGTAGCCGAGCCCAGTATGGCAGATCGCGCGATCACTAACCGACTGAAATTCATCTTGTCGATGATCGATATCCGGGTCGTGGATCATTTCATCATTGGTAAAGGTGAACCGTACTCCTTTGCCGAGTCCGGCTTGCTGTCGTAGTTCCCCCAGCCGCGCCTATGCCAGCGTGGCACTTTTCTCGTTTCAGTGTTCAACCCCCGTGCGGGCTTTCCCGGCCCGCACGGGTCGGCATAGAGCTCGCGCACCTTCTCAAATATGGGAGTACATCATGCAGCCCAAGACTCATCACATCGAAGGTGTTGCCTTCATCGCCACCCCTTATCGAGCTGGCACATACCTCCGCAAGGATGTGTTCTGGCGTCAGTTCACCATCACTTGCCAGGGCAATGTGGAATATCTCGAAGACGATCCCGTCTATGGCAGCTGGTGGACGCCTCACACGCTCATTCTGGGCAACTGCGGCTTGATCCAGGACGCCATGTCGTTGGCCAATACTCGAGTATCGCAACATGACTTTGATCTCACCGATGCTATCGACGCATTGAACTTTGCGCCCGAGTTGATCGTCATCCGTGACAGGGATGGACGCTTGGTGCTCGCCGGACAGGTTCGGGGAGACAACGTGAGATGGTGCATCCCGGTCGCTTCTGATGAAGAAACCGAGCAGATCGTCAAAGAGGTCGCCGAACTGCGCAGCGAAGCATCGTACGAAGCGGGGTGGGACAATTTCTCCACCGCGCAAGGCTTGCGCTTTCGCGCCCGTGTCCTGGAGGGTCGGCTGGTGGATCGCTTCTGGCGCTTCCATACGCGTAAGGTCGTGCTGGAGGCAACTTTATAATCCTAGTGGGAGCCTAGTGCTCCCGCTTACTCTGCGTAGTCGGCGGCTTAACGCCACGAGGAACGGTTCAAACCGGGCACCCCTCATTTCCGATTGTTTGTCGCCCTTTTGAACGCGATGCGTTGCACTACCAAGGTCATGAACTACGGGTGCAGCTCCATGCTTCGTTCTCTACCTCGTGCCCCGGCGATGTGCCTGCCGCTGGCAATAGCCTTGACTGCAGCGCTGTTCGCCTGCACTGCTACCGCAGCGGAAGTCTGGGTCATTACCGACCGTCAACACCCCGTCCAGGGTACGCCAGACCGGCTGATCGAGTTGGATGCGCCTACGCGCATTGAAGCCGAACTGTCGGCCGATCTTCCGAGTGATAGCCGCCAAGCGGCTGAACTGGTCCAGCACCGCTTGAAGGAAGGAGGGGCCCTGTTGCAGCAACGGCTGGCCGGGGCCTATCAAGGTGTGGCCGACGCTTGGAGTTTGGGTATCACGAGCATTCCGGCCATCGTGGTCGACCAGCGCTATGTGATCTACGGCGATACCAATCTCGATCAGGCGCTGACCCGAGTCGAGCAATACAGCAAGGAACGGTCATGAATTTGCCCCACCTGCGATTCGGTGTCGCCATGGCGCTCTTGCTTGCGGCGACATCCAGCTTCGCGCTCAACACCGCCACCATTGTGGCTTCCACTTTGTCTCCATCCTGTCTGGAATACCGTGTGGTCGGCATCTGCTACTGGCTGTCCTGCGGAGTGGGCGGTTGCCGGATACGCACCTCCATCAAGGTGCGCCACTACGTCCCGGACGCGGTGGTGTCGAGCTATTCAAACACTGGCGCGAACCCCTGGGTGGAAGTACGGCCCATGAGCCTGCCCAATCCCACAGCGCAGGCCGGTGGCGACGGCACGACCAACGACGATCACGAGAACAATCTCGCCAAATTCAAGAATAGCGACGTGATCGGTCATCCCGGTGGGGAAGTGTTCAACGAATTCGTCGCGGGTTCTGGGTATTTCTGCCAGGGAGCAGGCACAGCCTTTGTGCCGTACTTGCTCAGCACCTTGGACACGCTGGCCTGGCGCTACAACGTGCCGGAGGCCGTATACCCCGAGTCGCTCATTCCCGGCCAGCGTGAAGTGGGTTCGCGCAGCGACATGAATCTGTGGGGCAACGTTTACCCACGCGGCGGCTTCTTGCACCAGACCGATGACTACAAGGCGGGAGCCATAGTGGCCCAGCGTGCGGGCGACGTCGTGACCCGCCGGGGGCAACTGCATGTGTATCAGCCGTTGCTTGCCAGTTCTCGGGCGGGCTACTGGCCTGCGGGTGCATTAATCGAGGGCGATGCCTCGACCGGTAAGTGGCAGGAGCTCACTCCGCGTCTGTCCAACACATGCACGGTGTTCCCCCATAACGAGACGCTAACGCAGGCCAAGCAAGGCGACTACGCCTGGGTGTTGTGGCGTCCGTATAGCTGCTGCCAGCGCCGTGGGCAGACCTTCCTGGGCAGTGTGGATTTTAATTGAGCAATCGAGGGCACAACCATGATCCGTCCTGATATGACAAAACCCGTAAGCCTGATTCCGCGCTCGTGCCGCCCAGCGGTGCTGGCCTGTGCACTGGCTTTGGCCTGCGGTTTGGCCTCGGCGCAAAGCGGGGGATTCCAGAATAGCGGCAGCGTCATCGGTGACGAGGTCATGTATTCCATTGGTGGCGGGAACGCCGTCTCGATGAGCGGTGCGGCAGGGATGCGCTCAATCGGTGTGGGCGCCGGTTGGAACAGCAATCTGATCTGTGGCGACATGAGCATCAGCACCACGATCCAGAATCAGCTCAACGGCCTGACCAACGGTTTTCAGAACATCATGAGCAGCGTTATCCAGAATGCGACCAGCGCGGTGGCATCGCTTCCGGCGCTGATCATCCAGCGTGCCGATCCGGGACTGTACAACCTGCTGACCAATGGTGTGCTGCAGGCCCGGCTGGACTTTGACCGATCCAAGCTTCAGTGTCGCGCCATGGCCGAAAAAATGGCCGACATGGCGGGGGGGCAGATGGGCTGGAACCAGCTTGCCGAAGGCATGGCGCTGCGCGATGCGGTTGCCAGCAGCGATGCGGTCTCGGCGATCGAACAGGCCGAAACCAGCCGGGGTAACGACGGCGTGCCGTGGGTGGGAGGGGGCAACGCCGGGGGCACGGGCCAATCCCCGATCAAGGTGGTGGGGGATGTGACACGCGCCGGGTACAACTTGGTCAATGGCCGTAGCGTGTCTGACACGTCCACTATCGCCCAGGCCAGTTGCGGCAGTCTTTCCTGCCAGACCTGGTCGTCACCGGACGCGGCAGTTCAGTGGGCGACCCGTGTGCTGGGTGAACAAGAGCAGCGCACGTGCGAATCCTGCACCAAGACCCAGACCATCCCGGGCGTGGGTCTGACGCCGCTGATCCAGGAGGAGTACGACGCCAAGCTCCAAGCACTGCAAGAGCTGATTACGGGCGCTCGCAACACCACGTTTGAGAACCTGCATGAAGCAGGCAGTGCCTCGCTGCCGATCACCCGAGGGGTGATCGAGGCCCTGCGCGACGAGCCCGACCAGGACATTCTGGCCCGCCGTCTGGCGTCCGAAGTCGCGCTGGCTTCCGTGCTGGAAAAAGCGCTGCTGCTGCAACGCACCTTGTTGACCGGCAGGAAGGAACCCAACGTCGCGGCCAACCAAATAGCGGTGGATGCGGTGAACCAGGAAAGCGACACGCTGGATCGGGAAATTCAGAATCTCAAGACTGAACTGGAGCTGCGTCGTGAGCTCGCCAACAATTCGCCCATGGCAATCATCCAGCGCCACAGCACACGGGCGGCTGGGTCGCGTGGTATCTACCAGGGCGACCCAGTGCCCGACCGCCTGCAACAATTGCAGCGGCCCACACCGGATGGCACACCATGAACGCCGTGTGGTTATGTAGGTTATTTAACCGGCGTACCGCCAGGACGCTGCTGTGGACGGCGCTGTTGCTGGCCGGGGCGGTGGCGGCCAACATTGTGGGCATCTACTTCATCGGAAGCATTTCTGGCTGGGAGCAGTGGCTGGCAGAGGTATCTGGTTTTTTCCTGCTTTGGCGCTTGTGCCTCTACGGGGCGACCGCCTACGGCTGGGTGTGGATGCGCCGACGGCTAGTTGCCAGGCAATCCGATGCCCACACCCGACGCCGCTTGCTTCGCACGGAAATCGCAGCCGTACTGGCCCTGGTCGCACTGGAGTGCAGTCTGCTGGTGCAGAGCACATAGCGGGAGAGCTCAAACATGACGCTATTCACGACCGATTACCTGGAGTATTACCTGACGCTGGTGGGCTGGATTGTGCACAATGGCATCTGGTCGGTGTTGGTGGCCAGCGGCGTGTTTGCCATTCCCTTCATTGCCATCATCCTGCCGGAATGGCTCAAAGCCCGAGGCGAGGGCGCCGACGAGGGTAATAAGGGTCTGCTGTCGGCGGCTCGTATTGAAACCCGAGTGTGGGTGGCGGTTGTCGTGGTGCTGTTTGCCGGCATTCCGTTCATCGATGTGGATCTGAGCCGGGTGCGCTTTGACGATGCCCGCTCCCGTCAATGCGGAGTGAGCGTACCGCAGCCCTCCGATACGGGCTGGAGCCAGTCCTTCACCACCATCAACGACCAAAGCGCGAAAGTTCCCGTCTGGTGGGCATTTATGCACGCGCTCTCACGTGGCCTCACCAGCGCCTCGGTCGCAGCGATTCCATGCGGTACTGAACTACGGCAAATGCGCATGGAGATCGACGCCACACGCATCGATGACCCGGTGCTGGCTCAAGAGGTATCGGACTTCTCACACGACTGCTATGGCCCGGCCCGCGCCAAGCTGTTTATGAGCCGCCCAGAACTGGATGAAGCGCAGATGCATGATGTCACCTGGATTGGTTCACGGTATTTTGTGGCCTCGGCGGGTTACTACGACACCTACCGTTCACGCACCCCGCGCGACGCCTGGCCGTATGATAGTGGTCGCGATGCGGGGCTGGCCCAGGTACCCAGTGGCGGCGGTTACCCCACCTGCCGGCAGTGGTGGAGCGATGGGAGTGACGGTCTGCGGATGCGCCTGCTGTCCCAGGTCGATTCCAGCTTGCTCAATCGCGTAGCCAGTTGGGCCGGTTTTCTGAGCCGCAATGAGGTGGACGACTCGGTGATCCGTGCGATCGCCGCGCCGCGCCAGCAAAAACTTAACCAGGGGGCTGTCTATACCGACTACGGTGGGCAGATCGATAAGACAGCGCCAAACATCGTGACCCGTGCCGCCAGTGACCTCGGCATCACGATTGGCTCGATCGGTTTTTTCCCGGCCATGGATGTGGTGCGCCAGGCGCTGCCCATGGTGTTGTCGTTTCTGAAGATGGCGCTCGTGATCTGCATCCCGCTGGTGCTCATTATCAGTACCTACGAGCTCAAGGCCGTGGTAACTGTCAGCGTGGTGCAGTTCGCTCTGTTCTTTGTGGATTTCTGGTTTCAGCTTGCACGTTGGATCGACAGCACGATTCTGGATGCGCTCTATGGGCGGGGCTGGGGATGGAATCGACCCGTCACCAACTTTGATCCGCTGATGGGGTTGAACAACAGCTTTGGCGATATGCTGCTGAACTTCGTGATGGCGACGATGTTTCTGATATTACCTGCCTTTTGGATTGCAGCGCTCGCGTGGGCCGGAGTGCGGGCTGGTAATATTGCCCAGATGATGGCTACCTCAACCGATGGGGCCAAGGCCGCGGGAAGCAAAGCCGCCAATAAAGTAGTCTAGTTTTCATCATCCGGCTGACCGGGGTCCACACGCGTATCGCCGCGGTAAAGACCGTAACCGGATAAGCCCACTCGCCATTCCGCGAGCTCATCGTCATCAGAAGAAGTATTGTTAATGGCCCAGGAAGCGATCACTGCAAACATCAGCAACATAGCCAACCAAAACGCGGTATAGAGCAACCCCGCCGCCACGGCTAGTTTGACGATCCACAGTAGAGCGGCGGCAACGGTTGCAGGCAGGCCTTTTGCCACCAACCAGCTAATAGCCTGGTGTTCGCGGCGTTGCAGCCAGCGTGCAGAACGGCTCACAGCACGGCCTAGCCGGCGTGCGAACTGTCCTGTTGGTTTGCGTACTGTCTGCATCATCGTCTCCTTCATGGCTAGACTATACGGTGGAAAATGGATTCCTGAGACTCAAGCTATCTTCCAGTATCTGCCCGTGGTTCATGTCCTCACTATAGAGCGTCTGGCAACCCGCTGCCACAGCTGCTGCGACGATGCAGGAGTCGTAGAAGGACAGCTTATGTCGCTCAGCGATCAATCGGGCCTGATCATGGATGGTTTCCGTGAGTGGGACGACCTTGCAAAAGCTCCGTATCAGTTCCAGGAACTGCGCGATCTCGTCCCAGCTCATTTTGAGCTTGCGTACGCAGACATTCGTCACTTCGTTGAGCACTTGCACGCTGATGACTGGCCCGGCTTTCAGCAGGCTTTCGGCCTTGTCCGCTTTGGTCGAGTCCTCCGACAGCAGGTACAACACCACATTGCTGTCCATAAAATGCTTGAACTTAGTCACGCGCATTGGCCTCGTCCCGGCTGAAGCGGAAATCCGCCGGCAGTTTGCCCCGGAAGGTGCGCAGGCGCTTCAACAAGGCATCGGCGCCTGGCTTTTTGCGAACCGCGAACGCGCGCGGGCCGTCCACGACGATCTCAATATCGTCACCTTCTTGCAACTCCAGCGCTTCTACCAGGCTGGCCGGAAGGCGCACGGCCAAGCTGTTGCCCCATTTGGCGACTTGCATGCTAATAACTCCTGAATTTGATATACATTTTTATTGTATATCTATAAGAGCAAATTGCAAGATATGTGCTGACAGGCAACAGGTTTGGTTGCCAATCCGAGTCTGCCTGTCTCGCATTGATGGTGGCACAGGAAGGGGGGATTGCCCTATACCTAAAGGGTTCAAAGGCTAAAGGGCCAGAAAGAGGCAAGGGAATGGAGCCAAGGGGAAAGGCCCTACCTAAAAAGGCCAAAAGGCGCTCTTGCCAGCCTATCACCAGAGGTTTTGCGATGCTCTCGCTGTTTCAGCGCAAACGGTTACTGCCAACTACCGATATGGCGCCGATGCCTTCGACCGCACCACCGAAAGGGCCGATGCGGCCAGAATCGGCCGCTTCGTTGTTGGCGACCCCGCGACGCCAACGTCTGCTGGAACACATTTGGCAACGCACGTCACTCTCGCGTAAGCAGTTCGCATCGCTGTACCGCGCACCGTTGGAACGCTATGCCGAGCTGGTGCAGCTCTTTCCCGCCTCGGAAAGCCATCACCACGCCTATCCAGGCGGTATGCTTGATCATGGGCTGGAGATCGTCGCCTATGCCCTGAAGCTGAGGCAGTCTCATCTGCTGCCTGCGGGCACAACCCCCGAAGACCAGGCCGCTCAGGCAGAAGCCTGGACAGCCGCCACGGCCTATGCCGCGCTGTTGCATGACATCGGCAAGATTGCGGTGGATCTGCATGTGGAGCATGAAGACGGCAGCCCCTGGCATCCCTGGCACGGCCCGCTGACTCGACCATACCGCTTTCGCTACCGGGAAGATCGTGAGTATCGGTTGCATAGCGCGGCCACCGGACTGCTCTACACGCGGGTGCTCGATGGCGACATCCTGGACTGGCTCAACGGTTTTCCGTCGCTCTGGTCTGCGTTGCTCTATGTGCTGGCCGGACAGTATGAACACGCCGGGGTGCTGGGCGAACTGGTCATTCAGGCGGATCGCGCCTCGGTGGCCCAGGCATTGGGTGGCGATCCCGCGCGTGCCATGGCCGCGCCCAAGCATGCACTGCAGCGCAAACTGCTGGAAGGCCTTCGCTACCTGCTAAAGGAAGAGCTGAAGCTGAACCAGCCCCAGGCCTCCGATGGCTGGTTAACCCAGGATGCACTTTGGCTGGTCAGTAAAACCGTCTCGGATAAACTGCGTGCGCACCTGCTCTCGCAGGGGATCGACGGTATCCCGGCGAACAACACCGCCGTCTTTAATGTGCTGCAGGACCACGGCATGCTGCAGCCGACCCCCGAAGGCAAGGCCATCTGGAAAGCGACGGTCACCAGCGAAAGCGGCTGGTCGAACACGTTTACTTTCTTGCGCTTGTCGCCCGCGCTCATATGGGAGTCTGGTGAACGGCCCGACCCTTTCTCGGGCACCGTAATGATTGATATAACGCTCACCAGCGAGGCGGCAGACCGTAGTGTGGAGGAATCGCTGCCCGTGGCGAGCCCACTGTCATCGTATCGGGAAGCCTCACCCTCAGCCAGCAACACCACAGCCTCATCGACCTCGACAGTGTTTCCGGTGCCGCTCCAGGATACGCCCAGTACGTC
Organism: Nitrosomonas eutropha; assembly: GCF_003201195.1. Lineage (GTDB taxonomy): Bacteria > Pseudomonadota > Gammaproteobacteria > Burkholderiales > Nitrosomonadaceae > Nitrosomonas > Nitrosomonas eutropha. The sequence goes on along the minus strand of NZ_QICQ01000001.1, from coordinate 51,818 downwards.
TGATGTGATGGATGATCTGCTGAGGATGATTGCCACGGAACCACCTTCCGAAGCGGCCGACGATGAGGGCGCTTTGTCCATTACGATGCCTGAGCAACCAGCGCCAGAGTCGCCTATCCCGCCCACGGAGCTGACGCTCGCGCCCGCCGTCAGCTCGTCGGCTCCGATGGCACAACCGTCTGGTGAGCACTTCATGATGTGGCTTAAGCACGGGGTCACCTCACATAAGCTCATCATCAATGATGCGAAGGCGTTGGTGCATACGGTGAGCGATACCGCTTACCTGGTCAGCCCAGGCGTGTTCCAACGCTATGCCCAGGAACACCCCCAGGTCGCTGTGCTGGCCAAGCAGGAGAAGCAGCAGGATTGGCAATGGGTGCAAAAGCGCTTTGAGAAGCTACAGCAGCACCGGAAACAACCCAATGGGCTGAACATCTGGACGTGCGAGGTCACCGGACCGCGTAAGTCGCGGCGGCTGCATGGCTACCTGCTACAAATTCCCAAGCACTTGTTTGACGAGTTACCGACGAATAATCCCTATCTCAATCTCGAATGATTTAATTTGGGCCGCAACGAACTAGCCAGCAATCGCAGCGGGCTAGCTACAATTGCTGTCTATCGGCTGTGTTCTCGAGGTCATCCAAAATCGGACAATCGGGACGGTCATCGCCGGAGCAACACTCGATCAGGGTCTGAAGCGTACTGGCAATTTGTTCCAGGCTGTCGATCTTCTCGCGCAGCTCTGTTATGTGAGCCGTAGCGATACGTTTTACCTCGGCGCTCTGGCGCGATTTGTCACGCCAGAGGCCTAAAAGTTCATTGATCTGTGCCACCGGGAAGCCAAGATCACGCCCTCGGCGGATAAACCGCAGCATGTGCACATCAGACGCAGAGTAATTGCGATAACCCGACTCCCTGCGATTGGCCGGGGGGATCAGTCCAGTTTGTTCATAATATCGGATCATCTTCGCTGAGACACCTGAGGCTTTCGCTACTTCCCCAATATTCATTTCAATATCTCCTTTCCAACTACGCCGTCGTCGGCAGTTGAGAGGATTTGGTAGCTTCTATCGGTGGGCGAAACCCGCGCAGGCGCAGCGCATTGCCCAGGACGAAGACACTGGAAAGCGCCATTGCCCCAGCCGCGAAGATCGGCGACAAGAGGATGCTCCAGGCCGGATACAGCACGCCCGCCGCCACCGGAATCAGGGCGGTGTTGTAGGCGAAGGCCCAGAACAGGTTCTGACGGATGTTGCCGATCGTCGCCCGCGACAACGCGATGGCGGTGGGCACACCCATCAGGTTGCCCGACATCAACACCACGTCGGCCGCCTCGATGGCGATATCCGTGCCGGTGCCCACTGCAAGACCCACATCCGCTTCGGCCAGCGCAGGCGCATCGTTGATACCGTCGCCGACGAATGCAAGCTGTCCATGTGCAGCTTTCAGCTTGCGCACCGCCTCGACCTTGCCTTCCGGCAGGACCTCGGCGATCACTTCGTCGATGCCAAGCTGGCGCGCGATGGCTTGTGCTGTGCGACGGTTGTCGCCGGTGATCATCGCGACCTTCAGGCCAAGGTTGTGCAACGCGGCGATGGCATCCGGCGTCGTTTCTTTAATCGGATCGGCCACCGCGACGATCGCAGCCAACCGGCCATCGATGGCCGCATAGAGCGGCGTCTTGCCTTCATTACCCAGGCGCTCGGCGGTTGCCGAAAAAACATCAACCTTGAGCCCCAGTTTGCGCATGTAGCGGTCCGCTCCGACTTCAATCAGTTCCCCGTTCACGTGTGCTTTCACGCCGAAGCCGGTGATCGATTCGAAGTCCGTGATGTCGGGAATCGCGATCCCCTCGTTGTCAGCCGCCTCGACGATGGCGCGCGCGATGGGGTGCTCGGACTTCGCCTCGACAGCGGCGATCCGACTGAGTACGTTCTGGCGCTGGAAGCCATTGGCGACTTCGAGATCGGTCAACGTCGGGCGGCCCTCGGTCAGCGTGCCGGTCTTGTCCACGGCGACGACTTTTGCATCCTTCAGCAATTGCAGCGCTTCGCCTTTACGGAAAAGAACGCCCAGCTCCGCACCGCGCCCTGTGCCCACCATGATTGAGGTCGGTGTCGCCAGGCCCATGGCGCAAGGGCAGGCAATGATCAACACGGCCACGGCATTGACCAGGGCAAAGGTCAGCGCCGGCTGTGGCCCGAAGACGAGCCAGACGAGGAAGGTCAGCACGGCAACACCCATAACGGCGGGCACGAACCACATGGTGACCTTGTCCACCAGCGCCTGGATGGGCAGTTTCGACCCTTGTGCCTGTTCGACCATGCGTATGATCTGCGAGAGTACCGTTGCACCACCCACCGCCGTTGCGCGGAAGGACAGTGCGCCTTTCTGATTGACGGTGCCCCCGACCAGCTTGCTGTCTACTGTCTTTGCAACCGGGATGGGTTCGCCGGTGATCATGGATTCATCGACATAGCTCTGGCCTTGCGTGACCTCGCCATCGACGGGAATGCGTTCTCCGGGGCGCACCTCGATGATGTCACCGGCTGCGACGTCGGCGATCGGAATTTCGATCACGGCACCGTTGCGCTGGACGCGTGCAGTTTTCGCCTGCAGCCCGACCAGCCGCTTGATGGCCTCGGAGGTGCGGCCCTTGGCGCGCGCCTCCAGAAAACGGCCAAGCAGGATCAGCGTGACAATGACAGCCGCCGCTTCGTAGTAGACGTTGACGGTGCCCACTGGTAGTAACGATGGCGCGAAGGTGGCGACCAGGGAATAAGCATAGGCCGCGAGGGTACCGACCGCGACCAGCGAATTCATGTCAGGTGCCAGACGAAACAGCGCCGGAATACCTTGCCGGTAGAAGCGGATGCCCGGTACAGCCAGCACCAGCGTCGTCAGTGCGAACTGGATGTACCAGTTCCATTGCGCGCCGATGGTGCGCAGGATCAGGTCGTGTACGCCGGGAATAAGGTGTGAGCCCATTTCCATCACGAAGACCGGCAGTGTGAGAACGGCGGCAAGGGTCAGGTCGCGCTTGAGAGCCGCGCGCTCAGCGTCTTTACGCTCGTTTGCGGCGTCCTCGTCGGTGGATGCCCCAACATCTATGGGTTGCGCCACATAACCGGCCGCCACGATCGCCGTGATCAGAGCGTTGGAATCCACGCTGCCGCGCACGTGGGCGCGTTCAGTCGCCAGGTTTACTGTGGCTTCGGACACACCGGGAACGGCTTTGAGCGCGCGCTCGACCCGGCCCACGCACGATGCGCAGGTCATGCCCTCGACCGCAAGGTCGATGGTGGTGGCGGGTACGCTGTAACCTGTGGCTTCGATGGTGTTGACGAGCACTTGGCGGTCAAGCGGGCCGTTCGCCTTGATGTCGGCCCGCTCAGTCGCCAGGTTGACGGTGACCGAATCAACGCCGTCGACTTTGCTGAGGGCTTTTTCCACGCGGCCTACGCACGATGCACAGGTCATGCCTTCGATCGGCAGACTGATCGCGGTTGTCAAGGCGCTTTCCTGTATGGTCAGGGTATTCAAATCCCATCTCCTTGTCGTTTAGTTCAAATAGATTAAGAGAAGGATATAGGTTCCCATCGTTGGAAGGTCAAGCGTAAAAACTATGCCCTGCGGTAATTGTGCAAAGTACGCCTGCGCCCCATAGTGTCACGCTCACCAATCGCCATTGTGAGCGCAAGTCTGGGGGCGGGCGTAGTGGATCTAATGCTGGTGCATTACGAAAGAGTAATGGTGCAGTCATCGGTTTGTCAGTGGTCGATCAATATAGTTGTCATCAAGCGGCACTGCTGCCACCTTTGAAGCCAAACCACTTTGCTCATATTGGAGATTCAACAATGTTTAAAATGCGTCCCGTACTTGTTGCCATTGCCTTTGCTCTATCTGCAAGCGCAGTGAATCGACCAAGGTTTACTAGACACATTTTTGCCTCATTGGACTGCCCCGCAATTTAAGACACTTTGCCAGCCTCACGCTGCAAGCTTGCCAAATGGCGTCGTGTATAGCGCCAATGAGGGAGACGGCTCTATTAGCGAAATCACCCTAAGTACAGGTGATGTGCGTACAGCTCAAATAGTTGTCCTACCTCACAATGTTCAAATTTCCCCCGATGGTAAGACACTGCTTGCTGTCGGTACATCAGCGGCGAAGACGGGTGGTCACGGGGCGCATGGCGGGGAAGGCAAGGCCGCGAATGATGGCAACGCCGATTCTCACTCTGGCAGTGGCGCCAGTTTGCTGATTCTAAATGCCAGCAACGTTGAGCAGGTACTGCAAACGCTGCCTTCAGGGAGCCATCCGGCTCACGTCGTCACCAGTCCAGATGGCAGTCGCGCTTATATCACCAACTCTGATTCCGATCGGGTTTCAGTGGTCGATATCAATCAAAAGAAAATCATTGCCGAAATTCCGACTGGTAGTTTTCCGCATGGCCTGCGTTTAAGCCCTGATGGGCAAGAAATCTACGTTGCGAATGTTACCGACAATACGGTTTCGATCATCGATACCCAAAGCCTTAAAGAGGCTGAGCGCGTTTCTGTCGGCAAAGCACCGGTACAAGTGGCCTTTACGCCCGATGGCAAACATGTCTATGTGTCGCTACGAGATGAAGACAGTGTGGCGATCATAGACACTTCCACCAGAAAAGTCGTGAAGAACGTAAGCGTTGGACGTAACCCCATTCAGCTCTATGCAGCAGCTGGCGGCAGCAAAATGTACGTAGCTAACCAGGGAAGCGATAGCAATCCAGATGACACGGTATCGGTGATCGACACGAAAAGCCAAAGCGTTATAAATACAGTGGTCACTGGCAAAGGCGCACATGGCGTGGTCGCGAGCACTGATGGCGGTTTCATATTCATTACAAACACCAAAGACAACACCGTAAGTGCAATCGACACAAGCACTCAAGATGTGGTTGCTACTTATCCAGTTGGCCCCAATCCCAATGGGATCACATACCGCAGCATTCGGTGAGACCAGCACTTTCGATGTAGCCCCGGTATGCTGGGGCTACTCAATGGCAAGCCCGATTTGGCAAACTAAATTCGGGCTTTTTGCGAGATTGGAATGTGTGTGTGATCAGGAGAACTCAGTGAGCCAACAATCAAACCTTAGTCTGGCAGAAGTATATGAACGCTACCTTAGCCGTGCTATCGCAGATCCTTGGACGCGCGTACTGCTTGAATTTGCATCACCCAAACCCGGTGAGCGAGTTCTGGATCTTGCCTGCGGTACGGGAAGTGTCGCACGGCAGGTCGCTCCCATGGTTGGGGTAAGCGGTCAGGTCCTTGCTCTGGATATCAATTCAGAAATGCTGGATGTGGGTCGTGCACAACCGCCGCCGGCTGGTGCTTCGATACTTTGGCAAGAGGGTGATGCAACTCGCCTCGAACTTCCCGATGACGCGTTTGATCTTGTGCTGTGCCAACAAGGATTCCAGTTCTTTCCCGACCGAGTGGGTTCAGGTCGTGAAATGCGTCGCGTGCTACGCGATGGCGGTAGCGCAGTTATCAGTGTCTGGCAGTCCCTGAACAGCCATCCTGTGTATGAGGCGTTGTTTACGGAAACCGCACGCCTTCTTGATGTGCCCACCACTGACGTCGATGTTGCCTTTTCATTATCTAACTCCGAGGAGCTATACACATTGCTCAGCGAGGCGGGCTTTCAATATATCGAAATTACTCCACGGGCGCTGTCTATTCGCATGTCTGAGCCAGAAAGGTTTGTTCAGTTTTCGATACTGGGCGCAGCCACGTCAGTGCCAGCGTTTGCATCTATGGATGCCGTAGAGCGCCTCGTTCTTGTGGAGGCAGTAAGGGATGAGACGCACGCTATCGTGCAACACTTTCGGGATGGGGATTTTCTCGCGTTTTCTATGGAGACAAACATCGCGATTGTAAAATAAGCGACCCATGGTTTCTACTTTTCATACCCTCGTTTGTAAGACACGCTTTTCACTTGGTACAATCGTTCTTGCAATGAAGAAATTTCTCCTTATTTTTATGCTGGTCATGCTGCCGCTCCAGGCCTCCTGGGGCGTTGTGAGTGTGTATTGCCAGCCAGAAAGGGAGACTTGCATCGAGCCCTGTTATACCGAAGCTCAAGAGCAGCGTGTCTATTTAAGCGATGGGGCCGAGCAGACTGGTTCAACCTCGGGTTTTTTGGACCAATACGAGCATTCTTGCCAAGCCCCAGCGGCGTCGATTATTTCATCTTCAAATCAAACCATTCCTTCCTTATCGGCTGGCTTGGCCCTTCAGTTTCAAGAGGCGCCTTTGAGCTTGCCGACCTTGTCTGAGCGGCCCGAGCGGCCCCAGTGGCTTTTCGTTGCCTAAGCTGGCACGCCGCTGATTCGACTTTTCTCCTGCCCCACACCTACGTCCTCAGCGTCGTCGCGTTCAATTGACTTTGCGCGCGCGCCCAGCTACTTGCGACGGTAGCGCTTAGCCCCGCATGTAACGGACGGTCCGTTGTATGTTGGCGCTTCGCCAAAATACCGATGTCACCTAGTGATTAACGTTTTTGCGAGCAAAGGTCGACGGTGCTTCAAGCCATCAATCTGGACTGCGTGCGCGGCGAGCGGCGCCTATTTCATAATTTAAGCTTTCAGCTCAAGGCAGGCGAGTGCCTGTTGGTGCACGGCGAGAACGGTAGCGGCAAAACCAGTCTTTTGCGCATGCTGGTGGGGCTAACGCCTACGGCTACCGGCGCAGTTCATTGGCAGGGTAGTCCGATAAAAAAGCTGGGCGATGAGTACCGTCGCGAGCTACTTTATTGTGGCCATCCTTTGGGTCTTAAAGATGCGCTAAGTGCCACGGAAAACTTAATTTCCAGCATGGAGTTGAATGACGAATCGGTTACCCAGGACGTTGTGCACGAAGCCTTACGCCAGGCTGGATTGCAGGGCAGGGAGCATCTATCAGTGCGAGCCTTGTCGCAGGGGCAAAAGCGCCGTGTAAATTTGGCCAGGCTACTGCTGCAAAAGCGTGCTTTGTGGGTGTTGGATGAACCCCTGACGGCATTGGATACCCAAGCCAGCCTATGGGTAGTGGGGCTGATTGACCAGCATCTGAGCAATGGCGGGATCGCAGTTTTGACGACGCATCAGGATTTGACCTTGACAGGCACGACGCACGTTATACGGGTAGGCATATGAGCGACACCATTGGCTTATCCGTACTTCGCGGGGTAATACATCGAGATTTAAGGCTCGCCATGCGACGCAAGTCCGATGTGCTAACACCGCTTTTTTTCTTTGCCATCGTGGTCAGCCTGTTTCCGTTGGGCATTGGTTCTGAGCGCGACACGTTGCGACAGATCGCTCCAGGCATTTTGTGGGTGGCGGCACTGCTGGCGTCTATGTTGTCGCTTGACCGGCTGTTTGAACAGGATTACGCCGACGGCACCTTGGAGCAAATGGCCCTTTCTCCCGCTCCGCTGGGGATGCTGGTGCTGGGCAAGGTGGTCGCGTATTGGCTATTGACGGGTTTGCCCTTGACCTTGCTGGCTCCGCTGCTGGCCTTGCAATTCGACTTGGCAACCCCTTCCTTACTGGTGCTGGCTGCGTCGCTGGCCATTGGTACCCCTGTACTTAGCTTTATTGGCGCGATCGGAGCGAGTTTGACCCTGGGCCTGCGAGGCGGCAGCGTCCTTGTCGCCTTGCTTGTACTTCCGCTTTATGTGCCGGTCTTGATCTTTGGCGCGGGTTCCGTAGACGCTGCCGCTGTCGGTCTGGGAGCTACGGCGCATCTGTCGTTGCTCGGCGCCGTGCTGGTTTTAACGGCTTTTTTTGCACCGTGGGCCACAACCGTGGCATTACGGATTGCGTTGGAATAATGAGTAAATGAATGATTAATTGGTTTAAGTATTCATCGCCCAAAATGTTTTACCCCCTGGCCGGCAAGCTGATTCCATGGTTTGCCGTCGCCGCCGCGATGCTGACGATCATAGGGATGTACGTGGGTTTCTTCATGGCGCCCACCGACGCCCAGCAAGGTGAGGGCTATCGCATCATCTTCCTGCACGTGCCGGTCTCCTGGATGTCGATGTTCATTTATTTGGTCATGGCGTTCTGGGCTGCGATAGGGCTGGCATTTAACAATCGTTTAGCCGCCATGATGGCCTCGGCCTTGGCCCCCACCGGCGCCATGTTCACGTTTCTTTCACTCTGGACGGGCGCCTTGTGGGGCAAGCCCATGTGGGGGACCTGGTGGGTCTGGGATGCGCGCCTGACCTCCGAGCTGATTCTTCTCTTTTTGTACATCGGTTTTATGGCGCTTCAGTCAGCGGTTGATGAGCCACGGCGCGCGGATAAGGCCGGTGCTGTCCTTGCTCTCGTCGGCGTGGTCAATATTCCAATTATTTATTTTTCAGTGCAATGGTGGAACACCTTGCATCAAGGCGCATCTGTTTCGCTGACACAAGCCCCCTCAATGGCGGCACTCATGCTAATTGGCATGCTGCTTATGGCCTTGGCGTCATGGATGTATACGGTGGCGATCGTGCTGATGCGCGTGCGCTGCATCATTCTGGAGCGCGAACAGCATGCCGGGTGGTTAGACGAATTGAAGGAGGTAAAGCAATGAATTGGACGAGTCCCGCTGAATTTTTTGCCATGGGCGGCTATGGACAGTACGTATGGGGTTCATTCGGTGTCGCCCTGGTCGTTCTGTGCGCCGAGTGGCTCCTGCTGCGCCAGCGCCGCCAAGCGGCTTTATCGCAAGTAAAGCGCCAGTTAATCCTAAGGGAAGAGGAATCTCGATGAAAAATCGCCATAAGCGCCTCGCGCTCATTGCTGGCGGCTTGGCCGCGTTCGGCATTGCCACAGCGTTAGTGCTCAATGCTTTTCAGAGCAACCTTGTGTTTTTCTTCACACCTACGCAGGTGAGTGCGGGTGAAGCCCCCCAGGAGCGGACGTTTCGTGTCGGAGGTATGGTGCAAACCGGCAGTGTGCAGCGCCAAAGTGATGGGCTCACGGTGAAGTTCGTTGTCACCGATACCGCCAAAATGATACCGGTCAGTTATACGGGAATATTGCCCGACCTGTTTAGTGAAGGCAAAGGGGTGGTGGCTCAAGGCAAGCTCGGGGCCGATGGATTGTTCCGGGCGGAAGAGGTGCTTGCCAAACACGATGAGAACTATATGCCCCCTGAAGTGCAGCATGCGCTGGATGAGGCCGCCAAGAACACGATTACTGCGAGGCCATAACGCTCATGATTGCTGAACTCGGTCATTTTTCACTGATTCTGACGCTATTCGTGGCGCTTGCGCAGGGCTGTTTAGCCCTCGCCGGCGCGGCGCGTGACAATGCTGTCTGGATCGCCTTTGCTCGACCCGCCGCGCGCGCGCAGTTTCTTTTAATTATTTTCAGCTTTGCGACGCTGGGTTGGTCCTTCATCGTTAAGGATTTTTCGGTGGCTTACGTCGCCCAGAATTCCAACTCGCAACTGCCCTTGCTGTACCGTATCGCCGCCGTCTGGGGTGGTCACGAGGGATCGCTCTTGCTGTGGCTACTGATGCAAACAGGCTGGGCATATGCAGTAAGTGTGTTCTCAAAGCAGCTGCCCGATGTCATGGTGGCACGCGTCTTGGGGGTGTTGGGCCTGGTCACCGCTGGATTCCTGCTCTTTGTGCTGCTTACCTCTAACCCGTTCGAGCGCCTGGTACCTGCACCCATAGAGGGTATGGACCTGAATCCGCTACTGCAAGACATCGGACTGATATTTCATCCGCCACTGCTGTACATGGGCTATGTCGGATTTTCGGTAGCATTCGCGTTTGCCATTGCCGCACTGCTGGCGGGGCAGCTCGATTCGACATGGGCACGTTGGTCTCGGCCCTGGGCGACGGCAGCGTGGCTGTTCCTGACCTTGGGTATCGCCTTGGGAAGTTGGTGGGCCTATTACGAACTGGGTTGGGGCGGCTGGTGGTTCTGGGATCCGGTAGAGAACTCTTCGTTTATTCCTTGGCTGGTGGGTACCGCGTTGATCCACTCCCTGGCGGTGACTGAAAAGCGTGCCAGCTTCAAGAACTGGACGGTGCTGCTTGCTATCAGTACGTTCTCGCTTTCATTACTAGGGGCTTTTCTTGTACGGTCTGGCGTGCTGACGTCAGTACACGCCTTCGCCACCGATCCGCGCCGAGGCGTATTCATTTTGATGCTATTCGCCGTGGTGGTGGGCTCGTCCTTGTTTTTATTTGCACTGCGCGCACCCAAGGTGGGCATGGGCGGGCGGTTTGAACTGATATCGCGTGAATCTCTCTTGCTGGTGAACAACGTATTGTTGGCCGTAGCAGCAGGGGCCGTCATTCTCGGAACCTTGTATCCGCTTTTCATTGATGCGCTCGGGTTAGGCAAACTTTCCGTGGGGCCGCCATACTTTAATGCCGTTTTCATACCGCTGATGGTGCCGGCGCTGCTTCTCATGGCGGTAGGTCCGGTGGCTAACTGGAAGTCGGCCAAGATAAGCGCTCTGATGAAACACCTTCATGTTCCGGCTGTAGTGGCGCTTGTGGTCGGTGTTGGCGCACCGTTCTTGCTGGGGCGTTGGTCGGCGCTGGTGGCGTTAGGTCTGGCACTGGCCACGTGGATTGCCACTGCGGTGGTTAAGGGCATCGTTGACCGTATGCGGGCTACGCGCACTGGGCTGCGAGCCCAACCGCGTAGCTGGCTAGGCATGCATCTGGCCCATTTAGGTATTGCCGTGTTCGTGGCTGGCGTGACGCTCGTCATGGGCTATGAAACTGAACAGGACGTTCGTATGACGCCCGGCAGCACGGTAAGCACAGGGGGCTATGACTTGAAGTTTCTAGGCGTCAATAAAGCACAGGGACCTAATTATGTTGCAGACATCGGTGACATCGAGCTGTCACGCGATGGTCGGGTCTTACGTTTGCTTCATCCCGAAAAACGTAGCTACATCTCCTCGGAAATGCCCATGACAGAAGCAGCCATTGACGCCAACGGCTTGCGTCATGTGTACGTCGCCTTGGGTGAGCCGCTCGCCGACAGCGCCTGGAGCGTGCGTGTTTACTACAAACCATTCGTTGATTGGATCTGGATTGGTTGCATTTTGATGGCGCTGGGTGGGTTGTTAGCTATTAGTGATCGTCGTTATCGACTTAAGCGCCGCGAACGTAAGGCTGCTTTGGTCGCAGCAGGAGCCACAGCATGAGCCGCTTTGTATGGCCGTTGGTCGGCTTTATCGTACTCGTTGGCTTCCTGGCTTTCGGTTTGACCCTCAAGCCCAGCGAAGTCCCTTCGCCTTTTATTAACAAGCCGGCACCAAGCTTCACCTTGCCCCAGTTGGCATCCCCAGAAGACACGTTTTCACCAGAAGCCATGAAAGGCAAAGTGTGGCTGCTGAATGTGTGGGCCTCCTGGTGTTATGCCTGCCTTGAAGAGCATCCCGTGATTACGGCGTTGGCTAAAACACATGGGGTACCCATTGTCGGCCTTAACTACAAAGATATACGCGGGGAAGCTATTTCGTGGTTGGAACGCCATGGCAATGGATATGTGTTGTCCGTATCCGATACGCAAGGGCGCGTGGGCATCGACTATGGCGTTTATGGCGTGCCCGAGACCTTTGTTATCGATAAGGACGGCTTCATTCGTTACAAGCATATCGGTGCAGTAACCGATAGTGCGGTACGCGACACGATACTACCGCTGATACGGGAGCTTGAGCAATGAAACGTTGGTGGCTGACATTATTGTGCGCGGTCATCGCCTTGCCATCGTGGGCGGATAACGGCGCGGCGGAAAAGCGCATGTTGGATATTGCTGGCGAGCTGCGCTGCCTGGTGTGCCAGAACGAGTCTATTGCGGCGTCACGCGCCGACCTGGCCGTGGATTTGCGTCAGCAGATACGCGAACAGATTCAAGTGGGCAAAAGCGATGCCGAGATTAGAGCCTATATGGTTGATCGCTATGGTGATTTCGTACTCTATCGCACGCCATTAAAAGCCACCACGCTATTGCTATGGTTTGGCCCCATGTTGCTGCTGGCCTTTGGGCTCCTCGTTCTGGCGACCACATTGCGTCGCCGGAAAAGCAGTGTGGCTGACGCATTGTTAAGCGACGATGAGCGCAAGAGGGCGCAGGCGCTGCTGGCGCAAACCACGGACAACGGAACATAACCATGAATTTGATTTTTATCCTAATTGCTGCATTACTTGCTTCTGGTGTCACCTTGTGGCTCGGGCTTGCTCTGTGGCGTGGCCCCAAGCTGAATAGCAGTATCGAGCATCACGCCGTCAATGCGACGGTGCTGCGCGACCAATTGGCTGAGCTGGAGCAGGACCGTGCTAACGGTATATTGTCTTCGCATGATCACGCTGTGGCCCAACAAGAGCTCCAACGACGTGTGCTCGATGAAGCAACGCCGGCCCAGAGTACTGGGCTACGGCGCCAGAGCAGCAAGCAAGCTGCGATGGCGCTGGCCATCGTCCTGCCAGTAGCGGCAACGCTTACCTATCTGTCGATAGGGAATCCTGCAGCGATCACGCCACCGCCGGCGCGAAGTGCTCCTGCCATGACACAAGCCGATGTGCAGGCCATGGTGGATTCGCTCGCGGCGAGGCTGGCGCGCAATCCTGATGACGCGCCTGGCTGGCTGATGCTGGCGCGCTCTTATCGCTATTTTGAAAAGTATGAAGATGCTGCCGCAGCTTTTTCTAAAGCGGCTAGCGTCATCCAGACGGATCCTTTGGCGCTGTCGGAATATGCCGAAACACTCGCCAGAAGCAGCCCCGCAGGATTTAAAGGGGAGCCGACGCAATTGCTGGAGCGCGCGCTATCGCTTAATCCTCGGGAACCATTCGCTCTGACCTTGGCGGGCGCCGCAGCACGTGAGCGCCAAGACTATCCGGTAGCTATCGATTACTGGCAACAGTTACTCGGACTGCTTCCAGCTGATTCGGACGCCGCGCAGGCCGTCGCAGACACGATAGAGCGGGCTCGCCGAGAACAAGCCGAAACGGCGACCGCCAAGAACTGATGGGTGCTGAACATTAACAATGAAGAACTCTTTTAAGATAATTGCATGGGCGGCGATGGCGTTAATTTGTGTGATCGCCATCGCGACAGCTTTATTTTTTTACCAACGTAATAATGCCTCGAAAAGCCTTCTTAGTGGCGTAGTTAATGTGTCGGTGGACATAGGAGGGCAGCGCTTCATGCGCTGGCATACTCCACGCGAACTGCCTTTGATCTCCTTTCAGGATGAGACGGGTAAGACGGTAACTTTGGCCGATTTTCACGGGCGTGTCATATTGCTGAATCTATGGGCGACCTGGTGTCCCCGTGTCGAGAGGAGATGCCATCGTTGGACCGGTTAAATGCCAAGCGTGGCGGTCCAGACTTTGAAGTCGTTGCCCTGTCGATTGATCGGGATCCCGATTTGATCAAACCGTTCTATCAGGATTTTGGCATTCGAACGTTAAAGCATTACGTTGACCCGACGACAAGGGTTTCAGACACGCTGCGTGCGCCGGGCGTGCCAACAACTCTACTAATTGACCGAGAGGGCCGAGAAATCGGCCGGGCGATGGGGCCCGCCGCCTGGGATGGCCCGCAAGTCGAAGCCCTAATTGATGGCGCACTGCTGCGCCCCTCTATTCGAGATTCAAAGTGATGAGATATAAGAATAAAGCAGACTACCTACTGGGAATGATGCGATGCTTGAATTAACTGTCATTGGGCTATTAACGGCGTTTTTCGCCGGTATTGCTTCCTTCCTATCGCCCTGTGTTTTACCGCTCGTGCCAGGTTACCTCTCCTATATTGCGGGCGATTCGGTTCAGTCCAGTGCCTCTCATATCGAAGCACGTGTGGCTCGCTGGCGAGCATTGGGCCTTAGTGCGTGTTTCGTTGCTGGCTTCTCCATGGTGTTCCTGATTTTAGGAGCCAGCATTACTGTAATCGGGCGTTTGTTTTTATCGTATCGCTACGAACTGAATATTGCCGCGGGCGGCGTTATTGTCGTCGCTGGCCTGATGGTTATGGGCGTTATACGTGCCCCGCTATGGATGCAACGTTACTACCGCTTTGAACCGCAGGGCGGCGGCGGTAAGCCTTGGTCGGCGACCGTGCTTGGTATGGCGTTCGGCTTCGGTTGGACGCCATGTATTGGTCCCGTGCTTGGCGGTATTTTGATACTCGGCGCCACGTCTGAGAGTCTCGGGCAGGGAATATTGCTTTTGGGTATTTACGCACTGGGCTTAGGTGTGCCGTTCTTGCTTTCCGCGTACTTCATGACGCCGTTTATGCGTCGAATAGGTTCATTGCGCCGAACGGGTCGCTACCTTCAGATAATCACCGGCGCGATTCTGGTGCTGATGGGTATTGCGGTAGCAAGTGGGCAGTTGGTGCGTTTTGCGATTTGGTTACTGAGGACGTTTCCTGCGCTTGGGGCAATTGGGTAGTTGCGTGGTTTTGCGCGTAATAAATAAGCGAAGAGGGACACCACATGACATCTTTGTAATGACGGCGTCATCTTCGTGACAGACCGCTATCAGTATAGTGAATTCAGTAATCGAACCATCAACTGATCACGTATAGGAATCATCGCCATGACCATGAGTAAGTTCCGTTTAGTTGTTTCTTCCATTATCTTAAGTTCGGCTAGCGCTCTAGCCGTGGCTCAAACCGCAGACGAACACAATGCCCACCACCCTGAGCCGGCCACGACGGGCGAGACGTCAACAACTGCTCAAACACCTGTGGATCCGGCTTTGTTAGAGAAGCAAATGAATGACCACATGCAGACGATGCATGCTTTTCATGAAAAACTTCAAAAGACAAGCCCTGATGAACGACAAGCACTGATGTCCGAGCACCATGAGTTAATGCAGGAAGGCATGAAAATGATGGGAATGGCTTCTGGTGGAATGCAAAGTATGGGAATGATGGGTGGTATGCATTCCCAAGCAGCTAAAAACCATTCCACAGAAGCATCAACGGCACATCACACGATGATGCTAAAGCGCATGGACATGATGCAGTCGATGATGCAAATGATGATGGATCGTATGCCTGCACCGAATAGTCCAAATAAATAAGCTAGCCTTCTTAAGGACCATAACCTGACCACCGAGGGATAAATCGACGTGATTACCAAGAAATCGTACCGATCGCACGAAACAGTCCGCCCTGAAGCAGCTGAAGAAGGCGGTACAGCTGACTCACCGGCAAACTCTTTTGGATTTTTTCCAGCAACTGGACTGCCTCAGGTGCACGCGATAACGGAGTACGCAGTCGATACGTGGCAGCGAAGTGTTCTCTACGCGGATGTGATGCGCCAACGCGGAAACCAGTATCAAGCGCACCTTACCGAAGAGGTTCCAAATGTTTTGGACTTTCCGTCAGAGGTGATCCTGTCCGGTCAGGACTTGCCTCGTCCTGTGAACTATTGGTTGGTCCGAATCGTACCGCCCAAAGATAAGCCGACCGACAACATGAAGCGACCATTCGTGGTGATAGACCCACGCGCCGGTCACGGACCCGGCATTGGTGGCTTCAAGGTCGACAGTGAAATCGGTGTGGTGATCGATGCCGGACATCCCTGCTATTTCATCGGTTTCTTACCTGACCCGGTGCCTGAACAGACTATTGAGGACGTGATGCACGCTCAAGCGGCTTTTATGGAAAAGGTACTTGCGCTACATCCGTGTCGAGAAGGCAAGCCCGCCGTCATCGGAAACTGTCAGGCAGGATGGCAGATTTTAATGACGGCGGCAATGCGACCGGAATTGTTTGGTCCGATCATAGTGGCTGGTGCACCACTATCCTATTGGGCAGGCTGGCGTGGGCGCGACCCCATGCGCTATACCGCAGGACTGCTGGGCGGAAGCTGGTTGACGGCCTTGACCAGTGATATTGGTGGTGGACGGTTCGACGGCGCCTGGTTGGTACAGAATTTTGAAAATCTTAATCCCGCCAATACGCTATGGAACAAGCAATATCACCTGTACTCGAACATCGACACCGAGGCCCAGCGCTACTTGGGGTTTGAAAAGTACTGGGGCGGATATGTTTTCCTTAATGATGTGGAAATGCAATACATCGTCGATAACCTGTTTATCGGTAATCGCCTTGCCACGGCCGAACTGATCACTTCCGATGGTGAGCGCATAGACCTGCGCAACATTCGCTCGCCGATTGTGGTGTTCTGCTCCTATGGCGATAACATTACGCCGCCTCCACAGGCGTTGGGCTGGATTACTGATTTATATGGTGATGACGAAGATGTATTAACGCACGACCAAACCATTGTTTATGCTACCCACGATAGCGTCGGCCATTTGGGAATCTTCGTCTCGGGGGCTGTCAGTCGAAAAGAGCATCATAAGTTCACCACTAACATTGACTTGATCGACGTGTTGCCAGCAGGCACCTACCGCGCAACGATTGCGGGAGACGCACCAAAAAATAGTGGACCGTCAATTGGCAATTATGAATTATCGATAGAACCTACGCGTATGGTCGATTTGCGTGACATTGTGCAGCCCGATCCTGAGAGTGATCGTCGCTTTGCCGCAGTGGCGCAATTATCCAAGACCAACCTTGCTCTGTACCGTCAGTTTGTGCAGCCTTGGGTGCGTCAAGCGGTGACGCCGCAGACGGCGCATTGGGTACAAACCATGCATCCGTTGAGACTTTCTTACGAATGGTGGTCCGATCACAATCCATTGGCACCGTTGGTAGCCGATACTGCAAAGAAAATCCGCGAGCAACGAGCCCCCATTTCTGAGGACAATCCTTTTCTGCAATTCCAGGGGATTTGGTCGGATGCCATCGTAAAGACGTTGAATCTCTGGCGAGACGCTCGCGACGACGCCTGCGAAAAGGCTTTTGAATGGACGTACAGCTCACCTTGGGTACAGGCGCTCGCCGGACAATCGGGCGATGATGAACCCATGCGCCAGCGACCCAGCGTTACACCTGAACACCGCGCCTTTGTGGCGCAGGAAATCGAGGAGCTTCGCGATGCGGTAACCGAAGGTGGTGCCATTGAGGCAGGCATTCGAGCCGTATTCTATATTCACCGCTTCTGCAGTTCGATTGACGAACGGCGTGCCAACCTGACACTTGAACTGCATCAGCCTAACTGTGATCGTGGTTTTGATATGGACTCTTTCCGAGCGATCGTACGTCGACAAGCCAACATCATGCGTCTTGACACCGACGCAGCAATCACCGCCTTGCCGCAATTGCTCGCGCATGAGGAGCCGGGGCGTATTCGCGAAGTTGCGCGAACGCTAGAGCGCTTGCGCAGCATAGGGCCGCTTTCGACTGCCGAAGAAACGAGCCTCACGCAAATGCTGGATGTCTTTGAGGTTGCTGCGACGGCTCAAGACACTGTTTTATCCTAAGCACTTACTACCTACCATGTGGCACTGTCCGAATAAACAAGCGCATTGATATGGCAAAGAAAAAATTAAGCTTTGGGGTACTCGGTGTCATCATCATTGGTGCCGGGGCCGCCCTTTACAGCACGATGCAAGAATCCGGTCCTGCATTCATTGATCCTGCGGACACGAATCTTGTAATGCAGGGCAAGGCCATCTACGCAAATAACTGCGCATCATGTCACGGCGAATCATTAGAAGGACAGCCAGACTGGCGACAACGATTGCCCAGCGGCAGGTTGCCTGCACCACCACACGATAAGTCTGGCCATACTTGGCATCACCCTGACGCCATGTTGGTCGACATGGTCAAAAATGGGCTCGTTCCGGGGAAAACCGCCCCGCCACGTTACGAAAGTGATATGCCCGCTTATGGTGAGGTCTTGACCGATGAAGAGATTGTGGCGGTCATTACTTATATAAAAGGTAGTTGGCCTCCAAAGGTATTGCAGGCGCAAAAGGAAGCCACGCTGCAGTATCAGCGTCAGAAATGAGAAGTCCGTTTGACGGCTCTCCTATTAAAAATTCGAGCACTATTTTTTTGGAGTTGATGTAATGAAATTATGGCTAGCAGCGATCGCGATGACGGCCGCCTCTTCTTTTGTACATGCCGCCGACAAAGCCATGACGGTGTATCAGGATCCCAACTGTGGATGCTGTGGCGCGTGGGTCGAGCACATGCAAGATGCTGGTTTCGAGGTGACAACAATCAAGACCACCGACATCGTATCAGTTAAGAAGAAGTTGGGCGTACCCATGGAACTAAGCTCGTGCCATACGGGTGTGCTGGCAAGTACAGGACAGCTTGTTGAAGGACACGTACCAGCCAATGTGGTGCATAAGCTTATTGCCGATGCTTCGATAAAGGGCGTTTCTGCTCCAGGCATGCCGCTGAATGCACCGGGAATGGGTGCGCTTAACGGCAATTTGGTCACTGTCGATTTTAACGGTAAGCCATTTTCTCGCGATTAATAGTTGTCTTTTGTATTCGCCCCAAGCGCAAAAATGTCCATGCTTACGCTGGTCGGCACTCGCTGTCCTCTGGTAATCCTCTCCTGGAAAGGTTTTTATAGTCATGACACAGAATAAGATTGAACACTCCCACCGTCATCATGTAGAGCAGTCGAACTCTGGTTCACAACTTACCGATCCGGTGTGCGGCATGAACGTAACCGAAGACTCTCCTAATCAGTTGGAACGAGAAGGAGAAACCTTCTATTTCTGCAGCACAAAGTGCCTGGAAACGTTTAAACATAATCCAGAAAAATTCACTGGAGTACAAGGTACGGGCCCTGACGCTGTCGAAGAAGCGGCTCCTGGAACAATTTACACCTGTCCGATGCACCCAGAGATTCGCCAGGATCATCCGGGTAGCTGTCCTAAATGTGGTATGGCACTTGAACCGTTGATGCCAACGCTGGATGATGACAACCCGGAGCTCAAAGATTTCTCGCGACGGTTTTGGTGGACGCTGCCTTTTACCGTCGTCGTCACCGTCCTTGCCATGTTCGGCCCCCAGCTTGGCTGGTTCGATATAAGAACACAAACATGGATCGAGCTCGTATTATCGATTCCGGTCGTACTATGGGCGGGTCAACCTTTCTTCGTCCGTGGCTGGCAATCGATTATTAATCGCAGTCCTAATATGTGGACCCTTATCGGCTTGGGTACAGGCGCGGCATTTATCTATAGCACGCTTGCGACAGTAGCCCCTGGCCTATTTCCCGACACGTTTATGTCTATGGGGCGCGTGGATGTCTACTTCGAAGCAGCAGTGGTCATCATTTCGCTGACGCTACTCGGCCAAGTCCTTGAGTTGCGTGCGCGCTCCGAAACGTCTGCCGCGATCCGCTCCTTGCTCGGTCTGGCACCCAAGACGGCCCGCCGTATTAACGCCGACGGAACAGAAGAGGATGTCCCGCTGACACATGTCCATGAAGGTGATCGTTTGCGCATACGACCTGGGGAAAAAGTACCGGTTGATGGCGTCGTGGAAGAAGGCTCCAGTTCATTGGATGAGTCTATGCTAACGGGGGAGCCTCTACCCGTCAGCAAGGGTCCTGGTGATAAAGTTATAGGCGCGACCATGAATACGTCTGGCGCACTGGTGATGCGTGCCGAAAAAGTGGGCTCAGCAACAGTATTGTCGCAAATCGTTCAGCTCGTGGCGCAAGCACAGCGCTCGCGTGCGCCGATGCAGCGCATGGCGGATCTGGTAGCGGGTTATTTCGTCATGGCCGTTGTTGCCATTGCGATCGTCACCGTGTTCGTCTGGGGATTTTGGGGGCCGCAGCCAAGCTGGGTCTATGGACTGATCAACGCCGTAGCCGTGCTAATCATCGCATGTCCTTGTGCGTTGGGGCTGGCTACACCAATGTCCGTCATGGTCGCAACGGGCCGTGGTGCCACCCAGGGCGTACTATTTCGCGACGCAGCGGCAATAGAAAATTTGCGTAAAGTCGATACACTTATTGTCGACAAAACCGGTACGTTGACAGAGGGCCGTCCTGCCTTTGATCAAGCCGTCTCCGCTGGCAGCCTAGAGGACAGTGAAGTACTGCGCTTTGCTGCGAGTCTGGACCAAGGCAGTGAACATCCCCTGGCTGATGCTATTGTCAGCGCAGCGCGTGAACAAGAATTGGCTCTCAGTTCCGTAGATAACTTCGAATCAGGCAGTGGTATAGGGGTTCGCGGTCAAGTTGATGGTAAGTTCCTGGTGTTGGGCAATACAGCGCTCATGCAGCAAGAAAACGTTGATGTAGCCGAGATGACCGATACAGCAGAAAACTTCCGCACGCAGGGAGCTAGTGTGATGTATCTAGCCATTGATGGTCAGTTGGCAGGCTTGTTGGCCGTCTCTGACCCCATCAAGCAAAGTACGCCCGAAGCGATGCAGATGTTGAAGGATGCAGGAATCCGCGTCATCATGGCCACCGGTGATGGGGTAACGACCGCGAAGGCCGTCGCAGAACGCCTGGGTATTGAAGAAGTTTTTGGTGAAGTCAAACCCGCCGATAAGCTTGACCTGGTCAGTAAGCTTCAAGCGCAAGGGCGCATTGTTGCGATGGCGGGTGACGGTATCAACGATGCACCTGCTTTGGCGAAAGCTGATGTTGGTATTGCAATGGGGACCGGAACTGATGTCGCCATGAGTAGTGCGCAAGTGACGCTGGTTAAAGGCGACTTGCGCGGTATCTCCACGGCCCAGAACTTATCTAACAAAACGGTTGCCAATATGAAACAAAACCTGGGCTTTGCATTCATATACAACGCGCTGGGCGTGCCGCTGGCGGCGGGTATGCTGTACCCGTTTATGGGGCTTTTGCTCTCGCCCATGTTCGCTGCATTGGCCATGAGTTTAAGTTCCGCGTCAGTAGTTTTTAATGCACTACGCCTTCGCAACTCAGTTTAAAAAGTTAAGGCTTGATCGCCACGGTTGTCGTGAGATCGAGCATCAGCATGATCGGCCGAGCACACGGCCCTCATGCGATTTTCGTTCGGATACATGAACTCCAAAACAGCTCAGGTTTTCTTCCCCACCTCTGTGGGTCATCTTGCAACCGATATTGACAATTCGCCAGCCGTCGACATCGGACAGCATCACGTCTAGGATGATGTGGAGATAGGGCTCGGCCAGTGCCAACTATCATGCAGAGTCGAGCGACGGGCGCATCCAGCAAGTTACGCCCGCTGGACATTGCCATCTCCTGAATTGTCCATTTGGCATCCAGACGCTGAGTTGCAAAAAGCGAAACCGAGTATCGCGACACTATGGCGGATGGTATGGCAGGCATGAACCTGAATAGGACCATGGCCGGTGGAAACGCGATGATGGGCGCGTAGGATATGCCTAGCATGAAGATGGATCAGAACGATATCGAGTTCGACGCGTGTCTCGCTAATGACCGCGCCCTCGACGATCTAGAAATCATCCGAGTCGCCCAAGGTGGGAAAATTCGCTTGTGCATTGTCAATGGCGCTACTTCGACCAATTTTCATTTCGATCTTGGTTCATTGCAATGCACGATTGACGGCAATTTGGTAAAACCATTGACAGGACACCGCTTCGGTTTGGCTATGGCCCAACGTATCGACACCGTGGTCGATCTGCTGAAAAACGCCGGCGCTTGGCCTATCCTGGCGATGCAGGAAGGAGCCGGGCAGCAAGCAGATATTATCCTTGCTACTGTTGGGGTAAAAAACGTCGGCAAGCTGGCGAATATGGCGGACACGATGGCCGGCCCTCTGACCTTCGACTTGGAAATGCAATTATCTGCGCTTACCGCATTGGAGTTTCGTCCGGATGGCACCCACTCCGCGTTGAGATTGAAAGGTTCCATGGCACCAAATAGCTGGGGTATCAACGGAAAAGGTTGGAACAACCGGGATGCCGTGAAGATCAGGAAAGGACAACGCATATTGATCACTTTTCAGAATACAACGATGATGGCACACCCTTTGCACTTGCATGGCCATGCTTTCCAGGTTGTCGCGCTAAATAGCAAAGCATTTGCTTTAGGGTTTGGAAGGTTGAGATTCTGAGGGATTACTCTAGCGGTGATTTTCAAACTAACACTTCGGTGTTCGTGTTGAGAAGCATTTAATTAGCCTTGAGGATCAGTGGACCTCCAGTGCCTCTCGAAAATGAACTTTACCCCGTGATTTAATCGGCCAAAAAATGACATGCGCCGTGAGTAGTAGGAGGGCCGGCGAGCGTTACCTCTACCATATAAAAAAAAGTGACAAAAAGCTAACTGCCCTCATAAAGCTTACAGAAATGTAATCCAGGTGCTGGAGGTTTGTCCTTATGGCTAAAGTAAAATATCCACGGGCTTTCAACCAACTGGTTCAAGGTGAATTGAGTTAGTTCGATGAGCAACGATGCGATGAGATTCGAGTGTTTGGAGCAAGAATTATGCCTATGTCAAAAATTCTTTTGGTAACGGCTGTCCTACTCAGTGCAGCCGCGACCACAGCGTGTACATCACAGATACGTCAGTCAGTGGACTCTGGCGTCTACGGAGAATCCAAAACACGCGCAGAGGTTCAGGCTGATCTAGTGCTCTGGAAACGCGCGGGGCTGGATAAGTTCTGGCGGGGTCGCGGCTCCCCGGATACTTTTAGGCCCCAATATAAAGCTGCCTATGCAGAATATGTCCGTTTGCGTTCGGGGCCTGAATATCAACTAGAAGTGCAACGACAGTCTGCGAAGTAAGTACAGTTGATAAAATCTTTCTTAGCAAGAGGATGCCATTGATCACTTGGCTTGCTCAGCTCATCTTCGGCATAAATTCATCGACGTCAGACGCATACAACCTAAGGGAAAACGGAGCCGCAACGACCGAGCCATCGACTACTTTGTCCGTCTGTACCGGATTGAGCGAAGTTAAAGACCTGCGCGATGTGGGGCTCGCTCGTCAATATGCAGCGCTGATGGTGGTGGCCCAGTGTTAGCTGGACGGCTTGAATTATTACGAATCCAACCTGCGCATTGGGGAGTATTACACCGACACGGCGCGCTTCACCGATCACGTTTTCGCGCTAATGCACCTGCTCGGATACGCTTTTCTCGGGATGGGTGTTCCGCTTCTGATCTTTGGCACCACAGCGGGTGCACTTTTGCTTAAGGCTGGACGTTGGGTGACGTCAGTGCGAATCTTTTGAGATGTCATGATGCTGGCTGTGGCCATCTTCCTGATTTTCCCGGTTATACCTTCCTTCGTCCATATGAGTTTATAGGCCGTCTTGCTCATTATTTCTGCGATCTGCTTGAAGGTACAGGATCCGCTGCCTGATGGCTCACTCGGGTTTGCGTATTTAGGTAAAGAGGAATCGGGTATTACACTAATTTCGGGTATTGCTTTCCTCGTTGGCGTGTTGTCAGGAGGCTGTGATGTGCTGAAGCCTCTGAACGGTCTTAGGGGGCCAAGTGTTGCAACCACGCAAAATATCGGCTCGCCCGAGCTGCAGTTTAAGAAAGTTAGGGGCCTTTCATGTTTACAGGCTCACAGGTAAGAAAGCGCCTCAAAGACGCCGTGCTGCCCAAGACCGATGTGATCGCAAACAATGCCGACGATCAGGCACTGCTCAAACGTTTTGGGCTTTTTGGATCGTCTGGCATCGTCTTCTACGACAGGCAGGCCGCATAGATCGACTTCCAGGTCGCTGGGTTTCCAGCACTCGAGAAGCTTTTGCGCTATTTAGATTCGGTCGTGCCAAGTCAGTGAGGTCGAGAACCAGACGCGTAGTTAAGTCAGCCCGAGGCTTTACTTCAGGTAGGATCGCAGCACTTCAGCCAACTGGTTGACCTCTTGTTCGCGCTCTGCAAGTGATAAGTTTTCGGCCGCCACGTGCTCGCGAATCTGGCCTTCCAGCACCTCGACCATGAGGCCATGTACCGCTCCGCGGATAGCTGCAATCTGCTGGAGTATCCCAAGACACTCGTTTTCCGCTTCTATAGCGGCCTCCAGGGCAGCCGTCTGACCATGAATTCGCCGCACCCGTGCTAGGAGGCGGCCCTTGCTTTTAACTGTGTGCGCCATTTGAATTTCACCGTAAATAATAGGGTACTGGGGTATAGTATACGTTGACATAAACTAGAGGTCCTCATGATTCACACATCAGCTCATCGTTGGCAGCATTCCCACGTATTTGATCAAGGTAATCCTGTTGCTGAGCGTAGGACTCGCTGGGCTGTATGGCTCACGGCTACCATGATGGTCGCCGAGATAGTGGGCGGTTGGTGGTACAACTCCATGGCGCTCCTGGCTGACGGTTGGCACATGAGCTCGCACGCTTTAGCGCTTGGGCTCTCTGTCCTTGCATATGCCGCAGCCAGGCGCTACGCCGATGATCGACGTTTCGCCTTTGGAACCTGGAAGATTGAGATCCTAGGTGGATACTCCAGCGCCATCATGTTGTTGGGTGTGGCCGGTTTGATGCTTTTCCAGTCAGTCGAAAGACTCTTTTCTCCCACTGAAATCCACTACAACCAAGCAATTAGCATTGCTGTCGTCGGCTTGCTGGTGAATCTGGCCTGCGCGTGGCTGTTACGAGGAGATCATGGGCACCATCACGCGCATCATGCAGGAGAGGGCACAGCGCACCACCATCACCATGATCTGAACCTGCGTTCAGCGTACCTGCACGTCATTGCCGATGCGGCGACCTCTGTCCTGGCGATAATCGCTTTGCTGGGCGGAAAGCTGTGGGGCGCAGCATGGCTCGATCCTCTTATGGGGATTGTTGGTGCAGCCCTCGTGGCGATGTGGGCAAAAGGCCTATTGCGCGAGACCGGGCGCGTCTTGTTGGACGCGGAAATGGATATCCCGGTGGTAGAGGAAATCCGAGAAGCTTTACGTCAAACCCCGACGGTGCAGATCACCGATCTTCATGTATGGAGGGTTGGCGCAGGAAAGTATGCGTGTATTGTGTCGCTCGCCACGTCAAGCTCGATTACGGCAGACCAGATTCGGCAGCAACTGAGCATTCATGATGAACTTGTCCATGTAACCGTGGAAATAAACAATCTACATACATAAGTATTAGGCGTAGCCGCTCAGCGTCGCCTAATTCATTCGCTTCTTACATGGTGAGGTGCTCATACAGAATGACCGTACCGACACCCATTAGCGCTAACCCGCCAAGAATTTCTGCCCATTTACCGGCCACATTGCCAATCAACCGGCCGACCATGACACCTAGCGTCACCATTAGGAACGTCGCTAAGCCAATGGCCGCAGCCGTTATCAGAATATTGTTATCGATAAATGCCAGACTGACGCCCACGGCCATCGCATCAATGCTGGTGGCGAATCCCGTGGCGGCAAGTAACCAAAACGAGTGACGGATCGCAGGAGTGGCTTCGGGCTCTTCAGCCCGAAGGCCGGCGCGGATCATCAACAGGCCCAGAATCAAGAGGAGAGTGAAAGCGATCCAATGATCCCAATCTGCGACGGAATCAGCTGCGATGGACCCCAGAGCCCATCCAACTAACGGTGTGAGGCCTTCGATTACACCAAAAATAATTCCAGTGCGTAGCGCTTCCGATAGGCGAGGATTGCGAAGGGCGGTGCCTTTGCCGACGGCGGCCGCAAACGCGTCGGTTGACATGGCCAACGCCAGGATCATCGTAGAAAAAAAATTCATGCGGGAGTGGTTCCAGCCGAGCGACACATGGACTTTCCGGTACGGCTCGGCAGCGTACTGGAAAAGTCTATCGTCTCGCCATGCCTTTCGGCCGCTTGCGCCATGGCTTTGGAGCCAAGAATGTTGACGCAACCCTTTCGCGCTAAGTTGAAAGTAGGCTACTCCCCAAAGAGGAAAGTCAATTCTATCACTTGGCAGCAAAGTCCAGGAATGCCCGACGATTTGAACTGAACCGTGAGGTGCAAAGCGTTAGAGTATGAACGGTAAATTCCAACTCGAATAGGGAATCATGGAGTTGGCGATCCGAGACTCCAAAGGCATTGCCAATCGACCGACCAGCTTACGTTCCAGATGGATTACAAAAAGGTAATTGAGCCGTCACTGAACTGACGGTTTTGCTTAATTAGAATTAAAACTATATGGCGAGAACCATGAACGGCTCGTTTCCTACACCAACGCCGCAATTGCGGTGATGAGTTTTATTCGTTACAAAGGATTGTGTTCCATGAACGCGTTGGTCGAGAAAATGGGCCCTGACTTGGATAAGGCTGACATGACGGAGTTGTCGGTGGTGATTCCGTTGTACAACGAGCAGGAGGTGATCACGGTTATGTACGAGCGGCTGACCGCAGTGCTTGCCGAACTGCAGGTTGCTTATGAGCTGGTATTAGTGGATGATGGTAGTCGCGACGGTACGCCCGCTATGATGAGGCGGCTGACCAAAGATGATTCTGCTGTCACAGCTGTATTCCTAAGCAGAAACTTTGGAAAGGAAGCGGCTCTGACAGCAGGTCTAGCGCATGCCGTCGGCGCTGCGGTCGTCATCATGGATGCCGATTTGCAGGATCCTCCAGAGTTAATCCCCCAAATGATGCAAGCCTGGAACGAGGGTGCGGACGTCGTTTGTATGCGCCGCAGCTCAAGAGCAGGCGAAACCTGGTTCAAGCGCCGCAGCGCACATCACTTCTACCGAGTGCTCAATGCTGTCAGCGACGTGGAGATCCCACCCGATACCGGTGATTTTCGCTTGTTAAGCCGCAAGGCTATCTATGCCCTGCAACAGTTGAACGAGCGGAATCGCTACATGAAAGGCTTGTTTGCCTGGATAGGCTTGCCCACGACAGTCATTGAGTATGATCGGATGCCGCGTGTGGCGGGCACTACCAAATGGAACTACGCCAGCCTGTTTAACCTCGCCTTTCAGGGCATTACTTCTTTCTCCACCGCTCCGCTGCGCCTTGTCGTCGCTGGAGGCCTGCTGACGGCATTTCTTGGCATTATTTTCGCCCTGTGGATTGTTGCCAAGACGCTTGTCTTCGGCGACCCAGTGCAAGGTTACCCTTCCCTCATTGCCATGATTACATTTCTTGGTGGTGCCCAATTGCTGTCAATTGGGCTGCTTGGCGAGTACATCGGCAAGACTTATTACGAAACTAAGCAACGTCCCGTGTATTTGGTGCATGAGGTGCTGAAGCGAGGAAGAGTAGTGGACCAAATGACTGCCAGTTCCGAGCGCTCACATGCATAAAATAGTCTCATATAGACCACTTGAACGGTGACGCATTGCGACGAGGCCTAAATATGTCAAAAATGTGATGGTAGCGACCATCCCATTGTTAGTGGCAGTTCACACGCCAAACTACATATGCGGCCGAGATTACGAATTTGTAATGATTGTGTTCGTCTAATGACAGGCTGAATAACGTAACGTATACAGTTGCGAGAATACCGTGCGTTAGGAACGAGCTGCTAGTTACGACAGCAGATGCGGTGTCGCCTCACGCGCCACTGTGCGCTCAGCCCTTATCCCATGGAGGAATCACACCCGCAATGAAAGTTCTTGTGGTCGAAGATGAAAAAAAGCTTGCGGATTACTTACGTCGGGCGTTGACGGAGCATGGCTATGTGGTTGATGTTGCTGGCGACGGCAGGGAAGGTCTATATTTCGCACAGGAAACCCCATACGATCTTATCCTCCTTGATGTAATGTTGCCGGGTATGGATGGTTTTCAATTGTTACGCGAATTGCGCAAAAAGAGTCGTGTGCCAGTGATAATGCTCAGCGCAAGAGACCGGGTTGAAGACCGGGTTAGAGGGTTGGAGGATGGCGCTGATGACTACCTTCCCAAGCCCTTCTCGCTGACCGAGCTCATGGCTCGGATCTTTGCGCTGGCTCGTAGGAACGATCCCGCAAACTTGGCTGAGGCCCACACGAATATCGTTCGCGTAGCCGATCTAGAACTAGATCTTCAGCGCCGACGCGTCTATCGGAACGAGCAACCGATCAGCTTGACTTTGAAAGAGTTCGCTTTGCTCCAGCTGTTCATGCGTAAGTGTGGCCAAGTCTTATCGCGGCAGACTTTAGCGGAACAGGTATGGGATATTAACTTCAACAATAATACTAACGTAGTTGAAGCGGCTGTCCGACGGTTACGCGCAAAAGTGGATGGCCCGTTCGAGAGCAAACTCATACACACCGTGCGCGGTATGGGCTATGTGATTGAGGCTCGGGATCAAGAATGTTGAGTTGCTCAAACTCAATTCGAGGCCGACTTTCACGTTGGCTCGCGATACATACCTTGGTAAGTGTAGGACTGATCTGTACAGCTGTTTATCTTGCTATTAGTTCGAACTTCGCGACCCGCCAGACTGAGCTGTTGGCGGAAAAGAAGAGGGCAATTCAGCATTTAGCGACGGAAAGCGTATCTAAAGATAGCTCGGAATCGTTGCAACATCAGCTCTTGGATTTCTTCCACGGCCATCCAGAGCTTTCGTTAGTCCTGCAGAGTAGCAGTGTGACCAATACGTTTGGAAAGAGACCGTTAAACGCTGAGGCAAAGATGTTTCGACAGCTGACGTTTACGCTGCCGGAACATGCGTTATCGACCGGACCGATCCAGGCGCAACTGAGCATGGACATCACTTCCGACGTTCGCTTTCTCAGGCGCTTGGCATTGGCCCTATTTATTTGCGCAATTTTAGGCGCAGTGCTCGCGTCATTAGGTGCCGCATGGTTGGTTCGCAGGGCCCTGGCCCCGATCGATGCATTGAGTAGCCAGGTCGTAAAGCTGTCTCCGGAGCGGCTTGGCGAGCGGCTTGAAGCGAAGGACTCTGCAGTAGAAATTCGCCCCTTGATTGCCCAGTTCAACGCGTTACTCGAGCGTATCGAGGGTGCCTATGCTCAGATGGAGGAGTTTAATGCCAATCTGGCACATGAGTTAAGGACGCCGTTAGCAACGCTGATTGGTGAAACCGAGCTGGCATTAAGCTCTAAACGCTATGAGCGCTCGCTTGAAGAAATGCTTGTTTCTAACCTGGAAGATCTACACAGAATGGAAAGAGTCATAAGCGACATATTGCTCCTCGCGCGGGCCGATGGCGGTACGAGGATCAAGACAGAACCGACCAACAGTATTGCCATTACCATCCGGGAGGTAATGGATTATCACGAAGCCCAAGCCGAAGAAGCTGATGTGAAATTACTGCTAGTGGGCGACGCCTCAGCCATGATTAGCCGTACGCTTTTTCAACGCGCCGTGTCGAATCTGATATCAAACGCGATCCGGCATGCCGACCCGTTTAGCGACGTGCTGATTGTAGTAGAAACAGCAGGCGAAGAAGTGCGGATCGCAGTTTGTAATCTTGGCACTCCTGTTGAACAAGAGCACCTGGTAAGGTGTTTTGAGCGGTTCGTCAGATTACCGGCAGGGCGAGTGTCTAGCGATCAAGATCATTTTGGGCTGGGGTTAGCAATCGTTGCCGCGATAGCTCGAATGCACAGCGGCAAAACGTTCGCCCGGTCGGTTGATCGATTGGTCACGATGGGATTTACAGTGGCTAGACCAATACATTAGCTTCGGTTTGCGTGTGAGGATATTAAACGCTCCACACATGGATATGACCGGCTGGAACATTGGAAAAAAAACCGCGCACAAATGTAGCCGTGCGCGGTGACTACCGCTATCCCATCGCGGAGAAGAGCGTCGTCAAATCGAACTAAAGTCCCGATTGCCGCTGGACCTCTGCATTATATTCAGGGCCACTACGCAGCCGCACATACTCGGCGTAGGCGGACCTGTATTCACGGCTAAAGGTATCTGGGGTACTCTCGCCAGCCCAGAATTTATCAAGCCCTGCTTTTTTCCACAATTCTAGATCCGCTCGTACCTCCGCACGCGTCTTGGGCTCTCCAAAAACTGAGGTATGCGGCTGTGCGCTGACCGCCATCGCCGTTGTGGCCAGCAGCACTGCTGCGAAAAGTTTCTTTTTCAAGTTGGTCATACGTTTACTCCTAGAATTTACGAACTCATGCGGCTGCGCAATGGCGCGTGATGAAAGTTAAACCGCTTGAATGAATTGTAGGAAATCAGCCTAGTCAGTTTCCGAACACGCGCATTACTTTTTTGTTATCCAACTCGATGCATAATGATGTTTGCCTGAGTGGTTCTGGCAGGCGTACACAGTCCATCTCGTCGAAGAAAATTATTATCGGTAGTTCACTGAATGGTCGCCTTTGCGGCCAAACATGCATGCCTCCATTACGCTCAGGGCGCTTCATCTCACCGATGAACAACGTCGGAACAGTTGATATCAGCGTCACTAGCGAAGCGGCTGCGAACCATTACCAAACCGTACGACCAGTTTGAACTATCGCTTTAGACATGCCTAGTTTCTTCCCCGACATGCCGCCGTTTCGGAAAGAAAAACCACACACCATAGCTGCTATCGAGTCAAGCGTAATCTCCCATCAGCGCGCATGGGGTTCTGCACACTGATGGATATCATGCCAACTTAGACGCTGTGGCACAGGCCGACGCCAATCGACTGAGTCTTTCTACCTTAGCGCTGCGTGACTAAAAACGTGAATTGAACCATGTTCATGGGAGTGGCCGCTATTGAGCTGCCGGAAGTCTGCAGTCTTCAAAGCTGCCTATCTGGATGGGCGCGCTTCTAATGTGCATTGCAAAAATGTAATCCTAGGGTTTGACGTTTGTCACGTCTGTACGCTTACCATTCGCGTCTTGCAGACGAAGAGCTAGCCATGCCCCACAGCTGTGGCTTTGCTAAGAAAGCTTTGATCTCGGCAGTACTTTGGACTGATGCTCCGTTTAAGCAGACGTAGCTTGGTCAAGGCTTAGGTTGTTTTCTGGCGTTGATAAACAGCGAGTCGGCAGTTCTATGTGAATGCGTGAAGGCGTCAAAGTGGAAAGTTGGCTGCAAAGGAAGGCTAGGCGGATTCTCCAAATTCCGGGTCAGAAGCATTTCAAGCTCTAGCAAACATCTCGTGATGTGCTGAGTCATTTCTAAGCGATAGCGACCATTTCGAATATGAAAAAGATATCTTGTTTCACCGCACCGCAGTCATTATGAAGATTCTCTATACCAACTTTCATCGAGGTGACGGCGGAGGACACACTACTTACATTCTCTCGCTTGCGCGGGAACTCAGCAGTGTGCACGAGATCGTTATTGCAGCACCCAGAGGGAGCCGACTTTTCGAATCGGCTGCGGCTTTGCCAGGCGTTCGGACTATGCCGCACGAGTTCAAAGGGGGATTGCTAAAAACGATGCTGGGCATTCGGCGGCTGAGAGCGTCCTTGCGACGTGAGCAATTTGACATTATTCATGTTAACGGCGCGGCAGATCATCGTGCTTGTATGCTCGCGTTGACGGGATCCGGCGCTTGGCGCCCAGTGCTCGTGTATTCCCAACATAGTGACCGCCTGTCTCGAAGCCTCGGAGCGCTAGCTCGTGCAAAGCTTGCTACGGATCATGTCATTTGCGTCTGCGACCATACGCGGAAAAAGTTGGTCGAATCATACTTCAGCGGGTGCCGCCTGCACGTAATCCGAAATGGTGTTGACTTAGACAGGTTTGCTCCCCCATCGCGAGAGGAGCGATGGGCTGCGAAACGTTGCTGGATTCCGACTCACTTGGCGGGGCGGTTAGTCGTAGGTAGCAATGCGGGGACTGCGGAGTACAAGAATTGGCCGGATATGGTCGAAGCCGTCTCCCTTCTTCCTGCTGTGCTACGAAGCCAAATCGTCATCTTGATTGCCGGCGTACTTCCATCAGATGCTCAGCGCGCCAGAGTCGAGGCACTAAACATGCGCAATAGTATCGTTTTTACAGGGCTTTTGGATGATGTCCGCTCATTCTTGGCAGCGTTGGACGTCGGGTTCGTTGTGTCATCAGAAATAGAGACTATTTCGTTTGCATGCCGAGAAATGATGGCTATGGGTATACCTGTGATCGTAAGTGATGCGGGCGGCTTACCAGAGAACGTCGACAATGGACATGATGGTTGGATTGTGCCAATCCAAGATCCGCAGGCGATAGCTTCGGTTCTAACAAAGGTGTTGGAGAGCCCCACGGATCTGGTTTCCATGGGCTTGCGGGCACGACAGAAGGCTGTTCAGGAGTTCTCGATTGGTTCTTTCGTCTCGTCTACGCAGGAGGTGTACCTACGAGGCAAAGTTTCGTCCAGGAAGAGTACTTGGATTGTGCGCCCTGACTGAACGCCAACTGCCTGAACCGCGCGCATGAAACAAATATGTTTATGAACGGTTACCTGCGCAAAAGCGGCCGAATGCATGAAGGCATTGCTTTCATCGAGTTAAACATCCAGCAGTCTGTTATAGATCGTGCTGTTTTGAAACACGGTCATAAACGAACCGCAGACTAAATATGGAGAAGGTCCATGGTAACTCCATATAAACCGCCGACTAGAACAGGAGCTGACATTACTAAATTGTAATCTACAAGTCTGCGGATCGGCAGTTGTACTTCGTTAAAGTGCGATTGATTGCTCAATGCTGTTGCCGTTAAAGCGACTAACTTGAGGCTATGAATCAGGAAGCCTGTTTTGTGGCCGGCTTGAGTTTTCGATTTCGATACTGTTTTTTACTGCGGCAGCTTGAAATGGCTGCCTACCTAAACAAACTCTAGGAGAGTATTCATGATGAAAAAGACCCTTTCTGTTCTGGCTTTGAGTGTGCTTCCAGTCCTCGCATTGGCTGCGGGGAACCATGCAGGGGAACATGGTGCGCCGACGCACGGCATGCCTGGCCACGATATGTCCACGATGTCGAATGCGCCTTCGGCAACTGGCCAGCCGGGCGATGCATCCAAAGTGACACGTACGATTGAGCTGACGATGGACGACACCATGCGATTTACGCCTGATGAAATCAAGGTGAGCGCTGGCGAGACCGTTCGTTTCTTTATCAAAAACACCGGAAAAATTCCTCATGAAATGGTAATCGGGTCCATTGCCGATCTAAAGGCCCATGCGGCCGAAATGCAAAAAATGCCAGGAATGCAGCACGCAGAACCGAATATGATCACATTGGCCCCGGGTAAGATAGGTGGCTTGGTGTGGCAGTTCGACCAAGCGGGCACTGTTGATTTTGCCTGCCTGCTTCCAGGCCACATGGAAGCAGGAATGGTTGGCAAGGTGAAGGTCAGCTGACTTATTGCATTGAAATGTCACAGAAGGAGTTGATCTTCGGGGTGGACGGCGTCGTTATAGTCGGTGCCGTCGCTGTTCTGCAGATGCATGGCGAGATGATGCGCGCCATGGGCGACATTATGATTAAGTATGCCGACAAGCTTGAAGTGCTGTCCTCGCCTCAATAACGAGACTTGAGTTCGACCCAAAGACCTGTCAAGCAAGCTATTTCGATGGCTTTGGATGCGCTGCGAACCATTCATCGAACTTCGCGATTTCTTTTTTCTGGGCTGCGATGATTTCTTTGGCCATCTGTTTCATCTCGGAATCTTGTCTTTTTTCAGCTTTAGCTCGGCCATGTCTACAGCGCCCTGGTGGTGAGCCTGCATCATGGCGGCAAAGTTATAGTCAATATCACCTGAGGGCTTCATAGCATCCATGCTTGTGCGCATTTCCATCATGGAGCCCTGCATATCCATGGGCATGCCGCTCTTGGCCGCCTCCGAATCTGTCACAGGCTGGTTTGGTTGAGTGGCTGGCGTTTGAGCTGGCGCTGAAAACGAGATGACTGCCATGCTCGCTCCCAGCAGCAACGGCAACAGGCGATGTATCGCCCGGGTGCTCGCACGTCGTGTTATTTTCGGTTGAATGTGCATGATCATTCCCGGGAAAGTTAGCCAATGTTGGCGGTACGGTACTTCCCAGCAAGTGTCATGGCGTTAACTGATGCCGACGGCCTTCGACATGGAGATGGTCGTTCAATTGCAGTTTCTATTTGGGGTGTCTCAGAATTCGGAAAATAAAGCAGGCTGCGTAGTCAACCCATGACCACTCTGCACCGACACCGCGAGGTTCGCTCCGTCTTGCAGTGACGCAATCAGCGGGCAGGTAACGTTTCCCTTCCGTGAGTGGCAGGCGCACACCAGTTCAGACAGCACGGCCTCCATGCGCGCCAAATCGGCCATCTTTTCGCGCACATCCTTGAGCTTGTGCTCGGCTAGGCCGCTGGCTTCCTCGCAATGTGTTCCGTCATCTAGCCGTAGGAGCTCGGCGATTTCATCCAGGCTAAAGCCCAGCCGCTGGGCCGATTTCACAAAGCGCACCCGTGTTACATCCGCCTCGCCATAGCGGCGAATGCTGCCATAGGGCTTGTCTGGCTCCGACAGCAGGCCCTTGCGCTGGTAGAACCGGATGGTCTCCACATTGACTCCGGCCGCCTTGGCAAAAACGCCAATAGTCACATTCTTAAAATTAGTTCGCATATCTCTTGACTCCGTACATAACTACGGAAGTAAGCTTAAGCTATCGAATACAAATTTGAAAGGACAAGCGCATGTTTCCACCACAAAGCGGGCGCGGCGTGCTCTTCACCGGAGGGCTAGCCGCCATTCTTGCGTCAGCCTGCTGCCTCGGGCCGTTGGTTCTGATCGCCTTGGGCTTCAGCGGAGCATGGATCGGCAACCTGACGGTGCTGGAACCCTATCGCCCGATCTTTATCGGCGTGGCGCTGGTGGCGCTTTTCGTCGCCTGGCGGCGCATCTACCGGCAGACAGCCGCCTGCAAGCCGGGCGAGGTGTGCACGATTCCGCAAGTGCGAGCTACTTACAAGCTCATTTTCTGGGTCGTAGCCGCGCTGGTTCTGGTCGCGCTCGGATTTCCCTATGTCGTGCCGTTTTTCTACTAATCAGAGAGGTCTACCATGAAAAAACTGTTTGCCTCCTTCGCACTCGCTGCCGTTGTTGCTCCTGTGTGGGCGGTCACCCAGACCGTCACACTCTCTGTACCCGGCATGACTTGCTCGACCTGCCCGATTACCGTCAAGAAGGCGATTTCCAAGGTCGAAGGCGTCAGCAAAGTTGACGTGACCTTCGAGACACGCGAAGCGGTTGTCACGTTCGATGATGCCAAGACCAGCGTGCAGAAGCTGACCAAGGCAACCGGAGACGCGGGCTATCCATCTTCAGTCAAGAACTAATCATGAAAGCCCCGAAGACACTGCTGTGGGTCAATGTCATTGGTACGGTTTTCGTGGCGCTATGTTGTTTCACACCCGTACTGGTCATTTTGCTCGGGCTGGTCGGTTTGTTCGCTCTCACCGACTATCTGAACAGTGTGCTGCTGCCTGCGCTGACGATTTTCATTGGTTTAACCATCTACGATATCCAGTGAAAACACCAAGTCGATGCCTGTTGCACCCCTCAATCTACTGGAAAAAAATGACTGAAATCACCGTGAATGGTATGACCTGTATATCCTGTGCCACCGATGTCAAAGTTGCTTTGGAAAAAATTCCCGGCGTGAATGGCGCTGTGGTGTCCTATCCCGAAAGTCGCGCGCGGGTCTCGGCAGACGCTGCCGTGGCCGTGAGCCATGACCAAATTCTGGCCGCTATCGCGGCATTGGGTTATCAAGGTTCGATCCGCGTTGGCGATTTCAAAAGTGATACGAAAAGTCGTGATGCTCTTGAGGGGGCCGGTTTACACATTGCCGTCATTGGCAGCGGTGGAGCCGCGATGGCGGCAGCACTGAAGGCCGTCGAGCAAGGCGCGCACGTCACGCTGATCGAGCGCGGCACCATCGGCGGCACCTGCGTCAATATCGGCTGTGTGCCGTCCAAAATCATGATCCGCGCTGCCCAGATTGCCCATCTGCGCTGCGAAAGCCCGTTCGATGGCGGTATCGCGGCTACTGTGCCTGCGATTGATCGTAGCAAACTACTGGCCCAGCAGCAGGCCCGCGTCGATGAGCTGCGCCACGCCAAGTATGAAGACATCCTGGACGGCAATCCGGCCATCACCGTTCTGCACGGTGAAGCGCGTTTCAAGGACGACCAGCGCCTAGTCGTCCGTTTGAACGGTGGTGGCGAGCGTGTAGTGGCGTTCGACCGCTGCCTGGTCGCCGCGGGTGCCAGCCCGGCAGTGCCGCCGATTCCGGTCTTGAAAGAGTCACCCTACTGGACTTCGACCGAAGCCCTGATCAGCGACACCGTTCCCGAACGTCTGGCCGTAATCGGATCCTCGGTGGTGGCGCTGGAATTGGCGCAGGCTTTCGCCCGGCTGGGTAGCCAGGTCACGATCTTGGCACGCAACACGCTGTTCTTCCGCGAAGACCCTGCCATTGGCGAGGCGGTCACAGCCGCCTTCCGTACCGAAGGAGTTCAGGTGCTGGAACACACGCAAGCCAGCCGGGTCGCCCATGTTGACGGCGAATTCGTGTTGACCACGGGGTTCGGTGAAATACTCGCCGACAAGCTGCTGGTCGCTACCGGACGGACGCCGAACACGCGCAGCCTGGAATTGGAAGCGGCGGGTGTCGCTGTCAATGCCCAAGGGGCCATCGTCGTCGACCAGGGCATGCGCACGAGCAACCCGAACATCTACGCGGCTGGCGACTGCACCGACCAGCCCCAATTCGTCTATGTGGCGGCAGCGGCCGGCACCCGTGCCGCGATTAACATGACTGGCGGCGACGCGGCCCTCGATCTGACCGCGATGCCGGCCGTGGTGTTCACCGATCCGCAAGTGGCGACCGTGGGCTACAGCGAAGCGGAAGCGCATCACGACGGGATCGAGACCGACAGCCGGTTGCTCACGCTGGACAACGTGCCGCGTGCGCTCGCCAACTTCGACACGCTGGGCTTCATCAAGCTGGTGGCCGATGCCGGCAGCGGGCGCTTGATCGGCGTGCAGGTAGTGGCACCGGAAGCGGGCGAGCTGATCCAGACGGCGGCCTTGGCAATTCACAACCGCATGACAGTGCAGGAACTGGCCGACCAGTTGTTCCCCTATCTGACGATGGTCGAGGGGCTGAAGCTCGCGGCACAGACCTTTAGCAAGGACGTGAAGCAACTGTCCTGCTGCGCCGGATGAGGAAAAGGAGGTGCTCAATGAGCGCCTACACAGTGTCCCGGCTGACCCTTGATGCGGGGGTGAGCGTGTATATCGTGCGCGACTATCTGCTGCGCGGATTGCTGCGGCCGGTCGCGTGCACCACGGGCGGCTATGGCTCATCTGCACAGCTTGCGGTGCTGCGTCAGCTCGTCGAACGTCGGCGCGAGGCGTTGGCCAGCTTGGAAATGCAATTAGCAGCCATGCCAACCGAGCCAGCACTGCACGCGGAGAGTTTGCCATGAACAGCCCCGAGCGCTTGCCGTCTGAGACGCACAAACCGATCACCGGCTACCTGTGGGGCGTGCTGGCCGTGCTGACCTGTCCCTGCTATTTGCCGATTCTCGCAATTGTGCTGGCCGGCACGACGGCTGGCGCGTTCATTGGAGAGCATTGGGGTATTGCAGCCCTCATGCTGACCGGCTTGTTTGTCCTGTCTGTGACGCGGCTGCTGCGAGCCGTCAGAGGCCGATCATGAGCGCTTCCCAGTCAATTGAATGGACAGTGGCGCAACAGGCGTGTCCCACCCCATGATCATGCCGGGCGACATAATCGCTCCACCCACGTCGCGAGCTGAGAGGCGCATGTTTACAAACAGTGCCGGAAAAGTCATGCCTCTCAATGGCATTAAGTCAGTGGCCATGGTAACAGCGGCTAATTGCGTGTGCGTGACATTAGGTTGCATGGCATGATGTCCCTCCGCAGAGGGCTTTACTGATGTATGGCCGTTACTTGAGTGGTTGTTTTTTGTCTGTTTTGTTTCGTCTGGGCGTTCGGTCTTCAAGCCGTGTTTCATCTGCCTGGCTACCCTCCAGCCATTGACGGGGTAAGTTACGGCAAAACCAGCAATGTTACCAACTGACATGACGCCCCAAAACAGCAGTTAGACCGGCTCCATCGCCCGCATGTTGCGTGCAGTTATTAGCAGCCTCATGGTGGGCGCTATGCCTGCCATCATGGCATTCATACTAATAAATTCCGGGATGAAGGACTTTTTGACACTATCCCAGTAGCTGCCGCCAATCATGCTTTCCATAAAAAGAGACTGGAAGATGAAAAGACCAAACGCGCCCCCCGCTAAATAGTCAACAATGCGATCCAACCACATCGGTAGCCCCAGCGCTGCCGTGGTCGCCGCCGTCAGGATAGTGCCAGTGGCGTCGCCTGCCACGCAGTGGATGGTTGAGCATGCGCTTTGTTTCCACAGTGGCTTGATGAATTGCTCATGCGCGCCTGACCTGGGCTCTTCATCGGCTATTACATACAGCAGCAAGCCGATCGGCCCCATATAGAGATCACCAACACGAAGCTCCACTTCATTACCACCGGCTCGGGATTATGGTGAAACGGATCCCACGCAACGCAGGCTGTGGATATAGTCGCTAGAGCAAACCAGACAATAAGAAAGTAATCGATAGGTTGGGCGATAATAGGAATCTTGAAGCAATAACGCACGGGTTTCAGTCCGCACTTACTGCTCGAACCTTGTTCGTCAGCAATTTCTGTGCTGTTACCGGGTCATTACCTCGATGCGGCCTACATTACAAAGGTAGACCAAATAATGACGTATTCGTCATACCAGCGTCATCGGACTGTTGGGCGCTGCTCGCTAAAGTGGAGTCCTGACCAGAAAGAACTGGCAGAGCGATCGCGCAGTATGACAGCGCTTCGCGGCAACGACTCTCAATGGAACCTACTATGTCATTTCGTTCAAAAACTCTTTTCGCCTTGCTAGCCGCTGCATTAGCGGTTCCCGCCACCAGTTTTGCTTATTGGATTCCCGATAATAGTGAGCAGGGCGGTACCGAAGTGCAGGATTGGTCCAACATGAAGAGTCGAACGCAGGTGCTCCAGGAGCTTGAGCACGCCAAGGCAGACCCTACTTGGGCTACACGTCAAGGAGAAGCGACAGGTATTTGGCCTCAAATCAACGCTGAGCCAATGAAGTCACGAGCACAGGTTCAGCAGGAATTAAAGGCACTGACCGCTAGAGAAAAAGCATACATTCAAAGCTTTTATACGGGCGCTTAATGCCTCGTATACGATGGTTCATTGTTTTGGTGCATGTGTATCTTTAATTTATAGATGTCTACTAAAATGCGATCCGTCGATTAGCTATTGTCGTCATTATTCATGACAAAAATGTAATGAAATTGACCGCAAATTGTCAGTTTCGCGAACAGTAAAGTGTGACATGATCAATACACCTGCCATCCGGTGCGATCTAGGGCTCTACGCTGTTTCAGGGTGGTGATAGCGGTCAGCGTAGCCCAATACCAAATGGGAAAGCGGCTACGTCATGACAGCACATGATCACAAACACACTCATCTCGGCCAACCCGGTGACTTAAGCGGCGGATCTACGCCACTTGGCGAGAACCACGCTAAATTGCCTGAGTCCCCGGTCTCGACGTTAAAGGACCCAGTGTGCGGAATGTCGGTGACCGAACAATCGCCACACCATCTTGAGCTTGACGGCCAGCTGTTTTATTTCTGCAGCACTGGCTGCCAAGCCAAATTCAGTGCCGGCCCGGCCAAATATCTCTCTAAAAGCCAATCGAGCGAGCAATCAACTCAGGCAGCCGCACCGGGCACGATCTATACCTGTCCGATGCATCCCGAGATTCGCCGAGATCACCCTGGAAACTGTCCTAAGTGCGGCATGGCGCTGGAACCGCTTATGCCTACACTCGATGACGATAATCCCGAGTTGGCGGACTTTACCCGCCGGTTTTGGTGGACCTTGCCTTTAACGATAATCGTCACGACGCTGGCCATGTTTGGCCACCAGTTTGGCTGGTTTGGCATGACCGCCCAAAGTTGGATCGAGCTGGTGCTTTCCTTGCCTGTCGTGCTGTGGGCTGGCTGGCCGTTCTTTGTGCGCGGCGTTCAGTCGGTGATTAACCGTAGCCCCAATATGTGGACGCTCATCGGCTTGGGAACAGCGGCGGCTTTTATCTATAGCGTCGTGGCGACGGTTACGCCGGAAGTGTTTCCCGACACGTTCTTGTCCATGGGACGCATCGCAGTATATTTTGAAGCGGCGGTTGTCATCATCTCCTTGACGCTTTTCGGGCAAATCCTTGAGCTAAGAGCCCGCTCACAAACCTCGGCGGCCATCAAGTCGCTAATGGGATTAGCCCCGAAGACGGCGCGGCGTATCCTGCCAGATGGTACCGAAGAAGATGTGCCGCTGACCCACGTTCACGAAGGCGATCGCTTGCGTGTGCGTCCGGGCGAAAAAGTGCCGGTGGATGGGGCGGTGGAAGAGGGGGCGAGTTCAATTGACGAATCCATGCTGACCGGCGAACCGCTACCCGTCAGCAAACGCGTGGGCGATAAAGTCATTGGCGCCACGATGAATACATCGGGTGCACTGGTGATACGCGCCGAAAAAGTGGGCGCGGCTACAGTGTTGTCTCAAATCGTGCAGCTTGTGGCGCAAGCACAGCGTTCCCGAGCGCCTATGCAACGCATGGCCGATCATGTGGCGGGCTATTTTGTCATGGCGGTGGTCGCTATCGCTGTGATTACGTTTTTCGTGTGGGGGTTCTGGGGGCCACAGCCCAGCTGGGTGTACGGTCTGATCAATGCGGTGGCCGTGCTGATCATTGCCTGCCCGTGTGCGCTAGGTCTCGCGACTCCTATGTCTATTATGGTCGCCACTGGTCGTGGTGCGACGCACGGCGTCTTGTTCCGGGATGCCGCTGCCATCGAGAACTTCCGCAAGGTCGATGCCTTAATCGTCGATAAGACCGGCACCTTGACAGAAGGGCGGCCCACGTTTGAGCAAGCGGTTCCCGTCCAGGGCGTTAGCGCCGACGAGGTGCTGCGCCTGGCTGCCAGCCTGGATCAAGGCAGTGAGCACCCGCTGGCCGACGCTATCGTTAATGCCGCGCGAGAGCAGGGCATTGCCCTGGCCACGGTAGATGAGTTTGAATCCGGCTCCGGGATTGGCGTTCGCGGAAAGGTTGAGAGCAAGCGTTTGGCGCTCGGTAATACCGCATTGATGCAGCAAGAAGGCGTCGATGTGGCGAGACTGAGCGAAAAGGCAGATCGCCTGCGTGTGCAAGGCGCGAGCGTCATGTATCTGGCCGCGAATGGCGACCTGTTGGGCTTGCTTGCTGTGTCAGACCCCATTAAAGCCAGTACACAAGAAGCCTTGAATGAACTGAAGGCCGCTGGAATTCGCGTCATCATGGCCACGGGAGATGGGGTATCGACGGCCCAAGCCGTGGCGCAGCGTCTGGGTATCGATGAATTTCATGGTGAGGTAAAGCCAGCCGATAAGCTCGATCTTGTCACAAAGCTTCAAGACCAAGGGCATATCGTGGCGATGGCGGGGGATGGCATTAATGATGCCCCTGCCTTGGCCAAAGCTGATGTGGGCATTGCCATGGGTACCGGCACCGATGTCGCCATGAATAGCGCCCAGGTCACGCTGGTGAAAGGCGATTTGCGAGGTATCTCGATTGCCCGCCATTTGTCTGACGCGACCATCGCCAATATGGAGCAAAACCTGGGATTTGCCTTCGTGTATAACGCTTTGGGCGTGCCACTGGCGGCGGGTGTGTTGTATCCGTGGACGGGGCTGTTGCTCTCGCCGATGTTTGCTGCGCTGGCGATGAGCTTGAGCTCGGCCTCGGTGGTGACCAATGCATTGCGGTTGCGTAAAGCAAAATAAAAGGCTTTCACGCCTAATGAGTTACTGTGGCCGTTGCTGCGTGATTTCTTTTTGAGCAACTAACGCCTGCTTGGGCCAAGAACTCTTGATATAAGCGAGCACAGCCCGAATGTCGTGATCGGTCAGTAATTTGTTATAGGCCGGCATATCGCTCACATATCCGGGTGGGGCTGTCACGCCAGGCACCAGGCCATTTTTAGTGATGTCAATCAACACGGCGTCCGGATGATGCCAGGTATGGCCCGTTTCGTCGTGCGGTGGCGCAGGCAAACGACCATTGGCTTGACGTACCCGCCAGTCAGGCTGGCCTTCCAGCTTCGCGCCATGGCAGGATAAGCAGTTGTTGGCGTAGATGTCTTTGCCGATGGCTACGAGTTCTTGATCGGAAGGATCAATAAATACCGGTCTTGAGTCCATCAAGGCTTCATACATAAACAAGCCGGCTCCGAGCGCCAGGGCACCAAGCACACCAATCATCACGCCTGTTTTTTTCACCGCTATTGCCATTGGAATTATCCCCACTCACTTTGTTGCACGATCAATCTATGTGATTTTCAGCTACCGCTATTCGGGCGGCACAACGTAGCCTCATCTTTGGACATAGGAGGCAAGTTGCCGTTTTTCCTGGATGGGGTCTATCGGTTGATTGTTGACGCGCAGTTCGTAATGCAGATGAGGGCCACTGGATGTTCCGGTTGAACCGACATAGCCAATGATTTGTCCCTTTTCTATGTTGGCCCCTTTCCTTAGACCATTCTTAAAACGACTTTGATGCGCATAGACAGTGGAATAATTATTGTCGTGTTCTATGAAAATCACTTTGCCATATCCATTTTGAACACCAATGAAAGAGATTTTTCCCTGAGCCGTTGCGCGGATGGGGGTGCCTTTTGGGGCAGGGTAATCAAGACCTTGATGGCCTGCCCACTTGCCCGAAACGGGATGTAGCCGGTAGCCAAAGGCTGAATTGATACGAGCGCGTT
Organism: Nitrosomonas eutropha; assembly: GCF_003201195.1. Taxonomy (GTDB): domain Bacteria; phylum Pseudomonadota; class Gammaproteobacteria; order Burkholderiales; family Nitrosomonadaceae; genus Nitrosomonas; species Nitrosomonas eutropha. The sequence continues at coordinate 9,233 of NZ_QICQ01000001.1, read as the reverse complement.
CGCTCAGTGGCGTGTTAAGAAACATTTTTCGCAAGCTCTCGAGCCGAGGACTTGCCTTATGAGAGTGTTTGCCGAGTGTGTGAATAGGGCCTTCGATGATAGAAGTCTGCCTGACCTCCGATGCCACGGCGGTATTCGTCACAAGGTAACCGACGATGAGAAGCAGGCTTTTTAATATCGTATGCATGTCATATAGAAAATATTTGGCTGGTGCTCGCTCGTGGCTCGCCTTTTGTGGCCGGATCGACTCTGGTTGGTGTGGGGAAATAAGTATTGGCAGCACTGCGTATGCAGTGCTGCCCACTGGGGGAGCGCATTGTAGCTACTGTGCCTGGTAATCCATCACGAAGTGGATGAGTAATCAGGCCGTCGTCGCCTTTATGGCGCCTTATCCGACTTTTACCTTACCGATCATGCCCGCTTCCATGTGCCCAGCTACGAGGCAGGCAAAGTCAACAGTGCCGGCTTGGGTAAACTGCCAGACTAGGCCGCCTTTCTGGCCAGGGTTAAGCGAGATCATATTGGGCTCGGCATGTTTCATGCCTGGCATTTTCTTCATCATGGCGGCATGATCGCGCATCTCGTCGGCTGAGCCGATCACCATTTCGTGAGGAACTTTGCCGGCATTTTTAATTAGAAACCGGACAGTATCACCAGCTTGCACGTTGATCTCGCCCGGCGTAAAACGCATGGTGTCGTCCATGACGAGCTCAATCGTACGCGTGACCTTGGCGGCATCGCCCGGTTGTCCCACAGCCGAGTCGCCTTTGTTCATGCTGGACATGTCGTGACCTTGCATCATGGTGCCGTCTTTCATCTCATGACCTCCGCCATGGCTTCCGGCGGCCATTGCCAGAACGGGTAACGTGCTTAATATCAATATAGATAGTGTCTTTTTCATAAAAATCACTTTTGGATAAGGGAAAAATAAGAGCATCAGGCGTGATGTTCCCTGGTACAACCGCTAAAATCTAAAATTTAAACCGGCCACGAAACGGGTTTCCTGCTTGGAGTCGCCCGCTGCGCGTGCATAATCCGCCGTTTTTCCGAACTTGCTGGACCACTCCACGCCCACGTAGGGCACAAACTGACGTGTGACTTGGTATTTGAGGCGCAAGCCTGCGGTGCCGTCCGTCAGGCCGCTGCCGATGCCCCGGCGTTTATCGTCCTTGCCGTAGAAGTTCACTTCCACACTCGGTTGAAGGTAGAGCTTCTGAGTCAGCAAGATGTCGTACTCCGCCTTCAACCCCAGAGCGGTTCGTCCGCTGGAGCCAACATAAGCGGTGGCATCGACTTCAAACCAGTAGGGCGCCAACCCTTTAAAGCCAAACGCCATCTATTCCCGGTTTGGCGCGCCCTGAGCGTGGTCGAATCGCACGCCCAGTTCCGTATTCCAGAATGTTGAAATTGCATGACGCCAAAGCAGTTGCGTCTCGGACTCTTGCAACTTGCCGCTGGCTACTTCGCCTTCGGCCTTGATCACGGCACGGTTATAGGTGCTGCCATACCAGGCCTCGCCTTCATAGGCAGTCCACTCTCTGCCTCGCGCCTTGACATATTCGAGCCGGTCGAAGCGAACCGACCCGAAGTTGTGCATGTCCGACATGACCAGCGCTTCTGAGGGTGGCAGCGCATACTTGCCCGCATTACGCACGTAGCCATCGGAGTAGGCATTTGGATCGCGGGCATCTGGCGGGGCCGAGCCCCCTTGCATCTGCATATCGCCATGATCCATTTCGCCACCGCTCATGTCCATGGCTCCCATATCGTGTGCAGTGGCCGTTGGAGCGGTGTTGGCTTGACCATGGTTCATACCCGGCATGGACTCTGCTGGCTTAGTTGCGGGGGTTGACTTCATATGCATGGCACCGTGATCCTGGCCACTCATATTCATCGTGCCATGGTCCATGCCAGGCATATTCATTTTGCTGTGATCCATGCCGGGCATGCTTGCCGCATCGGCAGGAGCCGAGCTGGTCGGCATGGCGGTATGGTCACTATGGGCGTTATGCGCTTGGGCGTAGGCAAGAAGCGGAGTGGCTCCCAGCGTTGCGATAGCGGTTGCAAGAATGCGTTTTCTTATATGAGTATTCACGGTCAAGATTCCCTTTTTCTCGTTTACTGAGCTCATGCCACCACCACTTCGCGAAACATCCCCGCATCCATGTGCAGCATCAGATGGCAATGCCAGGCCCAGCGACCCAGTGCATCGGCGGTCACAAGAAAGCTGATGCGTTGCGCTGGCTGCACCGGAATCGTGTGGCGGCGCGCCTGGAAGCTGCCGTCAGGCGCTTCTAGCTCACTCCACATGCCGTGCAAGTGCATGGGGTGCGTCATCATGGTGTCGTTGTGCAAAATAACCCTGACCCGCTCGCCGTAGCGAAAATGAACGGGCGTCGATTTTCCATATTCCACGCCGTCGAATGACCAGGCATAGCGTTCCATGTTGCCGGTCAGATGGAGCTCAATTTCACGCTCCGCGCCGCGCGGATCCATTGCACCACCCACGGTGTGCAAGTCCGATAGCGTCAATACTCGGCGGCCGTTGTTGCGCAGCCCAATGCCGGGATCGTCCAGGTTGGTGCGCGGCATGTCGACCCGCATATCAATGCTGGGGCCATACTCGGTCCTGGCGTGGCGTACTTGGGTGCTGGCGCCAGTTGCTGTCATTGCGCCATGATCCATACCAGCCATGCCTGCGTGATTCATGCCCTGCATACTGCCATGATTCATCCCAGCCATAGCACCGTGATCCATACCGCCCATGGACGATTGGCCGGACCCACCATGGCTCATTCCTGCCATGCCCGCGCCCATTGAACCCATCATGTCCGCCATGGTGAGCCATTCCACTGGGTCAAGCGCGGGCACGGGCGCGTCGAGACCGGCACGCGTAGCCAGTGTGCCCCGTGCATACCCGGTGCGGTCCATGGCTTGCGCAAAAACGGTATAGGTATCGTCTTTGGGCTGGACCAGCACGTCGTAGGTTTCCCCTGGACCAAAGCGGAATTCATCCACCGTTACGGGCTCTACATTGACGCCGTCGGCCTGAACCACCGTTAGCTTCAGACCTGGTATACGCACGTCGTAAAAAGTGTTGGCTGCCCCGTTGATGAAACGCAGGCGGACCCGCTCACCGGGACGGAATAATCCCGTCCAGTTGCCGGCCGGGGTTGTGCCGTTCATCAAATAGGTCAACACATTAGCCGACAAGTCCGCCAGGTCGGTTGGACTCATGCGCATTTCGTTCCACATCTTGCGCTTGTCGATGGCCGCTTTCAGGCCATCTCGTGACACGTCCTGGAAGAAATCAATGGCGGTGGGCTGGTTGTAGTTGTAGTAGTCGCCTTGCATTTTGAGCTTGGCCAGGACTCGCATCGGATCCTCGTCGGTCCAGTCAGAAAGCTGAACGACGTACTCGCGATCGGCCCGTATGGAGTCGGTTTGTGCCGGGTCGATAATGATCGCCCCATAAACGCCGGTCGCCTCCTGCATGCCAGAATGGGAGTGATACCAGTACGTGCCGCTTTGTTCAACTTTAAATCGGTAGGTAAATGTTTCTCCTGGAGCAATGCCCGTAAAACTGATACCTGGCACGCCATCCATTTGGAAGGGCAGGATGATGCCGTGCCAATGGATGGAGGTGGCTTCCTTCAGACGGTTCTTGACGCGAATAGTGACCGTATCGCCTTCGCGCCAGCGTAAGGTAGGCGCAGGAAGCGAGCCATTCACCGTCGTTGCGATGCGTGGGCTGCCGGTGAAATTGACGGGCGATTCACCGATATCGAGGTTGAACTCGGTCCCCGTCAGCACAGCGGCCGAACCGGTACTCGTATTGACGGACGGAACTCCGGCGGCTCGGGCAAAGGGCGATAAGCCCAACAATACGCCGCCAGCCGCAAGGCCCTGAACGAATCGGCGACGGGGCAGTATAGGCAGTGCAAGCGAGTGCGGTAGCAAGTGTTTCACGTGAGCGTATCCCAAAGTCGAAAGAGGGTAGATATCAATCATCCTTCGATGATCAAAGCCTCAAATTAAATTGATGACATGCACTTTAACGAAATGTGCATGTCGGCCCAATGACGCTGGCATTACATTTTTGTAATGCGAGGGTGTTCGTCAGATTGGTCGTGTGGTTGCATTTTCGATACTGGCGGAAGCGGGGTGACACTTAATCGTGTCACGTTCACATCAAGTGCCCATCATCCAAAACATCATGGCTCCCATGCCGACGAGAGCAAAAACAGCCAAGAGTCCAATCGCCGCCAGCGCGATCACAATGATTTTTATCAGCTTATTGCTCATGGGATTGTCCAAGCCATTTGATGGGAGCTAGATGCCAAAATTTAGAAGGGCGGACCTTATTTATCGAGGGCCGTGCCACCGTCAGCGATTTGCGTCCACGTTGCACCTCTATCTTTAGTGATATAGGCGCTACGCTTGAAGGTCGCAATAGCAACTTCTTCGTGGCGGGTAGGGTTTTGAGCAATGAAGGCCACCGCGTCTTTGTTCAATGCAGGAAGCTTGATTTTTTCATTCGCTCCGCCATCACTCAGGCCCATGCGACTCAGCACGGGGGCGTTTGCGTAACTGCTAACCCAAAGGTGCTCGCCATTCAGATCGAACCACTGTGCTAGTACCTGCGTGCTTCGAATCAATAGCTCAAAATGGTTGCCCGCGTCACGAGACAAGTACAACCCGTCGGCGGCACCCACGGCAACGACGTTGGCATCGCGTGGATGCACCGCTAAGCTGTTGATTTTGGCCTTCAGACCATTAGCGGCTGCTCGCGTCCACGTCAGGCCGTCTGTTTGAGTCATATACAGGCCAGCTTGGGGCATCCGGGTATTAGGCCCATAATTCAGAACATAAACCGCATTGGTTTCATAGCTTGTGGCCAAGGTATGAAAATCGGACTCTCCTTCTAGCCCCAACTGCCGCCAGGTTTTTCCTGCATCCGTACTTTTAATAAGGCCAAACGGATTAATTAGGTTAGAGCCTGCTGCTGGATGCCCGCTGCTGTAAAACGCCTCTCGGGTGGTGGCAAATCCCATGTAATCATGCTCAGGCCCGGCCATTTTTGCCCATTGACCATCCACATACGCCGCGATGCCATGATGGCTCGGGATAAGCAGCTGTTGACCGTCTGCGCTATAGGCAAGCCCGTGCAGGTGGGTGAGTTCAATCGGCGCAGCCCGTGCCAAAGTCTTTATGGCTTGTGTATCGGCTAAGGATGGCTCGGTACTTGCGGTTGCTACGCCAAGTCCGCCGAACATAAATAGCGTGGCAACGCTTGTTGCCGCCAAGGTGGTAAAAATCGTTTTAGAACTCATCACGTGATATCCGTTAATCCAAGTGCTATCCCATCATGAGTCCGCCATGAGTAGAGTGGGACGGCTGTGCGCCGACTAATCTTTGAGCGGCGAGTGTCCGACCAATGGTGTGGTGGGAGCTTTGTCGGCTTGGTTTTTTTCCGCCCTTTGGTCCTTGTCGCAGGAGTGCATGCCTTTCATCATGAAAAACATCATCAAGGGGCAAATCAGAAGGAATAAAAACGGAGCACCGGCGGCAATCCATCCACGGGCGGCGGGCATAGTCGCGTACGCCACGGCAACGACTACGCCTAGGCCAAGGGCCGTCTTCATCATGGTTTTCATATCACATTTCATCATCGTTTCCTTCAAATAGGCAGGTTGCTTTATATCCGCCCGGCAGTGATGAGTAGGCGGTGACAAATACACTGTAGCCAACCAGGGCTGTCAGTCCGATTACGTTGTCATTACATTTTTGTCATGTCCGTGCCAAGTTTCACGGTAGTCAAGCAACTGGCTGTTACTTAAAGGAAAAAAGAGATAGCAACTGCGGTCGCTCGAGTGGCGCAAATATTTGATCTTAATGCAGAAAATGCTCGGTAAATGCGACGTTGGGCCAGCTTGACATTGTCGTCGTGGGAAGGTTTAGTATTGTCATGCTGCACTACCTAAGGAGATAGCAGAATGATTGAATTTGAAGTGAAAGATATGACTTGTGGCCACTGTGTGGATACCATCACGCGCGTGATCAAAGAAACGGCACCGGCGGCCAGCGTTGGCATTGATCTTCCCGCTCATTTGATTCGGATCGATGGAGTTCTCAATGCAGATACCATTGAACGCGCCATTCGAGAAGTTGGGTATACGCCGAAACGTGTATCTTAGAGGGTCCGGCACCGTTAAACTGCTGAGCCCTAGCCCATTTTTTGACATGCTTTAGGGGTTTTTCGGCACAATACTCGTGATAGATCATCTGAGGCCAGCGATATTATTGGTCACGTGCTTGGCAGATGTTCATAACTATCTGGTAAAACGCTTGGGTAAAATCACTGCCGTGCGCCAAGTAACTGGCCGCGCAGACGGAACGTCTGCGCGCTGTTCATAAAAGAATTCCTTCGAATTATCGGTATATTACAATTTTGTAATTCATCCGTCATCGTACTGTCAGCTTGCCACGGGTAGAGTCTCGTCATGAGTTCTGACGCTTCTAGGTCAGGGGGCAATCCCTTAAGTCAGGCACAAAACAGAAGCCTATCGCAGGAGCGATCCCATGAAATTGCTCGTCGTTGAAGATGAGATAAAAACTGGCGAATACGTACGCCAAGGGCTGGTTGAGTCCGGTTTTATAGTCGATCTGGCCCGTACGGGCCTGGATGGGCACCACCTCGCCCTGACAGAGGACTATGATTTAATCATCCTAGATGTCATGCTGCCAGATGTTGACGGTTGGCGTATTGTTCAAGCCTTGCGTGAAGCGAAATCGGCGACACCGGTATTGTTTTTGACGGCGCGCGATAGCGTAGAGGACCGGGTTAAGGGTTTGGAACTAGGCGCCGATGATTATTTGATTAAACCTTTTGCATTTTCGGAGCTGCTCGCACGAGTGCGTACACTGCTGCGCCGAGGCGCAGCGCCCGCTCTGAGTGATCAATTGCAAGTGGCCGACCTGGTGCTGGACATTCCACGTCGGCGGGCGAGGCGGCAAGAGGTACGCATTAACCTGACAAACAAAGAATTTGCGCTTCTGGAGCTTTTGGTGCGCCGCCAAGGTGAGGTGTTACCGCGCTCTCTGATTGCCTCACAGGTGTGGGACATGAATTTTGACAGCGACACCAACGTCATTGACGTGGCGATTCGGCGCCTGCGCGCCAAAATCGATGACGCCTTTGAACCCAAGCTGATCCATACCGTTCGCGGTATGGGATATATGCTTGATGTCAGCAGCGTAGGTTGAAAAGAGTGGCACGCCGCCCTGCGTCGCTGGCCCTGCGTCTGACCGTATCCATTGGAGCGGTCATCACAGTGGTGCTTCTCACGTTTGGATGGATGGTCCAACGATCCATTAATAGTCACTTCGTTCAGCAGGATGTTGATGAGCTTAATGCTGTTGTTCAATCGCTGACGCAGTCGCTCTCCGAGCCGTCAGCCAGTCAAGAGTCGGATGTATTGAAGCGTCGGCTGGCGGCTGCGATCTCAGGTCATCGTAATGCACAATTTCGAGTGTCGGATAGTCATGGCAATGTGATTTACGCTACGCCTAATTCGGATCTGGATGGTTTTACACGGTTGGTTCCCTTTACCGGCGTAATCACCATTGACTCGGTGAAAATCTGGCGGGATAAGGGAGAGACCTATCGAGGTGCTGTTGTGCAGCTAATGAACAAAGGTCTTCAAGGCGCCGAGCCTTTAACCTTAGCCGTTGCCACTGGCATCAATTTTCACTTGCACTATCTTGAAAGCTTTCGCAGTTACCTGAGAGTTATTACGACCGCAGCCTGTCTGATTGCTATTCTGGCGACATGGTTTGCTGTGTATCAGGGTCATGCGCCGATACGGCGCATCAGCCGAGAGATTCGTCGAATCAAATCTGATCAGCTTTTTATTCGGCTCGCACCTGGTACCGTTCCGGTGGAGTTAACTGAACTGGCCGTGTCATTCAACGACATGCTGGATCGCATCGAAGATGGTTTTCAACGCCTGTCGAACTTTTCGGCTGATATCGCTCATGAGCTGCGTACGCCCATAACGAATCTGAAAACGCAGACGGAAGTGGCACTCTCTCAATCGCGCGATGTCGAGCAGTATCGAGAAATTTTATATTCGAATCTGGAAGAATACGAACGTATGGCCAAAATGGTCGGCGATATGCTGTTTTTGGCGCAAGCCGATAATAATCAGCTCAAACCGGAACTGGTCAGCGTGAATTTGGTTACTGAAGTCCAGGAGCTATTTGATTACTTCGAGGCATGGGCCGAAGAACGCTCCGTTTCATTGATATGTAAAGGTCCAGTTATATGTGTTCAGGGTGATAGATTGATGATGCGCCGCGCGCTAAGCAATCTTTTATCCAATGCCATACGTTACACCCCTCCAGGGAGAGCAGTTACAGTCTCGCTAGCTGCTAACAGCAACGACACGATTGCTATTAGTGTAGAAAACCCGGGACATACGATCAATTCCGAGCATCTACCAAGATTGTTTGACCGGTTTTACCGCGCGGATCCTTCACGTCAACGTAAAGGGGACGGAGCTGGTTTAGGTCTAGCTATTGTCAAGTCAATTATTGACGCACATGGCGGCACCATTACTGCAAAAGAGGTGGATGGAAATATGATTTTTGAGGTCGCTCTTCCTAAAGCGACGGCCAAGTAAATTTTTAACTAGGTATCGCTGATTAACAATGTGCTACACGCTGTAGCGGCTCTGGTTATAGCGGTGGGTACAGAAATAATTTGGCTGAGGAATACAACATGATGCACGGAATGTATATGAATGGGATGGCGTGGGGGTTTGGTCTCCATTGGTTAGTTATGCTGCTCGTGGCAGCTCTCATTTTGCCGCCCTTTTGGAAAATATTTTCTGAGAACCTGTTCAAAGTCTTTTGAGTAGAAGGGCCAGGAAGGCCAGGTGAATAAACTGCAAGCTGGTGTTGAGTAAGCGCTCACAGTTCTTCCACAGCCGTCGATTCTTCTCCAACCAGGCAAAGCTGCGTTCCACTACCCAACGCTTGGGGATAACGGCGAAGGTATGCAACTCACTGCGCCTGGCGATCTGAACCGCGACAGTCTCGCTCAGCACATCGCGTACACCTTGAGCAAACGGCTCTCCCACATAACCGCTGTCCGCCAACACCGCCACCACCCGGCCCAGGCCTGAACGACAACGCCGGAAAGCCTGCAACGCACCTTTGCGATCGGTCAC